>CAZXMW010000041.1:0-30499 GCA_964641415.1 uncultured Thermoanaerobaculia bacterium | reverse complement strand
CGGCCAAAACATGCTTGATTCAGTCAAACCTGACCTAACCGGAGACGCAGGTTCTTAATTTTTAATTCTTAATTGTCATCGCAGACATCGCAGTAGGGTGGGGCTTGCCCCACCGTCCAGGCCGTTCACCACATGCGACACATTGTCGCGCGGGCGTTTCGCCCGCGGTCGCGGACTCGCGTCGCTTCGTCGAGGCCGGACACACGCGAACCACCTGCCGACGCTCCATCCACGCTCACGTCGCCGCCACGCCCGGGCAGGCAAGCAGGGATGCTTGCCGCTCCAAGGGCGCTCGGTTTCATCTTTGGCGATGCGGCTCCCCGGGCACCACGGCGGAGCTCCATCCGGGTGGGCGCTGCCGGCCCTCGATTGACTGCTGATGTATAGCTACCGCAGTATGATTGCAGATGCAACCTATTCATATGAAATGACTTCGAGCTCGCGCGTCCGAAATCTCGGACGCGGCGCCCGTTCTACCTTCTCACCGCGGCAAGGGCCTCGGTGTCGACCTCGACCAGATTCTGCCGGCGCAGGAACTCGAGCAGCACCTGCGCCCGCTCGCCACCGCGCATATAGCCTCGGAAGATCCCCTCCATCCCCGAAAGGGGCCCCGCCATGACCATCACCTTGGCGCCGAGCTTGATCCCGATCTCGATCTCCGGCGGCATCACGAAACCGCGCTCGCCCTCGCGTCGCCGGAGCTCGTCGACGATCGCCTGCTCGACGGTCGCCGGCCGGCCCTCGAAGCGCACCGGGTGGGCGACTCCGGGGCAGTAGAACACCGCGTTCGGCTGAAGATCGGGTGTGCACAGGGTGAAGATGTAGCCGGTGAACATGGGGACCGGGCGGTTGGCCGCGCGCCGGCTCCAGCTCGGCTCGAGGTACATCGGGCAGTAGCCCTCCACCCCGCGCTGGCCCAGGTGCTTCATCGCCACGCGCTCCTGGCGCGGCTTGGTGCGAATCACCATCCACTTTCCACACAGGTCGGCAACTCCGACCGTTCGGGAGACACCCCTGATGTACATCACGGGAGAATTATCTCACAGACCTCAGGTGAGCGGTTCTGCTGGATGAGGTGTACCAGGATCCTGATGCGCTGGTGGTTGCGAAAAACGGAGGCATCCCCTTTGGTATGTCGAGTCTTCTCGCAACCATCCAGAGCGCAGGAGCTTGCTGCAGATCGCGAGTGAGAATCGCTCACCTCAGGTCACACCTCAGGTGGAGATCTTTCGCGCCCGGATGTGCCGCAGATTCGGCGTGCCGGCCTTCCCGATGATGATCTCCTCGCCGGCGACAACGCGCTCGATCAGCGCCGACAGCCGAGCCTCGGCTTCAGAGATGTCGATGATGGTCATCAGACCGCCAGATCTAGTCTGGCCAGACCGGACCAGGCTGTTCAGCCGAGGCTGCACGAAGCCCACCGTTTCGCCAACGCCGTCTCGAATCGACCCCGATATCCGGGGCAGCTCGACTCCCGACCCGGGGTCGGCTCTCGCCCATCGACGCGCCCCGAGGATTTTTAATTGACACGAGAGTTCAGTCGTGTCTACGATAGCCGATACTTCACTCGAGGGCGTCGTGAACAAATTTATTCTCTGTCTCATCTTGGCCCTGGCCGCCCCCGCGGCGGCGGCGGACCTGGCGAGCGCGACGCATTTCTTCCCGATCGCGAGTCGCACGGACGGCCTGGCCGGAACGACGTGGACCACCTCCGTTCGCATCGCGAACCCCCACGAGCACGCGCTCACCGTCACCGTCCGCCTGTCGACGGCGGGGAGCTTTCTGACCGAGACCGTGATCGTGCCCCCTCTCGCCACCGTCGGCTGGTCCGACTTCCTGGACGAGGTGTTCGGCTTCGACGGCAACGCAGCGGTCCTGCTCGAGGCCGAGGCGACCGCCAACCCGCAGGCGCCCGATGGCGAGCTCGGGTTCGCGGCGTCGATGAGGATCGCGACGGTCGGCGCCGACGGCGGCTCCTACGGTCAGGGCATTGTCTCCCTCGAGCCGATCACGGGCTTCCTCGGCGACTGGGTGGCGTACTTTCCCGCGGTCCGGCTGCACGGCCGGCCCGGCGTCGACGGCTTCCGGACCAACGTCGGCGTCTGGAACATCGGCGCCGATCCGGCGCAGCTGCGGTTGAAAATCTTCGACGGATCGGGGGCGCTCGTCCGGCAGGAGCACCTGACCGCCGCGCGGCACGAACCCCTGGTCATGGCGCTGCCGCGGACCCTGGACCTCGACACCGCCACGCTCACCGTCGAGCCGCTCAACGGCTGGGTCGACTGCGCGGTCTACATCTCGGTGGTCGACAACCTGACCGGCGACGCCACCTTCTCGCTGTCCCAGCTGGTGGACCCGGCGCCCGGCGCCGGCCACGCCGTCTCCGCGGTCGGAGGTCGCGGGTCGGTCGCGACGCCGTCGGGCGAGGGCCGGCGGCTGCGGAACCTGTTCGTCGGGCGCCCGCAATGACCGGCCGGCGAATCGCGGTCGTCTGCGCCGCGGCGGCAGCGATGGCGGCCGCGGCGTCGGCGTCGAGCCCCGGCACCGCCCCCGCCCCGGTCACCATCTCGGAGTCGGGGGCCGCCGTGGAGATCGTCCGCTGCCACTTCGACGAAGGGCGGATCGTGGTTCGCCATGACGACGAGCTGCTCGTCCTGCGCGAGAGCGAGGGGCTCGACTCCGCCGGGCTGACGGTGCTCGATGTCGGCGCCGACTCGGCGCTTCTCGCCGTCCGCCGGCCGTCGGCCGCCCCGCACCTGCGGCTCATCGTCGTCAGATTTGGACCGGACGGGGCGATCCGGCTGAGAGAGCTGGCCACCGATCCCGGCGCGCTGACCGGCGCGCCGTCGCCCGATCGCGCCTCGATCGGCGTTCGTCCGGCGCAACCGCCCGACCCCGGGTCTGACAGGAACTGACGTGGCGGTCCCGCGGGCTCGCGCGCACCGGCGCCCGATGTCCCGCGGCCGGCGGCCAGGGCTGTTCACGGGTGATCTGCTGCAGGTCGCGATGCGCGGCGCGCGGCGGCGTTGTCTCGAAAAGGTCGCTCGACGCTCAGCGACTGACCTCGCGACCGTCCTGGTCACCGCCGCCGCCTGCGCCGTCGCCGCCGGCGCCTTCGCGGTCGAGCCCGCCGGATCGTGCCTGGTCGATGTCGGCCGCGCTCTCGACCGGCAGGCAGAGCTCAAGACCACCGATGTCACGCCGCTGGCCGAGGGGACCTGGATCGGCGACGTCTACGTCCTCCCCTACTCGTACCCCGAACCCTACGACCGGCACCTGTCCGGCGGCGGCGACAACGTCGAGGCGCGGCAGTGGGTCGCCCAGTCGTTCTTCGCCCACAACCCCGACGCCTACGACTTTCTCGCCGTGGTCACCTCGTTCGTCTTCGACGCCGGTTGGGGCCAGCACGGCGACCCCATCCACGGGCTGTACTGGGGAGTCAAGAACGACGTCTCGGGTATCGGCCTCGGGCTGTTCGACCACTCCCAGAGCTTCGGCAGCGGCCGGCTGCAGGGCGTGATCGACGCCAACGGTCTCGACCTGGTCCGAGACCCGAACGGCGACCTCGATCAGAGCCGGCTGCTCACGATCCTGAACCACGAGCTCGGCCACCGGTGGCTCGCCCACTGCCGGTTCGTCGACTCCCAGGGCGTCGTGAGCGGCGCGCTGCAGGGCGTCGACGACGGCCACTGGAGCTACCTGCTCGACTCGGACGCGTCGTACATGTACGGCGCCGACTGGCGCGACAACGGCGACGGCAGCTTCACCGCGGTCGGAATCAAGCAGCGCTACAGCGATCTCGACCTCTACCTCATGGGCATGCTCGCACCGGACGAGGTCGGGTTGGTGACCCTGATCGACAACCCCGCGATCGCCCCCGACCAGTACCCCGAGCTCGGCGCGACCGTGACCGGGGCGCCGGAGACGGTCGCGCTCGACCAGGTCATCGCCGCCGAGGGGCCCAGACAGCCGTCGTTCGCCGACGCCCCGCACGAGCTCCGGATCGCCGTGGTCTACCTGGCGGCGCCGGGCGCCCAGATTACCGCCGAGGAGCTCGACTTCCTGGCCGCCGCTCGCGGCGACTGGGCGCGCGGGTTCTTCGCGCAGACCGGAGGCCGGGCCGTGCTCGGCGTCGGCCGCAACAGCCTGCCGCCGGCCAACCCGGGCAGCCTGGACCTGGCGGCCGCCGTCGACTGGTTGCTGTCCCGGGCCGACCAGGACGGGCTGTGGCAGGATCACCCGACGACCCGCCATCGCGACTCGGCCGCGGCCGTCGAGGCGCTCGCGGCGCACGGCGGACACGGCGGCGAGCTGGCGGTCGCGCTCGACGCCCTCGCCGGCGAAGGCGGCGCGCCGACCGAGATCGAGGCCCGCAGGGCGGCGATCCTCGCCCGCTTCGGCCACCCTGCCGCCGCCGGGCTGCTCGACGAGCTCGCCTCGTGGGTGCTCGACGAGGGTGCGTGGGGCGGCGGCCTGCGCTACGCGGCCGACACGGCGACCACCGCGCTGGTGGCTCGGGCGCTCGCGGCCGGGGGCCGGCAGCAGGAGGCCGAGCTCGCCCTCGACTGGATCGGGGACCGCCAGCACAGCGACGGCGGCTGGTCGTGGCGCGCCGGCGGCCCGGGCGCGGCCTCGCCGACGCTGGAGTCGATCGTCGCCGCGGTCGCGGTCGACCCCGAGCGCTGGAACCAGGCCGCGGTTCAGAGCGCGGTCAGCTGGCTGCTCGCCCGGCGGAGCCAGGGAGGCTTCGGCGAGCCCCACCCCGACATCGTCCAAACCGCCTCGTTTTTGATCGCCGCCCGCGGTCAGGCATTGAGCCAGCAGATCCTCGACGACGCGGTCGGCTTCATCGCCGACCGCCAGCGCTCGGACGGCAGCTGGGGCGGCCGGGTGTTCGACACCGCGACGGCGATCGCGGCGCTGGCGCCGCTCGTCCTGCCCGACCTCTCGGTGTCTCCGGCGGAGCTGATCGTCGAGCCCGGCGAGCCGTTCCCCGACGACCAGCTCACCCTCACCGCCGCGGTCCACGGCGGCGGCTCGGACGTGCCGGCAGGGGTCGGCTACCGCTGGGAGGTGCTGGACGCGGGCCACAGCGTGGTCGCCACGCTCGACGGGATGCTGCCGCTCATCCCGGCCTCGCTCTTCGCCACGGTGACCGACTCCTGGGACCTGCGCTACCAGGTCAGTCCGGGCGATTACGTCTTCAGGTTCACCGTCGATCCCGACGGGCAGCTGGCCGAGACCGACGAGTCCAACAACAGCGCCGAGCTGCCCGTCACCTTCCGCGACCACACCTCATGGATCGACCTGGTGCTGTCGGCCGACCGCGTCACTGCGAGCCCGGGGGCCGTCGCCCGGGTGCCCGAGACCGTGGTCATCGACGGCGTGGTCCGGAACACCGGCTGGGCCGAGGCCCGCGGCGCGGTGCTGGCGGTCTTCGAGCTCGGTCTCGCAGCGGCCCTCGACACGACCTCGGTGACGGTTCCGCCCGACGGCGAGGCGCCCTTCCGGCTCACCGTCGAGCTTGCCGAGGCGAGGCCGTACCAGCTCGAGATCGCGGCCGACCCGGACGACCTGCTCAACGACGTCGACCCGACCAACAACCGGGTCGTCGTCGAGCTCGGCCTCGCCTCGACCTTCGACCCCGCTCTGGTCGCCGGCAGCCTGGCCGCCGACCCGGCCTCCGGTGTGGCGGGCGATCCGGTGATGCTGTCCTTCGACGTCGTCAACCACGGCACCGAGCCGGTGTCCGGGCTCCAGGCCGGCGTCACGGCGACCTCGGGCGACCCGCCGGTCGCGACCCCGGTTCGGCTCCTCGATCTCGACCCGGCCCTCGCCCCCGGAGAGGCCCGGACGGTCGACCTCGAGTGGCGCCCGCCGACCGCCGACCCGGGGTGGCTCGTGGCGGTCGAGGTCGACCCGAACCACCTGGTGAGCGACGCCGACCGGTCCAACAACGCGGCCGAGATCAGCGTCCCGGTGGCGCCGAGCCCGCTGCCCAACCTGGTGGCGAGCCACACCGTCGTCAGCTTCGACCCGGCGCCCGCGCTGCAGCACCAGCCGGTGCACATCACGGCCGGGGTCGCCAACCTCAGCGACAACGACTGCGGCGCCTTCACGGTGAGGCTCCGGCTCGACGAGGCGGGCACGGGCCCGTTGATCGCCGAGGCGGTGCTTCCGGGCCTGGCCGCCGGGTCGAGCACCGTCGTGGAGGCCGACTGGACGGTGGACGAGATGGCCGACCGGCTGGTCTGGCTCGAGGTCGACACCGGCAATGAGGTGGCGGAGTTCAACGAGGACGACAACGTCGACTTCCGGGTGCTCGACGTCGAGACCCTGCCCGACCTGGTGGTGACCGCCGGCCAGGTCACCGTCGACCCGCGGTTTCCCCACTCCGGCCAGGTGGTCGAGGTCGACGCGACGGTGCTCAACGCCGGTGACCAGCCGGCCGGCGCTCACGAGGTCGAGCTGGTCGTCGACGGCGTCGTCGTCGGCACTGCGACCGTCGCCGGGATCGCCGGCGGTTCGATCGCCGAGGTCGGCTTCGACTGGCCCACCGCCGGCGTCGCCGGAGCAGCCACACTGGTGGTCGTTGCCGACGGCAGCGACGCCATCGTCGAGCTCGACGAGGGCAACAACGCCGCCGAGCTCTCGGTCATGGTCCAGGACGACGACCTGTGGGTCACCGAGCGCTTCATCTCGCCCGACGGCAACGGCGTGCGCGACGCGACCGAGATCTTCGTCCGCGATCCGGTCGACGCCGTCGAGGTGGTCGATCCGTGGGGCGAGCGGATCCGCATCATCGAGGTGGACCCGTCGGGGCACGCCGTCTGGGACGGCCGCAACGACACCGGCGGGACGGTCCGCGACGGCGTCTACGAGCTCAGGGCCGGTGGATTGACGACCTGGGTCGAGGTCGACGTCAACAACGTCGCGATCACGGACGACGTCCGGCAACCGCTGATCATCGGCCAGGTTTCGACGACATCCAACCACCCGGGCGCGAGATTCACGAGCCTGACGCCGTCGCCGGCCGACGGGGTCGCCTATCTCACGGAGAGGCTCGACTACAGCCAGCGCAAGCTCTGGCGGTGGGACGGCGCCCGCCTCGGCGAGGTGCCGGGCTGGCCCGACGGACACTGGACGATCCACCAGCTGTCGGCCGACGATCAGGTCTTCATCACCTGGAACGGGGCCTACAGCCTGATCCGCTACCCCGGTCCGTCGGTCGATCCGCTGCCGCCGCCGACCGGGTCGGTGGACCGGCCGCACCTGTCGCCGGACGGCCGGTGGATCCTCTGGGTCGACAGCCGGACCAGCCAACCCGAGAAGCTCGTCGTGCTGCAGCAGACCGACGACCTCAATGAGATCGTCGAGCTCGGCCCGTTTCCCCACGGTTCGTCGATTTCGCCTCCCACGGTGCACTGGGCGCCGGGCGGCAGCCGGGCCGTCGTCGCCATCCATCGCCTCGCGTCGATCTCGGCGGTCGACGTCGAGCTCGGGAGCACGCCGTCGGCCGAGCTGCGCGAGCTCGACGTTCAATGCAGGTCCGGGGCGCCGTACCCGACGTCGACGGTCGTCGACTTCGACGCCGGCGAGCTGATCTGCACCCACGATCCGCTCCGCCTCCTCCGTGTCGTCGATTTGATGGCGGGGCAGGTGGTTGAGGAGTTCGAGCTCCCGGACCTGTACCCGGACACGGAGGTCTGGTACCGGCTGACCAACGCCGGCCGGGCGGTGGAGGTCGACTTCTTCTTCTTCGACGACGCGCCCGATTCGTCGATTCACGGCGGCCCCGACGACGACCCGCTGCTCTACGACTGGAGGCGGGGTCACGGCGAGCCGTGGTTCGGGGGGTTCATCAAGCCGATCCCGTGGTCGGCCCACGACCGCTGGGTGTACAGCCCGTGGATTTCGGGAACCGGCGCCGTGTTCACGCACCGCAGCCCGGCCGCCAACCTCGCGGTCGACCTCGAGCCGGTGGTCCGGTTCGGCGGCGCCGGGGTCGACCTTTATCTGACGGTCACCGACAGAAACCTCGACTCCTTCACCCTCGAGCTCGCGCCGGCGTCGGACCCGGACGCCTTCGAGCCCCTCGGACAGCCGTCCCGGGAGCGCTTCCTCGGCCAGAGCTGGGGCACGTGGATCCCGCCGAGCGCGGGCGTCTGGCGACTTCGGCTGACCGCACGCGACCTCGCCGGCAACCAGCGGAGCGCGACCGAGTGGGTGACCTGGAACGGGGTCAGCGACATCGCCGGGCTGTGGACCGAGGCGCGCCACGTCTCTCCGGTGTCGAGCCCGGGCGTCAACGACGAGCTCGTCTGGCACTACACCGTGCTCCGTCCGGCACAGCTGCTGTTCGAGATCGTCGACGGCGACGGCGGCGTCATCCGAAGCCTCCCCGTCGGCGCCGGCGCTCCCGGAGCGGCAAGCACGACCTGGGACGGCCTCGACGACGCCGGCCGGCCGGTGCCCGACGGCGACTACAGGCTCGTCTTCCGCGGCGCCGAGTGGCCGGTGACGGTGGACAACACCCCGCCGGAGATCACCTTCGACATCGGCGCGACGACGATGCGACCGACCGACGCCGAGATCGCCACCGCGGCCGGCTGGGACCCCCCTGTCGACCTCGTGCGCTCCGCGCTCTTCAACCCGGTCGATTGGTCGGTGAACGACGACAACCTCGACAGCTCCAAGTTCGAGGGCCGGCATGTCGATACCGCCGAGTGGGTTCCGACCGCAGCGCTCGCCGCCGACATGCGGGCCGAGTGGTGGTCGGAGCGGGTGGTGCGGCAGGTCGCGGTGGACCTGGCCGGAAACCGCTCGACGGCGGAGCGGCTGCACCGCGACGAGCGGCTCGGGCTCGCCATCGCCGAGCCGCCGTGCCGGAGCGCCGACGAGCCGTGCCTGTTTCCCGACCGTCCGGACATCAACGAGCTCCGAGATGCCGACGGCCTGATGGCCGGGGACGTCGCCGTGCTCTGGCCGCACTACTCCACCCTGCTCGTCCAGTCGACGGTGTGGGGCGGGTGGCGCGACACGCTCCGCCTCGACTTCCGGGTGCCGGCGGAAGGCGGAGCGCCGCCGGGCGACTGGCAGCCGGGGACGCTGCTTCTCGCCGACACCGTCGTCTGGCGGCGGGTGACGGTGCCGACCGGCGACTCGACGATCCGGACCGAACGGATCGACGCCCGCGCGCTGCCGATCTACTGGGAGCACCCGGGCCTCCCGATGCGGCCCTACGAGGTTCGCATCGCAGCCGTCAACCGCGACGGGACCGAGATCACGAGCCCAATCACCACCGTCGTGCCCAGGGCGCCGCTCGCCGTCGAGCACCTGGGCGTCGACTCGGGCGGTGATCTCTTCAGGGTCCACAACATCTCGACGGTGCGGATCGACGAGATCGAGCTGCAGACCAGCGACAACGGGTCGACCTGGAGATTCCCCGGAGTCGAGGCCGGCGCCCTCGACCCCGGCATGGCGATGCTGGTCAACGTCGGGTGCAGGATTCACGGCGATGCGGTCGACGGTCACGCGACCAACTGGGTCCGGGTGGTCGGCGTCGATCCCGCCGGCGCGGAGCAGGTCTCGCTCTCGGCGTCGTTCGAGCGCGACGGCCCGGCAGCCGCGGTCAGCCGGCCGAGCTTCACGCTGATTCGCGGGACGTGTGCGAGCGGCTCGCCGGATCCCATCGGGATGATCGGCTACTCCCAAGGACAGTCCAGGCCCGCGGAGTGCACAACCTGGAGCTGCGGCCTCGGTTGGTTCACCCCCGGCTCGCTGGTCGACCTCCAGGTCACCGTGCCGGGCACCGACCCGACCGGCGCCGCCGTCGCCGGCTACGAGCTGCTGCTCGACGGCGCCGTCATCGCGGGCTCGCCCGAGCTCAATCCGGGCACGGCGGGGCGGGTGATGCTCGACCTGTCGGGCGTTGCGGAAGGCGATCACGTCGTCAGCGAGCGCTACTCATTCGCCCCCGGAGAGCAGGGGCTGCTGTCGGCCTGCGTCCAGTCGGCGACCCTGCACGTCGACCGGGCGGCCTCGGTGACCGTCACCAGCCCGACCGACGGTCAGTCGCTGTGCCCGGATCAGGGCGGCTTTTCCATCGTCTGGTCGACCGGCGAGACGACCTGGAGCGAGGGCTTCCTCGTCGACGGGTCGCCGACCGGCGTGTCGGCGGTCGGGGAGATCCTGGTCTCCCGGCTGACTCCCGGCATCCACACGCTCGAGGCCGAGGTTGTCGATCTGGCGGGCAACGCGGCCTGCGCGTCGGTGGAGTTCGTCAGCGAGGCGGTGGCGGCGGTCGACGAGCTCACCATCGAGCCGAGCGTCTTCTCGCCGACCAATACGCTCGGGCGCCCGACCCAGACGGTCATCAGCTTCACGTCGACCGCGACCGCCGACTTCGTCGCCGAGATCCGAGACGGCTTTGACGACGCTGTCACCTCCGCGGGCGGGCGCATCGCGGCCGGCGAGACCCTGAGCTTCAGCTGGGACGGGCGCGACGACGGCGGGCTCGTGGTTGCCGACGGCAGCTATGAGCTGTGGATCCGGCTGGTGTCGGACTGCGGCGCGGTGTACGAGACGCCGCCGGACCTTTACCGCGTCACCGTCGACACCACCGGGCCCGAGATCGCGCTCGTGCGGCCCTCCCCCGGCGCCTGGATCCTGGGCAACCTCGAGATCCAGGGCCGCGTCTTCGACCCGCGCTTCGAGTCGTGGGAGGCCAGGCTGTCGACCGACCCGCCGGGCCCGGGAACCTGGCAGGTCATCGCGTCCGGCGATCGCCCGACCACCGACCCGTCGTCCGTGCTCGCCCGGTGGAGCGCCGGCCACCTCGCGCCGGGACCGTACGTCTTCGTTCTCGACGCGGTCGACGAGCCCGGCAACCCGAGCTCGACCGGCGAGCTTGATCTCACGGTCGAGGAACCGGAGCTCATCGCGTCGTACCACTCAGACCCGATCTACGTGTCGCCGAACGGCGACGGGGCCGTCGACAGCACGGACTTCCGGTTCGAGCTCTATGAGCAGGCCATGGTGACGATCACCGACGAGTTCCTGGTTCTGCTGGTCGACAATCAGCTCTTCCAACCCGGACTTGTCCACACCGTGAGCTGGGACGGGATCGGAGCCGACGGGACTCCGGTCCCCGACGGGGCGTACACGCTCACCCTGAGCGCCGACGCCACCGGCTCGCCGCTCTGGGAAGAGCAGAGCACGACGGTGGTGGTCGACCGAATCGCGCCGTCGGTCGTCATCGCGTCGCCCGCCGACGGCGAGCCCACCGCGCTGCCGGTCACCGTGTCCGGATTCACCGACGACCCCCACGCCGACCACCACGCGATCACCCTGATCGCACCGGACGGCGCCGAGCTCGAGCTCGCCGCCGGGCCCGGCGACTGGCTCGATCACGAGATTCTGACCCTGGACGACCTGCCGGACGGGGAGTACCGGATCAGGGTCGAGGCGACCGACCTGGCGAGCAACGAGACCGTGGTCGAGCACGTGCTCGTGGTCGACGCGACCGCGCCGTCGGCCGCGATCACGGCGCCCGCGGCCGGCGCCGTCGTCGACCCGGTCGCCCAGCCGTTCGTGCTCCGGGGCACGATCACCGCCGGCCACCCGCAGAGCGTCGCCTGGTGGATCGCCCAGGGCAGCTCGCCGGCCCCCGCCGACTTTGTGCTGGTGCACGAGGAGCCGGTGATCAACGACGGCGATGTTCAGTACACCTGGACCGGACCGCCGCCCGTCGACGGAACCCACACGCTTCGGCTGTCCGTCCTCGACCAGATCGGGAGAACGGCCGAGGACCGGCGCCTCGTCGCCGTCGACAGCGCGAGCCCCGAGGTCGAGATCACGAACCCCGTGCCGGGCGCCGTCGTCACCGGGCCGACCGCGATCTCGGGCCTCGTCGACGACGCGAACCTCGAGCACTGGACCCTCGAGGCCATCGGACCGGGCGGCGGCACGCAGATCATCGCCGCCGGCGTCAACCCGGCCGCCGGCGAGCTCATCACCTGGACCCCGCCGGAGGTGAACGGGCCGGCCACCCTGCGCCTCGAGGCGGTCGACGCGGCCGGCCACGCGAGCGAGACGTCGGTCAGCATCGACGTCGCGGTGACGCCGCCCGGCGCCCCGGTCGATGTCGTGGCGGAGGTCGTCAACGGCCGCGACGTGGCGCTCTCATGGCAGCCCGGACCGGGACCCTCTCCGGTGGGCTACCACGTCGAGCGCAACGGCGCCGTCGTCACCGCGTCCCCGGTGGCGCAGCCGAGCTGGAACGACCTTCAGCTGCTCGACGGTGTCTACAGCTACCGGGTGGTCGCGGTCGGCCCGTGGGGCCGGACGAGCGACCCGTCGGCGCCGGCGACCGCGGTGGTCAACGTGACGCCGCCGGACGTCGCGCTGACCGCACCGACGGCCGGCGCGCGCATCGGGCCCGAGGTCGAGATCTACGGCACCGCCTTCGCAGCCGACGACTTCGCCTTCTGGGAGGTCGCCGCGCGCCCCGCCGGCGGCAGCTGGATCACCCTCGGCGGCGCTGAGGCGCCGGTGATCGGCGGCTTCCTGGTCGCCTGGCTGACCCAGATCGCCCCGTGGTCGGACGGCCCGCACGAGCTCAGGCTCGCCGCCGAGGACACCTTCGGCAACCGCGCCGAGCGCGTGCTCTCGGTCGAGGTCGACACCGCGCCTCCGGATCCGGGCCCGTCGAACCTCCAGGCGACCCTGGTCGCCCTCGAGCCCGACGGGCTGCTCAACGATGTCGAGCTGACGTGGGTCCTGACGCCGACGCCTCCCGACCTCGCGGGGGTCTACCTGTACCGCAACGGGATGCTCGCCAACGCCGGCGGCACGGTGATCGGCGATCCGACACCCTACCTCCTGACGGGGACCTCGTACACCGACCGCGACCTGCCGGACGGGGACTACACCTACGGCGCGACCGCCGCCGATGTCGCCGGCAACGCCTCGGCCGTGTCCAACCCGGCGGGGCCGGTGACCGTCGACGTCCGGCGGCCGCACGCGGTCCTCACCGCACCCGCCCACCTCTCCGAGATCGAAGGCCCGGTCGAGGTCATCTCGGTGTGTGACGATGACGATGTCGTCACCCTCGATCTGCAGTTCCGACGTGTGCCGGACCCGGGCTGGTCCGCGATCGCGCCGACCTTCAACTCTCCGCCCTACGTCGCGCTGTTCTCACCGTCCGAGCATGGCGTCTACGAGATCCGGGCGATCGCAGCGGACGCCGGTGGTCCGGACCCCGCGCCGCACGTCATCCAGGTCACCGCGGCCGACCTGCCGCCCGCGGCGCCGCTCCAGGTCACCGCTCGCGTGGCGGGCGGCGACGTCGCGCTGACCTGGATCGCCCCGCCCGACCCCGCCGGCGACCTCGCCGGGTTCGACATCATGCAAAACGGTGTCAGCGTCACGCCGGAGCTGCTGCCGCAGGACACCCTGGTCTGGGTCGACGGAGGTCTCGCCGACGGGACCTACGAGTACCGTGTCGTGGCGGTCGACGACGGCGATCAGCGGGGCTCTTCGGACCCGGCGCCGGCCCTGGTGCTGACACCGTTCTGGGCGTGGACTGAAGGGGTGAGGCCGGTCGAGCTCGTCGACATCGCGGCCGGCGACGCCCACCCTCTCGGCGAGGTCGCCATCGACCGCTTCACACCCGCGGGAGGCCTCCAGACCGTCGCGACCGTCGATGCCGACTCGAGCGGCGCCTTCGGGCTCGACGACGCCGCCCTCGAGCCCGGCGTCAACTCGTTCACCGCCGTCAGCCGCGACCCCGAGGGCAACACCAGCCGGCGGTCGCTGCCGCTGCTCGTCGTGCTGCATGACGAGCCCGAGCCTCCGGACTCGGTCAGCGCGGCGCCGGCGGGCGGCGACGTGACGCTGAGCTGGTCCGCGGCGCCGGACCCCGATGACGCCGGCTTCGCGGTGTCGCGCGACGGCGTCGTGATCAACGAGACCGGGACGCCCCGGGTCTTCGACCCGGCGTTCGACGTCGTCGGCGCCGGCAGCGGCGACCCGGCCGACTGGCTTGTCGTGGTCGACGGCGACCCGGCCACCGGCTGGACGCCCGACCGCGTGCCGACCGCGGGGATGCCCGAGTGGTGGTCGTGGACCTGGCCGGAGGCGGTCGAGGTCGCCCGGATCGCGGTCGGCTGGTCGACGACCGACCCGCCGCAGCGCTTCGACGTCGACGTCCTGACCGCCGGCGGCTGGCTGTGGTCGGCGACCCTGCCCTGGGACGGCCAACCGACCATGACGGTTCCGGTCGGCGTCACGGCGACCGGCGTGCGGATCCGGCTGCCGGAGAGCGGCTGGTGCGGCGGTTTGTCGTGCCTGCCCGAGCTCACCGAGGTCGGCGTCGAAATCGGATCCCGAACCACCGGCTCGAGCTTCACCGATACCGGTCTGCCGGACGGCGTGTACAGCTACGAGATCCGCCGGCACAACACCTGGGGTCAGGTCTCGCCGCCCGCCGCGGTCGCGGTGGCGGTCGGGCCCGAACAGCCGGCGGCGCCGACCGGCCTGACGGTCACGCCGGTCGACTGCGCCGGGCTCGCGCTCGACTGGCAGGCGGCGTCGGGCCAGCCCGGCACGCCGGTCGGCCACCGCGTCTACCGAAGCGAGCACCCCGGCGGACCCTCCGAGCTGATCGCCGCAACCGGCCCGACCCAGGTCTCGGCCGGCGATCCCGGCGCTCCGGTCGGCGCGACGCGCTTCTACGTGGTCACTTCCCTGGTCGGCATGTCGGGGGTCGTGATCGAGTCGGCGCCGTCCGCGCAGGCGGCGGGGACCGCGAGCTGCGTCTCGCCGCCGCCGCCGGTGATCACCCATCCCACGACCGTGGGCCAACCGATCACCATCGCTCCGTCGCAAACGCCGATCTGGATCCGGGGCAACGCGGTCGCCGGCTCGACCGTCACCCTGCTGCACGACGGGGCGCCGGTTGCGGAGGAAGTCGTCGGCTCGGTCTTCATGTTCTTCGGGATCCAGGTCCACGCGGGCAGCAATTTCTTCGCGGCTCGACAGCAGCTCCACGACACCGTGGTCGACTCGGCGGCGATCGAGGTCATCCTCGACCCGTCGCTCGTCCCCGACCTCGATCTGGTTGCGGCGGACGTGACGCCCGAGGCCGCCGCGCCCGGCGAGCTGGTGATGGCGGAAGCCACCGTCGAGCTCGCCGGACCCGTCGGCGAAACCGTGGTCTTCGAGGTCGCCCTCACCGTCACCGACCCGTTGGGCGCCACCAGCGAGGCCTACCGGACCACGCTCGAGCTGGTCTCGGGCGAAACCGCCACGGTGCGCGCCCCGTGGACCGCGGAGCTGCCGTCCGGACTCTACCGCTGGACCTGGTCGGCCGACCCCGACGACGCGCTGGTCGAAATCGACGAGACCAACAACGCGGCCAGTGTCGATGCCCGGGTACTGGCCGGCGACGGCCTGTCGCTCGACGTCTCCACCGGCAGCTCGTCCTACCTGGTCGGCCAGCAGCTCACCGGCGAGGTCGCCTTCGCGAGCGCCGATCCGGCCGCGGACTACGTGCTCGAGACCCGGCTCGAGGACGCGGGCGGACGCGTCGTCGCGGTGCTCGACGTCCGCACGCTCCCCGACTTCGGCCGCGACTGGATCACGGTCGGTCTCGACCATCCGCTCATCGGGCTGTACCCCGGTCTCTACCGAGTGCGGGCTCTCGCGGCGATCGGCGGGGTGACCGCGGTCGAGGCCATGTCGCCGTTCGAGCTCGTCGAGCCGTTGTACCTCGCCGCCGAGGTCGCGACCGACCGCACCAGCTACCCCGAGGGCAGCCCGGTCGTGGTGTCCGGCACGATCCGCAACATCGGACCCGCGTTCGTCGACGGCCTCGTCGCGAGCACGACGATCGTCGACGAGTCCAGCGGGCTGGCGGTCGGACACTCGGTGATCGAGGGCATCGCCATCACCGCCGGCGGGCAGTCGGAGCTGAGCTGGACCTGGCTCTCGGCGGGCGCTGTGCCGGGCCCGTACCGGGCGGCGCTCGCGGTCCAGGACGACACCGGCCGGCCGCTGGCCGCAGCCGAGCCCTTCGGTTTCACGGTGGTTCCGGGCGATGTCCGCCTGGCGGGCGGCATCGAGCTGTCGGCGGGCCCGGTCGAGCCCGGCGACCCGGTCACCGCCTCGGTCACGGTCGCCAACACCGGCCCGGCTGATCTGACGTCGGTCGAGGTGACGGTGCGGCTCATCGATCCGGTGGCCCTCGAGGTCGTCGACGAGCACTTCGAGATCACCGACCTGGACGCCGGCGCAAGCCATGCCTTCGCGTACCCGTTGACCACCGACGGGCTCGAGCTCCGGCGCCACGTGGCCGTCGTCAGCGCGGCCGGCGCCGGCGGCGCCGGACCCTTCGCCGTCGACCTGGCCAGCGCCGGCCTCGAGATCGCCGATCTGACCCCGCCGGTGGTGGTCGTGGTCGAGCCGTCGGGCGGCGGCGTCGCGTGCGAGGCGATCACCGTCTCGGCCGAGGTCGAGGACGCGCTGAGCCGGGTCGAGCGGGTCTTCCACCACCTCGACGACGAGCCGACCGCGGTGCCGCTCCACCCGGCCGACCCGGCGGTCAACCCGAGCCTGTACTCGGTCACCCGCGCGCTGCCGCCGGGTCTCGACGGGCCGCACCAGGTCACGGTCATCGCCGAGGACGCCGCGGGCAATGCGAGCGGCGACGAGACCGTCTCATTCGACACCGACACCGCGCCGCCCTCGCTCGAGGTGACCGGGCCGGCCGACGGCAGCTGCAACCCCGGCGGGGTGTCCTTCGTCTTCACGGCCACGGACTCTCACCTGGTTTCGCTCGTTGCCACCGTCGACGGCGAACCCTACGCATCGGGCTCGCCGATCGCGGTCGACGGCAGCCACCTGTTCCAGGTCACCGCCGCCGACGCCTGCGGACGGGAGGCCGGCGAGCTCCGGAGCTTCGTCATCGACTCCACGCCGCCCGAGATCGTGGTCGACGGCGTCACCAACGGCGGCCAGGTCATCCTCGGCGCCGTCCTCGAGTGGGCGGCGCTCGACGCCAACCTCGCGGCCGCCACGGCGACGCTCGACGGGATCGAGATCGGACCGAGCGTGACCCTCGACGTGCCGGGTCCGCACACCCTTCACGTGACGGCGGTCGACTGCGCCGCCAACCACGCCGAGATCACCGTGGACTTCACCGTGACCGAGGCGGTGCTCGCGCTCGCCGGCAGCGCGATCGCGACGCCCGGGCTCCTCGAGCCGGGTCAGCCGCTGACCGTCGACGCCGAGGTCACCAACGCCGGCACCGACCTCGAGGCGTCGGAGCTCATCCTCGAGGTCGTCCACCTGCCGTCCTCGACCGTCGCCGCCGTGTCGTCGGAGATTGTCGATCTCACCTCGGGTCAGACCCACAGCCTGTCGATCGAGCACGACACGACGGGCTGGGATCTCGGCGCCCACGAGGTCCGGTGGGCCGCCCGCGGTCTGTTCCTGGGCCAACCATTCGACATCGAGCTGGCCACCGCGGCGGTCGTCCTCGCCGATCTGACGGCGCCGACTCTCGGGCTCGTCGCCCCGGCCCCGGGCCTGGCCTGCGACGAGATCGTCGTCGTCGTCGAGGCCGACGACGTGCTCACCGGTGTCTCGGCGGCCGCGGTGTCGGTGGACGCCGGTGCGCCGCAGCCGCTGACCTGGATCGGAGGAGCCACCTGGTCCGCGTCGCTCGCGCTGACCGACGGCGCCCACCACCTCGAGGTCACCGCGACCGACGGCGCGGGCAACACGGCCGGACCGCTCGCCGTCGACGTCGACCTCGACACCGAGGCGCCGGTGCTGACGGTCACGGCGCCCGACGACGGCGGCTGCGTCGGCCAACCCGTCACCGTCGAGTTCTCGGCCGACGACGCCCACCTGGACACGTTGACGGCGATGCTGAACGGCGCCGCCGTTGTCTCCGGCCATTCGATCGAGGACGACGGGGCGTACCAGCTCGACGTCGTGGCGCTCGACCTGTGCGGCCGAGAGATCACCGATGCGCGACAGTTCACCGTCGACACCGCCGACCCGGTGGTCGCGATCGACGGCCTCACCGACGGGTCGACGGTGGTCGTCGGCGTTGCCGGCGAGTGGTCGGCTCACGATGAGAACCTGACCGCGTCGGCCGCGCTGCTCGACGGCCAACCGGTGGATCCGTCCTTCATCGTCGCCACCGTCGGCGGCCACCACCTCGAGGTCAGCGCCGAGGACTGCGCCGGGAACAGCGCCGGGCTCGAGATCGACTTCGCGACCGTCAGCCCGGAGGACGGTCTCGGCGCGGTGTTGACCGCGGCGCCGGCGCAGGTCGAGCCGCCGCAGCTCGTTGCCGTGACCAGCACCGTCGAGAATCTGACCGACACGGTCTACGGCAATCTGACGGTACGGCTCGACCTGGTCGAGACCGCGGCGGGCGGTGTCGTCGCGAGCCACGAGATCGTGGTCGACCTCGACGCCGGCGCCGCGGTTGACCTCGACCACTCCTTCGCGACCGACGGGCTTCATCTCGGTGCACACCGGGTCACGCTCACCGCCGAGGGTGAGGTGCACGGCGCCGGCTTCACCGCCGATCTCGCCGGCGCCGACGTCGAGGTCGTCGACCGGACCCCGCCGGCGGTCACCGTGCTATCACCCGAGCCCGGCCTCGCGTGCGACGCCGTCGAGCTCCGGGCGGACGTCACCGACGGTCTGTCCGGCGTCGATCTGGTCCGGGCCCGCGTCGACGGCGACCAGCAGGCCGTGCCGCTCGTCCACGTCGGCGGCGACCTGTGGGCCGCCTCGATCGAGCTCGCGGACGGACCGCACCACATCGAGGTCGACGCCGTCGACGGCGCGGGCAACGGCTCTGACCCGCAGGCGGTCGACGTCGACCTCGACCTGACGGCCCCGGTGCTGACCGTCGACGCGCCGAACGACGGGCACTGCGGATCCGAAGCGGTCACCATCACCTTCAGCGCCGACGACGCCCACCTCGACAGCCTGTGGGCCGTCCTCGACGGCGCGCCGCTGAGCTCGGGAACCGCCGTCGGCGCCGAGGGCGACCACCACCTGGCCGTGGGCGCCGCCGACGCGTGCGGGAGCTTTGACACCTTCACGACGGACTTCGTCATCGACGCCACGGCGCCGCGGATCACCGTTGCCGGGGTCGCCGCCGGCGACGAGCTCCCGCCGCCGGTCACCATCGAGTGGTCGGTCGACGATCCGCACCTCGTCGAGACCTCCGCCGTCCTCGACGGGCAAACCGCGGACTCCGGGGTGGTCGTGGACCGACCGGGCCCGCACACGCTCATCGTCGAGGCGGCCGACTGCGCCGCCAACCACGCGAGCGTCGAGATTTCGTTCATCGTCACCGACGAGCCGGGCTCGGGGCTCGAGATCACCCCACCCGTGCTCGGCGCCGGGGGTCGGGTGCTGCTGCTCGACCGCTCGACCGCCGGCGGGCAACTGCTCGAGCAGTGGCTGGTCGACCTCGGCGTGCGGGTCGAGCGCGTCACCGACGGCTGCGCCTTCGTCACCGAGCTGCGGCGGGCCCGGCACGATCTCGTCGTGCTCTACGGCCCCCACGGGTCGGCGCCGCTCGACCTCGCCGGCTGTTCGGACGACGCGGACCTCGCTTCGCTGGCGCTCGAGCTGTCGGCGTCCGTCTACCGCTTCGGGGGCACCCTCGTGCTCGGCGACGGCATGGCCGGTCCCGGATGTCTCGGCTGCCTGATCGACGCCGCCGGTACCGACTTCGGCGACGACCGCATCGCGCTGGTCGAGGTCGACGCCACGACGACGATCATCGACACCGACGGCGGACTCACCCTCGGCGACGTGCGCCCCCTCGGGCTGGACGGCGCCTTCCCGCTGCTGGTCGACGGCGCAGGCGGCGCGCCCGAGTGCGACGGGCTGCGCTCGGTGACCGTCGAGCTGGCCCTGCCTCCGGATGTGCCCAGGGCGGTCGAGGTCGCCGCCGCGACGCCGCACGAGGCGCTCGACACCGAGCTCGGCGAGATCGGCGTCGGCGATCGTCTCGACGGTTCGAACCACCCGTGGGTCGATGTCGCAGTCACCGGTCTGCCCGAGGGCCTCGCCATCGAGGTCCGGTCGGCGCGCGGCGGCAGCCTCCCCGACTGGCTCGCCATCGACGCCACGGTGACGACCACCGGCCCCGATCCGCTGCTGTTGGCTCACACGGGCGCGTGGTTGCCGACGGTCTGCGGCCTCGCTCCGGGCCGGCTCGTAGGAGAGCTGCTGGTGACCGCAGTGGAGTCGGTCGGGCACGGCGTCGACGACACGGTCGCCGCGACCGGACGGCGCTACGGACGGGGCGAGTCGATCGTGCTGCCGTGGGACGCCGCAGCGCCGGTCAACGCGGACGCCCTGTCGAGCGTCGAGCAGGCCCTCGGCTTCACCCGGCCCTCCGAGCCGCGCCCGGTCGTGGCCGGTCTGCCGGTACCGCTGTCGTTCACCGTCACGAACAACGGGACGGCAGCTGCCGCGATCCGGATCACCGCAGGGGTGCCGCCGGAGCTTCTCCTCGAGGCCTGGGACGATCCAGTGTCGCTGGATCCGGTCGTCTGGGAGCTCGATCTGCCGGCTCGAGGGTCGGCGGCGCCGACCGTGTGGCTCACGCCCTTCGACCCGTCGACGATCGAGCTTTCGTACTCGATCGCCGTCGCTCATGACGGCGGGTGGACCGTGCTCGACGACGGCACGGTCCTGGTGACCGCGGCAGACGGCGATCGTGCCCGCGCGCTGTCCGAGCTGCGGATGGCGCTCGATGGGTGCGCACGCACGGCCGGCGACCCGGCCGTCAGCGCGGTGCTGCGCGACGTGCTCGCCGCGGCCGACGGGGTGGCGGCGGCCGGCGACGATCAACGGGCCGCGGCGCGGGCGATCACGGATCTCGTCCGGGCCTTCGCGGCGGCCGAACCCGAGCACCACCCCTGCCTCGCCGAGGTCCGGCAACGGCTGGCGGACCTGGTCGCTCTGTGGCAGGCTCGATGGGTGAACACGGGGAGCACGAGTTGGTGAGCGGCCGAAACCGCTGTTGTCTGTGGGCCTGTGGGCTGGCGATGCTGCTCGTTTGGGCGAGCTCGTCGGCGCCGGCCGCGGCCGGACGCCGGTGCGAGTCGCACTTTCCCGAGCTGAGGGCCTTCATCGACCGGGCCGGACACCGGGCGACGCCCACCGACGCGACCGCTGCCGTGCTCGCCGACGAGCTCGCGATCGAGCGCGCGCTGTGGAACGACGAGGCCGCGCGCCACCGGGCTCGGCTGGAGGTCCACGGCGCCGTCGCCGGCGTCGCCCGGCTCGACGCCATCGATGCCGAGCTTCGAACGCAGTTCGACGCGCTGGCCGTTTCTCTGGACCGCCGCGGCGCCCTCGACGAGGTCGTGGTCGCCCGACTGCTCGACTGCGGCGCCGGCCCGGATGTCGGTCCCGACTGGCCGATCCGATCGGCCGGCGGGCCGGCGCCGACCGCCGCGCCCGTCCGGCGGGAGCCGGTCGCCGCCGCCGGGCCTCCCGACGGCTACCACGACCCGCCGACCGGCGAGCTGAAAATCGCGGTCAAGGCCGACCCCGCCGACGTCTGGCCCGACGACCCGCTGTACCCGGTGATCGTCAAGGCCGCCGAGCTCGGCCATGACCCCATCGAGCTGTACCGCTTCGTGCTCAACGAGATCCGTGCCGAGCACTCGATCGGGTCCGTCAAGAGCGCAGCGGTGGTGCTGGCGTCGGGCAGCGGCAACGACGCCGACCAGGCGCGGCTGCTCGCCGAGCTGCTTCGGGCCTCGGGCCACCCCGCCCGGCTCGCGCACGGCGTGGTCGAGATCCCGACCGGGCGGCTGCTGAGCCACTACTCGGTCCCGGATCCGTCCGCCCTCGAGGCGCTGCTGACCGTCATCGGCGCCGCCTGGAGCCCGGTCGGCGGCGGCGTCGAGCTCGCGGCCTACCGGGTCGAGCGCACCTGGTGCGAGGTCTGGATCCCGTACGCCAACTTCCGCGGCGTCGAGCTCGACCGCTCCGGCGAGACCTGGGCGGTGCTCGACCCCGCGCTGGAGAGCCGCGCGCCACCGGACCAGCGCCGGGTGCTCGCCGAGATCGGCTTCGACGCCGGCGCTTTCCTCGACCAGTACCTGGCCGGCGGCTTCTGCGGCCCCGATCTCACCGAACCGGGCGCCTGCCCGCCGCCCCGGCAGCTGGTGTCGAGCCAGGTCGACCAGTACCTCGCCGGGCTCGCCGACCCGGCCACCTACGGCAGCCTGGCCGAGATCCCGGCCGCAGAGCCCGACGACCTGCCGATCCTGCCCGCCTCGATGCCCGGACACATCGTGTCGGTCGACTGGTTCGGGCTCGAGCCGCCGGCGCCGAGCCACCACCGGATGCGCCTCGTTGCCCGCGCCGGCGGCCTCGTGCTGCTCGACACCGAGATTCTGCTCACCGAGCTGACCGGTCGAGAAGCGGCGATCTGGTACGCGCCGGCAACGCCGGACGACGAGCAGATCGTCCGCGCCTTCGGCGACTTTCTGTGGAACGTCCCGCCCTATCTGATCGAGGTCACGCCGCAGATCATCCACCGCGGCGGCGAGGTGGCTCGGGGCGAGACCGGGACGGGAATGGGCCGCGACTACGAGCTCGAGGTCACCGTGATCGGCCCGACGGGAACGACCCTCGGCTTCACCAACCGCGAGATCGCCGGAGTGCCGACCGCGATCGGCGTCGGGACCGGGCCGAGCGGCTACCGGGTCGTCGGCGACGGGCCCGCCGGCTCGCTCGAGCTGATCGCCGCGACCGCCGACGCTCACCTCGAGGACGACCGGCGCTTCGCGACCGAGCTCGCCGTCCTCGGCGGCCACGGGCTCGGCTTCGCCCGGCCGTCGTTGGTGTTCGTCGGAAACGAGGTCGAGGTCGACGGCGCCCTCGGGCTGATCCAGGCCCTGGATTGGAAGGGTCTGACCGTCGACGCCGATGTTCGCGGCCACCGGGTCGTCGGCGGCGACGCCGGGTCCCGGCGGGCGTGCCGGACGCTCGCCCAGCTCGGCGCGTCGGTCGCCGAACGGTCGGTCTTCGAGACCTCGGGGGTGACCTCGGTGAGCGCCGACCTGGCGCTGATCCGAGCCGGACGGACCGGGGTTCCGTTGGTCGTCGTCGATCCCTCGAACCTGGCCGCCGTGCTGCCCACCCTGGCGTACCCGCCGCCGATCCTGTCCGAGATCGAAGCCTGGGTGCTGGCCGGCGGCGAGGCGCTCGTCCCGGCCGAGCCGGTGGCCCTGGTCCAGTGGAACGGGGTCGGCTACCTGCTCGTCGACCCGGCGACCGGCGAGGCGCGGTACCAGCTCGCCGGGGCGCTGAGCGGCGGCAGCACCGCGGACCCGCCCGACGAGGTCCAGCTGGAGCTCGGGCTCGACCTGTGGCCGCCGAGCCGGCACCCGGTCAACTCCGATCCCACGTCGGCGGTCGCGGTGCGCAAGCTGCCCGGCTTCGACGGCATCGAGGGCACGGTCGGAGAGGAGGCGGGCGACGTTCTGCGCGTCGAGGCTCTCGACGGTTACGGGGCACGAGTCCAGGGCGTCGCGGTGCGGTTCAGCTCGGAGCGCGGCGGCGGCGTGCTGCTCGATGGCGCCGGCGGGGCCCACTCCGAGCTGACCGTGGCCACCGACGAGCACGGCGTCGCCGCCGTCGGCTTGCGCTACGGGACGGACACGGCGGCCAATCCACTCTACGCCCTCGAGCAGCCCTGGGACGGGCAGGTGTCGCGGGCGCTGTTGCACGAGGTCGACGCGGTGGGCCTGGTCGACAACGGTCAGGGGGCGCTGATCGAGCTCGAGGTGGCGGCGCCGTTCTGGGCGGTGGCGTTTCCCGACGCGCCGGTGGCTCTCCAGCGGACGGACAGCCACGCCAACCCCACCACCGGCATGGTCGGTCAGTGGTCGGACACGATCCACATGCTGGCGGCGGACCAGTACGGCAACCCGGTGTCCAACGTCGACGTCACCTTCAGCGTGCTGCCGCTCAGCCTCGACGCGGCGTGCAGCAACGGGCTCGATCCGGCCGACCAGCTCAACGCCGTCGTCTTCGACAACCTGAGCTACGACGGGCAACCGGTGTGCGGCGGCCACCCGTTGCTCGGCAGCTGCGGCGGTCCGACGCTCGTCAAGCCGACCTCGTTCGAGGGAGCATCGGCCGGCGTCATCGAGGGCAACGTCATCGCCGCGACCTACGCCGTGGAGGTCAGCGCCGACGGCATGGCGGCATTCGTCTTCGAGTACGACACCCGCTGGGCCATCGACCCGGTCACACAGGCCTGCGACACGCCCGACAGGTTCAGGATCTCGAGCGCCTTTTTGACCGACGACTCCGGTCGCAACGTCAACGCCGCCGCGGTCGGGACGAACTTCCTGTGGCCCATCGACTTCTGGCTCGAACACTACGAGCCCGAGCCCAGGCCGGGCGAAGACCCGCCGTTCTACGCCGGGGGCGGCGAGTGGTGGGCGCTGTGCGGGGGCGGTCTCACGCTGGGGGTCTCCAACGGCGGCTCAGCGACCGCGCCCGTACTCGAGCCGTCGAACTGGTCGTACCGCACGTACCTCACCGCCGGGCTCCAGCCCGGCGTCAACGAGCTGAGGGCGACGGGCAGCGACTTCGTCACCTGTGCAGGCGCCTCGCCCGTCGGGGGCATCATCGACCTGCACGTCAACGACGTCTGGGGCATCGACCCGACGGTGACCGGCTTTGACCCTGATCTCGTTGTCCTGACCCCCGACAACCTGCTCGCCGAACCGCTCGAGATCAGCTACACCGTCGAGCCGCACGCGTACATGGCGAGGTCGGTCCACGTCGAGGTTCAGGACCTTCACGACAACGTCACCACCCTGTGGCCCGGGTCGAGCCGCTCGGGACCCGGGGCCGCCGTGCTGCCGCGCAGCGAGCCGGTCGAGATCGACCACGGCCACTCGGCGACCGTGGTGGTCAACCGCGCTCACCCGGCCGAGGTCCGCTCGCCCGACGTGCCGCTGCCGCTGCACCAGGGCATCTTCGCGGACGTCACCGGTCGGCTGCGGGTCAGCCAGGAGCTCGACGTCGTCAACCGGACCACCTGCCCCGAGCACGACGTGTTCTCGTTCCACGTCAATCACACCGCGGCGGTGACCCTGACCGCCGTCCGCGACACCCCGACCGGGCCTGAGCCGCCCGAGGTGCTGTTCTCACACCCCGCTTTGCCCGAGGGCGACTACCACCTGACGGTGAGCCCGTCGTCGGCGACCGCGGCGGACATCACCCTGCTGCCCGGGCGGTACGACCTCGAGCTGCACGGTCTGAGCTCGGTCACGGGGCTCGACGAGACGGCCGCCGTCGTCGCCGTGTCGAACTTCGCGCTGCGCGACACGCTGCCGGTTGGGCACGCGATGGTCAAGGGCGTCGACCTGCTCGACGGCCACCTGGTGGTCAGCCGGGAGGACCTCGCGGTGCCGGGCCGCGGCGTGCCGCTGAGCTTCGAGCGGACCTACTCGTCGGCCTCGGCAGCGCCGGGCCACCTGGGCCAGGGGTGGACCCACAACTGGCTCGCGCGGGTCGTCGAGACGCCGTGCGACGAGCTCGTCCTCGTCGGCACCGAGGGCTCGGGGATGCGGTTCGCGCCGGATGGGACGGGCGGCTGGCAACCACCGAAGGGATACCACGGCACACTGCTGGTCGACGACGCCACCGGCGGGGTCGACTTCTACACCGCCGGCGGCACCCGATACCGATTCCTCGAGGTGACGACCGTCGCCGGAGAGCCCTTCGACGAGTGGTATCTGGACTTCGTCGAGGACCCGAGCGGCAACCGCACGAGCCTGGTCTACGAGGAGGGCGGCGACGGGCTGCCGCGGGTCAAGCGGGTCGTCGAGGATTCCGGGCGCGAGCTCGTCTTCACCTACGAGGAGCGGGTCTTCGCCTACTGGGGCGGCGACGTCGTGACCCGGGTCGACGGACCGGACGTCATCGAGGTCAGCTTCGACTACGACGCTTGGGGCAACCTGATTCTCGCGGCGCGGGAGAACGACGTCCGGGTCGAGAGCTACGAGTACGACATGATCGACGTCCGCGACGTGCTCGTCGAGGTCCGGAACGAACTCAACAGCGCGACGACGAGCTACTCGTACAGCACCGGGGTCCTGGACGCGAGCGGTGTCATCGCCGACATCTTCATGGTCGAGCAACTGACCGAGCCGGAGGGCGGCGTCACGAGGTTCTTTTATGACACGGCCGCGCTCGCAGCCAACGCCGCCGAGCTGACGACCTGGGTCCGGAGCCCGCGCGATCCCGACCCGGCGCCGCCGGCCCACGGCAACCCGCGGCCGTACGACACGACCTACAGCCTGAACCGTTACGGCAGCCCGATCGCGATCCGGGACCCGCTGGGCAACACGACGACCATGGTGTGGGCGGACGACGACATCGTCATGGAGGCCCGCACCGACGCCAACGGGGTCGAGACGACCTTCGAACACGACGAGCACGGCAATCTGCTGTCGGAGTCGGTGACGGTGACCGACGTCGACGGGGGCTCGCACGAGTACCGGATCGTCAACACGTACCACCCGCCCTCGAGCTTCGACCCGCCGCACATCAAGAACCGGATCGCGAGCCACAGCAACCGCGACGGGGCCGTCACGAGCTTCGGCTACGACGCTTCCGGACGGCTGACGTCGTCCGACATCGAGGTCACCGACGCGGTGGGCGCGGTGACGACCCTCACGACCTCGCACACCTACGACACGGCAAACGGCGACCGGTTGACCACCACCGACCCGCGGCTCCACACGACGACCTTCAGCTACGACAGCCTCGGCAACCTCGCGAGCACATCCATCGACGTCACCGACATCGACGGCATGACGACCGTGGTTCGGACCTCGACCCAGTGGGACGTGCTCGGACGGCCGGTGCGCCGAGTCGATCCCAGGGGGTTTGTCACGGATCTCGCGCACGACTCGCTCGGCCGGCTGACCTCGGTCACCCACCCCGAGGTCGAGGTCGATCTGCTGGTGGTTCGCAGACCGGTCGAGCAGACCTTCTACGACGATGCCGGCAACACGGTCACCACCGTCGACGGCAACGGCCACGCCACCGTCTCCACCTTCGACCTCTCAGGCCGGCTCATCAGAGTCGACAATGCCGCCGGCGGAACCAGAGAGATCGGGTACGACGCGGCGGGGAACCCGACCTTCGAATCGACCTTCTTTGACGGCAGCACGCCTCGCCGGGACACGCACTTCACCTACGACGAGGCCGACCGGCTGATCCGGCGCGACGAGCCCGAGCGGCGGACCACGACCTACGCCTACGACCCGGTCGGCAACCTGGTTCGAAAGACGCTCAGCGACGCGGACCCCGCCGGCCCGTTCACAGCCAGGGTGACCGAGTTCGCCTTCGACGAGCTCAACCGCCGGATCCGCAGCGTTCGCGACCCTGATCCGGGCGGTTTGGCTGCAACGACCAGACTGCTGCTCGACGGTGAGGGCAACGTCGTCCGAACCACCGACGCCGAGGGACGCGAGATCGAGCGCCGCTCCGACGAGCTCGGCCGGCTGATCGAGATCGTCGGGCCCGAGTGGCGGCCCGGGCATCCTCAGACGGCGCGGTTCTTTTTCGACGGCAACGGCAATCAGATCCGCGAGCTGCGCTTCAACCAGCGGCTCGGGGCCGGCGGCAGCTGGACCGACAACCATCAGCAGCGCCTGACCCAGTACGACGAGCTCGACCGGCCCGTCGTCGTCACCGACGCCGAAGGCCACGCCGCGCAATTCAGGTACGACGCCGCCGGTAATCCGGTCGAGGAGATCGACCGCCGCGGCAACCGGATCTCCCACGCCTACGACGCCCTGAATCGGCGCACGTCCACCACCGAGCACCTCACCGACCCCGGCACCGGAGCATCGTGGCAGGTGGTCACCGAACGGGTGTTCGACGGGGTCGGCAACCTGCGGCACGAAACCTGGCCCAACGGCAACCGGGTGACGCAGACATACGACGCTGTCGACCGGTTGGAGTCGGTGGTCGACCTGGTCGGGGCGGTTGCGTCCTACGGCTACGACGCCCGCGGCAACCGCACGAGAGAGGTCGACGGCAACGGCAACGTCACCGAGCACGACTTCGACGGTCTCGACCGGGTCGTCATGAGCCGCCTGCCCGAGAACCGCGACCTCAGGTACGGCTGGGACGTCGCCGGCAACCTGACGCACTCCGTGAACGCGCGCCTGCGGCGAACCGACTTTTCCTACGACGCGCTCGACCGCCTGGTGTTGACCGAGCACCCCGAGATCGACACCGTTCGTTACACCGACTCGTCGACCTGGGATCTGGTCGGCAATCGGATCACCGCCACGAACCGGAACGGACAGACCACGACCTTCGTCCACGACGATCTCGACCGCGTCGTCGAGGTCGTCGACCCCGAGCTGCCCGGGCCGCCCGCCGTGCGTTACCGGGTCGCGTCGACCTACGACGCCGTCGGCAACCGCGTGGCCGAGACCGACCGCCGCGGCATCGGGTCGCGCTGGGTGGTCGACCGCGAGAACCGGGTGGTTGAGAGCCACCGCGCCGGGGTCCGGCTGACGTCGACGCTGTACGACGCCGAGGGCAACCCCGCGACGGTCACCGACGCCAACGGGAACGCGACCCACACCACGTTCGACGAGCGCAACCTCGCCGAGCGCGTCGAACGACCCGAGCTGTCGGTGACGACGCTGAGGCGGGACGGCATGGGCGACGTCGTCCTCGAGGTCGACGGCGAGGGCAGAGAGACCACGCGCGCCTGGGACCTGCGTCGCCGCCTGACGTCGGAAACCGACGGCGTCGGCAACACGACGCGCTTCGGCTACGACTTCAATGACAACCTGACCTCCGTCGAGCGGCCCATGGGGCCGGCGTGGAAATGGCTGCGCCTGTACGACGACGCCGACCGTCTCGAGGCGGTGATCGACCCGCTCGGTCACCGGACGTCCTACGACTGGGACTCCAACGGCAATCTGAAGAGCACGCAGGACGCCGCGAACCGCAACACCTACTTCGGGTACGACGCCCTCGATCGGCTGGAGATCGTTCTGTACCACGACGCGGCCGAGTGGTTGTTCACCCACGACGGCAACGGCAACGTCGTCTCGACCACCGACCCCAACGGCCAGACGGTGTTCTCGGTATTCGACGAGCTCGACCGGGAGGTGCTGCGGACCTTCTCGGCGCCGGTTCATCCGGTCGGCGAGGTGCTGCAGTCGATCACCTTCAGCTGGGACCCCAACTCGAATCTGGTCGACGCGCTCGAGACCTCCTCCACCGGCACCCGGCTGACCCACCACGAGTGGGACGACTTCGACCGGCTCGACCTCGTCACTGACGGCTTCGGCAGGACCCTCGACCAGAGCTACGACCTCAACGGCAATCGAACCACCCTGATCGACCCCGACGGCGGCGTCACGAGCTACGCGTATGACGGACTCAACCGGGTCGACACCATCACTCTGCCGGGCGCACCGGGGCCGGTCGACTACGACTGGTACCGCAACGGCCTGCTGCAACAAGTCAGCAACCCCAACGGCGTGGTCAGCGACTACGGCTACGACAACGCCAACCGGGTGACCGCCATCGAGCACCGCGGCCCCGGCGGCACGATCATCTCCAGCTACGGCTACGGCTACAACGGCAACGGCAACCGCACGACCCAGGTCGAGATCAACGGCGGGCCTGCCGAGACCACGACGTACGACTACGACTTCGCGGACCGACTGTGGCGGATCGCCTACCCCGACCAAACGACGACCTACAGCTTCGACGCGGTTGGCAACCGCGCGAGCGAGCGGACCGAGGACCCGTCAGCCACGACGCTGGTCGATCGCAGGTTCACCTACAACGACCGCCACTGGCTGCTCGAGATCACCGACAACCTCGATCCGGGCAGCACCGTGACCTATGCATACGACGCCAACGGCAACCAGATCCAACGGGCCCGGAGCGGATCCACCACCGGTTTCCTGTACGACGTCCGCAACCAGCTCCTCGAGGTCGACGTCGACGGCAGCCTGGCCTGGACCTTCTCCTTCGACTACCGCGGCCTCCGGGTCTCCAAGTGGGGCGCCCCCGGGCTGCTCAACTACACCTACGACGACGCCTCGGTGCTCCAGCAGCACTCGGCCGTGGGCGACACCGTCGCCACCTTCCGCTACGGCCCCGACCGCCTCCTCGCCGTCGACCACTTCAGCCAGGGCCGCGCCACCTACCACCACGACGCCCTCGGCTCTCCCATCGCTCTCACCGACCCCGCCGGCGCCCCCCTCAACCGCTCCTCCTACGACGCCTGGGGCAACGTCCGGTCCCACACCGGCAGCCACTGGAACCCCTTCGGCTTCACCGGCCACGAGTACGACCCCGAGACCAACCTCTACTACGCAAAGGCCCGCTTCTACGACCCCGAGGTCGGACGATTCCTCACGGAGGA
>CAZXMW010000040.1:0-30834 GCA_964641415.1 uncultured Thermoanaerobaculia bacterium | reverse complement strand
ATTATACCATGACCTTAAGCAACCGGAGACGCAGGAACTAAAAACTAAAAACTAAAAACTAAGAACTCGGCACGACTTCGGTCGTGATTTCGGGCGGGTCGAGGATGACCTTCTTGACCGAGCAGGTGTTGGCGGCCCGGACCAGAGCCTTGTGGTACTTGGCAGGGAAGTCGGGCGGCACCTGGATCCGGATCTCGATCCGCTCGAGCCGGTTGCCCTCGCCGCGCTGCCAGCTCTGCTGGACGGTGATGCCGTCGGTGGTGATGTCCCGGCTGGAGCAGAACTTGAGCACGTAGTAGCCGGCGCAGGTCGCGAGCGAGGCGAGGAAGTAGTCGAAAGGCTCAGGGGCGGTGGCATCGCCGCCCGAGTCGGCGGCCTGGTCGGAAGTGATGTCGAAGCCGTCGTAGTGCGCGGACACCCGCTGACCGCCGGGGAAACTCACGGTCATCTCTGAGCTCATGAATCCTCCGTGACAGCTCGTTATAACGCGGAATCAGTCCTCTATCTTCCCTCTCCCTCTCTCCCCCTTCCATCTGCCGGCAGCCTTCGACAACACGGAGAGAGGGAGAGGGGAAAAAAGAATGCAGAACGTCTCCGGCGTTCACCGCCGCCTGAATACCGCGAGCTCCTCGAGGTTGCCCTTCCGGCCGCGGATCGGCGACGGGGTGACGCCGACCAACTCGAAGCCGAGCGCGACGACGGCGGCGACGGTGTCGTCGATGACCCGGCGGCGCACCGAATCGTCGCGCACGATGCCGCCCTTGCCGACCTGGGCGCGGCCGGCCTCGAACTGAGGCTTGACCAGACAGATCAACCAGCCGCCGGGCCCGAGATGCGGCGCCAGCGCCGGGACGATCAGCCGCAGCGAGATGAAGCTGACGTCGACGGTGGCGATCGAGACCCGAAACGGCAGATCGTCGGGCCCGAGATGCCGCGCGTTGACGCCTTCCATGACCACGACCCGGTCGTCGCCGCGCAGCCGCCAGTCGAGCTGGCCGCGGCCGACGTCGAGGGCGATCACCCGCCGGGCGCCACGCTCGAGCAGCAGATCGGTGAACCCCCCGGTGGAGGCGCCGACATCGAGGCAGTCGAGACCCGCCGGGTCGACACCGAACGCGTCGAGCGCGGCAGAGAGCTTGAGCGCGCCGCGGGACGCGTACGGGTGGTCGGGCTCGGAGACTTCGATGGCCGTGTCCGGCCCGACCGAAACTCCGGCCTTGGTCGCCGGCCGGCCGTTGACCGAGACCCTGCCGGCAAGAATCAGCGCCTGTGCCCGAGCGCGCGACGGCGCCAGCCCGCGCTCGGAAAGCTCGACATCGAGCCGGCGGCGGTCACCCACCGGACCGCTCTCCGACGTTCGTCCGACTCCCATCCGCGACGCCGGGACGCGGCCATGGTGCTCGGGACATGATCGTCACGGTGGTGAGTGTAGCCGACGATTCGGCCGGCCACGGGTTGTCCGTTTGCGAAACTTTGACCAACAGGGGCCTGGAACCGGCCCCGTGCACGGCTCGTAAACAGTTGCAGCGTGGTAACCTCGACAGGTGGACCACGTCAACGAACCCAGGCGAACCCGGCGTTCGCTCGTCCCGGGTCTGCTGCTCAGCGGGGCTGCCGTGGTCGCCCTCGTGGCGTTTGCCGACCCCGCGCGGGCACTCGAGATCCTGGTGACCGCGCGACCGGCCGAGCTCGGAGCGGCGATCGTGGTCAGCCTGGCCGGCCTGGTGGCTCGCGCCGCGGCGGCCCGCCAGCTGGTCGACGGCCGGATCGGGCTCGGCGGATCGTTCGCGGCGCTCACCATCGGCTATCTGGGCAACAACCTGCTCCCTCTGCGGGCCGGCGAGGCGATCCGGTCGGTGCTCGTCGGACGCCGCTCGGGGCTCGGCGTGATCGGCGGTGCGACCGCAGTGGCGGCCGAACGGATGCTCGACGTGCTGTTCGCCGCAACCATCCTGATCGCCGCGCTGCCCGCGGTCGGGGTCACGGCCGGAGGTGTTCCGGCGCTTCCTGCGGCCGCCGCCGCGCTCGGAATCGTCCTCCTGGCCGTCACCGCGCGGCAACGGCACCGCCTGGTCGCGTGGCTCGAGCCCCGGCTCGTTCGCCGACCCAGGATCGCCGCCTGGCTGCCTCGGGTCGCGGCCGCTCTCGACGGCTTCTCGCGGCCGCGCCGCCTGCTTGGCGCCGCCTTCTGGCTGGCGATCAGCTGGGCCACAGCGGTGCTGTTCTTCTGGCTGGTACTGCGGGCCTACCTGCCCGCGGCGCCCATCGGCTGGGCCGCCTTCGCCATCGGCGTCCTCGCCTTCGGCATCGCCCTGCCGTCGTCGCCGGGTGCGGTAGGGGTCTACGAGGCGGCACTGGTCGGGGCGCTTGCCCTGTGCGGCGTCGGGTCGGCCGACGCGCTCGCCTTCGCGGTGGCGGCCCATGGGCTGAGCTTCGCGGTCACGTCGATCTGCGGTCTGGTGGCGCTGGCGCGGCAGGCGCCGCGCGGCGGCGGGATTGCCGGCCGGACGCAGCGCGTGCTCGCCGAGCGCGAGCTGCCGGCGCCCGAGGAGGCGATCCGATGAAGATCCTGGTCACCGGCGGCGCGGGTTTCATCGGCGCCAACTACGTCCACCGGCTGGTCCGCCGGGGCGACGACGTCCGGGTCCTCGACAACCTGTCGCGGCCCGGCAGCCGCCACAACCTCGACTGGTTCTCAACCGAGCTCGGCCTCGATGCCTTCGAGCTCGTCGAGGCCGACGTCCGCGACGCCGTCGCCGTCGCCAGCGCCGTGCGCGATGTCGACGCGGTGGTGCACCTGGCGGCACAGGTCGCCGTCACGACCTCGGTGGAGAACCCGCGCCACGACTTCGAGGTCAATGCGCTGGGCACATTCAACGTGCTCGAGGCCGCGCGCCGGTCAGGCCGCGACCCGATCGTGCTCTACGCCTCGACCAACAAGGTCTACGGCGAGCTCGACGGCGCCCGGGTGGTCGAGAACGCCACCCGATACTCACTGGTCGAGCCGGCCAGCGGCGTCGCCGAGAACCAGCCTCTTGATCTGCACTCGCCCTACGGGTGCTCCAAGGGCGCCGGCGACCAGTACACCCGTGACTACCACCGGATCTACGGGCTGCCGACGGTGGTCCTGCGCCAGAGCTGCATCTACGGCCCCCGCCAGTTCGGCATCGAGGACCAGGGCTGGGTGGCGTGGTTCGTGATCTCCGCGGTGCTCGGACGGCCGATCACCATCTTCGGCGACGGCAAGCAGGTTCGGGACCTGCTGTTCATCGACGACCTGCTCGACGGCTACGACCTCGCACTGGCCGAAATCGACCGCGTCGCCGGTCGGGTCTACAACCTCGGCGGCGGACCGGAGAATACGCTGTCGGTGTGGTCGGAGTTCGGCCCGATCCTCGAGTCGGTCACCGGTCGACCGATCCCGGTCGTCTTCGACGACTGGCGGCCGGGCGACCAGAAGACCTTCATCTGTAACATCTCCCACTTCGCCGAGGACACCGGCTGGCGGCCCGCGGTCGACCCCGAGACAGGCATCCGGCAGCTTGCCGAGTGGGTCGACTCGAACCGCCGTCTGTTCGAGTAGTCGAGGGGGCCGGCGTGAAGATTCTGCAGGTCCTCACCTACTACCGGCCCCACACCAGCGGTCTCACGATCTTCACCGAGCGCCTCTCCAAAGCGCTCGTCAAGCGCGGCCACCAGGTCACGGTGATGACCTCCAGGTTCGACCCGACGACCCCGCGCGACTCGGTCACGGACGGCGTCCGGGTCGTTCGTGTCCCGGTCTGGTTCCGGGTCTCCAAGGGCGTCATCATGCCGACCGTCGGGTTGGTCGCCACCCGGCTCGTGCGCGAGCACGATGTCGTCCACCTCCACCTGCCCCAGTTCGACGCCTTCGGGGTCGGCCTGCGGGCGCGGCTGCTCGGCAAGCCGGCGGTGCTGACCTATCACTGCGATCTCAAGCTGCCGCCTGGCCTGTTCAACCTCGCCGTCAACCAGGTGGTCCACGTCATGAACGACCTCGCCGCGCGAACCTGTCACCGGCTGGTCACCTACACCCCCGACTTTGCCGCCGGATCGCCGTTTCTCCAGCGCTTTGCCGACAAGGTCGAGACCATCCTGCCGCCGGTCGAGCTGCCGCCGCCGGACGAGACGGCGAAGGCCGCACTGGCCGCGGCGACCGGAGTCGAGACCCGGCGCCCGGTGATCGGGATGGCGACCCGATTCGCCTCGGAGAAGGGAGTCGAGGTCCTGCTCGGCGCCCTGCCGCGGATTCGCGAGCACTACTCCGAGGCCACCGTTCTCTACGCCGGCCAGCACGACGATGTGCTCGGCGAGCGGGCCTACTTCGACCGGCTCGCACCGACCATCCGCGAGCTCGAGGCGGCCGGCGCCTGGCACTTCCTCGGCGTGCTGACGCCGGCCGAGATGGCGGCCTACTACCCGAACCTCGATCTGCTCGTGGTGCCCAGCCTCAACCGGACGGAGAGCTTCGGTCTGGTGCAGATCGAGGCCATGATGCACGGCGTACCCGTGGTCGCCTCCAACCTGCCCGGGGTCCGCCAGCCGGTCGCTCTGACCGGCATGGGCGAGGTCGCGGCGATCGGCGACTCCGCCGACCTGGCGGCCAAGATGCTCGCCGTGCTCAACAACCCCGCGTCCTATGCCGGCGACCCGGGAGAGGTCGCCCGACGGTTCACCCCCGACGCCTGCGCCGCGGCGTATGCGTCGCTGTTCGAGACCCTGCGCGCGACAAAGACATGACCGAGATCACGGTGCTCGACTGGGTCGTCGCCAGGCTGCGGTTCTGGCGCAGGCCCCCGGCGGGCCTACCGACCGTTGCAGAGCTGTGGTCCGAAAGCGGTCCGGTCAGCTCCGGCGCCGCGGCCCCCGAGCCTCGGCCGCGGTCGGCTCGGCCCGGCCGGTGGCTGCGACTCACGGCCGGCGCCGAACCGCTGCCCCTCGGTCTGCTCAGCGCTTTCGTGCTGGCGCTCGCCGCACGCGGCATTCTCGTCGGCGCCGACGCCGCGGCGCCGGTGGCGTTGGTGCTCCTCGCCGGCGCGCTTGGCGCGGGGTTCTTCGCCGTTCGCCGCGGTGAGGCGCCCTGGACCGGTGCCGGCTCGCCCACCAACCGCGCTCCGGCCGAGCCGAAGCCCCGACTCGCCATGCTCGGCGCGGCCCTGATCGCCGCCGCTCTCGCCGGGCTCGCGGCACGCGACAACCGTGCCGGGCTCGACGTGGTGCTGCCCTGGGGCGTGGCCGTGGTTCTGATCGCCGCCGCGCTCGGCGGCGGTTCAGGCCGACCCGACTGGCGACGATGGCTGACGCGGATCGGCAACCTACGCGTCGGCGGAACCATCCTGCCGGTCGCGGCGATCACCCTGCTCGCCCTCATCGTGCGCTCGATCGGCCTGGCCGACGTCCCCGCCGAGATGACCAGCGTTCACGCCGAGCTGCTGACCGCCGCGCACGCGGTCCACACCGGCGAGGCGCCGATTGTCGCTCCGTCAAGCACCGGGGGCTGGTATCCGGCGCCGGTGCTCGCCACCGCGGTGCTCGCCCCGCTCGCCGGCGGGCTCGGCTTCGGTGCGCTCAAGCTCGGCTCGCTGCTCGCCGGGCTGGCGGCGGTGCCCTTCATTTTTTTGCTCGGTCGCGAGCTCGGCGGCCGAGCCGTCGGCCTGGGCGCGGCGGCCCTGGCCGCGGTCGGGTCGTGGCCCGACCTGCTTTCCCGAATCGGGCTCGCGATCGGTTGGTACCCCGCGCTGGTTGCCGCTGCGTTGGCATTTCTGGTGCGCGGGCTGAACCGCCAGCGACGCATGGACCTGGTCGCCGCCGGGGTCGCCACCGGGGTCGCGCTGCTCAGCCATCCGACGGCGCGGTCGCTGCTCGTCACCGTGGTCGTGATCCAGCTCGTCGCCGTCGCGCTCGCCGTCCGCCATCGGCGACGGGCGGCCGCCGGGTTCTCAGTCGTGGTTCTGGTCGCGGTCGTCACCGGTCTGCCGGCGCTCGCAGCGGCGCCGGCGGCCGCCCAGGCTGCAGGACCGCTCGGTTGGCTCGGCGCCGCCGTCGGCGATCGCAATGCCGATGTCGCGGACGGGCTCGCCGAGCGCGCCGGGCGCGTGCTCGCATTGCCGGTCGTCGCCGACGGCGGCGCGTGGTTCCATGGCGGCACCGGCCGGCCCGCGATGGACCCGGTTGCGGCATCGCTGTTGGTCCTCGGGCTGGGTCTCGCGATCGCGACCGCGGTCGCCCGCCGCCGGCTCGACTGGGCCGCGCTGGTGGTTTCGCTGCCGCTGCTCATGCTGCCCGCCATGGTCTCTCCGCTCGATCCTCAACTGGCGCCGTCGCCGGTCCGCTGCGCGGGCGCGCTGGCGCCTTGCTTCGTCGCCGCGGGCGCCGCTCTCTCAGCCATTGCACACCGGCTCCGGGCGAGCCTCGACGGGGCTGCCGGCCGATGGCTCGGCATCGGCTCGGCAGTGAGCCTGATCGCGCTTTCGGCCCTTGCCGGCCGGCCACCGGTGCACACCGACTTCGCCGAGGCCTGGGACCGCAGCAGCTGGAACGCGTCGGAGCTCGGCGCCGTGGTGCGCGGCGCGCTCGCCGTCGGCGTGGCGCCGGACCGAATCCGGGTCGTGCCCTACCCGCACTGGGTCGATACCCGGCTGGTCGCTTTCGAGGCCGGTCTGGCGGGACGCGATCTCGCCCTCGACTTGGACCGGCTCGACGCCGTCAACGAGCGGGGCGGCCCCCTTCTGTTCCTGGTCCACCCCGACGACCGGGTCAGCCTGGCGAAGCTCAAGCGGCGTCTGCCACGGTCCACGCAGACCAGGCATCCGGCCAGACAGCCCGGAAGGACCTTCGTGTCGGTGATGACCCTCGGCGCTTCCGGAGGGCGTTGACGTGGCCGACGCACGCCCCGATCTCGACCGCCGGACGGCCCTCGCGGGACTGCTCCTGGTGATTGCGCTCGCCGCCGGGCTCCGCCTCGCCGGCCACGACTGGGGGGGCGCCAACCTGCTCCACCCGGACGAACGCTTCATCAGCATGGTGACGACTGCGCTCGAGCCCGACCAGCCGCTGCTCGACTACTTCGACACCGGCTCGTCAACCCTCAACCCGGAGAATGTCGGAAGCCAGGCCGGGTTCGTCTACGGCACCTACCCGGTGATCATGGTCCGGCTGCTCGCCGAGGTGCTCGGCTGGACCGATCTCGGCGGCATCAGGTCGACCGGCCGCCTGCTGTCGACGATCTGGGACCTGCTGACCGTCATTCTGGTCTTCGTCCTCGCCTCCCGGCTCACCGATCGGCGGACCGGACTGCTCGCAGCGTTCTTCCTCGCCGTCGCGGTGCTTCACATCCAGCACTCGCACTACTTCACCGTCGATCTCGTTCAGGTCTTCTTCGTCACGCTGTCGCTGTACCTGGCGGTGCGGATCGCCGAGCCCGGCGCCGAGCCCGACACCAGCAACCGCCCGACCGCACGGCAGCAGCTGACCGTCGCCCGGCTCGGTCTCGGGCTGCTGTTCGGCGCCGCCGCCGCCGCTGCGGTGGCGGCCAAGCTCAGCGCAGCCCCGGTGGTGGTGCTGCTGCCGGCCGCCCACGCCGTCCGGCTCGCAGCGCTCGACGGCGACCGACGGCGGTCGCAGCTGCTGCCGACCCTGGTCGTCCTGATCGCCTCCGGGCTGGTCTTCGGGCTCAGCTTTCGGCTGCTGCAGCCCTACGCCTTCATCGGACCCGGCGTGTTCGACATCGGCCTCAACCCACGCTGGCTGTCGGCCATCGACAGCCTGCGCGGACTGACCGGCCCCGACGCCGACTGGCCGCCGGCCATGCAGTGGGCGCGACGCTCGGTGTTCTTTGCCGGCCGGAACCTGGTGCTCTGGGGCCTCGGTCTGCCGCTCGGTGCGCTCGCCTTCGCCGGTCTCGGCGCCGCGCTGATCCGGGTGGTTCGGCGCGGGGTGGGTCCGCTCGCTCTGGTCGTCGGCTGGACCCTCGGCTACTTCGTGTGGCAGTCCCTGGGCGACAACCCGATGATGCGCTACCAGCTGCCGATCTACCCGACCCTGGCGTTCTTCGCGGCGTGGCTGTTGGCAACAATGGCGGCATCCGAGGCGCCGCGCCGGCGGTGGGCCGCGCTCGCACTCGGCGTCGTGGTCGCGTCGGCGAGCCTGCTCTGGGCCGTGGCCTTCACCGGGATCTACCTGCGGCCGGTGACCAGGGAGGCGGCGTCGCGCTGGCTGTTTGCCGAGGTCCCCGGGCCGATCAATGTCATCGTCGAGTCGCCGGCCGGCCCGGCGCGGCAGCCGGCGCCGGCGCCCTCGGGCGCGCGGCTCGCCGCCGACCGGCCGCTCGAGACCCGGTTCCGCGCTCTGGTCGAGGGCACCCTGCGACGGCTCGAGCTGCCGCGCGTCGTGCTCGTCGACGGCGGCGCAGGAACCTCCGAAGCCGGCCCGCCGTCGCTCAGCGCCGAGCTCACCGTCGAGGGCGGTGGGACCAGCGGCGCGACCGGGACGTGCGCCCCGAGCGATTCCGGCTTCAGCTGCAGCCTGGCCCTCGACGTCGCGATGCCGATTCGAAACGACGACCGGATCACCGTTCGCATCGAGCTCGCCGAGGGCGATGATCGACGGTTCACCGTGGTCGGCGGCGCCATCGCCAACGAGACCTCGTGGGACGACGGCCTGCCGCTGCGCATCGACGGGTACGATCCGTTCGCCGGGATCTACCAGCCCGACCTCACGTTCGAGCTGTACTGGAACGACGACGAGCGCAAGCGCGAGCGCATGCTCGACATCCTCGACCGGGCCGACATCATCGCGATCTCGTCCAATCGCCAGTGGGCCAGCCTGACCCGAATCCCCGAACGATTCCCGCTCGTCGAGACCTACTACCGCGAGCTCATCGGCTGCCCTTCCGACCGGTCGGTGATCGACTGCTTCATCGACGCCGAGGCCGGCAGCGCCATCGGCTCCCTGGGCTTCGAGATCGCCGCCGTTTTCACATCATCGCCCCGACTCGGGCCATTCGCAGTCAACGACCAGTGGGCCGAGGAGGCCTTCACCGTCTACGACCATCCCAAGGTGCTGCTGTTCCGAAAGACCGGTGACGACGACCCGGCGCGGGTGCGCGCCATCCTGGAGTCGGTCGACCTCGACCGGGTGATCGTCAAGCCGCCCGGCCACTTCGGCCGCCAACCCGCAGACCTGATGCTGCCCACCGACCGATTCGTACGCCAGCAGCGCGGCGGCACCTGGCGCGAGCGCTTCCCGCCCGACTCGCCGCTCAACAGATGGCCGGTGCTGGGCGCCGCGGCTTGGTATCTCGCACTGGCGGTCATCGGCCTCGGCGCCGCACCGCTGGTGCGCTGGGCGCTCGGCGGTCTCGCCGACGGCGCGCTCCCCCTCGCCCGGGGCTTCGGGCTGCTGCTGGTCGCCTGGACGGTCTGGATGGTCGGCTCGACCGGGATCACCATCGGCCCGGGCACCGTGCGCCTGGCGGTCGCGCTGCTCGTGGCCGCCGGCGCGGCGGTCGCGTGGCGGACGCGCGGCGAGCTCTGGGACCGGCGAGCCGAGCTTGGCAGGCAGCTGCTCAGCGCCGAGCTGGTCTTCGCCTTCTTCTTCGCCGTCAGCCTCGCGGTGCGAGCCCTCAACCCCGATCTGTGGCACCCCGGTCACGGCGGGGAGAAGCCCATGGATCTGTCGTACTTCACCGCGGTGCTGCGCAGCGTCGGCTTTCCGCCCTATGACCCCTGGTTCGCCGGCGGTTACATCAACTACTACTACTTCGGCTTCGTGATCGTCGGCCAGCTCGCTCTGGCGCTCGGCATCGAACCCGCCATCGCCTACAACCTGGCCATTCCGACGGCCATCGGGCTCGCCGCGGCCGGCGCCTACAGCGTCGCGGTCAACCTGGTGCGCTCGGGCGGCGAGCCTCCCGGCGCCGGCGCCGTGCGCCGGCTGCGGCCCGCACTCGCCGGCGTCGCCGCGGCGAGCGCGGTCACCTTGGCCGGAAACCTCCACCCGGTTCGGATGCTGATCCAGGGCCTCGTCGCCCTCGGCGCCGACAGCGGGCGGAGCGCGGTGGCGGCGTTCGCAACCGGCCTCGCTCGGCTGGCCACCGGCGCCGGGCTGCCGATCCCGTCCCACCACTGGTTCTGGAACCCGACCCGAATCATCCCCGACCCCGAGGTCGTTCCGATCACGGAGTTTCCGGCGTTCACCTTCATCTACGGCGACCTTCACGCTCACCTGCTGGACCTGCCCCAGGTGGTCGCCGCCATGGCTTTCGCCCTCGCCATGCTGACCGGCGCCGGCAGCCGCGGCCGACGGCTGGCCGCGATCGCCCTGGGCGCCCTTGCCGTCGGCGCCATGCGGCCGACCAACACCTGGTCGTACTACCCGTTCCTCGCCATGGGCATGATCGCCGTCGGTTGGTCCATCCGGGCCTCGGAGAACGGCGTCTCCCGCCGGCTCGAGCCGGTCCGCGTGCTCGGATGGGTCGCCGGCTTCGCCGTGCTGACCCGGCTGCTCTACCTGCCGTTCGACGCATGGTTCGGTATGGGCTACTCGCAGGTCGTCTACTGGAACGGCGCCCGGACGCCGCTGACGGTCTACCTCGAGCACTGGGGCGTTTTCCTGTTTCCCGTCGCCACCTGGCTGCTGCTCGAGCTGCACGACTGGATGGCCGCAACGCCGTTGGCCGCCATTCGGCCGCTGTCCGAGCGCCTGTGGCCGATGCTGGCGCTCGGCGTGCCGGCGCTCGCCGGCCAGATCCTGCTGGTCGTTCTCGGAGTCGGCGCCGCCTGGGTCGCGTGGCCGATGCTGGTCGCCGCCGGCCTGCTCCTGCTGCGCCGCGAGCTGCCCCCGGCCCGCAGCTTCGGTCTGCTCGCGGTCGGCCTCGGTCTCGGACTGACCATGGTCGTCGAGCTGGTCACCCTGAGATTCGACCTGGGTCGGATGAACACGGTCTTCAAGTTCTATTACGTCGCCTGGGTCCTCCTCGCCGTGGTCGCCGCCGCCGGGCTGTGGTGGCGAGCAGCGCGTCGGCCGGACACCGGCGTCTGGCGGGTCCGCCTGTGGTGGCTTGCCGCCGGGGCCCTGATCGCCGGCGCGGCCCTCTACCCGATCACGGCGATCCCGGCCAAGGCCTCGGACCGGATGGCGCCCCGAGCGCCCCGCGGCCTCGACGGCCTCGCCTACATGGAGCACGCGGTCCACCACGATCAGGGTCGGCCGCTGGTCTTCGCCGAGGATCTTGCCGCCATCCGGTGGCTTCAGCGCCACGTCGACGGCACGCCGACCATCGTCGAGGCCAATATTCCCGAGTACCGGTGGGGTTCTCGGATCACGGTCGCCACCGGCCTGCCCGGAGTCGTCGGCTGGAACTGGCATCAACGCCAGCAGCGCGGCTGGGCCGACGATCGCTGGGTCTGGGATCGGGTCCGCGCGGTGAACGAGTTCTACACCACCACCGACCCGGCCGCGGCCCGGAGCTTCCTCGACCGCTATGACGTCGACTGGATCGTGGTCGGCCAGCTCGAGCGCGCCTACTATCCGGACGACGGGCTGACCAAGTTCCGGGCCTTCGACGGCGAGCTGTGGAGCGAGGCGTTCCGGACCAGAGAGACCTCGATCTACGAGGTGATCCGGGATGAGGATTGAGAATCGAGGCTCGATGGCAGAGGCGGGTCGCCGTCCCTGATCGCTGCTGCCGCCGCCGCCTCAGCCGCGGCGGCGGGAAATGAAGCGCGCGACGGCGGCGAGCTCGCCGTCGGCGCCCTCGAGGTCGGCCGCTCGATGAACCATACGCTCCTCGATCTCCGCCAGTCGGCGTCGGGCGCGGTCGAGGCCGTACAGGGTGACGTAGGTCAGCTTGCCGGCGTCGGCGTCCTTGCCGGGCGACTTGCCGAGCTCGTCGGCCGACGCGGTGGCGTCGAGGATGTCGTCGGCGATCTGGAAAGCGAGACCGAGGTCGGCGCCGAGTTCGGCAAACGCCGCTCGGCGGTCGCCGCCGACCCCGGCGAGCTCCGCCCCGAGCTCGACCGAAGCGGCGAGCAGCCGGCCGGTCTTGGCCCGATGGATGCGGTCGAGACGGCGTGCCCGCTCAGCATCGTCGCCGCCGCCGGCGCCGGTCGCCTCCAGGTCCTCCATCTGTCCGCCGACCATGCCGCGAGCCGACACCGCGTCGGCGACCAGCTCGACCGCGGCGGCCCGCCGCGCCGCCCAGGCGTCGCCGGCAGGATGGCGGGCGAGCAGCAGCAGCCCCTCGGCAAGCAGCGCGTCGCCCGCCAGGATCGCGGTCGCCTCGTCGAACGCGACGTGGACGGTCGGGCGGCCGCGGCGCAGCACATCGTCGTCGAACGCCGGCAGGTCGTCGTGGATCAGCGAGTAGGTGTGGATGAGCTCGAGGCCGCACGCAGCCTCGGTGATGTCGTCGGGATCGCCGCCCGCGGCCTGATGGGCGAGTCGCGCGAGCACCGGACGCACCCGCTTGCCGCCGGCGAAGACGGCGTGCGCCATGGCGCGGTGCAGTCGCACCGGCCAGGCGTCGGTGGGCACCAGCCGGCCGAGGGCGGCATCGACCGCCGCGCGTTCACGGCTCAGCACGCTCGCGGTCACCGGCGGGACTCCTCCTCGTCGTCTTCGTCATCGAGGGGCGCGGTCGCGACCCCCTGATCGTCCTCCGCCTCGAGCAGCTTCTGCACCCGCTGCTCGACCTCCTCGAGCCGGGCGCGGCAGCTCTTGGCAAGCTTCATTCCGTCCTCGAACAGCTCGAGCGCCTCTTCCAAACCGACGGTCTCGTCCTCGAGGCCGGCGACGATCTCCTCCAGCCGCTCCAACTGATCCTCGAAACGCTCGGCGTCCTTGGATGTGTCACTCTCTGTCATGGCGATCTCCCGAGTGGTCGCTGCCGTCGTCGAACAGCGACGGTTGGTGGTCCGCAGGCGTTCCGGTCGAAGGTCGCCGGCGCGGTCGATCGGCGACCAGTGACCGCAGCTCGCCGCCTGCCAGCCGGGTCAGCAGGACCTGACCGGTTCTTGTCTCGGCCGGATCGCGGAGCGGACGGCTCGATCCCTTGACGGTGGTGATCGAGTAGCCCCGCTCGAGAACCCGCCGCGGGCTCAGGTTGACCAGCGCGCGCCGTTTGGCGGCGAGCTCGCCGGCGAGCCCGCGCAGCCGTCCCCGCATCAGCTGGGCCATCTGCTCGCGTCGGCTGGCCAGCAGACGCCGATGGCCGCCGGCCGCAGCCCGAGTCGGCACCCGGGCCAGGACCGCCTGAAGCCCGTCGAGCGCGCGGCGTGCCTGATCGACCCGGCCGCGCAGCACCTTCGCCAGCCGTTCGGTCCGGCCGAGCCGGTCGCGCAGCGCACGGACCCGCAGCGGCACACGGGCGAGCCCGCGCGAGCCCTCGAGCCCGGCGAGCCTGGCCCGGGCGAGCCGGAGGTGGCGGCGCAGATCGCGACCGAGCGCGTCCTCGGCCCCGACGAGCCGCCGCTCCTGTTCCTCGACCCGACTCGCGACCAGCTCGGCGGCCTGGGTCGGGGTCGCGGCGCGGATGTCGGCGACGAAGTCGGCGATGGTGAAGTCGGTCTCATGACCGACGCCGGAGATCACCGGCACCGGGGACGCCGCGATCGCACGCGCCACGGCCTCTTCGTTGAACGCCCACAGATCCTCGAGGCTGCCGCCGCCGCGGCCGACGATGACCACGTCGACCAGTTCGCTCGCGGCAAGACGGGTCAAGGCGTCGGCGATTGCCGCGGCGGCGCCATCGCCCTGGACCGCCGCCGGCGCCAGCACGACCTCGAGCCGGGCGATCCGGCGCAGCACCTTGAGCATGTCCTGGAGCGCGGCGCCGGTTGGCGAGGTCACGATGCCAACCCGCTGGGGCAACGCGGGCATGGGTCGCTTGCGCTCGGCGGCAAACAACCCCTCGGCCTCGAGCCTGCGTTTGAGCTGTTCGAAGGCGAGCTGAAGGGCGCCGATGCCCTGGGGCTCGAGGCTGGTCACCACGAGCTGGAAGCGGCCCCGCTGCGGGTAGATGGTCAGCGAGCCGCCGGCCCGCACTGCCAGGCCGTCCTCGAGCTCGAACCTGAGGCTGCGGGCCCGCGATGCCCACATGACGCAGTCGAGGGCGGCACGGTCGTCCTTGATCGTGAAGTACAGGTGCCCGCGGCCCGAAGCGCCGGCATTGGTGATCTCGCCCTCGACGTCGATGCCCGAAAATCCCTGGTCGAGCAGCTCGTTGACCTCCGCGATGAGGCTCGACGGGCTGAACACCCGGTCGGTCACAGGGCCTCCTCGCCTGAACCGACGCCCGCCCGGTCACTCCCGGGAGACTCGGCCGTTGCGAGGTGATCGCTCAGCGGTCGATCTCCGACCGGTCGAGAGCCTCGTCGACCAGCATCACCGGGATCCCCGAGACCACCGGATAGACCCGACCGGCGGGTGACGCGAGCCCGATCTCGACCACCGGCTCCTCGCCCTTGAACTGCGCGCGGTAACGCTCGACCAGACGGGCTCGGACATCCTCCGACAGATCAACCACCTCGAGCGGCGTCTTGTCCACCGGGCAGACGAGGATGTCGAGCAGCTTGGGATCGATGGCCATGGTGCCTCCTGTCCGGAGCCACAGTTTACCGCGGTCTCGAGCGCCCGACCCGGCGGCATCTACGGTAGACTCGGGGCAGCGAAGGATGGAGGGTCCTGCAGTGACCCGAAGGAGCTTCCGGACGGACCGATCGCGGGGACCGCGTTGGTGGTCCGTGTACTCAGGCGCGACAATGGCGACGGTCATTCTCGCGGCTGTCGCCTCGGCCGTTCCGACTCGCGCCGAGGAACCGCATGGCACGGCCCCGGTCGCTCCCGCGGAGCTTCGGCTCGCGACGCTCGAGCGGATGACGCCCGACGACGATCCGGCAGCCTACGTCGAGCTCGCGACGACGGTGCTCGGGGATCTCGCGCGCAATCCCTCGCCATCACTCGAGGCCGAGGTTCGAGCCGGGCTCGGGCGCGCTCTGCGCGTCGCGGGACGTTTCCAGGACGCGGTCTTCGAGCTCGAAGTCGCCGCCGACGCGGCCCGGCGCTTCGGACGCACCGACGTGCTCGAGGCGAGCCTCGCCGACCTCGCCCGGGCCCACTTCTACCTCGGCAGTTTCGACCAGTCCATCGCCGCCTGCCGCCGCGCCCTCGACCACCCCGAGATCGGGAGCGACCCCGACCGCGCCTGGCGGTTCGTCAACATCACGGCCGCCTGCCAGCTCCAGCTGGGCGACTACGCCGGGGCCATCGCGACCAGCGCCACGAGCCTTGATGAGCGGCAGCGCGCCGGTGACCGGGACGCCGAGGCGACGCTCCTCAACAACATCGGCGTCGCCCATCTGTACCTCGGCGACTACGACCCGGCGCTCGAGTACTTCCAGCGGGCGCGGCTGATCAAGACCGAGCTCGGCGAGTCGGTCGGCGTCGCCGACATCCTGGCCAACATCGGCGACATCAAGCAGCTTCAGGGCAAGACCGGCGAGGCCATCGAGATCCACCACCGGGCGCTCGCCATGCGCCTCGAGGAGGGCGGCGACATCCGCGTCGCCCAGTCCCACCGCAGCCTGGCGGCCGCTCTGCGCGCCGACAACCGCCTTCTTGACGCTCTCGGCCACATCGCGTCGGCCCTCGAGCTCGTGCGGCGCGCCGGCGCCGAGCCCGAGCTCGTTGTCTGCCTCGCCACCGAGGCCGAGATTCTGGCAGCGTCGGGACGGGGCGACGAGGCCGTCGCGAGCGCCACCGAGAGCCTCGAGCTGGCTCGGCGGCTCGAGCTCCGCAGCTCCGAGATCGCAGCCCTCGACGCCATGGTCGCGGCCGAGGCCGCCTCCGGAGACCCGGAGCTCGCCCTCGAGTTCCAGGCTCGGGCCCGCGAGCTCGAACGCGAGCTCGGCCGGGCCGAAACCCGATCCGAGTTCGCCAGGTTCCAGGCGTCCCACGACATCGCAGAGAAGCAACGGGAAATCGAGCTGCTGCGACAGACCAGCGACCTGCAGCAGCTCGAGCTGAAGCAGCAGCGGCGCTGGCGCGTCGGCCTGTCCGTCGGCCTGGCGTTGCTCGGCGCCGTTGCCGGCATCGGCTGGTTCCGATCGATCCAGCGCGGTCCCCGGGCACGCGACCGCGAGCTCGAGCAGGCGGCTCTCGTGGAGTCGGCGGAGCGCTGGCGGCAGATGGTCGTGGACAACCCCGCGGGCCTGTTTCAGACCGACCCCGACGGCATGATCGTCGCTGCCAACCCTGCCTTCGCCGGGCTGGTCGGCCGCCGCGACCCGGATCGGCTGGTGGGCACCACGCTGTTCGAGCTCGCGGACGACCCGAGCGCGGTCCGGGAGCTTCTCGGCGGGCTCGCCGTCACCCGTGAGACCTCGACCCGAAACCTGCGGGTCACCGGTCCCGGCGGTGGTTCGACGACGCTCCTGGTCACCGTCGGCCGCATCGCCGACGGCGCTCGGGACGTAATCGAGGGCATTGCCATCGACATCTCCGACCATGACCGCGCCGAGCAGAACCGCCGGCGCGCCGAGCTCGATCAGCAGCAGAACCAGAAGCTCGAGGGCCTCGGTGTGCTTGCCGGAGGGATCGCGCACGATTTCAACAACATGCTGATGGCGGTTCTGAGCAACATCAGCCTGGCAAAACGAGCCGCGGCGGCCTCCGGTGAAGCGACGCGCCGGCTGTCCGAGGCGGAGGAGGTCTGCCTCCGCGCCACCGGTCTGACCCAGCAGCTGCTCACCTTCTCCAAGGGGGGGCGCCCGATCCGGTCGATCGCCGACCTCGGGCGTCTGGTCGAGGAGGCCACGGCATCGGCCGCCCGGGGCGGCAACTGCCACTACGACTGCCGCCGCAACCCCGAGCTGTGGCCGGTCGAGATCGACCGGGGCCAGATCACGCAGGTCGTGCACAACCTCATCGTCAACGCGATCGAGGCCATGCCCCGCGGGGGCACGGTGACCGTGACCATCGACAACACCCACCTGGTCGAGGGCGATATCCCGGCCCTCGACGCGGGCCGCTTCGTCCGAATCGACGTCACGGACACCGGCGCCGGAATTCCCGACGACCAGCTGGAGACCATCTTCGACCCGTTCTTCTCGACCAAGCGGGGTCAGAGCGGTCTCGGGCTGGCGACCGCGTTTTCGATCGTCCGCGGCCACGGCGGCGCCATCGTGGTCCACTCGAAGGAGAGCCGGGGCTCGACGTTCACGGTCTATCTCCCGGCGTCGGAGCAGGAACGTTCCACCGAGCCTCCCCCTGGCGACGGGGCGATCCGAGGCCACGGCCGGCTGCTGATCATGGATGACGACGAGGCGGTGCGCTCGGCGGCCGCCGAGCTGCTCGAGACCATCGGCTACGAGGTCGTGACCGCCGCCGACGGCGCCGAGGCGGTCGAGATCTACCGCCGCGAGCTCGAGCACGATCACCGCTTCGACGCCGTGATCCTCGACCTGACGGTTCCCGAGGGCGTCGGCGGCCGGGAGACCATGAGCCGGCTGCTCGCTCTCGATCCCGGGGTCCGGGCGATCGTCTCGAGCGGCTACTCCACGGACCCGGTGATGGCCAACTACCGCGAGCACGGTTTCTCGGGCGTCGCGGTCAAGCCCTACCGCATGGCCGAGCTGGCACGAACCCTCAAGCGGCTGATCGAGCCCGCGACCGACGGCTGATTCGTCGAAGCTGTGTCAAAATCCTGTCGGGACGCGAGTTGACAACGACCTGCGTGCTATACTCCGCGCCAATCGAGCCCGTGATGTGAATCACGGATAAAACTTCGCCTCAGGAGGGCCGGCGGGGTTCCGGATTCGGCCAACGGGCAGGCCGGGCACGGGGGACATGAGCAGCCTTCCACGCATTCTCCTGATCGACGACAACGCCAGCGATCGCGAACTCGCGTCCATGGTTCTGTCGCAGGAGTTCGACCGGGTCGACATCGTTCCCGTCGGCACCGCCACCGAGTTTTCGGCCGCCGTCGCCGCCGGCCTGTTCGGCCTCGTCATCGCCGAGGCCGACCTCGAGTGGAGCGACGGCCTCGAGGTGATCGCGCTGGTCCGCGACCTGCGTCCGGACTGCCCGATCATCCTATTCACCGCGGCCGGCGGCGCCGAGCTGTGGAACGAGGCGCTGCGGCTCCACGTCGACGGCTACGTCGGCAAATCGAGCGAGGGATTCGTCGAGCTGCCGTCGGCGGTCCGCTCGGCTCTGTTCCGGGCCCGCCGCAGGGCGATGGCGACGGCCAAGGACGCCCCCTACCGACGCCTGGTCGAGGGGCTCCCGGTGGGTGTCATCGTGTCGACCCTGTCGGGCGAGATTCTCGAGGCCAACCCGGCGTTCGCCGCCATGCTCGGACTGTCGAGCCCCGAGACCCTGACCCGCCGAACCTTCACCGAGTTCTTCGCCCAACCGTCGCTGGTCTCCGCCTGGCGATCACAGGTCGAGGCGTCGCGCAGCGTCGGCAACCTCGACGTGCAGCTTCAGCGCGCCGACCGGAGCCGGATGTGGGTCCGGATCTCCTCCTGGGTGGTCGAGGAAGGCGCCGGCGGCATCCGGCAGGTCCAGAGCATCGTCGAGGAGACCGAGGAGTTCCACGCCGCCCGCGACGAGCTCGCGCGTCGGTCGCAGGCGCTGAGCCGCTCCAACGCCGAGCTCGAGCAGTTCGCCTACGTCGTGTCGCACGACCTCCAGCAGCCCCTCGGGATGATCTCGAGCTACCTCGAGCTGCTTGGCGACGCCGCCGGAGGCGAACTCGACGACGAGGCGCGCGACTACTTCGAGCGGGCTGTCCGCGGCGCCGAGCGGATGCAGGAGATGGTCGACGCGGTGCTCGGCTACGCCCGGGTCGACAGCCGGGGCCGCGACTTCGGCGCGATCGACCTCAACCAGGTCGTCGACGAGGTGATCCGAGACTTCGACGCGACCGTCGAAGCGACCAAAGCTGCGGTCACCCGCGACGAGCTGCCGAGCGTCATCGGCGACGGCGCCCAGCTGTACCAGCTGCTCCACAACCTGATCGGCAACGCCCTCAAGTTCGTTGCCGATCGCAGCCCGCGAATCCATGTCGGCATCGACGACGACGGCGCGAGCTGGCTGATCTCGTTGCGGGACAACGGGATCGGTATCGAGACCGATGCCCGGGAGCGGGTCTTCGTCATGTTTCAGCGCCTGCACACCGTCGACGAGTACCCGGGGACCGGGATCGGTCTCGCGATCTGCAAACGCATTGTCGAGCGCCACGGCGGCCGGATCTGGGTCGAGAGCCGTCCGCACCAGGGATCGACGTTTACGTTTACACTACCCAAACGACGAGGAGGAGAGGATGAGGCTACGGACTCGGCGGCGTCGATTCCCGGCGGGTGATCGCGCCGAAGTGCCGGACACCCGACCGCGCGGAACGGCGGCTGCTTCATGAACCGACGCGACCGGCTCCGAGTGCTGCTCGTCGAGGACAATCCCGACGACGCCGAGCTGATCCGCGTTCTGCTCGGCAAATCCGACGACCCGACCTTCATCGTGAGCCACGAGGACCGTCTCGCGGGCGGGCTCGACCGGCTTCGACGCGAGCCCTTCGACGTCGTTCTGCTCGACTTCTCGCTCCCCGACAGCCTCGGGCTCGATACCTTTCTCAGCGTTCACCAGACCGCCCCCAGGATGCCGGTGATCGTGCTCACCAGCCTCGACGACGACGAGCTCGCGGCACGCGCCGTCCGCGAGGGGGCCCAGGACTACCTGGTCAAGCGCGAGGTCGACACCAGGCTCCTGGTTCGGTCCATCAGGTACGCCGTGGCGCGCCAGATCGCCGACGACGCCCTGCGGGACTCCGAGGAGCGGTACGCACTGGCGGTTGAAGGCGCCAACGACGGTCTTTTCGACTGGGACCTGCGTTCGGACTCGATCTACTTTTCGCCGCGCTGGAAGAAGATGCTGGGGTACGACGAGAACCAGATCGCGCCGAGCCCGCGCGAGTGGTTCGACCGGGTCCACCCGGACGACGTCCCCTCGTTCCAGCGCAGCCTGAGATCCCATCTCGACGGCGACAGCGAGCAGTTCCGGTTGGAGCACCGGATGCGCGCCGCTGACGGTGTCTGGGTGTGGGTTCTGACCCGCGGTCTCGCGGTGCGCGGATCCGACGGCCGCCCGTCTCGAATGGCCGGCTCCCAGTCGGACATCACCGCCCGCAAGGTGGCCGAGGCCAAGCTCCAGCACGACGCCCTCCACGATGACCTCACCGGGCTCGCCAACCGGGTCTTGTTCATGGATCGGCTGTCGTGCGCTCTTGCCGACTTCGACCGTGATCCCAAGCATCAGTTCGCCGTGCTGTTCTTCGATCTCGATCGTTTCAAGAACGTCAACGACAGCCTTGGCCACCCACTCGGCGACAAGCTCCTGCAGGGTATCGCCCAGCGTCTCGAGCACTACCTTCGGCCGGGCGACACGGTGGCCCGGATCGGCGGCGACGAGTTTGCCATTCTGATCAACCGCGTCAACGACATCCCCGGGGCGATCCATGTCGCCGAGCGGATCCAGGAGCTGCTCGGCATGACCTTCTCCATCGAGGGTCACGAGGTCTTCATCACGGCCTCGATCGGGATCGCCCACAGCGCCACTGGCTACCGCAGCCCGGACGAGATCATGCGCGACGCCGACATCGCCATGTACCGCGCCAAGGCCGCCGGCAAGGCACGCTACGAGGTTTTCGACCGCGATATGCACCAGAGCGCGGTCGCCCTGCTCAAGCTCGAGACCGAGCTTCGGCTGGGGGTCCAGAACAACGACTTCGTCATGCACTACCAGCCCATCGTCAACCTGGCGAGCGACCGCATCGTCGGTTTCGAGGGTCTGGTCCGCTGGCACCACCCGGAGCGCGGCCTGGTGTCGCCGAACAACTTCATCGCCATCGCCGAGGAGACCGGCCTCATCGTGCCCCTGGGCTGGTGGGTGCTCGAGGAGAGTTGCCGCCAGACCCGACGTTGGCAGGAGACCTACCCCATCGACCCACCACTGTTCATCAGCGTCAACATGTCCGGCAAGCTGTTCATGAAGCGGGGCATCGTCGACCGTCTGATCGAGATTATCGACTCCACCGGGCTGCCGGCCGAAAGCCTGCGGCTCGAGGTCACCGAGAACGTCGTGCTCGAGCACGTCGAGACCGCGCTCGACAACCTCAACCAGCTGCGCGCCCTCGGCATCCAGCTGTCGGTCGACGACTTCGGCACCGGCTACTCGTCGCTCAGCTACCTCCAGCGCTTCCACTACGACGAACTCAAGATCGACCGCTCCTTCGTCAGCCGGCTCGGCCAGCGCGCCGACTCACGGGCGATCATCGAGACCATCCTCGGGCTCGCCAGCAACCTCGGCATCGGGGTCGTCGCCGAGGGCGTCGAGACCGCCGACCAGGCCGAGCGGCTGCGCAGCATGGCCTGCCCGCACGGCCAGGGCTTCTGGTTCTCCGAGCCGGTCACCGCAGACGCCGCCTCGAACCTGCTCGCCGCGGGACCGGGCTGGTACAACGGCGTGCTCGGTCCGCCGGCCTGAGCCGCGCGCGCCGACAGCGCCCTTCGGGAGGTCGATCGACGTCCTTCCGGGTTGCGGGCCGAACCGGGACGTGCAACACTCTCTCCGTCTTTTTCTTTCATGGGTGCGGTGCGACGTCAACCGGCAGCCGGGTCTGCCATTCACCGAAGGAGGAGGAACCATGGAGCCGAATCGATACCTCGCCTTGGTCGCTATTGCCGTGGCGACGCTCATGGCCGCTGGTTCGATGGCGACGGCGGACGACAACGCGGGTGCGGGCATGACGCCGGTCGAGCTCGAGGAGCTCGGTCTCGAAACGATCTCCGCCGCCGAGACCGCCGAAGCGAGCGCGGCGCCGAAGGCGACTCGGGCCTTGATCGACGCGGCGCTCGTCTTGCAGGAAGGCGACACGCCAACGGGAATCACGGGCGCCGTGACCACGCTCAACGGTCCGTTCACCAACGGCGTCGGCGACCCCGGTTTCGTCGGTGACGCGGACGACGACTTCGTCTGGTCGGGCGTCGGCATCATCTGGGCCAATCCGGACGGACTTCCGACGGTGCTCACCGGCGGCGAGGCAACCATGGGCATCGGCGACGCCGGCGCGTTCATCTACAGCCCCTCCATTGACGGTGAGGACGGGGTCTGGACCCAGGCCGGTAAGCTGGCGCGGGAAACCGAGCCCGCACCGGGCCTGTCGGGCTTCAACACGACCTTCCACAGCCGACCGAACATGATTCCGAGCGGCGCCGCCTACTGGATCGCGGGACGCAACGACGGCGCCGGCGGGACCTCGTCTCAGGGCCGGGTCTTCTACACCAGCTCAGACGGCACGCCGGCCGGTATCAGTATCGTCTTCACCAGCGACGACACCTACGACGGGCAGAGCCTGAGCTCGACCGGCATCGGCTTCGACTACCAGATCTCCGACAACGGCAGCCACAGCATCCACGAGCTCGACCTGGACACCGGGTCCTCGGCCGACGACGGAGCGGTGGGAGTCGACGGAACCATCGTCGCCCAGGAGGGCAGCCCGAACGGCAGCGGCGACAACTGGGACAACTTCGACCTCCTGGCGATCAACAACGACGGCAACTACCTGTTCTCCGGCGACACCGACGGCGCCACGACGAGCGACGAGTTCATCGCCTCCAACGGCGTCATCGCCATCCGCGAGGGCGACGTCATCGACGGCGTGAGCCTGACCTCTACGGCCTACGTCCGGGGCCTGGCGATCAACAACCTCGGACAGGCCGTTTTCGCCTGGGGTGCCGACGGCGGCTCCACCGAGACCCTCTTCTTCGCCTGCGATGCGTCAAATTTGGCCGGCACGGCCCAGGCGATCCTGGCCACCGGTGACGAGCTGGATTTCGACGGCAACGGCGTCGGCGACGCCACTGTCACCGACTTCAACGCCTCGACGATCTTCCCGGGGCTGTCGCTCGCCGAGGATGGCCGGGTCTTCCTCGAAGTCGATCTCGACTTCGGCGCCGGCGAGCTCGAGGCGATCGTCGGGCTCGACCTGCCGCCGTGCGGCGCCGCTCTCGCCATGAACGAGATCCGGATCGACCAACCGGGCACCGACAACGACGAGTTCTTCGAGCTCTACGGCACGCCGGGCGCGAGCCTGGACGGGTTGACCTACGTGGTGATCGGTGACGGAACCGGTGGTTCCGGCACGATCGAGCAAGCCCTCAGCCTCACCGGCCAGCTGATTCAGCCGAGCGGCTTCTTCGTCGCCGCCGAGGCCTCGTTCACCCTCGGGGTTGCCGACCTGACGACGACCCTCAACTTCGAGAACGGCGACAACGTCACCCACCTCCTGGTCGACGGATTCACCGGCGCCGTCGGCGACGACCTCGACACCGACGACGACTGCGTGCTCGACTCGACTCCGTGGACCTCGGTCACCGACGGCGTCGCCCTGATCGAGGAGCCCAATCCGCCGTCCGGCACCGAGTGCGAGTACGCGACCGATCTCGGCCTTCCGACCGTCGGCCCCGACGGCTCGTTCGTCCCGGGCCTCACCGGCCGCGACCCCGACGGTACCGGTCCGTGGGTCATCGGCCCCTTCGACCCGTTGGTCGGTGGCGACACGCCGGGCGCGTCCAACAACGGGACGATCCCGGTCGAGCTCATGGGCTTCATCGTCGAGTAACACCGGTTCATCCGCGAAATCTCGGGCCGCGGCGGTTTCGCCGCGGCCTTTTTCCGCGCTGCGCTTCTGCTTGGCTCACGTCACCGCGAGCTCGAAGCTGCCGCCGACGGCTCCCACCACCTCGACCTCGATGCGACCTGCGTCGCGGGGGCCGAGCGAGGCCGAGCCGTCGACCAGGCGGTCGGCGACGGCCCACGGCATACGAACACGGGTACAATCCGGCCATGAGACATCACGCCACACCCGGTGTCGAGACGATCCCCGGACGGCCCGTCGCGGTCGCCTTCACGCTACTGCTCATCTGCGGCGCCGCGGTCGCGGACGACAAGGCGTCGCGTCTCGACCAGCTCGCCGAGTGGATGACCGGGACCTTCTCGTCTTCCGCCCAGGCGGCCGAGGACCCGGCCTTCTTCGCGGTCACACTCCACATGACGCCGATCTGGACGGATCGCGACGACGGTCCGTGGCTCTATGTCGAGCAGGCCATGGCCGACTACCCCGATCAGCCCTATCGGCAGCGGGTGTACCGGCTCCGGCAGGTCGATTCCAATCTGTTCGAGAGTCGGGTCTACACGCTCCCCGACCCGCCGGCGGCGGCCGGCGCGTGGCGCGACGAGTCGCCGCTCGCCGAGCTCGCGCCCGCCGACCTGACCGAGCGGGAAGGGTGCTCGATTCTCATGCGGCGCCGCGGCGATGCCTGTGTCGGCTCGACGCTCTCGACCCTGTGTCCGAGTACCCTGCGCGGCGCCGCCTACGCGACCTCCGAGGTGCTCATCACCGCAGACGGCCTGGTCAGCTGGGACCGCGGCTTCGACGCCGAGGGCGCCCAGGTCTGGGGCGCCACCGAAGGCGGGTATGTCTTCGACCGGATGATCGATGAGTCCGAGGCCGAGGCCGAGGCCGGATCCGAATCCGAGGCCGGGTCCGAGGCCGAGGCCGGATCCGAAGCCGTGTCCGAGGCCGGGTCCGAGGCCGAGGCCGGGTCCGAGGCCGAGGCCGGATCCTAATCCGAGGCCGGGTCCGAGGCCGGGTCCGAGCCCGAGGCCGAAGCCGCGTCCGAAACAGAATCCGATCCCGTTCCCGCTCCGGACGACAGCGGCAGCGGCAGCGGCGGTGAAGGGATCGACGATCTGAACGGTCGTGTCGACCGCGATTCGGTTCCGGCCTCAGGATGATCCGGATCCGGTCCCTCCACATCTACCCCGTCAAGTCCTGCCGGGGGATCGACTCTCGCCAGATTCCTTCAACGCCCGACCATTCCTGAGAACACGATTTCATACATGTCTCTTGTTATGATTCCGGTGCAATGAAACCGGTTATGTCATCAGCGAAGGAGCGGATCAACCACGCGGCCTGGGTCGGGTTGGTCGTCAACTTTTTTCTTGCCGTCTTCAAGCTGATCGCCGGTCTGGTCGGCAACAGCCAGGCGGTGGTGGCCGACGCCGCGCACAGCTTCACCGACATCGCCACCGACGTCACGCTCATTCTGGGCGTCCGTTACTGGACCGCGCCTGCCGACGAGGACCACCCCCACGGGCATCGACGATTCGAGACCGTGATCACAGTCTTCATCGGACTCATGGTGGCCGGCGCCGCGATCGGGATCTTCTGGGACGCGGCGCAGTCGCTCGGGCGCCCCACCCACCCGCCGTCATCCATCGCGCTGGCGGCCGCCGTGGCCTCGATCCTGATCAAGGAGCTCCTGTTCCGCTGGACCAGGAAGGTCGGGCTGGAAACCGGCTCCCCCGCGCTCAAGGCCAACGCATGGCACCACCGGACCGACGCCCTGTCGTCGGTCCCGGTGGCGCTGGCGGTGGCGGTGGCCATGATCGACCACCGTCTGGCGGCTGTCGACCGGATCGGCGCCCTCATCGTCGCGGTTTTCGTCCTGCAGGCGGCGATTCGGATCATCCGGCCCGCCATTGGCGAGCTGGTCGACGCCGGCGCGCCGAGATCGCACCGCAGGCAGCTCGAACGGCTCGCCCTCGAGATCGACGGCGTGCTCTCTGCGCACGCGCTGAGGACCCGCTACATCGGCTCGGAGCTGGCGGTCGACCTCCACGTCGAGGTCGATCCCGAGCTCACCGTCGCCGACGGCTTCGAGATCGCTCGCCGGGTCAAGGCCAACCTGCTGCGTTACGGTCCCGAGGTCGCCGACGTCGTGGTTCAGATCGAGCCGCACGAGGGTGAGGGGGAGTAGCCCGCCTCGGGAACCGAGTCCGTGTCCGTATCCGATTCCGTGTCCGTATCCGTTTCCGTATCCGTTTCCGTATCCGTATCCGTATCCGTTGCCGTATCCGTATCCGATTCCGTTTCCGTACTTGTGTCCGTGCCCGTGTCCGTGCCCGTGTCCGTGCCCGTGCCCGATTGTGCGATTGTGAACAATACCGGAACCACCCGACACCTGAGCGCCGACAAAGGTCAACGTCGGACGCAAACCCGGATCAGAGCAGCAACCTGTAGATCAACGAGATGTCCCGGCCCGGCAGCGGTGCGGCGAACTTGAGGAACGAGACGTGGTTGTAGGCCGCCTCGTCGGTCAGATTGCGGCCACGCAGAATGAGCTCGTGTACGGTTCGTCCGGCGAACAGCCGAATGCCGACGCTGGCGTTCAGCATCTCGTATCCCGGGGTCGGCGTCTCGTGCTCGGCCACCCGGTCCTGGTCGTCGACCCACCAGCCCTCGAGTCTGGCGTCCCACCGCGACGACAGGTAGACCAGCGCCAGCCGGGCGCGCCGCGGTGGGATTCTCGGCAGCGGGTCACCGCTGTCCCGGAGCTCCGCCTCGACCTGGTCATAGGAGAAACCGACGTGGAGGTGACGGTCACCGCGGTGCATGAGTTCATAGTGGCCGTGCAGCTCGAAACCCTTGAACTCGGCGTCGTCCTGCGAGAACCGGAAAACCTCGAGGTCGTCGATCTCGTCGCCGGTCTCCTCGAGGAAGATGAAATCGTCATAGCCGGTGGCGAACAGAGACAGCGTCGCCTCGAAGCGCTCGTACTCGGCGCGCAGCGACACATCGACCCCAAGCCCGATCTCGGTGTCGAGGTCGGGGTCACCGATCTCGTAGGCCCTGGTGGCGGCGTGCGGACCATCGGAGTAGAGCTCCTCGGCGGTGGGCGCACGCTCGGGACGGTTGACCGCCGCCGACAGTCCCCAGTGCTCGGAGAAGTCCCACACCGCGCCCACCGAGCCGGTCCAGGTCTGGAAGTCGCGGTCGGGCAGGTCCGGATCCGACGACCTGGTGTCCTGGTCGTCGAACCGGAATCCGAGCTGCACTTCCATCGGACCGACCTCGGTCTGCTCGAAAAGGGAGGCGCCGAGCCTGGTGGTCTCGGTCGGCATCACGTAGGCCTCCTCGCCCGCCGCGGCGAAGTCACGGTTCGAGTACTGCACGCCGAGGGTCCCGTCGAAGCCGAGCGTCTTTTTGTTCAGCAGGTCGAGCCGGGCCTCGGTCCACTCGTTTTCGAACCTGGTTCCGAGCTCGTCGCCCTCGACCTCGTCGTGCCGGTAGTCTCGCCAACCGGCCGAGAAACGAAGCGCCGAGAAACCTCGGAAGGGGTTGTCGAGCTGGCTGTGGAGGTCCACCCGACGCTGCTCGAGATCGGCGTAGACCCCCTCCTCCTCCTCCTCGTCGCCGTGGTCGTGATCCTCCTTCGACAACCCGTGCTCTTCCTCGTGGTGATGATGGCCGGGAATGCCGTACTCGGTGTCGTACCCGCCGACGGCGACGCCGATGAAGCCGCGGTCGGTGACGTACGAGCCCCCGAAGGTCACACCCTGGGCCTCGGCCCACGAGTTCTCGACCGTGCCGGTTTCGAACTCCTCATCGTGGTCGTGGTCGTCCTTGACGAGCCCGTGGTCGTGATCGTCCTCTTCGACGGGCCGCTCGGCCGGGCTCGTGTAGTCGTCCTGGTCGCGGGCGTAGAGGTCGAGGTGCCACGCGAAGCGGCCGACGCCGCCGTCAAGCTTGGCGGCTCCTGCGAGCTTGTCGGCGTTGGAGCCTGCCTCGAGCTGGACCTCGGCCGCGATCGGCGCGGTCGCCGGACGGTCCGGCACCCGGCCGTCGAGGACATTGACCACGCCGCCGATGGCGTTGGCCCCCCACAGCACCGCCGCCGGACCGCGGACGACCTCGATCTGCTCGACCGCCAGCGGGTCCATGCTCACCGCGTGGTCGGGTCCGATGGACGAGACGTCGCCACTGTCGAGACCGTTCTCCAGAATTCGGATCCGATCGGCGCCGAGACCTCGAATCACCGGCCGGCTCGCACCCTGACCGTACGAGGTCGCAGTGACTCCCGGCTGCTGCGCGAGGGTCTCGCCGAGGGTTGACTGCCTGCGCAGCACCAGCTCTTCGCCGGCGAGGACGTCGACCGGCTGCGCGACCTCTCCCAACCCCCGGGCAATCCCGGAGGCAGTGACCGTGATTCCGTGCGAGTGGACCATCCTGTCGAGGGTCAGCAGCAGCTCGGGCGGGGCGTCCGGTGCGACCGTCACCCGCTCGACGGCGCTTCCCGATCGCAAGCTGATGACACTGATCAGGACATCGCCCGCCGGCAGACCGGCGAGCTCGAAGCGACCCTCGGCGTCGGTGACGGTGGTGCGGCGCAGTTCCGGCAGCGAGACCTCGGCGTCGGGCACCGGCGAGCCCGCGGCATCGACGACGGTTCCCGAGAGCACAGCGGGCTCCTCGGCATCGGCAATCGGGGAAAACAAAACCAGGATCAGGACGACGGCAGCCGCCGCCAGGGACATGATGTGGGCACGTTGGATCACGGATCACCTCTCGCGGTTTCCGGTGGCCTGGCCGGCGTCATTCACCACGGATCTGCTGAACAGCTCACTGCGCGGCGTGTGCGTTGTCCCCTCGACATTTCCGCTCGACGGATTTCAAGGACGCATCAGCTCCCGTTCAATGCGGGAACGACACCACGCACCTGCTGTCGCTCGCGACGAAACCCGGTGAAGGATGCCGGCCGAGACCCACCGAGATGGGTGTTCGATCACGGTCGGAACCTGATCAGAACACCCGGGGCGGCCCGCGAGGGGAGGATGACTCGACGAGCGCCGAGAAGACGCCGATCGGGAGCGCGTCGACGATCGGCTCGGCGCCGATTGTCGACCCGGCCATCGCAACGCCGGCAACCACCGCCGCGGCCGGCGCGTGGATCGAGCAGGCGAGACAGTGGTGGGGGACATCAACGCTGCCGGGCCGCTCGAGTGCCGAGCCGTCGACGCACGAGGGCCCGTGGTCGTGCGGCACCGCTGCGACGACGCCCTGGAGAGCCAGGGCGACGGCGAGCAGTGACAGCAGACCACGAAAAAGAGCCATTTCGCGACCATATCACAAATGATTCCCAATCGTATATCGTATCCGACCGGACCCATTCTTCTCCGTTCGCGTGTACGATGCTCCATCGGGGGGAAAACATGGCCACTCTCAAAGCCTACGTCGCCGTCGCTCGCGGACCGTTCCTGCTGCTGCCGCCGACTCTGATCGCGGCCGGCGCCGCAGCCGCCGCGTGGCAGGGCCACTTTTCGTGGCTGCACACCGCGCTCGCTTTGATCGGCCTGGTCGCGCTGCACATTGCCGTCGACGCCTTCAACGAGTGGTCGGACATGAAGACGGGGATCGACCTGAGGACGATCCGCACCCCCTTCTCGGGCGGCAGCGGCACCCTGCCGGCCGCAGAGATGACGCTGCAGACCGCACTGATCTTCGGAGTTGTCACGGCGGCGGTTGGTCTCGTCATCGGAATCTGGTTCGTCGCCGAGATCGGCCTCGTCCTCGTCCCGATTCTCGTGCTCGGTGCGGCCTGCGTTCTGCTCTACACCGACGTGCTGGCGCGACTGGCAATTGGAGAGATCGCGGCCGGCTTCGGCCTCGGCGCCGGTCCGGTGCTCGGCGCCGCCCTGGTCCAGGACGGAAGCTGGAGCCGGGCCGCCATCGCGGCCTCGGTACCGGCATTCCTCATGACCTTCAACCTTCTGTTGCTCAACGAGTTCCCTGACGAAGCCGCGGACCGGAAGGGCGGTCGCAGGAACCTCGTGCTGGTGCTCGGCCGACGGGGCGCCGCGCTGGTCTACGCCGTCGCCGCCCTGGCCACGCCCCTCGCCATCGTGTCCGCGGTCGTCATCGGCTGGTTGCCGCCCCTTGCGGCGATCGCCGCGCTGCCGTCCCTCCTGCTGGTCAAGCCGCTGACCTGGGCCCTCGGCAGCCCGTCGGGGCCCGTACCGATCCCCGCCATGGGCGCCAACGTCGCGTGGAACCTGGCGACCAACTCGATGCTCGCCGTCGGGATCGTGGCCGCGATTCTGCTGCGGTAGACGGGTCGCCCCGGGTCCGAGGCCGATTCCGAAACCGTATCCGTATCCGTATCCGAATCCGTATCCGTATCCGAATCCGTATCCGTATCCGTATCCGTATCCGAATCCGTATCCGAATCCGTAGCCGTGACCGTTTCCGCATCCGTTTCCGTATCCGCCTGCCACGGCGGAGCTGGAAGCGAAGCCGGGTGTCCGCTCCCAATCGCGACGACAGCGAAACAGGTCCGCATCGATCCCCGCGGCGGGCGCGCCGAGGCGATCGAACCCCTCCAGGGCCGGAACGGGCACGTTGGGACGGACGTGCCGTCTTGACCATTGTGCCGAGCGCCCTCCGGTCATCGCCGCGCTGCTCACAATGTTCAAGGGGGCACTCGCCGAGCCCAGTTTTCGATCTCCGGGACGCGCTCCGGCCAGCAGGAAGGCCGCCGGCGCCCGAGCAGCGCGGTCTGTGTTCCTCCGGCCCCTTCCGCACGACCGCGCTGCTCGGGCGACGCTGGGCCGCGCTCGCCGGCAGGCGAGGGCGGGCCAGAAGGCCGGTGCGGTAGGACCGAATCCGAACCCGTAACCGTCTCCGTATCCGTATCCGTCTCCGTATCCGTATCCGTCTCCGTATCCGTATCCGTCTCCGTATCCGTATCCGTCTCCGTTTCCGTTCCCGTGACCGCATCCGTTTCCGGATCCGCCTGCCACGGCGGAATCCCGCCGCCGATCCGGCATGGTGACCTCCGGGTTGTTCTTCAACGCACAGCTAACCCCTGCGCCGGGTCGTGTCAAGGGCATGGTGAATCGCCCTCGCAGGGCGACCCT
>CAZXMW010000039.1:0-32049 GCA_964641415.1 uncultured Thermoanaerobaculia bacterium | reverse complement strand
GATACGGATACGGATACGGAAACGGAGACGGATACGGATACGGAAACGGATACGGATACGGAAACGGATACGGATACGGAGTCGGACAAGGGAGTGGGAGAGGGAGAGGGCCCGAGCCTGCAGCGCTCATTCAGCATTCAGGATTCAGCATCCAGCATCGAACAATGGACGCGGGAATCGGACAGGACAGCCCGCCGCGAGCCCCCGGTGATACCATGGAAAGGTGTACAACATCTACCTCGTGGGCTTCATGGGGGCGGGGAAGAGCGCGGTCGGCCGGGCGGTCGCGCGCCGGCTCGCCCGGGACTTCGTCGATCTCGATGCCGCCGTCGAGGGCCGGCTCGGGATGGCGATCCCGGAGATCTTCTCGACCCGCGGCGAGGCCGGGTTCCGCGCGGCCGAGACCGAGGAGCTGGAGCGGACGACCGGTCGTGACCGGCTGGTGGTCGCCACCGGCGGCGGCGCCTTCTCGAACGCGGCGAACCGACGGCTGATCGAGCGCTCGGGGGGGACCTCGGTGTTCCTCGACGTCCCGTGGCGCGCGATCCGCCGCCGGCTCGACGACGGCACCGACGGCCGACCCAAGTGGGTCGACGACGACCACGCCCGGTGCCTCCTCGAGCAGCGCCGGCCCGACTACGATTCGGCGTCGGTCCGCCTCGAGCTCGCGGGCGACGAGAGCCCGGACGAGGTCGCGAGTCGCATCGAGGCCGCGCTGGCGGAGCATCCGTGCGCTTCCTGATTCTGTCCGACGTCCACGCCAACTGGGAGGCGCTGCAGGCGGTGCTGCGTCACGTTCGCCGCAAGCGCTACGACCGGGTCCTGTTCCTCGGCGACGCGGTCGGCTATGGAGCGTCGCCGAACCAGGTGCTGGGCTGGCTCCTCGGTCTCGGGTCGGCCCTCACCCTGGTTCGCGGCAACCACGACCGCGTCTGCTCGGGGCTCGATTCGGGAGAGTACTTCAACCGCTACGCCCGGGAGGCCTCGAGCTGGACCCTGGATCGGCTCGAGCCACGCCACCTCGAGTTTCTCAGGTCGTTTCCAGAGGGTCCGATCGAGGTCGCCGACGGCGTCGCCATCTGCCACGGCGCGGGCTTCGACGAGGACGCGTACGTGTTCTCGGTCTACGACGCCCGGCAGAGCTTCGAGTCGCTGCCCCACCAGGTGGTGTTCTTCGGCCACACCCACGTGCCGACCCTGTTCTCCTCGAGCTGGGCCGACGGCCACCGGAGGCTCAAGGCCGAGCTGCTCGAAGGTCCGCGCACCGTGCTCGACCTCGCGCCTGGAACGCGCTACCTGGTCAACCCCGGGTCGGTCGGACAGCCGCGCGACCGCGACCCTCGGGCGGCGTACGCCATCTACGACCACGATCAACGGCGGCTGTACCACTACCGGGTGCCCTACCGGGCGAGCGCCGCCCGTCGCCGGATCCTCCAGGCGGGCCTGCCGCCGGTGCTCGGCGAACGACTCCTGCACGGAGCCTGAGATGAGAACAACGCTGTGTTTCACGATGAGCGTGCTCGTGGCGGCCTCGTCCGCAGCGGCACACGATCCGGCGAGCTTCGAGGCCCGCGCCGAGTATCTGCTCGAGCGCCAGGACCGGGGCAGCCTGCCGACCCCGATGCTGATCGGGATGCTCGACGACCCGTTTGCGGAGTCGCGGATCTTCGCGGTCCGCGTGGTCGCGGCGAGCGCCGATCCCGGCCAGGCTCTGCTCCTCGAGCGGTACGCCCGTGACCGGGATTTCCGGGTGCGCTTCGAGGTCATGGTGGCAGCCGGACGACTGGGGCCCTCGACCGTCAGGTTCGCGTTCCGCGGCCTTGGTGACGACGTGCCCCGGGTCCGTCAGGCCGCCGCCTGGGCGGTGTGCCACGGTCCGGACGAGGCCCTCGCGCCGCTCATGGAGCAGATGGCGACCGAGACCGATATCGGGGTCCGGGCGACGACGCTCGCCAACCTCTGGCGTTTCGACAGCGTCGACTGGGAGCGCCACGCCGCCGCGGCTGCGGCCGGCGGCGAGGCGCAGCTGCGGCGCGCAGCGGCCTACTCGCTCGGCCGCAGCGACCGTCCGGGGGCGGCGCGGCCGGCCCTGCGCCGGCTCGCCGCCGATGCCGATCCGGTGATCCGTGCCACGGCGGTTGCCGGGCTGCGCCGGGCGCCGTTGGCCGACGACGACATGGTGGTGATTGCCGGGGCCCTGGCCGATCCCGACGCACGGGTTCGAACCGCCGCCTGCCGGGTGCTCGCCGAGCAGCCTGGGCCGGCCCTCGCGCTGGACGACGCGGCCCGCCTGGCGGCGCTCTGGCAGTCGCCGGAGCCGCAGCTTCGGGTGATGGCGCTGCAGGCCGCGGCGGGCCGCCCGGAGGTCGGTGACGACGCCGAGCTGCTGCGGCTGGCCCGAAGCGCGGAGCCCTGGCCGGCCGGGTCGGCCGCCACCGCGGCCCTGACGCGCGGCGCCGAGGGATCGGCCGAGCTCGCCCGCGACTGGCTCGCCGGCGGCGAGCTGTGGCAGCGGCGGGCGGTGGCCGCAGCAGGCGCCGGCCTCGGTGCGGAGCGTGCGGCCGTCGTCCTCGCCGACGCCGAGCCGGCGGTACGGCTGGCCTGGCTCGAGGCTCTGCCGGACAGCGCCGCCGCCGATCGCGGCGGGATGCTGCGCTCTCTCATCGAGACCGATCCCGACCCGGCGGTCCGCGCGGTGGCCCTCGATCGCCTGACCCGGATCGGGCCGGTTGTCCCGTACGACGAGCTGCTCGGGCTCGTCGAGCGCTGGCGCGACGACACCTCGCCGGCGGCCCGCGCCGCTGCCCTGGAGGCGGCGCTCGGTCTGGCCGTCGGAACCGACCGGGTCGAGCTCGTCGTCGAGCGCGCGCGGTCGGATCGCCACCCCGGCGTCGCGACGCGCCTGGTCAACGCGGCCCGCAAGCTCGCTCTGCCGGTCCGGACGGTCGAGCGGGCGCCGAGGCACAACCGCAGCTGGTACGCCGAGCTGGTCGACTGGATGATGGGCCGCCACTGGCTTGACGTGACCACCGACCGGGGCGCCTTCCGAATCCGCCTGGAGTCGCTCGAGGCGCCGATCACGGCCCGCGAGGTCTTCGAGGCGGCGGCGTCGGGCGTCTACGACGGCGCCGTGTTCGACCGTGTGGCACCGAACTTCGTGGTTCAGGGCGGCGGCCTGCGCGGCGACGGCTGGGACGATCCGGGTTGGGTGCTGCCCGACGAGCCGTCGTACCGGCCGTTCGACGCCTGGCGGGTCGGGATCGCCACCGACGGTCCCAACACCGGCGGCCGACAGTTCTTCGTGACCCTGATGCCGGCCGACCACCTGACCGGACACTTCACCAATTTCGGCGAGGTCGTCGCCGGGCGCGAGGTGCTGACCCGGCTGCGGGTGGGCGACCGGATCCGGACCATCACGGTCTCGAGCGGTGACGCGCCGCCTCCGCCGGCGCCCGTGCTGCTCGGCGAGCTCGACTGGCAGCAGCTCGGGGCGCTCGACGGCTGGGCCGCCGAGCGCGACGGCTATGCGCCCGACCCCGTCGCCGTCGAGCGGCTCGCGTCGGCGGCCGGCCGCTATCGGGTGGTGACCGTGCTCGGCACCTGGTGCAGCGACTCGCGGCGCGAGGTACCGCGGCTGGTCAAGGTGCTCGATACCGTGCCCGAGGGCTCGTTCGAGCATACGATGATCGGCGTCGACCGCACCCGGCGGATGGAGGACGACGCGTTTGCCGCGGCGGCCGGCGTCGAGCGGACGGTGGATCGGGTCGCGACCATCGTCGTCTTCGACGCCGACGGAAACGAGCTCGGGCGGGTCGTGGAAACCGCCGAGGCGCCGCTCGAGACCCTGCTCGTCGAGTTCATTGCACCGGTCGAGGGCCGGAACACAACGCCATGACCTGCCGGGTTGCGGTGACGTCCGAGCTGCCCGGGAGGGCAGTGGAGATGCTGGAGGATGCGCACCACGTGCGCGTCCACTCCGCCGGGTCGATCACCGGCGAAAGCGAGCTCATCGAATTCATCGGCGACGCCCGGGGCGCCCTCACCCTGCTCGCCAACCCGGTCACCGATCGGGTCCTCGCCGCCTGTTCCGGGCTCCGGATCGTCGCCAACTGCGCCGTCGGCTTCGACAACATCGACCTCGATGCCGCCCGTCGCCGCGGCGTCTGGATCACCCACACTCCGGATGTGCTGACCGAAGCCACCGCCGATCTCACCTGGGCCCTGATCCTCGCCGTCACCCGGCGCCTGGGCGAGGCCGAGCGCTTCCTGCGGGCCGGGCTTTTCGACGGCTGGTCCCTCGACCTGCTGCTCGGCGCCGGGATCCAGGGCCGCCGGCTCGGGATCGTCGGCTTTGGCCGGATCGGCCGCGCGGTGGCGCGGCGGGCCCGGGTCTTCGGCATATCGGTTCCCATCGAGCGCCGCGCTGCTCGGGCGACGCTGGGCCGCACCCGCCGCGAGGCGGCGCGGGCCAGAAGGCCGTTCTCGTAGAAACCCTCCATCTCGTTGTGGTTCAGGAATCGCGCCTCGCGGTCTGCCCGATCGATGTGGCAGCGCGAGGATCTCGATGTCTGACGGGCGTTCGTTCGTTCCCATCCGGAAACTCCGATGGGGACTGCGCAGTTCTCGATTCGGAAACCAGGGGGTTTTTGTGCAAGGTCAAGGAAGATCAGAATGTACGCGGAGGCGTACTTCTGTACGCCGCACAAGGAAATTCGTCATCTGACGCCGAGATTGCCAAAAAGCGCCGTTTCCGGACGGGAACTAGTTCTGTCGGACGAGGTCGATGATCATGGCGGCGACGGTGTCGGGGGCTTCGAGGGGGAGCAGGTGGCCGCCGTCGGGAACCACCTCGAGCTCGGCCGACGGGATGCCGGCGGCCGCCTCGTCGGCGAAGGCCCGAAAGCCCGGCATCTCGCGCTCGCCGACCATGACCCGGGTCGGCGCCGCGATCTCCGCGAGCCGTTCGGGCGCCGTCCGGTCGCGGTCGACCCGGTCGCGCTCGGTGGCCAGGAACTCGGCGCCGGGGAAGTCGCGCACGATCGCGGCCACCGCCTCGCGCACACCGGGTTGTCGAAAGCTGTGCTCGAACAGGGGGCTCGTCGCCCATGGACCGGCCATTGCCGCGGCGACCCCTTCGCTGCGGATGACGCGGGCGACCTCGCGGAGGTTGTCCATGAACGCCGGCTCGAAGGGCCGATCCGGCATCACCGGCGCCACCAGGCCGAGACCCCGCACCCGATCGGGGTGGCCGAGCGCGAGCTCGAGGGCGACCGCGCCGCCGAAGCTGAAGCCGACCGTCACGGCGCGCCGGATGGCGGCGTCCTCGAGCACGGCGATGATGTCGGCGGCGTGGTGCGAGACGTGATAGCCGGCGTCGGGACGGCTGCTCCGGCCGTGGCCGCGAAGATCGGGCCGCAGCACGCGCATCCCGGCATCGCCGAGGAGCCCCAACACCGGCAGCCAGACCCGCCGGTCCAGAGTGTGGCCGTGCAGCAGCACGACCGCGCGGCCGACGCCCTCGTCCGAGTAGGAAATGGTGACCCCGTCGCGGCAGAGCTCCGGCATCCATGGCTCCCTTCGACCCGAAATCCGGGATCGATTGTACCTGGACCTTGGGCGGCGCTCGGGTCGCCGACGGCGGCGCGGGAATAGAGTAGACTCGATCGTCGCTGTGCCTGTGGCGGCGCGGCACTCGAAAGGAGCCCCTCCATGCCCCTGTCCAACCAGCTGATCCTGCACGCTCTGCTCGGAATTCAGGCCCCGGGCGGTTCTTCCAGCCTGGTCGAGTCCGGCGCGATCCGCGATCTCGTCATCGACGGCTCGGCGGTCCGGCTCGAGCTCTCGGTCCAGATCGCCGACCCGGGCGACGTCGAGCGGCTGCGCGACCGGGTCGAGGGTGCGCTCGAGTCGATCGACGAGGTCGGCTCGGTCGAGCTCACCATCCGACCGACGATGCCCATGGCGGCGCCGCCTCAGACCGAGCCGGAGCCGCCGAGCTGGGCCGAGAAGATCCCGGGCGTCAAGCGCGTCATCGCCGTGGCCTCGGGCAAGGGCGGGGTCGGCAAGTCCACCGTCGCCGCCAACCTGGCCCACGCCCTCGCCGCCAAGGGGTTCGAGGTCGGTCTGCTCGACGCCGACATCTACGGTCCGTCCCAGCAGCTCATGATGGGCGCCACCGATGAGCCGTCCGGCGACGATGACGGCCGCATCCACCCGGTGCTGGCGCCGGGCGGTGTCCGGGTCATGTCGTTCGGTTTTCTGGTCGACACCGACCAGCCCGTGATCTGGCGCGGCCCCCTGCTCCAGAAGGCCCTCGAACAGTTTTTCGGCGACGTTCATTGGGGCGAGCTCGACTATCTCATCGTCGACATGCCGCCCGGCACGGGCGACGTCGCCCTGACCCTGTGCCAGAACGTGCCCCTGGTCGGGGCCGTCATCGTCACCACGCCCCAGGACGTGGCGCTCATCGACGCCCGCAAGGGCCTGCACATGTTCACCAAGCTCGACACCCCGGTGCTCGGCATCGTCGAGAACATGGCCGGGTTCTCCTGCCCGAAGTGCGGGCACGTCGAGGCGATCTTCTCATCGGGCGGCGGCGCGCGCACCGCCGAGGCGCTGGGGCTGCCGCTGCTCGGCTCGGTGCCGATCGACCCGGCGGTGGTGTCCGGCGGCGACACCGGCAAGCCGGTCGTGCTCGAGCTCCCGGACTCGGCTTCGGCGCGGGTCTTCGTCGAGATCGCGGACGCCATTGCCGAGGCGACGTCGTAGCTTGAACGCTCGAGTCGATGGGCCGCGTCGACGCCCGGCATCGGCCCCGAGATCCGTTTCCGATGCAGCCCCCGCCGGGCGCTCGGCCCGGCATCGGATGTCGGCCCGTCGTCGGCGTCAGCGGGGCTGGTTGTAGGTCACAGAGGCCTGGGTGAGGCCGTCCTCCCGGCTGATCATGACCACCACGTTGGTCTTCTCTGCCTCTTTGGCGCCGTTGATGATGGCGCCTTCCTGCCCGCCGCCCGAGAAGGTGTTGACGTTGACCGCGAAGTCTGCCGCGGACAGCTGGTCGCGGTAGAACTCGAGGACCTCGGACACGGCGTCGTTCGTGCTCAGAGTGAAGCTGCCGCTGATGCTGTCGCTGGTCGTCATCGTGCCGATCCCCTCCGGCTCGCTGCCCGGGTAGATCGGCACCCAGGAGGGCCAGTCGCCCGACACCGCGGCGCCGGTGGCGATCTCCATGCCCTTGCCGTCGCTGCTCTGGACGGTGATCGTGCCGCTTTCTGCCTTGGCAACGTCGACGGTGACCTCCTCGCCGTCGGCGGTCCAGCTGAACCGGCCCTTCTTGATGTCGTCGAAGTTGACGGTGACGAGCTCGCCGGTTTTGGTGTTCCGGATGGTCATCGTTCCCGCCTCTTCGTCGACATCGGCCTCCTCGAGCTCGGGTGACGCCTTGACCACGAATCGGGCCGCCGCGAGTCCCGGGTTGCTCTCGAAGTCCTTCGCCGCGTCCTTGACGGTCCGGGCGACGAAGAACCCGCCGACCAACACCACCGCGATGGCGATGACCAGCAGGACTCCACAGCCGATACCGACCCATGCCAGCGGGTGCAGACCCTTGCGTGCGGGCGTCTGGGCTCCATTGCTCATCTCGACCTCCGTGTCGTGGACTGGGTAGCGTGTCGGCAGCAGCTTAGCACGTCTGAGACCGCCACTCAGCATGCTACGATGGCGCGAAATGGACGACCGACCCGGACCGGTGACGGGAATCGCCGACCGTGAGCGCTGACCTCGTCGCGGTGCTGATCTGCCTGCTCGGCTCGGGCTTCTTCTCCTCCTCCGAGACCGCCCTGTCAACGCTCCCGGTGACCCGCCTCGAGGCCCTGCGCCAGTCGAGCGGACGGCTGACCCGGGCCGGTCTCGACCGGTGGGCGACGGCGCCCGAGCAGCTGCTCATCACCATCCTGGTCGGCAACAATCTGGTCAACGTCCTGGCGTCGGCTCTGGCGACCCGGATCGCCTACCGGCTGACCGACCAGGGCGGGCTCGCCTTCGTCGTCGGCATCATGACCCTGGTCATCCTGGTGTTCGGCGAGATCACCCCCAAGACCCTGGCTCAGCGCCACTCGGCCTGGGTCTCGGCGCGGGTCGCTCCGGTGCTGTACGTGCTCGATGTCGTGCTCACACCGGTCAACAAGGTGCTCGGCCTGCTGACCCGTCTTCTGTCGCACGACCGCGGCCCGCGGCTTCCGGTCACCGAGGAAGACCTGCTGTTCATGCTTCGACTCGCCCATCGCCACGCCGAGCTGCCCCGTGACTCGCAGCTGATGATGGAGTCGGTGCTGCGCTTCCAGCGGGCCGTGGCGCGCGAGGTGATGGTGCCCCGGCCCATGGTCGTCACCGTGTCCGTGGCGTGGGGCCTCGACGCGCTCAGGGCGTACATCGCGTTGACCCCTCACAGCCGCTTCCCCGTCGTCGAGGACAGCCCGGACGCCATCGTCGGCGTCCTCCACGCCAAGCACCTCATGGGCATCGAACCGGGCACGCCGTGGCGCGACGTGGTCGTCGAACCCCTGTTCGTGCCGGAGGGCCGGCTGCTGCCGGACCTGCTCCAGGACTTCCGGCGGACCGGTCAGCATCTGGCGGTGGTTCTCGACGAGTTCGGCGGGCTGTCCGGCGTGGTGACCCTCGAGGACACCCTCGAGCTCGTGGTCGGCGAGATCGAGGACGAGTTCGACCGGGACCTCGACACCTCGGTGATTCAGGACGGCAACGGCTGGCTTGTGCCGGGCTTTTTGTCGCTGCGGCGGCTCGAGGGCCTCGTCACCCGGGCGATCGCGGACCCCGGGGGAATCGAGTCGGTGGGTGGGCTCATCAGCCACCTGAGCGCGGACGAGGTCGCGCCCGGCGTCTCGGTGGTCTGGGACGGCATCCGGCTCGAGGTCGTCGAGGCCGCAGACGGCCGCGCGACCCGGGTCCGCGCCGTCAAGCTGCCCCGATCCGTCGCACCGCCCCGCTGACGGCTCCGGCAACCCATGGTTCCCGCGCCCGGCGTTGCCGGATCGTCACGGATCGCAGACGCACTCGACGGTGCCGCCTGATCGATGCCGAGCGATCTCACTCCACCAGCGTGAATCGCGGCACCGGCTGGCGCAGGTCTTGGCAGCGCAGGACGCGGAGGGAGCGGACGAGCCGGCCCCGGCGGCGGATCTCGATGGGGGCCTCCTCGGTGACCTCGGCGAAGGCGGCGGTGAGCCGCTCGTCGACCCGGGGGCGGCGGCTCTCCGTGAACACCAGGAAGTCCCGGCCCTCGAGCTCGGCGGCCGTGTGCCAGTACAGCGAGGCGAGCCCGTGGTCGCCGCCGTCGACCTTGGCCAGCCGGGTGTCGAGGGCGCCGCGGGACAGGTAGGCGCTGAGGTGGGTCAGGGTGTAGCTGGTCGCGGCCGGCAGCTCGCCGGGTTGGAGGCGGGCGGCGATCTGGCGGACGATGTCCTCGTTGCCGATCATGTCGGCCGCCGCCGAGGTGCTGAGCCGCTCCGGCCGGCCGCTGGAGGCCCACTCGAGCTGGAGCAGCCGCTCCGGTGCGGCGACCGCGGCGAGCACGCAGCCGGCGAGGACCAGCCCGAAGACGATGCCCGACACGACCAGCGCTCGCCGGGCGGGAAACGGGATCAGCACGAGCAGCGCCGCGGCGATGACGAATCCCGGAGCGCCCCAGTGCGGCGACATCCGGCTGCCCAGCGCGAGCACCGCGAAAAAGACGAGAGGGGTCGCGGCGGCGACCACCGCGACCCGCCACGCCGGTTCCCGCCGGCGCCGGGCGAGCCACCACGCAACCACGAGCGCGATGAGAAGCGGCGGCGACGCCAGCAGCAGGTTGCCGCCGAGGTACTCGCCGAGGTACCTCGGGGTGAAGCCGGACGGGTGGTGCCGTCCGGCCAGCTGGAAGGCGATGTTGTCCCAGTCGTGGGCGACCGCCCAGATCCACACCGGCGCGGTACAGACGAAGGCAAGCAGCGCGGCCAGGTACGGCGTCGGCCGGCCCAGGTGGCGCCGGCCGGCGCCGAAGAGCACCGCGGCGACGATCGCGGCGAGGGCGAGCACGGCGGTGAACTTGGCGAGGAAGCCGAGTCCGATGGCGAGCCCGAAGCCCCACCAGCCGCGGACATCACCGTCGGCGACCGCCATGGCGGCCCGGGTCGCCAGCGTGAAGGCTGCGATCATGGCGATGTCGGTCGAGGCGTAGGACGAGCCGAGCAGCCCGATCGGCGCGCCGTGCAGCAGCAGGTAGGCGAGCGCAGCCTCGCGGTGGCCGCCGCCGAGCCGGCGCACCACGCCGAGCAGCCCGACGGCGATGAGAAGGCTTGCCACAACCGCCGGGGAGCGCACCGCCAGGGCGGTCTCGCCGAGGATCGCCCGGGCCGGAATCATGGCCCAGATGACCAGCGGCGGCTGGTCGAAGTAGCTCCAGTCGAGGTGGCGCGAGCAGTCCCAGTAGTAGGCCTCGTCGCCGGACAGCGGCAGTGCCGCGGCGACCACGACGTGCAGCACCGCCGTCGCCAGCACCACCCCCCAGAAGAACCGCGTGTCGCCGCTCATCGCGGATATTCAATCACGTCGGTCGAGCAACCGCAAAGGCGCCAACGACGCGAAGAGGCGATCAGTGCCGACCTCGTTTCGCGTCTTGGCGGTATCATTGTGCGCTGAGGTTGGCTCGAACGTCTCACCCGAGGTCGTGCCGGACGGCGTCGACGAGGCGAGCGGCGAGCTGCTCGATCTCACGGCCGTCGTCGCCCTCGACCATGATCCGGGCGAGCGGCTCGGTGCCCGAGTAGCGCAGCAGGACCCGACCGCGGCCGGCGAGCTGCGCCTCGACCTCGATGAGCGCGTCGACCACGGTGGGCAGCTCCCCGAACGGCCGGCGTTCGGCGACCGGGACGTTGATCAGCAGCTGGGGCAGCCGCGCCAGGTCGGACAGCTCGGAGACCGGGCCGCCGCGCGCAACGGCGATGGCGAGCACGTGCGACCCGGTGAGCAGGCCGTCGCCGGACACCGAGTGGTGGGAGCAGATGACGTGGCCCGATTGCTCGCCGCCGAGCGCGACCCGGTCGGCGGTCATGGCGAGCCACACCGCCCGGTCGCCGACCAGGCACCTCCGGGTCGAGATGCCGTCAATCTCGAGGGCCCGTTCGAGGCCGTAGTTGCTCATCACGGTGGCGACAACCCGGTGGCCGGGCAGCCGGCCGGCAGCGTCGAGATGGCGCGCCCAGGCGAGCAGGATGTCGTCGCCGTCGAGCACCCGGCCGTTCTCGTCGACCAGGATGGCGCGGTCGGCGTCGCCGTCGAGGGCGAGGCCGGCATCGGCCGATTCGGCGAGCACCCTGCCGATCAGGGCGCCGGGGGCGGTGGTGCCGCTGTCGCGGTTGATGTTGTCTCCGTCGGGCCATGCCGCCATCACCGTGACCCGGGCGCCGAGGCGCTCGAGGAAGGCCGGGCCGACCGCCGATGCGGCGCCGTTGGCGCAGTCGAGCACGACGTGAAGCCCCGCCAGCGGGCGGCCGCCGCCGTGGCTTGCAACCAGCAGCTCGAGGTAGTGATCGCCCAGGTTGGGATCGGCGGCCGGCAGGCCGGCGGCGGCGTGCCGCTCGACCGTGGCGAGCCGCTCCTCGAGCCGGCGCTCGACGGCGTCGGCGATCTTCTCGCCGCCGGGGCCGAGGACCTTGATGCCGTTGTCGCAGGCCGGGTTGTGCGATGCCGAGATCACGACTCCGGCGGCGCAGTCGCGGTCGCGCAGCAGCCTGGACACGGCGGGGGTCGGCAGCACGCCGGCCCAGGTCACGTCGCCCCCCGACGCCCGGAACGAGCCCGCGAGCCAGCCGGCGAGGGTCTCGGTCGAGGCACGGGTGTCGCCCGCGAGCAGGATGTACGGCCGCCGGCCGCCGGCGCGCAGCTCGTCGGCGAGCGCCGCGCCGAGCCGGGTGACGGTGTCCTCGTCGAGGGGCCACTCGAGCGCGCGGCCGCGGATCCCGTCAGTGCCGAACAGCCGCGTCGTCATGCTGTCACCCGTTCCCCGGGATCGGCGTCGGCGTGCCTTCCATCGGCACCACCATGACCGACACGACCAGCGGAACCACGGTCAACGATCGAAGCAGCGGGTCATTGAGGCGCGGCGTCACGGTCGCCTCGATCGGCCCTGCGGCGCTCTCCACCGACACCGGGCTGGTGTCGACCCGTTCGAGCACGGCGACCCGACTCTCCGGGCCCTGGACGTTGACCTGGGTCGGCAACACGCGGATCGCGGCGATCGCGAACCCGGGCGCCGGGACCCCTTCGACGACCGGCTGCAGCGGGACGTTGGCCGTGATCAGACGCTCGAGCTCGAGAGTGATCGACGCCGGCTCGATGCTCACCACCTCGACGCCCTGGGGCAACCGAATGGCGTCGGCGTCGATGGTGTACGAGCTGGATCCGGGCCGGGCGTCGGCCAGGTCGAGGTAGACCTCGAGACCCGTGGCGACGTCGAGGCTTTGGGTCAGCGGGCCGCGGAGCTGGAGAGAGATGGTGTCGGGCACGCTCGACATGAGCACCAGGTTGCGCGGCATGTTGACCAGGGTCAGCGCCGCCTTGACGCCGCGCACCGAGATGTTCTCGTCGCGTTGACCGGCGAGGCCGTACCAGAGCAGGACAGCCGTCACCAGAGCGATCACGAAGTGCAGGGGGTGCCGGGGGCGGAACATCAGCTTCGTCCATTGTCCTGGATTCCGAGCTCGAAGGCATACTCGGCGAGGGCGTTTCTCAGGGTGGTTTCGTCGAGGGGACGCAGCAGCTGCTCGTCGACGGCGAGCGAGATCGTCCCGGTTTCCTCGGAGACGACGATGACCAGGGCGTCGGTCTCCTCGGTGAGCCCGATGGCGGCCCGGTGGCGGGTCCCGAGCTCGCTCGACAGGCGGTGCCGCGTGGTCAGCGGCAGAAAGCACGATGCGGCAACGATCCGGTCGCCGCGCATGACCACGGCGCCGTCGTGGAGCGGTGTTCCGGGGATGAAGATGTTGATCATGAGGTCGTACGAGAACTGTGCTGCGAGCGGAATTCCGGTGTCGGCCCAGGCGGTCAGCGCGTCGCGGCGCTCGATGGCGATGAGCGCGCCGATCCGTTTCGAAGCCAGCGCCTGGACGGCCAGGGCGAGCTCGTTGAGCGGCGCGACGCCCTCGTCGTTGCCGGTCCGCCAGCGCAGCGCCGTCTTCGAGCCGAAGGCGGCCAGCATGCTCCTGATCTCGCGCTGGAACAGCACGATGATGGCGATCGGCAGAAAGGCGAGCAGGTAGCCGAGAATGGTCGTCAGGGTGATGAGGTCGAGGGCGCGGGACACGAAGTACAGCCCGGCGATGATCAGGATGCCCCACAGCATCTGCATCGCCCGGGTGCCGCGCAGCAGCACGAGCAGGGCGTACAGCAGCAGCGTCACGAGCAGCACGTCGATGACGTCGGCGAGCCCCACGCTCAGGGTATCGAGATCGCGCAGCAGGCTCAAGAGCCGGTTCACGCCGCCGTCCCTGCGATTCCCGCGGCGATGGCGAGAAACTGGACAGCCGGGCCGGTGTCGTGGACCCGGACCGCCACCCGGCGCAGCCCGACCGCCGGAATCAGAGCGGCCAGCGTCCCTCCGAGCCGGTCGTCCACCGTCGCCCCGGTCAGCTTCCCGATGAACGCCTTGCGCGACGGCCCGACCACCACCGGGTGGCCGAGGGCGGCGAGCGACGGCAGCGCACGAAGCAGCGCGAGGTTGCCGTCGGCGTCTTTGCCGAAGCCGATGCCGGGGTCGAGCCAGATCCGGTCGCGAGCGATGCCTGCGTTGCCGGCCGCCGAGGCGCGGTCGCGCAGAAAAACGTGCACCCGGGCAACCACGTCGTCATAACGGGTGTCTCCCTGCATGGTCTGCGGCGTGCCCCGCCGGTGCATCAGGACGATGGCGGCGCCGCGCCGGGCGACCAGATCGAGCATGCCGTCGTCGCCTGCCGCGCTGACGTCGTTGACCAGATCGGCGCCGGCGTCGAGGGCGGCAGCGGCGACCTCGGTCTTGGTGGTGTCGATGGAGAGCATCGCTGACGGGTGGCGGCGGCGCAGCGCGGTCATGACCGGCAGCACCCTTCGGAGCTCCTCGTCGACGCCGACCGGTTCGGCGCCGGGCCGAGTCGACTCGCCGCCGACGTCGACGATCGCGGCCCCTGCGGCGAGGTGTCGCTCGGCCTCGTCGAGGGCGTCATCGGCCGCCAGGAATCGGCCGCCGTCCGAGAACGAGTCCGGGGTCGCGTTGACGATACCCATGACCACGGCGCCACCTGCTGCCCACAGCTCGTCGAGCCTGGTCGGTTTCGTGCCGGGGTCTGTGCTCACGCTCCTTCAGCAACCTCCTGACGTTGTTTTTGCTTCCGGAGCTTGATCGCCTCGGTGTCGACGTCCGAGTGCTCGGCGATCAGCTGATAGATCTCCTCGCCGTCCAGAACCTCGTCCTCGAGCAGGCCGGCGGTGATCGCCTCGAGCGAGGGACGATGCTCCTCGAGGATGGCCCGCGCGTCGTTGTAGGCTTCGGTGATGAAGCGTCTGATCTCCTCGTCGATGGTGATCGCGGTCGACTCCGAGTAGTCCTGGTGGCGGGCGAACTCCTTGCCCAGGAAGATCGACTCCTCGCGCTTGCCGAAGGTCAGCGGTCCGAGCCGGGTGCTCATGCCCCATTCACAGACCATTTTGCGCGCGAGCTCGGTAGCCCGCTCCAGGTCGTTGCCGGCGCCGGTCGTCATGTTGTCGGCGCCGAACACCAGCTCCTCGGCGATGCGGCCGCCCATGAACACGCGCAGGTTGGCGTCGAGGTAGGCCCTCGAGTAGGTGTAGCGGTCCTCGAGCGGCAGCTGCTGGGTCAGCCCGAGAGCCATGCCGCGCGGGATGATGGTGACCTTGTGCAGCGGGTCGGCGTCGGGAACCAGGACCGCGACCAGGGCGTGCCCGGCCTCGTGATAGGCGGTGGTCCGCTTCTCTTCCTCGGACATCGCCAACGACCGCCGTTCCGAGCCCATCATTACCTTGTCCTTGGCGAACTCGAAGTCGGCCATGTCGACCTTCATCTTGTTGAAGCGGGCGGCGCGCAGAGCCGACTCGTTGACCAGGTTGGCCAGATCGGCGCCCGAGAAGCCCGGGGTCGAGCGCGCGATGACCGAGAGCTCGACGTCCGAGGCGAGCGGGATCTCGGCGGTGTGGACCTCGAGGATGCCCTCCCGGCCCTTGACATCGGGCGGGTTGACCACGATCCGACGGTCGAAGCGGCCCGGGCGCAGCAGCGCCGGGTCGAGGACGTCGGGCCGATTGGTGGCGGCGATCATGATGACCCCGTCGTTGGCCTCGAATCCGTCCATTTCGACGAGCAGCTGGTTGAGAGTCTGCTCGCGCTCGTCGTGGCCGCCGCCGAGACCGGCGCCGCGGTGCCGGCCGACGGCGTCGATCTCGTCGATGAAGATGATGCACGGCGCGCTCTTCTTGCCCTGCTCGAACAGATCGCGGACCCGTGAGGCGCCGACGCCGACGAACATCTCGACGAAGTCGGAGCCCGAGATCGAGAAAAAGGGAACGTCGGCCTCACCCGCCACGGCCCGCGCGAGCAGGGTCTTGCCGGTGCCGGGGGAGCCCATGAGCAGCACCCCCGTGGGGATCTTGCCGCCGAGACGTTGGAACTTCTTGGGGTCCTTGAGAAACTCGATGATCTCTTCGAGCTCTTCCTTGGCCTCCGGGACTCCGGCGACGTCCTCGAAGGTGATGCGCTTCTGCTCCGGGGTGAGCAGCTTGGCCTTGGACTTGCCGAACGACATCGCCTTGGTTCCGCCGGCCTGCATCTGTCTGAAGAAGACGAACCACAGACCGACCAGGATGAGCAGCGGCGCCCACGACAGCAGCGCGGTCAGCATCCGACCGTCGGTCGGTTTCTCGACCTTGATGACGACGTTTTGCTCGCGCAGCTCGGCAATCAGGTCGTCGTACCCCGGGTTGAAGGTATAGCGGTCATAGCGCGGTTGTGGTCCGTCGGCGTCAGCGGCGAAACCTGCCGACTGGATGTGGACCTCTTCGCCCTTAATGAGCACCTGCTGGACGTCTCCGGCGGCGAGCTGGTCCAGGAACTCAGAGAAGGCAACCTCGCGGCTGGTGTCTGAGTATCCTCTGAGGACCTGGAGGATCAGCATGACCCCCACGATGATAACGGCCCACATGAGGACGGTTCGTACTGTTTGATTCACATTTCCTCCCGCCGCGACCCGTTCGAGCCGGGCGCTACGGAGAACCTCACGGTGATCTTGGTTCTTCCCCTCCCGTGAGCACGCACAGGTCGGGGAGATTCGTGTGCTCGCTGCGGCTCGGGCCGAGCCCGTAGCCGATGAGATAGCCGTCGGGCAGGTCCGAGAAGGCGGCGTAGCGCGCGGTCAGGTTGACGCTTCGCAGCTGCGGCCGGTCGACCAGCGCGACGACCTCGATCGAGGCCGGTTTCTGCTGGCTGAGGTGGGTGATCAGGTAGTTTTCGGTAATCCCCGAGTGAAAGACATCCTTGAGGATCAGCACGTGACGACCGGTGACGGTGATCCGGGTCGCGAAGGTCAGGCTCACCACCTCGCCGCGCTCGCCGGCCGCGGTGGTGACGTCGACGAACTCGAAGTCGACCGAGACCGTGGGCTTGAATATCCGCGCCATGTCGGCGAGGAAAAATGCCGATCCCTTCAGGATGCCGACCAGGGTCAGCTCCTTGCCCTCGTAGTCGGCCGAGATCTCGGCCACCAGCTCGGCCAGGCGCTGTTGAATCTGTTCGGCGGTATGGACCACCCTCAAGGTGCTCATCGGCGAATCACCTCCACCATCCGGCTGCTCGAACCCCCGGGATTCGGATGCTGCCACACTCCGGGAATCCAGTAAATCATACCATTCTCGCAAAATACCGGCCATCCGGGGCGGAGATGGCGGGGAATTGCTTCGGCGATCAGACGCCGGACCGGCCGGCGCCTGCCGCCGGACAACGGCGTCTGATCGTCCGCGGCGGCCGGCCGCACCGTCACGAACCCGTCGTCGAAGCGGGCCCGCCGGCGCCAGACCGCCCCAGGGTCGGCCTCGCAGTCGGCCCGGACCCGCGCGAACCAGCCCGGAATCGCCAGCGCCGTCGGTTCGGCGTCGCCGATCGTCGTGGTGATTCCCGGAGGTGGTTTCGGCGGCTCGGCCCAGAGCCGTCCGCGCGCCGCTCGCAGTCGCCACCGGCCGGCGACCGTCACCGCGCGGGGCCGTCCGGTGTCGAGCAGCCGGTCGAGCGCTTCTCGCTGCCGGCGGGTGGCGGGGCCGATCCCGAGCTGCTCGACCTGTCCGTGGAGCCAGCGCCCTCGCAGCGCGGCGGGCAGAGCCCGCAGGGTGGCGAGCCCGACACCGCCGTCGGGGTGCCACGGGTCGATGAAGGGCGCACGCCGCCGCACCTCGGCGCTGAGAAAGGCCTCGTCGTCGGCGAGGGTGGCTGCGAGCCGGACGAGGTGGCGGCGCAGGGCCGCTGACGCGCTTTCGAGCTCGGGGAGAAGCCCGTGACGGACCCGGTTGCGCAATCGGTTGAGGTCGGCGTTGCTGCTGTCCTCGCGCCAGGTCAACCCGCGCTCTTCGAGCCAGCTGCCGATCTGCTCCCGGGCCCAGGGCAGGATCGGCCGGATCACCCCGTCCGGCGTCCGGGCGGCGATTCCGGACAGGGCGCGCGGGCCGGCGCCCCGCAGCAGCTGGAGCACGAAGCCCTCGGCGACGTCGTCCCGGTGGTGGCCGGTGGCCACGGCATCCGAGCCGTGGGCGGCGGCGTGGGAAAGCAGCGAACGGTAGCGTCGCCGCCGCCAGGCGGCCTCGCCGTTGCCGGGCCGCTCGGTATCGGCGGCCAGCTCGAGCACGGTGACCGGAATGCCGAGCTCGCGGCAGTGCCGCAGGCAGAACTCGGCGTCGGCGTCGGCCTCGGCGCCGCGCAGCCGGTGGTGGACGTGGGCCGCCTCGAGCTGCAGATCGAGCTCGGGCTCGCGCAGCAGGTGGAGCAGGGCGACCGAGTCGCGCCCGCCTGACAGTGCGACCAGCACCCGGCCGCCCACCAGGTCCGGGAACGCCTGCCGAAAATGCGCCACAAACTCCGAGCTTTCCACGCTTTGCATCCTAGCAGTGCGGGCCCGGGCCGGTCACCGGAGCGCGACCCGGCTGTCGGGAACCAGCCCGACCCGACCTCCGGAACCTCCATGACCACATCTGGCCTGCGATTCCGCGGAATCGCAGGCCAGATGTGGTGGCGGTGGGTGGACTTGAACCACCGACACAGGGCTTATGAGACCCCTGCTCTGCCTCTGAGCTACACCGCCCGGCGAAGCACTCTACGACAGGTCGATGAGATTCGTCAATCAGCGGGTGCGGCTGCGAGCCGCGGGCGGAGTCGCGATATACTGTCGGGACATGGCACAGAAGAACGCACCCGAGAGCCGGAAGTGTCCGAGTTGCGGCGCCCCGGTGATCGACCTGGAGTTGCAGGAGTGCATGATCTGTCGTAGCCTCTTCTGCCGCCGCTGCGCTGTCCGCGGATACGGCCGGGAATTCTGCTCGGACGTCTGCCGCGGGGTATTCTTTTACGGCGACGGAGATGTGACCGAGGAGGACTTCTAGCAGCCATGGGGCGGCAGCACGACGAGCTCATGAAACGGGCAGCCCTGCTGCCGGCGCTCGGCGCCGGCAGCGCGGGCTCGCTGGTGGCGCGCAAGGCCCAGGGCCCCAAGGTCTACGACCTGGACAACGTCGGCTACGTCGACTACCTCGGAGGCGGCGGGTCGTCGATCGTCGGTTTCGCCAACCAGTTCGTGCTCGACGCGGTCAAGAAGATGCTCGACTTCGGCGTGCCGCACGGTTTTCACGTCGCCCAGGAGGTCGAGCTCGCCGAGAAGCTGGCGCAGTTCATCCCGTGGGTCGGCAGCTGGTGCCTGTGCCGCAATCCGGACGAAGCGATGCGCACGGTGCTCGGATGGGCACGACGGCGCAGCGGCCGGGATGGAATCCTGGCGTTTGCGGGCGGCGCCGACCTCGAGCTCGGGGTGGCCGGCCAGGGCGCCGTCGGCGACCCCGCGGTGCACGAGATCGGGAGCTGGCGAACCGAGCGGATCGTCGAGGTGATCGAGCAGCACGCCGACAGTGCGGCGGCCTTCGTTCTGGAGCCGCTGATGACCCGGTTCGGGCTGATTCCCCTCGATCCCGGCGAGGCGGCGACAATCGGGGCTGCCTGTCGCGACGCCGGCATCCTGCTGATCCTCGACGAGAGGGTTTCAGGTTTCCGGCTGGGGCGCGGCGGCGCGGCCGCATGGGCCGGGCTGACGCCCGACGCCGCGGTCTACGGCTCCGCCCTCGGCGGCGGATTCCCGATCGGGGTGTTCGGGGTCAATGCCGACCACAACGACGCTGAGCCGTTCGGGCCCGAGGTTGCCGCATCGCCGCATCCGGTGTCGTTGGCGGCGGCCGAGGCCGTCCTGTCGATCCTCAAGAACGACACCACGTACGACCGGCTCGAGGAGCGGTCAGCGCAGCTCGCCGACGGCATCCGCAACCTGGCCGACCGGTTCCAGCGGTCGATCGTGGTCAACCGCGTCGGGTCGGTGTTCGCCCTCTACTTCGGGGTCGACCGCGTGGCTTCGGGGACCGCGGCCCGGCGCGCCGACGCCGACGGCTACCGGAGGCTCGCCCGCGGGCTGCGCGACGAGGGCGTGCTGTTGCCGCCGGCGCACGGAGGTCCGGGCTTCGTGTCGAGCGCGCACGGGGCGAAGGACATCGAGGAGACGCTCGTCGCCTTCGAGAAGGTCCTGATGCGCTTCCACCAGGAGGATCTGCCCTGAGGTCACGGCGCGAGATCGAGGTGCAACCGCCCCACGACGAGCCCGCGGTGCTCGTCGGTCTGGTGTGCTCGGGCGCACTCCGCAGCGAGGTCGACGACCATCTCGACGAGCTCGAGCGCCTGGTCGACACCGCGGGCGGTCGAGTGGTCGGCCGGCTGATCCAGGAACGGTGGTCGCCGGACCCGGCGACCCTGATCGGCGCCGGGTTCGTCCAACGCGTCGCCTCCCTCGCCGAGGACGAACGGGCGCGGTCCGTGGTCTTCGACGAGGACCTGACCGCCTCCCAGATCCGCAATCTGGAGCGCGCCATGCCGGATGACGTCAAGGTGCTCGACCGGGCCGCCGTCATCCTCGACATTTTCGCCGCCCGCGCCCGAAGCCGCGAGGCGCGCACCCAGGTCGAACTCGCGCAGCTGAGCTATCTGCTGCCGCGGCTGACCCGCCGCTGGCGGCACCTTTCCCGGCAGGCCGGCGGGATCGGCACGCGCGGTGTCGGCGAGACCCAGCTCGAGATCGACCGCCGGCTGGTGTCCAGGCGCATCGCGCAGCTCAAGGACAAGCTCGCCGTCATCGAGCGCGACCGGCGGCTGCGGCGCGAGCGCCGCCAGAAGCTCCCGTCGGTCGCCCTGGTCGGCTACACCAACGCCGGCAAGTCGAGCCTGTTCCGGCGGATTTCCAAAACTCGGGTGCTGGTCGAGGACCGGCTTTTCGCCACCATCGACCCGCGGGCGCGGCGGGTCGCCCTCGGCGAAGAGGTGACCGCGGTGATGACCGACACGGTCGGGTTCATCCGCAAGCTGCCCCACGATCTGGTGGCGCCGTTCCGGTCGACCCTGGAGGAGGCCGTGGACGCTGATCTCGTGCTCCACGTGGTCGACGTGGCTCATCCGTCGTGGGAGGAGCACTTGCTGGTCGGCGACGAGGTTCTCGCGGGACTGGGCGTCGAGCGGGAGCGCCAGCTCATCGTGCTCAACAAGGTCGATCTGCTCGCCGGCCGGCGACCGGCGGCGGCGGGCGACCGGCAGTCGGTGAACGTCTCCGCCGCCACCGGCGAGGGTGTCGAGAAACTCTGTGCGGCGATCCGGCACCGGCTGCTCAGCGGTCCCGGCGTCGTGATCCTGCGGGTTCCGCTCGAGGAGCCCGAGATGGTCCGTCGGGCGGTCCACTTGCCGCACCAGCTTGCCCGTCGCTACCATCGCGAATCTCTGGAGCTCGCCTTGCGGGTCGACGGATGGCGGCTCGGCGACAGCGGTCTGGATGACTACCGGGTCGGCGAATGGGGCGGACCCGGCGACGGAAGGTGAACCATGCCGATCTACGAGTTTCTGTGCTCCGCGTGCAATCGAATCTACAGCTTTCACTCGTTCAAGGTCGAGCCGAGCAGAGTGCCTTCGTGCCCCAGGTGCGGCGCCGAGGAGCTGGTGCGCGTGCCGTCTCGATTCGGGATCGCTGCCGGCCGCAAGAGCGCCGATGACGGAGGCGGTGACGACCTCGACGATCCGAAGATGGAGCGCGAGATGATGAAGCTGGCGGCCGAGCTCGAAGGGATGGACGAGAACGACCCGCGGCAGATGGCGGCGGCGGTGCGCAAGATGACCGAGATCGCCGGCGAGCCGGTGACCCCGGCCATGGAGGAGATGATCCGCCGGCTCGAGGCCGGCGAGGACCCCGAGCGCATCGAGGAGGAGCTCGGCGACGCCATCGAAAGTGAGATGGGCGAAGATGGCGGCGGCGCCTTCGGCGGCGCCCCACCCACCCGCGACGAGGGTTTGTACCCCATGTAGCCGTTCGGGTCGGGTTTCGACGACATCAGTCGTGCTGGAAGGCTCGATTTCTGAACCTCGACCCGGGCGCCCGAATCGAAGCGGTCAGCAGCGCGAACTCTCAATTGCGATGTCTTCGCGAGCTTTGCGTTGACAAAATCACGCGCTCACAAGCGACTGGAATGACCCAACGAGAGATCCATGAAGTCCGCCATCTGTGCCTCGGTGGCGGATCGCGGACGTTCAGGTGGTGGTGTCCCCAGATGTTCTGGCACGCAACCAGGTCCACCCCTCACGCGCGGTCTTCCACGCATCCGGGGCCATCCAGGCGAGGAAGTAGATCGCGAGCGCCCAGGAGAAGAGCCCGTACACGGCCTCGAAGGACAGCGCGTTTCGGTAGCGGAAGTGGCCGGCGTAGAGCGCCGTGTTGAGCGCCAGCCAGGCCGCCGTCGGTCCCCACCGGCCCCGACCCATGGGCACCAGCAGCAGCATCACCCAGTAGTAGCAGGTGAGCACCACCGCCGCGAAGGCGACGACCATTCCCAGCACCGCCGCCTGATGGACCTCGAGCCGCCACGCTGCAGCGGCGGTGAGCGCCACGAGCACCGCCGCGGCGACGAACAGCACCGGGCGCCGCTCGTCCTGCAGCCGGTTCATTTTCTCCTGCCACTTGATCCACGGCTCGGGCAGCCGGAAGTCGACGTCCTCGCGGCGCATGGTCGCCGCGTCATAGAGCAGGACGTTCTTCAACCCGACGTTGTTGGTCAACCAGGTGCCGTGGTGCTTGTCCAGGTTCCATGCGAAGTCGGACCAGGCCGCCGGTCCGCGGCCGGTGAGGCTGCCGGCGGCGAGGCAGAGCAGGACGCCGATGACGAAGCCGGCCGCGAGGCGCCGGAACCACCGGGTCGGCCGCTTCTCCACGAGGTGGCGGACGAAGACCACCGCGGGGCCGATCAGGAAGCCGCCGGGGAAGACCCGCACCATGAAGGCGTAGGCGATCAGACCGCCGGCCAGGCCGTGGCGCTGCCGTTTGAGCAGGCAGATCCCGGCGATCACGGCCGCCAACCAGTCCTGACGCAGGAAGGCGCCGCCGACCCAGTCGAAGCGCCACGGGTAGCCGAGGCCGAAGATGATCAGGGACAGGCACCCGATCCGGGTGCCGAAGGTCCGGAACACGAGAACGAACGCGCCGGCGAGCAGCGCGGCGTCGATCCACGCCAGCGCCGACAGCGACCGGTCCGAGGCCGGCATGAAGGCCGAGAACAGCCGCGCGCTGAACGTCCAGGTCGGGGTCGGGTTGTAGCCGTGGTCGCGGCGGATGCTGGAGATGTACGAGTACTGGTTGCGGTCGAGGAAGAAGCCGACATCGGCGCGGAAAGCCCGCCACCGCTCATCGGAGAAGCGCTCCCGGACCTCCTTCATGTGGTTGACCAGCGCCCCGACCGGAACCACCTCGTTGGTTCTGAGATCCCGCATCACCGGCTGCGGATGGTGTCCGGTGTCGAGCTCGCGCTCGGCAGCCAGCGACGCGACATACAGGCCGTCGTAGCCGACCTCGCCGAAGTACTTGGAGCCCAGAAAGTAGTGGAACTGCTCCCAGTGGTGGACCATGGCGACGCCGTGGAACTGGCCGAAGTTGGTGTAGGCGGCGACGGCGACGATCGCCATCACCCCGAGCATCTGTCCGGCCTGGTGGTCCTTGAGATCGCCCGGCCGCCGGTGCCGCCAGACCACCAGCGCCAGGGCCAGCAGGCTCAACCCACCCTTGGCCAGAAGCTCCGCCGACAGCTCCATGATTTCAGAGTAACAGGGTGCTGACGTTCTCGTGGGCCTGGCTGTCAGCGGTCAGCCGTCAGCTTCATCGCAACGGGATGCCTTGACCCAGCAAAACGCAAGACCCGCTGAGAGCTGAGAGCTGACCGCCGTCAGGCGATCAGGCGGCGAGGGTGCTCTTGGCGGCGGGGCGGCGCAGCACGAGGAGGTCGACCTCGGGTGGGGCGCCGAGCCTGAGCGGCACGGCGCCGACGCCGATGCCGCGCGACACGTACAGCACGGCGTCGTCTCGGCGGTAGGGGCCGGCGATATATCGGCTCTGGACCCGGGCGACGTTGAGGGTGCGCTGGGTGAGCGCGATCTGGCCGCCGTGGGTGTGGCCGGACAGGGTCAGGTGGGCGCCGGCAGCGGCCGCGTCGTGCCAGCTTCGCGGCTGGTGGCTCAGGCACAGCCGGAACGTGTCCGGAGCCCGTTCGAGCAATCCGAAATCCGGGGTGCGCCCGAGGCCGGCGTTGAGGTCCTCGAGGCCGATCAGCGCGAGCTCCGCGCCGTTGCGCCGGAGAACTGCCGTCTGGTTGACCAGCGGAGTGATCCCGGCCTCGGCGAGGGCGCGTTCCGAAATCGACGGGTCGAAGTAGTGGTCGTGGTTGCCGAGGATGCCGTAGACGCCGAGCGACGCCGAGATCCCCCGGAAGCCGCGGACGAAGAGGCGCGCGTCGGACGGTCGCCGGTCCATCTGATCTCCGGTGAAGACCACCAGGTCGGCGTTGAGCGAGTCGACCATGCGTGCCACCCGCTGCATGCGCTCGGCCGGCATGAACGGTCCGGCGTGGACGTCTGAGATCTGGGCGATCCGCAGACCGTCCCACGCCGACGGCAGATCGCCCAGCTCGAGGGTGACGTGGCGCAGCCCGGGCAGGTCGAGCGCACCGGCGACACCGTAGCTGGTGAATCCGGTGGACGCGGCCGCGCCGAGCGACACGTTACGAAGAAAGCGTCTGCGTGTGAGCATCGAGAAAGCGGCGCGCCGATCGGCTCCCGTGACCGCGCGCCGACTGTGATCTTAACAGACTTCCACCGAGGCTATTCCGTGAGCGCGGTTACAATGCCCCGACCACGGAGGAGAGGCCCATGACCGACTCGCCCGCACCCGACGTGCTCGCGCCCCAACCGTCGCCGGCGTACCGCTGGCTGGTTCTCGTCGTCATCAGTGTGGCGATGTTCGCCAACTACTATGTCTACGATTCGGTGGCGCCGATCGCCGACATGCTCAAGGAGGCGCTCGACTTCTCCGACGAGAACATCGGCCAGCTCTACTCGGTGTACTCGGCGGCCGCGGTGATCGTGCTGCTGATCGGCGGCATCATCATCGACAAGTTCGGGACCGCCAAGTCGACCGTGCTGTTCGGCTCGATCTGCACCGTGGCCGCGATCCTGATGGCCGTCACCGAGGATTTCACGGTCATGCTCGTGGCGCGCTTTTTGCTCGGCATCGGCTCCGAGCCGCTGATCGTCGCCATCACCACCGCGCTCGCCAAGTGGTTCAAGGGGCGCGAGCTCAGCTTCGCCTTCGGCATCAACCTGACCATCGCGCGCCTCGGCCAGGTCGGCACCGACTGGTCGCCGACCTGGGCCGGTTTCGCCTACGAGAGCTGGCGCGGCCCGCTCGTGGTGGCCGCCGTGATCGGCGGTCTGTGCGCCGTCGCAGCTCTGGCGTACGCCGCCCTCGAGTGGCTCGCGTCGCGCCGTTACGGCCTGGGCAGAGCCGAGCAAACCGAGAAGCTGGTGCTGTCGGATCTGTTCCGATTCGACTACTCCTTCTGGTTCGTCGTTGCGCTCTGTGTCACCTTCTACTCGGCGATCTTCCCGTTCCGCAGCTTCGCCATCAAGTTCTTCATCGAAGCCTGGGACATGGCGCGCGACACTGCCGGCCAGTACAACAGCGTGCTGCCCCTCGCCGGCATGATCGCGACCCCGCTGTTCGGTCTGCTGGTCGACAAGGTCGGCAAACGGGCCCTGTTCATGATGGCGGGCTCGCTGCTGCTGATGCCGGTGTACGTGATGATGGCCTACCAGGTGGCGCCGCTGTGGGTGCCCATCATCATGATGGGCATCGCGTTCTCGCTGGTGCCCGCCGTGATGTGGCCTTCGGTCGCCTACATCGTCGAGGAGAAGCGTCTCGGGACCGCCTACTCGGTGATGACCCTGGTCCAGCAGGTCGGCGTGTTCGGCATGAACTGGATGATCGGGCGGACCAACGACGCGTTCGCGGCGAGCGCTTCCAATCCCGTCGGCTACGCACCGGGGATGTGGATGTTCTCGACGCTGGGCTTTTTGGCGCTGCTCTTCGCCTGGCTGTTGCGTCGGGTCGAGACCGGCCCCAACGCCCACGGCCTGGAGACCATCACCGCTTCGAGCTCGAAGGGATAGGATGGCTTTTAGCTGTTAGCTATTAGCTGTTAGCTATTAGCTGTTAGCTGTTGGCTCCATCACAGCATGGTCGCTGGCCGGTGGGGGTCGACTCGGCGGCACTTCGCGTTTCCGCCCCGCTGGTGGTCCGAAGTCGAGCGGCGGGGACGATTGCGATGGGCTAAAAGCTAAAAGCTAAAAGCTAAAAGCTAACAGCGATTCGCCCCAACGCTACTTCTTGAACAGCGCGTCGAAGGCCGCGCGCGGGTCGTCGGGTTTGCGATTGCCGCCGTCCGACGGCTTGAGAGCGAGGTCGCGCACCGCCTTGGGCTGAAAGAACCCGCAGTCGTTGGCTTTCGTTTTCGATTCAACCCGCGCTTCAACGGGCTTGCGGCACTCGAACCGCGCGCCGGTGTCGAAATAGGCGCAGTTGGAGCATGAGTGCAGCGGAGACCGGCAGCCCGGACAGGTGGCGTCGAGCTCGACCGTCGTTTCAACCAGCGTTCGGCCGCAGCGGGCGCACTTGAAGCTCACCTTGGTCGGCGCACCGAGGCCGCGGCCGCGGGGCGCGTCGTCGTACCGGCGTGGTCCGCTCGACTTGGGCTTGTCACGCCTCGGCTCGCGGTCCCGGTCGTCGTCCTGGTAGCCGCGGTGGCGGTACTTTCTGTCGCTCATGAGTCCATGTCCTCGTCACCGGTTCGTGTTGCGGCTTCGATTCTCTGACGTGATTTCAGATGAAATCACGTCAAAAAATTGAAAACAAGGAAAATCACTCCGTCGCTCCGATCCAGGTCGGCGAGTGGTTCGATCCCTCCGAGGTCAGCTGGCGCGGAACACCGTCGGCGTTGGTGATGTAGATCTGAGGTTTGCCGGTGCGATCCGACTCGAAGGCGATCATCGAGCCCTCGGGCGAGAAACACGGCGACTCGTTGTTTCCGGGCGCTCCGATCACGGTGCGCTCGGTGGTCACCGCATTGATGGTGGCGATCTCGAACGTGCCCTGGTCGCGGGTCGTGCACGCGATCCGGATGCCGTCGTGGGCCCAGGTCGGCTCGTCGTGGAAGTAGGCGCCGAAGCTGATCCGGCGGATGTTCGACCCGTCGGCGTCCATGAGATAGATCTGCGGGCTGCCCGAGCGCGTCGAGGTGAAGGCGATCTGGCGCCCGTTGGGCGCCCAGGCGGGTTGAGTGTCGATGCCTCGCGCGGTGGTCAGTCGCCGGGCCTCGCCGCCGTCGAGCGGCATGGTGTAGATGTCGACGTTACCGTCCCGGCTCGAGGCGAACGCCACGTCCTTTCCGTCCGGTGAGATCGATGCCGACGAGTTGACGCCGCCGTCGTCCCGGAGCAGCTTGAGGTAGCCCTCCCGGGGCGTCAGCAGGTAGAGCGCCGGCGCGCCCCTGAGATACGAGGTGAACGCCAGGTGCGCGCCGTCCGGCGACCACGACGGCGCCAGGGCGAGCGAGCTGTGCTTGGTCAGCTGCTTCTGGTTGGCGCCGCTCCAGTCCATGACCCACAGCTCGGAGCTGCCGGACCGGTCGGAGATGAACGCGATGCGCGACAGAAACGGCCCCGGGCGACCGGTGAAGACCTGAACCAGGTCGTTGGCCATGGTGTGGGCAACCACCTCGGCGGCCGAGATCCCGGCCCGGTAGCGCTTGGCGAAGGCGTACTCGCCGGACACGAGGTCGATGAGGCGTGCCTCGACCACCAGCTGACCGCCGGCCCGCACCACCGTTCCCGACAGCAGGAACTGAGCGCCGATGGAACGCCAGCGCTGGTGGAGCACCTCGGGCCGCGGGTCGTCTTCGACCAGCGCGTAGAGGCGTCTTTCGACGACGGCAACGGGCGCTGCGGCGGCGAGATCCTCGTCGAGGGTCTCCTGGAAGCCGCTCGCGACGTCCGCCGGCGTGCCCGGGAGAACCATCAGCGGCGGTGCCGCGATCGCGACCCGACGCAGACCAGGCTGGGTGATTTCGAGGTAGATCTCGTCGTCCTGGGCGGCGACGGTGACGGCCATGGCGCACAGCAGGAGCGCGGAGAGGGTCGTGGATCGCATGGGTTACTCCGAAAAGGTCAGGTGAACGGTCAGACTGGGTTTGGCGTAGGCGGGCGGCAGCGGCGGCAGGGGGTTGGCGGCATACAGCGCGCGCAGGGCGGCGCGGTCGAAGGATGACAGACCCGAGCTCGACTCGAGCTCGATCCGGTTGACCCGCCCGTCGCGGCTGATGGTGAAGCGAACCCGCGCTTCGGTGCCCTCGGGCACCGCCGGCTTGTACCAGCGGGACTCGATGAGTGCGAGCATCCGCTGGACGTAGTAGGCGAAGTGAAAGTCCGACGGGATGCCGGCGGTTTCGCGGCCGCCGCCGGCGCCCAGCGACAGCCCGCCCGAGCGGTCGCCGGCTGCGTCGGGCGGCGGGGCCGGACGAGGCGTCGCGCTTTGGTCGGGCGCCGCCATGGCGGTGTCGCTCGGCGGCACTTCGGCGGCGACGGTCTCCGGCGGCGGCGTCGCCACGGGCGCCGGCTCCGGCTCGGGGGTGGTGACGACCGGCGGCGCCGTCGGACGGGGCTGTGGTCGCGTTGCGCGGTTTCGGGGGGGCGGCTCGGGCCGGACGATGCGCACCGAGACCGCCGGCAGCTGGGCCGGTCTCGCGGCAGCGTTGCGGCTCGCGAGAAAGATCGCCCCGGCGATGCCGCCGTGCATCGCGAGGGCGATGCAGGCGTAGGGGAACAGCCGCGGGCGGGCGCGCTGGCGCTCGGTCAGAATGCGTGACACCGGGTCCACTCAGCGCTCCTCGGGGACGGTCACCATGCCGACCTGCTCGACGCCGACCCGGTCGAGCACGGCGAGCACCTTGACCACGAAGCCGTACGGCAGATCCTGGTCGGCCTTGACGTAGACCGGGCGCGGTTGGCCGGCCAGCGTCGCTCCGAGGCGGTCGGCGAGCAGCTCCAGATGGATCGGGTCGTCGTCGAGGAAGATGATCCGGTCGGTGGTGAGGGTCAGGACGAGCGGCTCGTCGCTCCGACCGGCGATGGCCGGGGCATCCTGCTTCGGCAGATTGACCTTGAGGCCCTGGACCAGCATGGGGGCGGTGATGATGAAGATGATCAGCAGCACCAGCATCACGTCGACCAGCGGCGTGACGTTGATCTCGGCCATTTCGTCCAGGCTGTCGCTGACTCGTCCCGCCATCGTGACCTCAGTGGAAGTTGCGCTCGACCAGGTTGAGAAATTCGAGTTCGAAGTCCTCCATCCGTCGGTTGAGCGAGCGCACCCGGGCCAGAAGGTGGTTGTAGGCGATGACCGCCGGAATCGCGGCGAGCAGTCCGGCCGCCGTGTTGATCAGCGCCTCGGCGATGCCGGGCGCGACCGTCAGGATCGACGTGGAGCCGGTCGCGCCGATCGCGCGGAAGGTGTTCATGATGCCCCACACCGTGCCGAAAAGGCCGATGAAGGGTGTCGCGCTGGCGGTTGTGGCGAGCATCGGGAGCGCCCGCTGCAGGCGCTCGAGCTCGGCGCCGCGGACCCTCTCGAGGGCCCGTGAGATGCCGTCCAGGCTGCGGATCTTCAGGCTCGGCTCCTGGCTGCTGCCGGGACGTGCCGTCGCCCTGAGCTGGGCCTCGAGCTCCGAGTGCCCGGCCTGGAACATCGGCGCCAGCGGCGAGCTTCGGTGCTTCTGCACCTGGCCCGACACCTCGTTGAGCCGGGACGCCTTGCGGAACAGCCGAATGAAACGGTCCGAGGCCGCGGCGGCGCTGGTCAGCTCGCGCCACTTGCCGAAGATCACCGACCACGAGGCGAGCGAGAACAGCACCAGGATGACGAGGACGACTTTCGCCACCCACCCGGTAGCCAGGAAGAATCTGAGCATTTCCATTGCGACGTATTGTACGCAATTCCGGTGCCGAGGAACGTGATCGCGAGCCGGAGGGTGCCGCTGGTTCCCGTTTTCGCGCCCGTCCTCGTTCCGGAGTTGTTCGAGGATGACGGAACGAGCGGACGAAACGAGGTCGGGCGCGACAACGGGGAAAGGCAGCGGCAGATGAAATCCAGAAGCTCGCGAGATACCCGGCGACCGGTTTGATGCGCCTCCTCACGAACCACAATGGCCGCCGTGATCTCGCGAGATCACGGCGGTCATTGTGGTGCCCAGGGGCGGAATTGAACCACCGACACCCGCATTTTCAGTGCGGTGCTCTACCATCTGAGCTACCTGGGCACACCAGGCCGCGGTGTTATATCCCACAGCCTCTGGGGTGTCAACTTGAGACGAGCTCGCGCGCCTGAGTCGAACCGAAGCTCATTCTCCGGTTTCGCCCCCGGCTTCAGCGAAGCCGGAGGCGAAACCGGAGCTGGACTCGCCTAGACTATCGCCATGGTAATCAAGCTCGGCATCCTCATCTCCGGCCGCGGCTCCAACATGCAGTCCATCGTCCGCGCCTGCCGCGCGGGTGAGGCGCCCGCCCAGGTGGCTGTCGTGGTGTCGAACAAGGCCGACGCCCCGGGGCTCGAGTGGGCGGTCGCGCAGGGCATTCCGACCGCGGTGTTTCCGCACACCGACTACGACACCCGAGAGCAACACGACGCCGCCATCATCGACCGGCTCCGGACGGCCGGTGTCGAGTGGGTCTGTCTCGCGGGCTACATGCGCCTGCTGTCGCGGTTCTTCATCGAGGCGTACCCGAACCGGATCCTCAATATCCACCCATCGCTGCTGCCGTCATTTCCCGGTCTGCACGGCCAGCGCGACGCCTTCGAGTACGGAGTCAAGGTCTCCGGTTGCACCGTGCACCTGGTCGATCTCGAGCTCGATCATGGGCCCATCGTGGTCCAGCGGCCGGTTCCGGTCGAGGGCTGTGATGACGCCGGGGCCCTTGCCGACCGGATCCTGGCCGAGGAGCATCTCGCCTATCCGGAAGCTCTGCGCCGTCTGCTGGCCGAGCGCTGGCGCGTTGACGGCCGCCGGGTGGTCTTCATCTTGGGCTGAGCCGGACCGGTCGTCTGACGGTCGTCTGGCAGGGGGCGATTCTCGGTGTCGGATCTTCATGAACGAGAATGATTCCCAACATGAGCCAAAATCCCTTCAGACGGGGGATTGTGCATCACAATCGAACGGACCACACTGAGTGTGCAAGGTGGAAAAACTTCCGGCTCCCTGGTGATGCTTCAAGGCATCACCCCACCTGACGCGAAGAGATTGGGGGAGAAGAGTTCGGACCTCTCTACGAGGCGCCCTCCATCCTGTCGAGAGTCGATCCGAGCATCAGTCTCGGAACTCTTCCCCCTCTCCTCTTCGCGTTTCCTTTCTCGGCCCGAGATCTCACGCGGTCTTCTCTTGCAGCGCACGATGCACGGCGTCCGTCTGCGCTCTCTCGGTTTTGACTTCGGCCGAACTCTGATGCCCGGAGAAATTCGCCGGATCATGTTGGATTCGGTCTGAGCTGCCCGCCGAAGGGGTAATCTCATGCATCGAAACCACTTAGTGTAACGGGTTTTGCCGCGACGCGGCACGGAGGAGGGGCGGCGCAGAAGAATCCCCGAGAAATCTCGGAACAGGGGGTTGACATGCGGCTCGACCTTCCGTAAGGTTGCGCTCCCGTTCAGCCGGAACGGTCCTCTCCCACGCCTCTCAGGAAGGTTGACAGAGAGGGAAGAACGGCCTAGACTGGTGAGCCCGAGACGGGCGCAGGCTCTTTGAAAACTGGATCGAGATACTGACGGACCTCTGTCAAACGACGAGAAATTGTCGAGCGATGGATGACAAATCGAGTTCGAATAACGATCGAGCTCATCCTTTGAAATGACCGTCGTGCTTCGGCATGACGATCTTCGATTTTCAACTGGAGAGTTTGATCCTGGCTCAGAATGAACGCTGGCGGCGTGCTTAACACATGCAAGTTGAGCGGTAAGGCCCCTTCGGGGGTACACGAGCAGCGAACGGGTGAGTAACGCGTGGGTAACCTACCCAGAGGTGGGGGATAGCCCCGGGAAACCGGGGGTAATACCGCATGAGTCCACTCCGGCGCGAGCTGGAGTGGGGAAAGGCGGGGATCTTCGGACCTGTCGCCTCTGGATGGGCCCGCGTCCGATTAGCTTGTTGGTGGGGTAATGGCCTACCAAGGCATCGATCGGTAGCCGGCCTGAGAGGGTGAACGGCCACATTGGGACTGAGACACGGCCCAGACTCCTACGGGAGGCAGCAGTGGGG
>CAZXMW010000038.1:0-32656 GCA_964641415.1 uncultured Thermoanaerobaculia bacterium | reverse complement strand
AAGCCCCACCCTACGCCGGCCGGGTCCGCTCGACGGATCAGTCCCGATCTGCGGACCGTTTCACGGTCTCGGAGTGAGCGTCATAGGGTGGGCCTCGGCCCACCGTCCCGATCGAACACGAGCGTGACCACGCGCCGGGTACCCTCATCGACCTGGACGGTGGGGCAAGCCCCACCCTACGCCGGCCGGGTCCGCTCGACGGATCAGTCCCGATCTGCGGATCGTTTCAGGGTCCAGGGGTGAGCGTCGTAGGGTGGGCCTCGGCCCACCGTCCACACCGCCGAACCCTGCGCTCGCGTCCCGGCCACGGACTTCAGCAAGCATCCAGTCGCCATCTCGGCCGCTGTCGGAGCGCCGGCCGAACGAACCGGCACGGCGGTGTGATCAGCTCGTCTCGGGCAGCGCGGCCAGCGCCTGCCGCACCCGGCGGGCGTCGGGGCCGTCGCCGTGGCCGATGGCCTCGATCCGGGGCAGCACAGATTCCAGCATCGACCGCGCCTCCGCCGTCCAGCCGGCCTCGGCCAGCGCGAGGCCGATGATGATGTCGCCCTCGAGGAGCTCGGTGTGGCCCGCGGGCAGCTGTCGGCCGAACAGCTCTCGGGACTCGCGCGCGACCTCGAGAGCCGCCTCACCGTCGCCACGCTCGAGCTCGAGCTTGGCCAGCTTTCCGAGGACGTTGGCGACGTTGCGGTCACCATCCGGGTAGGCCGTGCGGTAGATCCGCAGCGCCTCCCCGTAGGCCTTCTCGGCCTCGTCAAACCGACCGGCGGTGGCGAGCACCGTCCCGAGCTGGATCTCGGCGTAACCCACGTAGGGGTGGTCCGGACCTCGGGACAGGCGCTCAATCCGCGCCGCCTCCCGAAACGACGTCACCGCGTCGTCGGTTCGGCCGAGAAACCGGTACTGCCGGCCGCGCATGACCTCGAGATAGGCGACATCCGGATGGTCGGGACCCAAGACCCGGACCGCCGTCGGCATGGCGGCGTCGATGAACTCGAGGGCGTCGGCGACCCTCTTCTGCGCCTCGTAGGTCGCGGCAACGGTGCCGACGCTCGACAGGGTCAAGGGGTGGTCGTCGCCGAGCACGCGCCGCCGCATCTCGTACCCGCGTCGGTGCAGCTCTGCGGCCTCGTCGAGCCGCTCGAGCTCGAGCGCCACGGTGCCGAGATTGAACAGGCTCTCCGCCACCTCGCCGTGCTCGTCGCCATGGAGCCTGGTTCGCATGGCCAGTGCCTCGCGGTGATACCGCTCGGCGTTCTCGAGGCGGGTCTTCTCGAACGACAGCCAGCCCAGGTTGTTGAGCGCCATGGCGGTCTGCCGGTGGTCGCCGCCGAAGCTCCGCCGAGCGGCGGCGAGGGCCTCCCCGGACAGCCGCTCGGCCGCCTCGACGTCGCCGAGGTCGAAGCGCGCTTTGGCGAGCTCGTTGAGAGCCGCGGGGAGGTCCGGGCTGTCCGGCACGTCGCGCCGCAGCACCTCCACCGACTCGGCGAGAAGCTCGGCGGCCTCTTCGTACTCGCCGAGGTTGGTGTAGACCTCCCCGACGGCTCTGAGCAGCCGGGCCCGCGTGGCGGGCTGATCGGCGAGTTCGGCGGCGAGCTGGGCCGCGCCGCGGTCGAGCAGCTCGCGCGCCGTGACGTCTGCCCCGCGGGATTGGCTGGGATCGGCGACCCGAAACAGGTCGACGAGAAACGACGACACCTGATCCGACGTCCGCGCTTCGACCCGCGCCCGCTCCTCGGCCGCGCGGGCCCGGTCGCGCTCATCGCCCGCGATCCGCGCGTTGACCCCCGACTGCACGCCGAACGCCACCACGGCCGCGACACCGACGGCGGAGGTGACCACCGATCCCCGGTGGCGGCGGACGAACTTCCCGGCGCGGTACGCCAGCGTGTCCGGTCGTGCCGAAATCGGGAGTGCCGAGAAGTGCCGGCGGACATCCTCCGAGAGCGCTTCCACCGACGGGTACCGGCGATCGGGTTCCTTGCGCAGCGCGGTCATGACGATGGTGTCGAGGTCGCCGGTCAGCCGTCGCGCGAGCCGGTCCGCGGTCGTGCGCCGAAGCCGTGCGGTCTCCGCGCCGGCGGGCGTTCCGGCCGAACGCCGGACCGACAGGCTCGGCCGATCGGGCGCCTCGCGGCAAATGACCCGCTCGACCTCGGTCGCCGAGGAATCGGAAAAGACGTGCGGGTTGGACCCGGCCAGCAGCTCGTACAGGATCACCCCGAGCGAGTAGACGTCGCTCGCGGTGGTCACAGGCTGTCCGACGACCTGCTCGGGGCTCGCGAAGGCGGGGGTCAGCAGCCGGTCCAGAGTCCCGGTGACCGCCATGGTGTGGTCGTGGGTCGACGGTCCGAGGAGCTTGGCGATCCCGAAGTCGAGCAGCTTGGGGTGGCCGTCTGCCGTGACCAGGATGTTCGCCGGCTTGAGGTCGCGGTGCACCACCAGGTTGCGGTGGGCCGACTGGACCGCCGAGCAGACCTCCCGGAACAGCTCGAGCCGCTGCTCGACGGTCAGCCGCTGCTCGTCGCACCACCGGTCGAAGGGCCGGCCCTCGACGTACTCGAGCACGAGATACGGCGTCCCGTCGTCGGTCGTGCCGCCGTCGATCAGGCGGGCGATGTTGGGGTGTCGCAGATCGGCCAGGATCTGGCGCTCGGACCTGAATCGGGCCTCCATTCCGGTGTCCGCGAGCCCCGGCCGGAGCAGCTTGAGCGCGACCCGGTGGGAGAACGACCCGCCCGCCCGTTCGGCCAGGAAGACCCTTCCCATGCCGCCGCGGCCGAGCAGGCTGATCAGGCGGTACGGACCAACGGTTCCTCCAGGCGAGGCGGTCCCGCGGTCGTGGGCGTCGACTGCGCCTCTGGCAGCGGCCCCGATCAGTCGCGGGATGTCGGTCTCGGCCTCGCCGCTCGCGACGAGCAGGCTGTCGACCTCCCGACGAAGCTCGTCGTCGTCGCCGCAGGCCTCGTCGAGGACGGCGTTGCGGAGCTCCGGCTCGAGCTCGACCACGAGGTCGAAGATCTCGCGCACACGACGCCAGCGGCGCTCGTCCATCACCGTCCGAGCCCCGTCACAACCCGGAACGGCCGCCTGTCGCGACCGGCCCGGGCCGAACGCGCGCCCGATCGGGCTCGCTGACCTGGGTTCAGCGATCCGCCCTGACGCACCCTGCGGGCCTCAGGCCGCACCTGCGGCCCCCGTCATTTCCCGCCGCAACCATGCGCGCGCCACCCGCAGGTCGCGCTTGACCGTGGCCGGCGAAACACCGAGCGCTTCGGCCGCCTCGTCGTAGGTCAGCCCGCCGAAGTGGTGGAGCTCGACGGCCGACGCGGCGCGCTCGTCCTGCACCGCAAACCTGGACAGGGCGCCGTCGAGGGTCAGCAGATCTTCGCTGACCGGCGCCGACCAGGCGTCGGAGGGCTGCAACGTGACCCGCGCCAGATCGCCGCCGCGCTTCTCGCGTCCGCGCGCCCGGGCATGGTCGACCAGCAAACGACGCATGATGCGTGCGGCGACCGCGAGGAAGTGGGCCCGATCCTGCCACGGCACGTCGGTGCCGATGAGCCGGACAAAGGCCTCGTGGACGATTTCCGTGGACTGGAGGGTGTGGTTGCGGCGCTCGCGCGCCAGCTGTCCCGATGCGATTCGACGAAGCTCGTTGTAGAGCACCGGAGTCAGCTCGTCGAGGGCCGCGGAGTCGCCATCGCGCCATCGGTGCAGCAGCTGTGTCACGTCGGTTTTCGTCGTCATCGACCCGTCGCTTTCGTTGAGACCGTTTCTCTATTGATGAAACCGTCCCCGCGATCGAGGGATTCCTCACCCCGGTATCGAGCATGCGACAACGCCGTCCCTTCATCGCCGGCAGGGACGCCGCCGCTACACACACCCGCACATCGACGACGCCAACGCGGCACCCGGCGCCGCACAGCGGCTGCTCGACAACATGATCGGCGCCATCGAGCGCGCGCTGCAGTACAAGATGCGCGACGAGTGAGTCCGCCGCGGCCGGTTCAGCTGCCGGCGCCGTCGAAAACGAGGGTGTCCTTGTGTCCGAAACCCTGGCTGTAGTCGACGAGATCGACGCGCTCCGGGCGCACTTCGTAGAACAGAACCCGGGTCCCGTACCAGTGGGCCGCATCCTCGTAGAAGTACTTGTCGAAGAACCGGGTCTTGATGCGCTCGATGGTCTCGTGGTCGGTGACGGGAGCGGCCCGTCCGTAGTACTGGACCCCCATCACCTCGTCGCGGCCCCGATCAGCGCCGTTGATGGCCAGCGCCACGGCCGGGTTCTCGACCAGGTTGACCACCTTCTGGGTCTTCGGGATGGACACGAAGTACAGTTTCAGCCCGTCGTTGACGAACTCCACCGCGCTCACGTTCGGCCGCCGGCCCTCGGCCGTGGCCAGGTTGGCGATGGGCCGCTCGCGGAGGAAATCGAGGATCCGTTGCTCGAGGTCGTTGCTGTCAGTCATGGCTTCCAATCCAGCTCGAAGCTGCGGACGCGTGATCGTGGAGAAAGGGTACCACCTGAGATCAGCGAGTCTCACTGGCGATCTGCACCAAACTCCTGTGCTCTGGCTGGTTGCGAGAATACTCGACATACCAACGGGTATGCCTCCTTTTTCGCAACCACAAACGCATCAGGATCTTGGCACATCCCATCCATCCGATCTTCTGCTATAGTCGCGCCTCCACACACGAGGGACACAGCCATGAACGACGACAGCAGGGTTCCGGGACCCGACGACGACGAGACTCTCACCTCCGACGACCTCAACGAGCACGACGAAACCGTGTCCGGACCGTCCGCCGCCCCGACGGTCCGCGAACCGGACCAGCCCGCAACCATCGGCAGGTACCGCATCGTGGGTAAGCTCGGCCAGGGCGGGATGGGGGTCGTCTGGGAGGCCGAGCAGGACCATCCGAAACGCCGGGTGGCACTCAAGGTGATGCGGCGCGACCACGTGATCGACGAGCTCCATGTCCGGATGTTCCGCCGCGAGGCCGAGACCCTGGCCCGGCTCGAGCACCCCAACATCGCCGCGATCTACGAGTCCGGCCACACCGACGACGGCCACGACTACTTCGCCATGGAGCTGGTCCGCGGCCTCACGCTCGACGAGTGGCTCGCCGCGCGGCCGAGCCGGGTCGACGAGCACGAGCTCTCACTCCGGCTCCGACTCTTCGGAGCGATCTGCGACGCGGTCCACTACGCCCACCAGCGGGGCGTGATCCACCGCGACCTCAAACCGTCGAACATCATCGTCACCGCGGATTCCGCGTCGTCGACCGCCGCTACCAAGAGCCGCTCACTCCCGGCGCTCAAGATCCTCGACTTCGGGCTCGCACGGATCACCGACTCCGACATTGCCGCGACCCTGGTGTCCGAGATCGGCGTCATCAAGGGCACCCTGCCCTACATGAGCCCGGAGCAGGCGCGGGGCGACGTCGCCGCCATCGACGTCCGGGCCGACGTCTATGCCCTCGCCGTGATCCTGTACGAGCTGCTCACCGGCCGCCGGCCCTACGACGTGTCGCGGGCCGCGCTGGCCGAGGCGGTCCGCGTCATCTGCGAGGATCCCCCGGCGCCGCTGCGCGACACCTGGAGCGGCGTCCGCCGCCTTGACCGCGACCTCGAGACCATCGTCGGCAAGGGCCTCGAGAAGGAGGCCGACCGCCGCTACGGCAGCGCCGGCGAGCTCCGCGACGACGTCGACCGCTACCTCGCCTCGCAGCCGATCCTCGCCCGCAGCCCGAGCGCCGCCTACCAGCTCAGCAAGATGGTGCAACGCAACCGGCTCGGGGCCGCCTTCGCCGCCACCGTGCTCGTCCTGCTCGTCGCCTTCGCGGTCACCGCGACCGTCCAGTCCCGGGCGGTCGCCCGGCAGCGCGACCGCGCCGAAGAGGAGGCAGCCAAGGCACTCGCGGTCAACCGATTCATGAGCGAGACCCTGAGCGCCGCCAACCCCTGGGGCGCGGGCTACGACGTGTCCGTCGTCGAGGCCCTCGATGACGCGGCCGAGAGGATCGCCACGTCGTTCCCGAACCAGCCGCTCGTCGAGGCCGAAGTTCGCAACACCATCGGCACGGCCTTCAGAAACCTGGGAAACTACGATCGCGCTCAACTCCTGCTCGAGGCGGCCTTCGAGGCGAGGACCCGGTTGCTCGGCGACGACGCCCCGGAGACCATCAACACGCTGTCGGCGTTGGCCGAGCTCGCCTGGCGCGACTCCCGCTACGACGAAGCCGTCGAGCGCGGCCGGGACCTCCTCGAACGCCACCGCCGGGTGTACGGCGAGCCGAGCCCCGAGGTCGCCGGTTCGCTCGAGGACCTCAGCCGGATCCTCACCGACGCCGGGCGCTTCGACGAGGCCGAGCCGGTGCTCGACGACGCGCTCGCCATGAACATCGAGGTCCACGGCGAAGGGTCCCTCCAGGCCGCCGCGTGCTATGAGAACAAGGCGACCTTGATTCAGCTGTCGCGGCGGGACTTCGCCGCCGCCGAGGAACTGTCCCGCAGGTCCCTCGAGATCCGACGCGCGGCGATTGACACTCCGACTATGGACACCGCATCCTCGGTCAACAACCTCGGAATTCTGCTCCTGCTCCAGGGCCGCCACGACGAAGCGCTGCCGGTGCTCGAGGAGGCCGTCGACATCAGCAGGCGGGTCGGGGGCGACCGGCACCCCGAGCTCGCGCGGTCCCTCGAGAACCTCGGCAACGTCTACTACAGGATGCACGAGTTCGACCGAACCCTCGAGCTGCTCGACGAGGTGATGACCATGCGCAAGCAGGTGCTCGGCGAGGACAGCCCCGACGTCGCACGGACTCTCAACAACATGGGCATGGTGTACAAGGCCGCGGGCGAGCCGGAGAGGGCCGAAGCCTCTCTTCGGCAGGCAGTCGCGGGAATGGAACGCGCGTACGGGCCCGATCACCCGGACGTCGCCTCGAGCCGCTGGAGCCTCGCGCACGTGCTCTGGGGTCAGGGCAAGCTCGACGAGGCCGAGGCCGAGCTGCGTGCGGCGGTCGCCGTCGCTGAGCGCGCCTACCCCGAGGGCAGCGCCGGGCGGGCGATGTTCAGCCTGCCGCTGGGCAACCTGCTCGCGGAGCGCCGGCGGTTCTCCGAGGCCGAGCCCCTGGTGCTGTCCGCGTACGAGGTCTATCTCGCGACCGAGGGCCGCGACGGCCCGCGCACGACCGACGCCGCGACCTGGCTGGTCAAGCTCTACGAGGCATGGGGGCGATCGGATGAGGCAGCCCGATACGCACCCGCGCCCGTCGACGAATCGTAGCCGAGCTCCATCGCAGGGCAGGCAGGGATGCCTGCCCTACACCTGGTTCGGTGTGGCCCAGCTCCATCGCAGGGCACACAGGATGCCTGCCGTGCCCACTCGCCGGTCGACGCCGGGCCCTCGTCACGGCGCAACCGCAAGCAGGCTGGTTCCGCTGCGCTTCGCCCGGCCAGGGGACGCCGGCGCTGCAACTCCGCCCCACATCGCCACACCGCGCCCCTCCCCAGCTGTCATGCCGAGCACAGCGCGAGATCGACCTCCGACGACGCGCTGCAATGCCTCGCTCGAGACCGCATCGACCGGCGACCGACGACAAAAGGCAGCAAAAAACCCCTCCGCGAGGGAGGGGTTCGATTTCGGATGATGGAGGGCTTACCAGCCGCTGCCACCGCGGTAGCCACCACCGCCACCGCCGCCACGATTGCGCTCCTTGGCCTGGGCGACGTCGACCCGGATGGTCCGGCCGTCAAGCTCGGTTCCATTGAGGGCCGCAACGGCCTTGTCGGCCGCTTCGTCGTCTTCGAAGGTGACGAAACCGAAGCCGCGCGAGCGGCCGGTGTCGCGATCGCTGATCACGACTGCCTCTTCGATCTCACCGTGAGGTGCGAACGCATTGCGCAGGCCCTCATCATTCGTGTCCCAGCTCAAACTTCCAACAAACAGCTTCTTCGACATACTTTCTCTTCTCCGTGGGCTTGACCATTCTGCGGCTCGCCCGACCCGAACATCGTGGTGAACTCTGCGTTCACCCAAGCAGAAGCCGACCCCGGCGGTCGGCTACGAGGCCAAGACCATACCACAAATGTCTCCGATCGTCAGATTTTTTTCGACAAACCTATTCGGATCGCTCAGGTTGGGCGGATCTCACATCCTCAACGGCGTGGTCGCAGGCCGTCAACGACCCGCCTCCAATCGGTCGAACTCTTCAAAGCACAGTTGCAACCTGTAGGCGCACCCTTGTGGTGTCGGGTGAGCCCTCCGTCCGCGACGCCGAATACCCGGGGTCGCTCCTCCCGGGCGCCTCAGTACAGGGTCTCGCTCTCGCCGTACTCCTTGACGAGCCACTCGGCACGCTTGAGGATCTCGCCCCTACGCTGCCAGAGGGCGCCGAGCTGGTCCCTGAACAACCAGGGCTTGAGCGTCTCGTTCATCTGCTTCTTGTCGAGGACATCGAGAGCCCGAACCAGTCGTCGGGACAGCCGCGACGAGTCGAGACCGGTCAAGAGGTCGCGCTCGGAGTCGAAGGCCATCGAGGAGTCGACCTTGTGGATGCGAAGGTGCTCGTCGACGACCAGGTTTCTGAGATCCGAATAGTCGAGATCGGCGATGAGCTGCTGAAAAAGCTCGATCTCGAGCAGCTGTTCCTTGTACTGCGCGGGATCGGAAGACTGCAGTCCTCGTCCACGACGGTCGGCCTCGGTCATCGAGCCCTCGACCCAGAAGCACAGCGAGCCCGTCTTCGAGCCGATCTTCCGTTCGACGCACGGCGGCACGATGTCGAGACCGAGGAGGCGGTCGAGCTCGTACGCTGCGATCTCGTGCCGGTACGAGTCTCTGGCATCCTCGACCACGCGCCCGTCCGAGAAGCGGAACTCCGGGTACTTGGTGTTCTCGTGCTTGAAGATCGCGCGGAAGGTCCGGTCGCCGTCTGAGAGCGTCACCCGCATGGGACCGGTGAGGGCCGCTTCGTCGAAGCTCTCGGGCTCTCCGACCAGCTCGGCGTTGGTCAAAAACTCCACCGCCTCGCTGCCCCGCAGCGGTACGCCGACCACCGAGTCCGGCTCGACCGGTTCGTCCGCACCGGCAACGCTGATCGACAACGACATGCAAAACGCCAGCCTGACCAGATTTTTCATACGATCCCTTCCTTATGAGAAAGGATACCAGCTCTCCTGAAGCGCCGGCTCCGCCGGCACGATCCCAGTGCGCCCCTCCCCGCCTGTCATTCCGAGCGAGGACGTCCGCGACCGAGTCGAGGAATCCCCCCATGCCCGGAGCGACACCGACCCGAGCCGCCTTGTGGGGCGGGCATCCTGCCTGCCGACCGGTTCGCCGCACCAGCTTCAGCGGCGGGGGAGCCGGCGCTACAAAATTCGACACTCATTCCTGCACCAGTGTTGTCGGGCCGGCTCTCCCGCCGGCCCGATCCCAGCGCGCCCCTCCCCGCCTGTCATTCCGAGCGAGGACGTCCGCGACCGATTCGTGGTTGCTCGTTGGAAGGGTGACGGCGTCTTCTGCGTTCGAGCGGGAAGAGAAAAAGGAGATCGACCATCATGACCAAGACCACCCAGACGTCGCTCATCGTTCTCGTTTCGCTCGCACTGACCGCCCTGGTCATCACCGTCGTGTTCCCAGCGCATGCGCGGGGCGGCGTGGAGGATGTCGCGGCAGCCTCCGGCATTCGTCATGCGGTGCTCGTCGAGAACGCCGGACCGCCGTCGGAAAACTCATCTGCGATATCCGCTTGTCCGTATCTCTCACGAGCCGAATCCGCAACAGCCTGTCCTTATCTGAATGGCATCGCTTCGCCGAATGGGCAGGCTCCGCGCGCCGACCGAGAGAATGACGCCGCAGCTCCGACAGGCTGCCCGTACCTTGACGCGAAAGCGGCGGAAGCCGGCTGCCCGTCGATGTCGACCGACGCCGTGAAAACCGCCTGCCCGTACCTCTCCGGCAAGGACCACTCAAGCGCGTGTCCTCGGGAACGCGACGACGAAGCAGCTCCGCGTGAGGTGTCGCTGTAGGGAGTACCCCGCACGCTTCCAGTCTGCTCGACTTCTTTCTCGTGGCCGGCTTCTCGCCGGCCCCGGTTCCGTACACCTTCGAGGCTCCACTGCCATCGCCGGCGGAAGCGCCGGCGCTCCAATCCCGCCCCTCGACGTTCAAGTGCCTTTGGAAGGCCGGCCCAAATCCAGCGCGCTCCCCCCCCTTCCTGTCATCCCGAGCGCGCTCGCACCTTCTCTGTCATCCCGAGCGAGGGAGTCCGCGACCGAGCCGAGGGATCCCCCGAAGCCCCGAACAGTCGACGTATCACCCGAGCCAACGGACAAGTTGGCGGGCGACCTCCGGGCTGCCGAGGAGGCCGAGGTGGCTGGTGCGGAAGAGCACCTTCCGCGAGCGCGGCGGGAACCGCAGGGACCGCTCTGGGTCGCGGTGTTCGCCGAGGGCGCTGGCCACGGGTACCAGACCGTCGCCGACCAGGCGATCCGACAGCACGCCCCGGCTTGCGGCGGTGGTCGCCGCGACGGTGAAGCAGGCCACACCACCGGGCAGAGGGACGATCCGGCGAGCATCGGGCGCGCGCTGAAATCGAACGGAGCCCTGCCCATCCTCATCCAGGAGATTGCCGTAGCGAAGATCGGTGATCCCGGCGCTGCGCAGATGACCGAGCCTGGCGAACGGCGCGGTGAAGGGCGTGGCACCCAGCACCTGGTCGACCCAGCTTCCTGCGCGCTCGAGCGGCGCACCGTGGTGCGGCGTGCCGAGGAAGACGATGTTGCGCACGTGCTTCGGCCAGCCCATGCCGCTCTTCTCCGCGAGGTGAAAGGCGCTGCGAATCACCAGACCGCCCATGCTGTGGGCCACGACGGTCAGCTCTTCGACAGCCGCCGGCCAGGCCGAGACGAGCCACTCGAGCTTGGACGCCAGGTCGCGTCCGTTGTGCGACACGTGCAGGCCCGAGTTGTACCACAGGTGAACTGGGCTGTACCCCGAAGCCGCCGCCAGTGACTCGCCGTAGTCCACCACCCGATCACCGCGCTGCACCCGCCAATGATGGTCGGTCATGCAGAGGCCGTGAATCAGCACCAGGATCTTCCCTCCGACCTCGCCGTGCCCGGGAGCGTTGCCCTGAACGAGTGACCGTCCGCGGTATCGCAGGCTCATGGGGATCGAGAACGGGCTGTTCATGGCGAGCAGATGGTCGCCCATGACTCCGTTGAGCGCACCAAAAACCGACTCACGCTGCGGCGTTCCCGGCGGGTCGTCTTCGATCGGCTCGAACAGGAATTGGAGCTTTGACAGCACCCGATCGACGCTCATCCCGACGAGTCCGTTGATCCCCCTGACCGCTCGATAGACCAAACCGGAGATGCCGCGCGTCCGACCCGGCTCTGCGCCGCCCGGAAAACCCAATGAGCTCCACACCGACTGGTGCACGCCTTCAACGATGCCCGTGACGCCTTCCGTCGCCTGCGTCGCCAACTGCGAGATGCCTCGGATGTCGGAGAGCCGAAGAGCTCCGAGCGGACGGTCTGATTCCTCCCCATCTGGTGCGGAGAGAAAGTGGCGCGGTCGGTTGGCGGAGCTCACGGCCGGAGCTTAGCACCCTGATGAAGGCGCAGACGTGGTTCGATCGATCAGATCAATGGCCAAATGACGCCCGGGATTTCGCTCTGTCCTCTACGTTTCCCCACCGTCGCCGGCGGGCAGGCATCCCTGCCTGCCCATTCCCAGGCCGAGGAAAATCCCGGGGCACGGTTCATCACTCCGACGTCGAGGTCCGGGACGAACGGCAGGCTGGAAGCCTGCCGCCACACCCAGCGCACGAAGACCCGGCTGACCCCACTCATCGGTGCCGCGTTCCGCGGAGTCGCGCTGTGTCGGCATCAACAGCCAAACTCGCAACAATGGAACCCCTGTGGCACCCCTCGAGAACGAGGGCGGTGCCGATCATTCGCCCTCCAGATCGAGATTCTGGGTCCAGCTGAGGGCAACCTCGATCTGCGCCGCCGCGTGTCCCCGACTCTCGAACTCGACGAAGGCGAATCGGTCTCCGGCGGGAGCGACATCCCAGTTCACGGCCGGAGCGGTGGCGGTGACGAACGCGGAGCTCAGATTCTCGATGACCACCTCGGGTCGACCGGCGCTGAAGGTGTCGCCCGCCGCGACGTCGACCGCCATGAGGGGTCGTTTGGTCGATCCGATGTCGATGTAGAAGAGCCTGCGCCCGTCGGCGGACCACCGAGGATAGCTCCCGAGGACCGGTGAAACCTGCCACTTTCCGTCGCCCTCGATCGGTCGCACGAAGACCGACGACGTGCCGGAACCGGGCGACGAGTAGGCGATCCAGCGGCCATCCGGTGAGATCGACGGACAGCTGGCCCTTTCTTCGAACAGTCTGGGTTCGCCCCCGCGGGAAACCAGGAAGATGTCCGCCGTCGCTCCGACCCGCGTGTAGGCGAGTGTCCGACCGTCCGGCGAGAATGACTCGGGGAAGAGCGCTGTCGTCTCACCCTCGACGAGGACCTCATCTCCCGAGCTGCCGTCCGATGCCTTGGAGAGAATACGGGCATCGGTCGTGAAGTTCAGAAACGCGATCCGGTCACCGTCGGGGCTCCACAACGGGTAGAGCTCGTTGCTCCCAAACGTCAGCCTGCTGATCCCTTTCGAGGCAAACGAGTAGACCCACACATCCCCGGCAACTCCGGAAATGCCTTCGCCGACCGTGAAGGCCAGCTTCGATCCGTCCGGAGAAAACCGCGGTTGGTAAAAGCCGCGGGGATCGAGGGGAAGGCGCTCGGCTGTGCCCGTGTCGTCGACGATGGTCAGCAGTGCATCGGCTGCGCTCACCGACCCCGCCAACCACGCGATGTTCCCGCTGGCGGCAATGGTGAAGTACCCGGCACCGCTCGATGGGTCTCCGCCCACATCCTCGATGACGGGCACCGGATCACCCACCACTTCGATGCGATCGGGGTCGAACTCGACGGCGAAGAGATCGCCCAAGCGGGCGAAGATGATCCGGTCGCTGCTCGCGAACCGGGCCATGGTTGCGCGCTCGATCACTGTCTTCCTGTCCCCGGTGTCCCACGAATACACGTCGATGTTCGCGTTCTCGTAGTTGTTCGGACTCGATGTCGAGCCGACGGTGAAGAGGATGAGGCCGCCGTCCGGCGAGGCGTGGGGAAACCGAAGGGTCCGTTCGCCACGTTCCTCATCGATCTTCAACACCTCCTCCGCAACCCCTCCGGACACCGGAACTCTCCAGAGACCCGTGGCATACAGCGGCGAGTAGACGATGGTGTCGTCCGGAAGCCAGACGCCGCCGCGCGGGTTCGGAGCGTCGGCAACGGTGACGGCGGTTCCACCCGCCAGACCGATCCGCTTCAGCTGGCCGTCGGCGAAGAACGCGATCGACGATCCATCGGGCGAGAAGAACATCTCACCGGCGCCTTCGGTGTCATCGAGCCGCACCGCGTCGCCATCGTCGAGGTGGTGGAGAACGATCACGTCGCGCGCGGCATCTGCATCGGCCGCCGTCATGGCCAACGTTCTGCCGTCGGGAGCGAACGCCAGAATCGGCTGGTCGATGAACGACAACGTTCGCTCTTCGTCGAGACCGATCGAGAATCGGGTCAGCGGCGCAACGGGAGCCACGGCAGGGCGGAACCAGAGGGCGATTGAAACCAGGAGTGCAGCCGCGGCGGCGATCCAGGCCATCCACTCGCGGTTGCGGGGCCCCGATGCAACGATGATTTCGGACTCTCGCTGATCGACGCCGGTGGATTGCTTCGCCTCGGCCAGCTCGAGGCGGGCGTCGCCGATCCACTGCAGACGCTCCCGCGGCTCCCGATGAAGACACCGCGTAACCAGACGGCGAAGGGCATGCGGTGTCTCGGCCGGCAATGCATCGAGATCCGGCGTTTCCTTGAGCACCGATGCGAGCACGTCGGTGACCGTCTCGCCCTCGAAGAGCTTCCGGCCGGTGAGCATCTCCCAGAGCACCACGCCGAAGGCCCAGATGTCGGCGCGCCGGTCGACCTGCTGGCCCCGAGCCTGCTCCGGCGACATGTAGGCGGCGGTACCGAGAATGACGCCCTCGATCGTGGCGTTCTGGGTCAGGGTCGGCGACAGCGAAAGGCTGCTTCCGTTGGTGTCGGTCTCCCAGGCCTTGGCGAGCCCGAAATCGAGCACCTTGACCGTGCCGTCGGGCTTGATCTTGATGTTCGCCGGCTTGAGGTCACGATGGACGATGCCCTGCTCGTGCGCGGCTTCGAGCGCCTCGGCGATCTGGAGGGCGATGGGAACCGCCTCATCGATCGACAGCGCGCCCTTGGCGATTCGATCGGAGAGGTCTTCACCTTCAACGAGTTCCATGACCAGAAACGTCGCAGGTCCTGGGGTGTTGGGGTCTTGAAACCCTGAGCTCGCTCCCGCTTTCGGCTCGACGGTCTCGAGTCCGTACAGGTGCGCGATGTTGGGGTGGTTGAGGCTCGCGAGCACCTTGGCCTCGCGCTGGAAGCGCTCGAGCCGATTCCGGTCTTCCGCGAAATCGGCGGGCAACACCTTGAGCGCGACCTCGCGACCGAGCTTCTCGTCCTCGGCACGCCAGACCTCGCCCATCCCGCCGGCGCCGAGCTCGCCGATGATCCTGAAGTTCGCCAGCCTGGCGCCGATCACCGGTCGGCCCCGTCGAGCTCGGTGTCCCAGTTGAGGACCACGGTGAGAGGATCGATGTCGGCCGAAGCGAGCCCGCGGATGAGCAGAACCTGCTGACCGTCGGGGGACACATCGAAGGTGTTCCTCAGGCCGGCGGACATGTTCCAGGAGAACAGATTCCGGATCTCGCCGACCACCAGTGTTTCTCCCCGTCCATCGATCTCCGCCGCATACAATTCGCCGCCCCCCTTGACAAAGAGAAGCTCACGGCCATCGTCCCGCCAGCGCGGATAGGTGCCGCCGTCGGTCGAGACCTGCCACCGACGCGCGGCCTTCGGGAAGGTCGTCACGTAGATCTCATCGGCGCCCGATTCGTCCGAGACGAATGCCATCCAACGCCCGTCGGGCGAGATCGATCCGAAGGTCTCGTTGAACGAGGACGCAACCAGCTCGGTCGGCTGGGATCCGTCGGTCCGGATCGACCAGAGATCGCTGGTGTTCGATTGACCAACCCGTTCGAAAACAAGGAGTTCTCCATCCGGCGACCATGACTGCGGATAAAGATTGTGCTCGGGCTCCTCGAACATGAGCGCTGCTTCGCCTGATCCACCCACGTCCTTGACCCAGATGCCGTTGGATCCGTTTCTGCTCGAGGCGAAGGCAATCCGTGCACCGTCCGGACTCCACGCCGGGTACCAGTCATTCGTGGAATGGAAGGTGAACCGGGTTCGCAGGTTGCGTTCGAGATCGAAGACCCACAGATCGGGGGTTCCGGCCCCCGACTCGAGCTCCGCCACAGCGGCGAACCGGCCGTCGGGGGAGATCGTGAGATCGAAAAAGAGGTTTCCGATCCCGAGGCTCTCACCCTCGCTGCCCTGTCGATTGATCCACGCGATCTCGCTCCGGAGGTCGATCTCGCCGGTGTTGTAGATCAGAAGACCGGTCTGTGAGACCGAGAACGCACCCAACCGAGCGCCGGCGATGTACATGACATCCTCGGAAACCGGAGCGGCATCTCCGACAAACGAAATCGTCTCGACATCGAACGGCCTCGCCATGAGGGTGCCCTCTCTCATGAAAAGCAACCGTCCGGAGGCGACTGCCACGTTCGATGCCGCCGCCAACAGCTCCTTTCCCGGCCCCGCCTCCTCGACGCTGCCGAGCATCACACGATCGCTCTCGGTTCCTTCCGTCGACCGGGACAGGAACAGGAACTTGCCCGGAGAGATCCAGAGGGGAAACCGATGACCCGTCATTCCTGTGGCCAACTCACTCACCTGTGTGGGTTCGCCGCCGGCGGCGGAAACCATGAAGATCGGCGTGTTGTGAGCCGGTGCGAAGAGAATCCACCCGTCGTCGCTCCACGAACCGCCTTTACCGTTGTCGGCGGGGCAAATCGTGACCGGCGGGCCACCGGTGGAGTCGATCTTCCTCAGCTTCCCGTCGGTCGTGAAGAACCCGACCTGCCGGCTGTCCGGCGACCAGAACGGGTACCCGGCTCCTTCGGTTCCGGGCAGCGGTCTCGCCATCGAGTCGCTGATTCGGCGGACCCACAGCAGACGGATGCCGGTCTCGTCGACGGCGGAGAACGCGATCCTCGACCCGTCGGGAGACACCGCTCCGGCGCCGGGGTGGAACGCCTCGAGACCGAAAGCCGTGCCGTCCGGTGACGGGATCTCGGCTCGCATGACCCGCCGGACCTCGTCGTCGGGCCGGGTCGCGAACCACGCGCTGACCATGAAGAGCACGGTGGCTCCCGCGGCCACCACCCAGGGCAGGATAGACCGAGGACCGAGCGACGCCGCGACCTCGCCGGCAACGGGCTTCCAAGGAGCATCGAACGACTCGGGGGAGCGCTGGAACTCCTCGAGGACGATGCGCGCATCGCCGATCGCCTGCAGTCTCTGTCTCGGGTTCCGCTCGAGGCACCGACTGATGAGCTCGCGCAGCCGCGGGGGCGTCGAATCAGGGAGCTCCTCGACGTTCACAACGTCCTTGAGGACCGATGCCAACACGTGCGAGATCGTTTCGCCGTCAAACAGCTTGCGCCCGGTGATCATCTCCCAGAAGACCACACCGAATGCCCAGATGTCGGCCCGGCGATCCGCCGGACTCCCGGCAGCCTGCTCGGGCGACATGTAGGCGGCGGTACCGAGGATCACCCCCGCCGCTGTCGCATGCTGCGTCATGGTCGGCGACAGCGACAGACTGCTGTCGGCACGATTCGCCTCCCACGCCTTGGCGAGCCCGAAATCGAGCACCTTGACCGTGCCGTCGGGCTTGACCTTGATGTTCGCCGGCTTGAGGTCACGATGGACGATGCCCTGCTCGTGTGCAACTTCGAGCGCCTCCGCGATCTGGAGGGCGATGGGAACCGCTTCATCGATCGACAGCGCGCCCTTGGCGATTCGATCGGAGAGATCTTCGCCTTCGACGAGCTCCATGGCGAGGAAAGTCGACGACCCCGAGATCGTGGGGTCTTGAGGTTCTCGGACCGCGTCCGAGTCCGCCTCCGCAAAAGACTCGACGGTCTCCAGTCCGTAGAGGTGGGCGATGTTCGGGTGATTCAGACTCGCGAGCACCTTTGCTTCGTTCTCGAATCGGGACATTCTCTCCGCATCACCGGCGAACTCGGCTGGCAGCACTTTGAGGGCCACTTCGCGGCCGAGCTTTTCGTCGACGGCGCGCCACACCTCGCCCATGCCGCCGGCCCCGAGCGGAGACAGGATGCGAAATCCGCCGAGCTTCTGGTCAGCTTGCATGTTTGGAACGCTCTCCTTGAAGTCGAGATTGCTTCTCGGTCACAGCTGCAACGCAGAGAGGGGCCGAGCTATTCTCGGTATCACCTCTGTATTCACGTGCTTGATCCGCTCGGACCCTGCACTCGATGACGACGATGCGGCCGTCCAGAAAGCCGCCGCCCATCGGCACCCATCCGGGTCAGCTGCATTGGGTCTTCTTCGTCCCGTGCATCGCCGCGCTCCCGGTGCTGACCGAGCCCGCGAGGTGGTCGCGACCGCGCTGTCGACATGCGGCATGGTCCGGGCCCCGCTCACGGTCACGTCTGCAAGAAGGTGATCTTTATGAATCCAGGTTCTCGATTTCTGCAGGAATTGTGAAGTTGAAGCGCCTCGCCTATAGTGAAGCTCACATCATGTGGGCGAACCATCAATCTGCCTGTCGCGCACATCCACGGACCGGTCGCGGGTCGTTCAGTATTTGGGCAGACGGTTTCGTACCGGAGGGGGAAAGCATGCGAAAAGGAATCGTAGTGGCGATCGTGTTCGCGACGCTCGGACTGGCGGGGCTCGCCGCGGCCGAAGCACCGCTGCAGGTCGGTGACAAGCTGCCGATCACCATCGACTCGCGGCGGCCTCTCGAAGCGAAGGCGGCGCCCATCGACGGCGGTCTCCTGTTCGAGATCTGGCACCCTGAGGCGACCTACATCGCGGTGCACTTCGCCGAGATGCAGCTCCGACCGGGCGACGAGCTGATCATCTCCGACGGTGCCGGCGGTCAGCAGTACACGCTGCGCGGACGAGGCAGGATGGACGCCGGGACCTTCTGGGCCCGCCACGTCAAGGGCGACACCATGCTGCTGCAGCTCGTGCGCTCGGCGTCACCGACGCTCGCCACGTCGGCCGCGACGGCCGGTGCGGACTCGTACTTCGTCATCGACGAGTATGTCGCCGGATTCGCGGAGCTGGCGACGCCCAAAGCGATCTGCGGCACTGACGACAAGAAAAACGCGATCTGCTATGCCTCTTCACATCCGACGGAGTACAACACTTCGGCGGCGGTGGCGCGCCTGCTCATCGGCGGCAGCAGCCTCTGCACCGGCTGGCTGGTCTCCGGCGACAACCACCTCATTACCAACGAGCACTGCATCACCAGCTCGAACGACGCCCTGAACACCGACTACGAGTTCATGTCGGAAGCGCCCAAGTGCAGCGACTCCAACTGCCAGCTCTGCTACCCGGGCGACGTCTTCTCCGGGGCCACCTTCATCCAGGACAGCGCCGGGCTCGACTACGCTCTGGTGCAGATCACCAGCGGCAACCCGGCAGGCACCTACGGATTCCTCGACATCGACAACCGGGACGCGGCGGTCGGTGAGCAGATCTACATCCCGCAGTACCCGGGCGGCCGCGCCAAGGAGCTCGGGATCTACAGCACCGATGGTTCCGATGCCGGCGGCCTGTGCACCGTCTACTCCATCTCCGAGCCGCCGTGCAGCGGCAGCGGCTACAACGACGTCGGCTACTCCTGCGACACCGAGGGCGGCAGCTCGGGCTCGCCGGTGCTCGCCACATCGACCAACAAGGTCATCGCCCTGCACCACTGCGCAAACTGTCCCAACCGCGGCGTGCCGATCGACCTGGTCTACGCCGAGATCTCCAGCTATCTCGGCACCTGCGGCGACGGCACCTGCAGCGGCGCCGAGGACCAGTGCAGCTGTCCGGACGACTGCGGATCGCCACCGACCTCGGAGAACAACTGCTCGAACGGCCTCGACGACGACTGCGACGGCCTGATCGACTGCGACGACGCCGACTGCGTCGGTACCGTTGACTGCCCGTGCGACAACGACGGCACCTGCGATCCCGGCGAGGACTGCAACAACTGCGCTTCGGACTGCATCTCGGGCTCGGGCGGCGCGGTCTGCGGCAACGGAGTCTGCGAGGCCGGCGACGGCGAGGACTGCTCGTCGTGCCCGAGCGACTGCAACGGCATCACCACCGGCAGGCCGAGCGGACGCTTCTGCTGCGGCTCGAGCAGCCTCGGCTGCGCGGACGACCGCTGCACCAGCGGCGGCTACAGCTGCACGACGGTAGCCGCGGGCACCTCCTACTGCTGCGGCGACGGGATCTGCGAGGGCGACGAGGATGCGTTCAACTGCAGCGTCGACTGCTCCGGCGGCAGCTACTGCGGCGACGGCACCTGCGATCCCGGCGAGGACGTCTGCAGCTGCTCCGACGACTGCGGCCTCCCGCCGTCCTCCGAGGTCCCGAACTCGACCTGCGGCGACGGCCTCGACAACGACTGCGACGGCGTCGCCGACTGCAACGACGGCGACTGCGCCACCGATCCGGCCTGCGACGTCACCTGCGCCGCGGTCGGGGACTCGTGCGTCAGCGACTCGGACTGCTGCTCCAACAACTGCGGAGGCCGTCCCGGCTACCGAACCTGTAAGAACTAGGGACGACCCCTTCTTCCGACGAACAACCGGCCGGGGCGGACTGCCCCGGCCGGCTTCATATTTTCGAGCCGTGCCACTCTTGAACGCCGCTCTCCGCATTCACGACATGATCGAGTTTCGCTCGATGATGAACGCACCCTGACGGCGTGGACCTGTTCCTCGGCCGGCAGCAGGCCGTCGGCCTCGGCGATGCCGAGACCGCGCTCGGCCCAGGCGATGCCGCTCTCGGGATCGCCGAGGGACGCGAGGCACCCGGCGAGATTGCAGGCGACGAGGGCGGCCGCCCGGCGGTTGCCGAGATCCAGACCGAGCCGCCATGCCCGTTCGAAGTGGGGCAGCGCGTCGCCCGGCCGGCCGAGCAGGGAGTCGATGTCTGCCGGCTCGGCCCCGTCCGCCCACCACGCAAAGCACACCACGATCGCCGCCGCGACCGCGATCTCGACCGGGATCCGACGCCGGCGCTCGATCAGCATTCGACACTCAAAGTACCATCCGCCGCGCCGTCCTCGCCCGCATCCGCCCCGCCCACACCCGCGGCGACGGGATGTTGACAATCCCGGCCCCTCGGGGTAGTACTACGATTGGAAGTTTTGTATTATTGAGGAGGAGGAGAAAGAAAAGATGAGTGACACGAAGCGCGGAATTCTGTTTGCTGTGATGGTGACCGTGTGCTGGTTCGGCGTCGCCGTCGCTGACCAACCGACCGAGAGTACGACCCAGTCAAGCTCGGTCGAACCAACCGGCAAGGAGACCCGGGAAGACCAGGCCGAGCAGCACGAGAAGGGCGCCCGGGAGAACTTCTTCGCGAAAGAAATCGTCGTGACGGCCTCACGAACCGACATCTCCGCCATGGACGCGCCGCAGAGTGTCTCGGTGATTCGTGCCGACGAGATCATGGCTTCGCCCTTCGAGAGGGTGGAAGATCTCGTGCGGTCGGTGCCCGGAGTCTACAACTACAGGCACTACGGCCAGCAGACCAGCGGTATCCAGAGCCCGTTGAGCATGCGGGGCGTCGGCAAGAACCGGGTCCTTCTTCTCGTTGACGGCGTGCCGCAGAACGACAACTTCAACAACTCGATCTCGTGGGTGGCCTGGGGGCATATTCCCAGGGAGAACATCGAAAGGATCGAGATCGTGCGCGGACCGTCGTCGGCATTGTACGGTTCGGAGGGTCTCGGGGGCGTCATCAACATCATCACGAAGAACCCCTCGGCCCAGCGGGAAACGACGGTTCGCGGCGAGGCCGGAACGGCCGACACATACGCCGTGTACGGGCTTTACAGCCAGACCTTCGGAGATCTCGGGCTGATGGTGAGCGGCGGTTACGACGAGAGCGACGGCTTCTACATGGTCGAGGATCCCGCCGACTACGAGACGCGCCGTCACCGCCAGGCGTTCAAGGTGCTCGGCAAGGTCTCCGCTGCGCTCTCCCCGATTTCGGACCTGTCGTTTTCGGTCCTCAGCTACCGTCATGAAACCGGGAAGGGCCGCGAGTTCTTTTACGACGAGTTGGAGCTCAACCAGTACTGGCTGAACTACCGTCGACGGGGCGATCGGGTGGATTTCCAGGGCCTGGCCTATCTGAACCTCGCCGACAAGACCGCCTATCAGGACTCCGCCGCCGACAACTTCTCGTCACTGTTACGAAAGGAGAAGATGACGCCGCTGACCGCCGGCGTGGATGCCCAGGGATCAACGGCGTTCGGAGCGCACACCAGGGCGACCTTCGGTTTTTCCGGCAAGTACGTTTCCTGGGAGTACGAGAACAACTACACGGCGAGCTCCCGCGATGCGGGCGCCGAGGGCCGCCAGGAGTTTCTCGCTCCGTTCGCGAATGTCGACATCAGTCTGGTCGACGAGCGCCTGCTGCTCTATGCCGGAGCGCGCTACGACTGGATCAAGAACTCGGACGGCGCCAACCGGGACAGCCAGGGCAGCGCGGGCAAGCCGGCCTACAGCAACCGTTACGAAGACGCGACATGGAACTCGTTCTCTCCGAAAATCGGTGTGTCATGGCACCTGGCAGACGACCGCACGACGCTCAGGGCTTCGGTCGGCAAGGGCTTTCGCGCGCCGAGCCTGTTCGAGCTCTACAAGGTGCATGTCAGGCAGGGCGGGAGGTTCTACCGGGAAGCGAATCCGGATCTGGAACCCGAATCGATCTGGTCCTACGATCTGGGCGCCGACCGCTTCTTGTCAGATGCCGTATGGGCCAGGATCAGCCTCTACCGGTCGCGCGCGGAAGAGTACATCGGCGACCGACTGGTGGGCACATCTCAGTTTTCGGGCGGCAAGACCCGTTTCGATTACGTCCTGGACAACATCTCCGAGGTCGACATCCAGGGAGTCGAGGCCGAAGCACAGTGGTACGCACGTAATGGGTCCACCATCTTCGTGAACTACACCTACAACCGTTCCGAAGTCGCGAGCGACGAAAACAACCCCGAGCTGGTCGGCAACGCATTGCCGAACGAACCGCGCCACCAGGCCCATGCCGGCGTGCGCTGGCTGGCTTCGGACTGGGTCAATCTGACCCTGATCGGCAACTACTACGGAGACATCTACTACGACAGCGAGAACACCCTGAGGGAGTCCGGGTACGCGACCATGGACGCTTCCCTGTCCCTTCGATTCTCGAGGCTCCTCAAGGCCTATGTGAACGTCGAAAACGTGTTCGACGAGGACTACCCGATCTCGCTCTCGCTGTCGGCGAGCGACACCATCGCTCCCGGCAGAGTCGTCAACCTGGGCCTTGCATTTGATTTCTGATCGCCCCATGGAAGGACTTCGCAGGCGAACATGCGGGGCGGCGCATGCGACGGCGATGATCGCATGCGCCGCCGTCCTGCTGTCGGCCGCAGGCTGCGCCGAGCGGGAATCCGACGACGCCGCGGCCACGAGCGGCATCCGCGATGCGCTCGGGCAGGAGCTCGCTTTTGCAGACGGGGTGGACAGGGCTCTCTGCTCCGGGGCCGGATGCCTGCGATTGCTGACCTACCTGCAGGCGCAGGATCGGATTGTGGCGGTGGACAGCATCGAGCTGCGCGGGTCCCCGCTGGATGCTCGACCCTACGCGATCGCCAATCCGCAATTCACGACCTTTCCTCTGTTCGGGGAGTTTCGCGGCTGGGACAACCCGGAGCTGATTGCGGCGCTGAATCCCCAACCACAGGTCATTTTCAAGATCCTCGCGGGTCGCGGACAGGAGCACGCCGAGCTGCAGCGAAAGACCGGGGTCCCGGTGATTGCGATCGAGTACGGCGATTTGACCTCGCACAGAGCAACGCTGAACCGGAGCCTGAGAACCATCGGGACCGTTGTGGCACAGACACGTCGCGCGGAGGACGTGATCGCCTATTTCGACGAGCTTCAGCGAGATCTCGCCCGGCGGACCTCCGGCCTGCCGGTCGAGCAACGTCCGCTTTGTTACGTCGGCGGTATCGGGCGCAGCGGGCCGCACGGGCTGCAATCCACCGATCCCTCCTTCACGTCCTTTCAGTTCGTGCATGCGCGCAACGCGGCGGCGTCAGGCGGCGGACGGCCCCTCGTCCACGCAACCGTTTCCAAGGAGCAGCTGATTCTCTGGGATCCGCCGACGATCTTCGTGGACGTGTCCACGATGCGTCTCGCCGGCAACGCCAATGCCGTCGATCAGCTTCGGACCGACCCCGCCTACCGAACGCTTTCCGCCGTCCGAGCGGGGCGTGTCTACGGCTTGTTCCCCCACAATTCGTACAACCGCAACTTCGAGACCGTGTTCGCGAATGCCTACTTCATCGGGTCGGTCCTCTATCCGGATCGCTTTTCCGACATCGAGCCCATGCACAAGGCGGAGGAGATTGCGGAGTTTTTGAACGGCGGTCCGGCGTTCGAGGTCCTGAACCGGGAGCTCGGCGGGCTCGGTTTCGCCCGAATCCCGATCGAGTGAGCGCGACGTGTCGCACCTCAATCACGGTCAGGTTCCGGACGGCTACGCGGCGTATGTCGGCCGCAAGCTCTGGCTGAACGTCGCGCTTGCCGGGCTGTGCCTGGTTCTGCTGATCGCGGCGGTGTCGCTCGGCGCCGTGCATGTTCCGCCGGCGCAGGCCCTGCGGGCGCTCGCCGGGTTGGAAACCGCGAGTCAATGGCACACGATCGTCCGCGATATCCGCCTGCCCCATGCGCTGGCCGCCATGCTGGCGGGCGCGGGGCTGGCCGGCGCCGGTGCGGCGATGCAGTCGATCCTGCGCAATCCGCTGGGCTCCCCGTTCACGCTCGGACTGAGCCAGGCCGCGGCGTTCGGAGCGGCCTTCGCCGTCATGGCGCTGGGAACCGGAGTGATGCAGTCGACGCAGACCGACGCCGTCACGATCGCCCGCCCAGGGCTGACGGCTGTCGCGGCGTTCACGGCATGCATGGCCACGGCGCTGGTCGTGACCGGCATCGCCCGCATCCGCGGCGCCACACCCGAGGTCATGGTTCTCAGCGGAGTGGCCCTGGGGTCGCTTTTTTCAGCCGCGACGATGTTTCTGCAGTATTTTTCGGACGATGTCCAGCTCGCGGCCATCGTCTTCTGGACCTTCGGCGACGTCGGGCGGGCCGGCTGGCGCGAGGTTGTCTTCATGGCCGTAACCGTGACTGCCGCCGTGATCTTCTTCTTGGCGAACCGCTGGAATTACAACGCCATCGACGCCGGTGACGAAACCGCGCGAAGCCTTGGTGTGAATGTCGCGCGGGTCCGGATACTCGGCATGTTGGCAGCTTCCCTGGTGACCGCCGTGATGGTGGCGTTCATCGGCGTGATCGGCTTTGTCGGCCTGATCTGCCCGCACATTGTCCGGCGCATGATCGGCGACGACCATCGCTTCCTGATGCCGGCGGTGTGCCTGACCGGTGCGGCTCTGCTGCTGGCCGCCGATATCGCGGCCCGTCTGCTTCTGGCGCCGCACGTCTTGCCGGTGGCGATTCTCACGGCGTTTCTCGGCGCTCCCGGCTTTCTCTACATCCTGTTGCGGAGGAAACGCCTCTCGTGATGCTGTCCGTCGAGAATCTGCGCGTCGGCTACGAGCGGGGCCGGCTCATCCTCGAGGACATCGGCCTCACGCTCGACAAGGGCCGGATTCTGGCCGTGTTGGGACCCAACGGCGCCGGAAAGACCACGCTTTTGCGGTGCATCAACGCCTCGATCCGGCCCTGGCAGGGCGTGGTGCGGATCGAGGACGTGGATGTGCTGCGGATGTCCCTGGACGCCGTCGCGCGGCGGCTCGGCTACGTGGCGCAACGCCAGGAGATCGCTCGCCTGACGGTGTTCGACGCCGTGCTGCTCGGTCGAAAACCGCACATGCGGTGGTCGCCCGGCAAGCAGGATCTGTCCAAGGTCGGCGGCGCCCTGGAGCAGATGGAGCTGGGTCCGCTCGCCTTGCGTCATCTGGACGAGATCAGCGGCGGCGAGCTGCAGAAGGTCTGCATCGCCCGCGCGTTGGTTCAGGAACCCACCGTGCTGTTACTCGACGAGCCGACCAGCAGTCTGGACCTCAAAAACCGGCTCGAGATCCTCCGGATGATCCGTCATGTCGCTCGGGAGCACGAGATGGCCGCGGTGATGACGCTGCACGACATCAATCTGGGATTCCGCTTCGCCGACCGCTTCCTCTTTCTCAAGCACGGCCGCGTATTTGCCGAAGCTCCTCCCGATCAGGTCAACGCTGACACCGTCGAAGCGGTGTACGGCGTCGAGGTCGAAATCCTGAGGCACGGCGGACAGACGGTGGTTGTGCCTCGCTTGTCCGACACCGATCGCGAGCACGCGGAAGAAACCTGACTCCCCGCCGCGCCCCGGCCAGGAGGGCGGTCGGACAACGCTGGAACGACGGAGGGTGGGTGTCAGGCCCAGCGGCTTCCGCAGAGCTCTGGTTCTCCGCTTCACTCTTCGCCAAGTCGGGTGAAATCAGAGAAGAGCACTCCATGCCGGTTCCAAGGAACGATGTCCCCGTCAAGATCGACGCGCCGGGCGCGACCGCCCGCCGGCAGCAGGAGTGCTGAGAAGATTCTCGTCTTCGACGCCGAGCTCACCGACATCCGGGAGCACTCGCGTCCGCGTCGGTGGCTGTGGCTGTGGGGGCGAGCTGCTTCTCCGGGCGCCGGGCGGCACCGTCGCGGCGCGGATCCGCAACCCCGACCCAGTCACCGGTCGCGGGCTCGAAGGCGAGCGAGTTGGTGCCCCCGAAGGCCGCCAGGTCGAACGGCCGAGCCGGAAAACCCAGCCGGAAGACCTCAGGAAAGCCGCGCTCGACGAACGCGTCGGCCGCGCGCTCGCTGTGCGAGTCGGCGATCTCGACATAGACCCTGCGGTCGTTCGGCCCGCCCCACAGCACACGCGCCTCGCCGACAGCGTCGGCCAGCTCGAGCCCGCGGTCGATCACCGCGCTGACCACCGACACGACCGACGACGGGATGCGGTCGCTGCCGGCGCTGCCCAGCGCGAGGACGGCACCGTCCGGCGACCGGAGCACTGCCGGCGTCATCGACAGCGCCATCCGGGCGCCGGGCTGCAGGAAGGGCGGCGCCTCGGGGCGGGCGGTGTCGACCCAACCGAGGAGGTTGTTGTACAGAAAGCCGAGTCCGGAATGTGCGCGCGCTGCACCGAAATGGAGCCCGATCGAGATCGACATCGAGACCACCATTCCTGACCGGTCGGCGCTCACCAGGTGGGTGGTGCCACCCGCGACCAAACCGGTTCCAAAGGCGCCGATCTCGTCGTCCCGCAACGCCCGGTCGAACCGGATTCGGCTCGCCATCTCACCAGGCGGCAGCGCGGCTCGTCGTGGTCCGACGAGCCAGGGCGGCCGCTGGCCTTCGGAGGCGCCGCCCCGGAGCGCGAGAGCGATGCGGACCGCCTCGACCTGCGCGTGGCCGCGGTCGGCCGTGTTGGCCCGCAGCACCTTTCGGGGCAGAGCGTCGAGGATCTCGAGGGCGCGCAGCAGATCGGTTCCGCCGGCGGGAGACGGGGGCGCCAGCACTGTCCAGCCTCGATAGCTCGCCGACTCCACGGGGATCGTCGTGACACGGACCTGTCGGAGGTCGAAACGCCGAACAGGGCCGCCATGGGCGATCATGTCGTCCTCGATGGCTCGCGCGATGTCGCCCCGGTAGAACTCATCGACTCCGAGCGCGCAAAGCCGGCGCAACGTCGCGGCCAGCATCGGGTTGGTGAACCGGGCCCCGACCGGGAGGGGCTCGGCGTCGGGACCGAGCAGCAATGCGGCGGTCGCGGACTGCTCGGCGACCCGGTCGCGATAGGCGACGAGCGCCTTGTGATGCAACCTCGAGACCACGGATCCGCGCTCGGCGCAGCGGATCGCGGCGCTCAGCATCCGGCTCCAGCTCAACACGCCGAATCGCTCGTGAAGATGACCGAAAACGGCCGGCGCGGTCGGCGCTGCGACCATCGGGTAGCCCCACGGTCTCTCCTCGGCGTGGAGCTTCGCCAGCGCTTCGCCATCGACGAGCACAGGCACCGTCGGCACCCCTTCGACCACAAATGCCGAGCCGTCGGGCAGGACCACCAGCGCGACCGCCACTCCGCCCAAACCTCCGGCGCCGACCTCCGAGGCGCCGATCGCGAAGGCGGCGGCCACCGCCGCGTCGACCGCGTTGCCGCCGGCGGCGAGAGCCTCGGCGCCGGCCTCCGCCGCTTCGACGCTGCCGGCGACAACGACCCCGTCCGGCGACCTCACCTCGACCGTGGCGAGCTGCACGGGAGGCCTGCCGGGCGCCGTCGGCTCGCCGACGCGCTCCGCCGTGCGGCAACCTGAAGGGGCCACCGCCGCAAGCGCGAGGGCAGGGCCGGCCACGAAACTCCACCGAAGCCAACTCGACATGCTCCACACCCTACAGGAGCTTGAACCTCGCGTTCGGAGACGCCGAACAAGAAATAAAGGCGCCACCCCTCAGCACACACGGCATTTCCCCGCGATGACAGTCCGGCACCGAGACCAATCCTCCCGGCAGCACCCAAACGGTCAAGAGAGCGACCCGACGCCGTGAGTGCTCAGGGTGGCACCCGTGAGTCGCATTGACTACGCATCAACAGACCACCCCGCAACAACGCGTCAACGAGGGGCACGGCGCCAACGTGGTCGGGTAGCATGGTGACAGGCGATCCACGAGGGAGGAGAAACGCCATGAGAGCTGCATCGGCTGCCGCGATCCTCGCAACGGGCCTCCTTGCCCTTTCTGCTGCCGCTGTCGATGAACCGCCACCGGTGAGCGAGGCCACGGAGACCTGCCTGATCTGTCACGAGTCGCTTCACCCCGGGATCGTTGCCGGCTGGCGTTCGAGCCGACACGCGGCCGTCACACCGGCATCGGCGACGGCAGTAGAGGGGCTCGCACGCAAGGTGTCGAGCGATGACATTCCCGAAGAACTCGCCGGAGTGGTGGTTGGGTGCGCCGAGTGCCACACCCTGCGACCAGGCGAACACGAGGGCGTCTTCGACCACAACGACGCCCAGGTGCACTCGGTGGTCAGCCCCGGCGATTGCGCGGTCTGCCACACGGTGGAGGCACAGCAGTACGCCGGCAACATCATGTCCCACGCCCACGGCAATCTCGAAGGCAACAGCCTCTACCAGGATCTGGAACGGCACATCCTGGGCAGCCCGACGCGTGCCGGCGGGCGGCTGACCTTCCAAGATCCGGATCCGGAGACCGAGGCCGTGGGCTGTCTGTACTGCCACGGCACCCGGCTGGAGGTGACCGGCATCGAAACCCGTGAGACCGACCTCGGGGAGATGGACTTTCCGGTCATCGCAGGCTGGCCCAATCAGGGCGTCGGCCGGGTCAATCTTGACGGCACTCTGGGCTCCTGCTCCGCCTGCCACACCAGACACACCTTCTCCATCGAGATCGCACGCAAGCCGTACACCTGCAAGGAGTGCCACGTCGGACCCGACGTGCCGGTATACAAGGTCTACTCAGCCAGCAAACACGGCAACATCTACCACTCGAAGAAGCAGGACTGGGACTTCAAAGCCGTGCCCTGGACCGTCGGCAGCGACTTCACGGCCCCGACCTGCGCCGCGTGCCACGTCAGCCTGCTCGTCACGCCCGACGGAGAGACGGTGGCGGAGCGCACCCACGGCATGAACGGCCGCATCGCGTGGCGGATCTTCGGGCTGGTCTATTCTCACGCCCACCCCAAGGACCCGGACACCACGAAGATCCGCAGCAAAGACGGTCTGCCGCTGCCGACAGCGCTCGACGGCACGCCCGCCTCCGATTTTCTCATCGACGCCGACGAACAGGCGCGGCGACGGAAGACGATGGAGGCGATCTGCCTGTCGTGCCACGGCACAGCGTGGGTACGCGGGCACTTCGAAAGATACGACAAGAGCCACGAGACCACCAACACCGCCACAATCACGGCGACCGCAATCCTGCTTGAGATATGGGAACGTGGATACGCAGAGGGCCCGGCAGCCGGCGGCAGCCCGTTCGACGAGGCGATCGAGCACCGTTGGGCCGACATCTGGCTGTTCTACGCCAACTCGATCCGATTCACGACGGCAATGGCCGGCGGCGGTGACTATGCCGTCTTCGCGGACGGCTACTACACCCACGCCAAGCGGATCAAGGAGATGCAGGAATGGCTCAAGGAACGCGACCAGTGAAAATTCCGCAACATACCTATCCGGATCGCTCAGGTTGGGCGGATCTCACACCCTCCACGGCGTGGTCGCGGGCTGTGAACGACCCGCCTACGATCGGTCTCACTCTTGAAAGCACGGATGATATCTGGAGGCGCATCCTTGAGGGTGCGCGACCAGACTGTACCAAGTCACCCTCGCCTTTGGGCCAACCTGAGTTCAGGGGATAGGTATGAGCGCCGTTTCCGGACGGGAACTACCGAACGGCGGCCTCAACGCTCTCGACGCGCGCCTTAAGGTCCGCCAGATCGCGCTCGAGGTTGCCGATCCTGGTGTCGATTTCTGAATACGACAGCTTGATCATGGAACGGACGTCGGTGAACTCTCGCTCGACCTCGGTCCGAAAAGAGCCAACATCCGACTTCAGCTCGCAGACCTCGGACCTCAGCCCACCGACCTCGGACCTCAGCCCGCCGACCTCGGGCCTCAACTCGCCAACCTCGGGCCTCAGCCCACCGACCTCGCTACGTACGATATCGACTTCCGATCGGAGCTCTCTGACGTCCGTCTTGACCTCTCCGAAGCTCGTCTTCATCTCCGCGCGGAGCAACGCGTGACCCTCGGCGATGAGCTCGATCTTGGACTCGAGCCCTCGAGCGACGATCCCGAAATGCTGTTTGATCTCGTCGACAGCCTGCTTGTCCACGCCTTCCTCCCGATCGCGCAACGTCTCTCAGATCCTGACCGGAACGTCGAAATCAGAGGTTACCACGAGACCACAGAATCGCGGATCCCACGATCACGCCGCCGCCCAGTACACTGGCGATGGAGGCCCCCGATGCTCGAGCTCGACCGGATCACGTTTGACCCCGACATCCTGGGTGGCAGGGCATGCATCCGTGGCATGCGGATCTCGGTGTCTCTGGTCGTGAACCTCGTCGCCGACGGTATGACGACACCGCAGATCGTCGCCGAGTATCCCGACCTCGAGGAGGAGGACGTCGCGCAAGCCCTCAAGTACGCCTCGTGGGTTGCGAGTCGATGACGTGCGCCCTCCCTGAAACCCCAGCGCCTCATGTCGATACCGTCGACACGTTTCGAAAACATGTCGATGAAATGCAAGAATGTAAACATGACACCCCCCAAGTGGTCACCGGATCACCCCTTCGATGACCTGCCGACGCTCCCGCCGGCAGTCGATCTCGAGCCGAAGGCGGTTCTCAAACGGTGTGTCACTGCGCGCGCCGCCCTGGCCGAGCTGAAGCAGGCCGCCGAGCTGATCCCGAATCAGGCGATGCTGATCAACACCTTGCCCCTCCTCGAGGCACGGGCGAGCTCCGAGATCGAGAACGTCGTCACCACGCCAGACCGCCTCCAAGTACCTGAAGGCACTCGCCGAGCTGGGCATCGTCGAAGAGCACCAGTCCGGCCGCGAGAAGCTCTTCATCCACCCCAAGCTCATGCGTCTGCTGACCGAGGACTCCAACGAGTTCGAGCGGTACCCGTGAGCGGCCCCCCGACATGACGTGCGACCGTAAGAAGACCACCGAAATTGCCGTGTTCATGACACGAAGCAGGCCTCGGTGCGACTTCTGCGGCGAGGAGCTGGGCCGCGGCGCCTGGATCCGCCTGATCGAGCAACGGGCACAGTGTCTCGAGTGCGCGGATCTGGACCACCTCGTCTTCCTGCCGCGGGGCGACGCCGCCCTGACTCGCCGCGCCGGCAAGCACTCCCGCCTGAAGGCCGTGGTCGTGCAGTGGGCGAGAGCGCGGAAACGCTACGAGCGTCAGGGAATCCTGGTCGAAGAAGAGGCGCTCGAACGGGCCGAAAACGAGTGCGAGGCCGACGCCGAACAGCGCGAGCAGCGCCGCCGGTCGGCCTCCGTCCGGCGTGCCGAGATCGACCGCGCGTATGTCGCCGACTTCGCGCGGCACATCGCCGACCTCTACCCGGGGTGCCCGAAGGGTGAGGCTCGCCGGATCGCGGAGCACGCCTGCAGGAAGCACTCGGGCAGGGTCGGCCGTTCCGCCGCTGCCAAGAGCTTCGACCCCGAGGCGATCCGGCTGGCCGTTCTTGCCCGCATCCGCCATGCCCACACCCGTTACGACGACCTCCTTGCCGGGGGGTGGTTCAGAGACGAGGCACGGGTCGAGGTGCGCACCGAGATAGACGCGGTCGCCCGCCGCTGGGAGCGCCGGTGACCTCTGACCTCAACTGGAAAGGGGCGCCAGTGCGGCGCGGGCATCACTGGCCGGGCCAAGCTCTGAGCGAATCCCTGAAACCGTCGCCTGTTGAAGCCGGGAGCGCTCCGATCTACGATGAGTCCATGGAGAGAGTGGTCAACATCGCACGGTCACACCAGGAAGCCGATGACTGGGACATCCGCCAGCAGGTGGCGATGTCGCCGCAAGAGCGAATTCGTGCAGCCCGCGAACTGCGGCACCGCGCCTATCCGCCGCCGAACAAAGACGTGCGGGAATGCCACGACAAACCATAGAAGCCGATTTGTTCTCCCCGGATGTTCTCGAGTTTCTCAAACTTCTGGAGCGCCACCGGGTCCGATACATGATTGTCGGTGGCGAGGCCGTAATCTTCTACGGCCACATCCGTTTCACTGGCGACATCGACGTTTTCTTCGACCGATCGCCTGCGAACGCGCATCGGCTGTTCTCGGCTCTTCAGGACTTCTGGAAGCAGGACGTCCCAGGCATTGACGACCCCTCCAGGCTCCAGGACACCGGTACCGTCTTTCAGTTCGGCCTGCCACCGAATCGGATCGACCTCCTCAACGACATCGACGGGATCGACTTCGAGGAAGCGTGGCGCGGACGAACTGAGATCCGCATCGAGCACGAGTCAGGATCAATCTCGGTCGCCTACATCGGGTTGGATGACCTGATCGAGAATAAACGAGCCTCCGGCAGGCCCAAGGACCTCGACGACCTTCCGTACCTGATCGCGGCAAGCAACGAACGAATGCCCGATCAGTAACGTCCTCGCCCCCCCGCCCCAAAGACGAGCCCGAACTTGTAGGGCCGGCGCCCTCGCCGGCCTCGCACCCCTCGAAGCCCGCCCGCCTGCGATGAAATTCATCATTCATAATCACTCTTGTCCAAAACAGGTTCTCAACTCAACGGGTAGATAAGGTTGCCCC
>CAZXMW010000037.1:0-34522 GCA_964641415.1 uncultured Thermoanaerobaculia bacterium | reverse complement strand
AAAGTGCCGTCCTCTACGCCGTCGCCTGATCGCAATTGGGCCAAACCCCAGGGGCCTGATTCCGCGGAATCAGGCCCAGAAAAAGAAAATGAGGAGGCGAAGAAGCCATGAGGCTGTTGCACACCATGATCCGGGTCGGTGATTTGGAAAAATCGATTGCGTTCTACACCGAGGCGTTGGGCATGAAGCTGCTGCGCAGGACGGACTATCCGGGCGGCAGGTTCACCCTGGCCTTCGTCGGCTACGGCAGCGAGGAGGACGGTGCCGTGATCGAGCTGACCCACAACTGGGACACCTCGAGCTACGACGTGGGCAACGGTTTCGGCCACATCGCGATCGCCGACGACGACATCGCTGCCGTGTGCGACCGGGTCCGGGAGCACGGCGGCGAGGTGAGCCGCGAGCCCGGGCCCATGAGGCACGGCTCGACCGTCATCGCATTCGTCAGAGACCCCGACGGCTACCTCATCGAGTTCATCGAGAAGAAATGACCTTGCCCGCCGGCCTGAGGCGGTGTAGCGTGCGTCGATGATCGACGCGAGCGCCTCCCAGCCGCTGGTCGCGACATGCAGTCGCGGTCTCGAGGAAGTCCTGGGCGACGAGCTGCGGCAGCTGGGCCTCGGGGGAGTGTCGCCCGGCCGCGGATTCGTCGGTTTCACGGGTGGGCTGCGCGAGGTTTACGACGCCAACCTCAGGCTCCGTACGGCGGCCAGGGTCGTGGTTCCGGTGGCGCGCGGTCAAATCCGCAATCGCGACCAGCTCTACGACCTGGCGTCAACGGTGGCATGGAATGAGGTCATCGCCCGGGGTCAGACCATGGCGGTGGATGTCGCCGGTCGGTCGCGCTCCTTCAGAAACACCGCCTTTACCGCCCAGGTTGTCAAGGATGCGGTCGTTGACCGGTTGCGCGAACGCCAGGGCTGGCGGCCGTCGGTGGACCGTTCCGAGCCCGACATCCGGGTCCACCTTCACCTGTCCGACGGTGTCACGACCCTCAGCCTCGACAGTACCGGCGAGCAGCTGTCCCACCGTGGCTACCGTCCGCGCGGCGGGCCGGCGCCGCTCGCCGAGAACCTTGCCGCCGGCGTTCTGCTGCTCGCCGGCTACGATGGTTCCGAGCCCCTGCTCGACCCGTTGTGCGGCACCGGGACCTTCGCGGTCGAGGCGGCGCTCATTGCGACCCGAACGCCCCCCGGTCTGCGCCGGGAGTTCGCCTTCGAGCGCTGGTCGATGCACGATCGTCAGCTGTTCGAGGAAGCGACCCGCCGTGCCGGACACGAGCGGCGCGACGCGCCGGCGCCGATCGCCGCCGCGGATCGCGACGAGCGGGCGGTGGCGGCGACCCGACGCAACCTCAAGGCGGCGTGGATGGAGCGGTGGGTCGAGGTCGAGCGTCGCGACGCGCTGGCGCTGAGGCTGCCGTGGGGCTCCGGCGGACTCATTGTCGCCAACCCGCCCTACGGAAAACGGGTCGGCGACCTCAAGCGGCTGCTCACGTTCTACAAGCGCCTCGGTGACAGCCTGAAGAACAACGCCCGCGACGCGACGGCGTGGTTGTTGGTCGGCAACCGAGAGCTCGCCAACCGGATCGGGCTCAAGCCGACCCGCCGGATCCCGCTGTTCAACGGCCCGATCGAGTGCCGCCTGCTCTGCTATGAGCTCTACTCCGGAAGCCGCAGACCATCGCAGAGTTGTGAGTTTTGAGTTTCCATCGCAGCGTGATTCCAGGGCGAATGTGGTCTCAAAACTAAGATCTGATGGTTTCGAGCTCCTGCTCGAGATCATCGACGAGCCGATCCATCGTCGCGACGAGGGCGTCGACAGGCTTGGTGGTGGTGAAGTCGATCCCGGCTCGCTGGAGCAGCGTGATCGGGTGATCCGAGCCGCCCGCGCGAAGCAGCTCGAGGTAGCGGTCGACGGCTGCCCGGCGCGACGAGGCGTCGCCTTCGGTGATCCGCTGGTGCAGCAGGCTGGCGGCGGCTTTCGACGTCGCGTACTGGTAAACGTAGAACGGGGACGAATAGAAGTGGGGAATCCGCGCCCAGGTGTTTCGGTACCACTCCTGATCGTCCAGCGACGAACCGAAAAAGTCGTGGAGAACGTCCAGGTAGAGCCTCTGCAGGACGTCGGAGGTGATCGGGAGTCCGGCCTCGACCGCGGCGTGCGCCTGAACCTCGAAGTCGGCGAACATCGCCTGTCGGTAGAATCCGGCCGCGATGTCGTCGATGGCGTGCTGGACCAGTGCTGCGCGCCGGGCCGGATCGGACTCGCGCTCGAGCAGCAGGTCGAGGAGCAGGTCCTCGTTGGTCATGGACGCGACCTCGGCGACGAAAATCGAGTATGACGACGTGGCGAAGGGCTGCGCAGAGTGGGACAGCACGGTGTGCATCGTGTGGCCCATCTCGTGGGCGACGGTGAAGGCGTCGTTGAGGGTGTCCGCGTAATTGAGCAGCATGTACGGGTGGACGCCGTAGACGCCGGCGGAAAAGGCGCCCGAGCGCTTGCCCTCGCTCTCGTAGACATCGATCCAATGCTCGGCAAAGGCACTGTCGACCGTCGCCTGATAGCCTTCGCCGAAGACCGCCACCGACTCGACGATGAGCGGCCGGAGCCGGCTGTAGGGCACGGTCCACTCGACGTCGACGAGCGGCAGATACGCGTCGAAGTAACGGTAGCGCTCGAGGCCGAGAGCCCGCCGCCTGATCTGGTGGTAGCGACGGAGTGGCGCCACGCCGCGTTTGGCGGTCGCAACCAGGGTTTCGACGACCTCGGTCGGGACGTTGTCGTCGTCGAGGTCGGCGGCAAGGCAGGAGTCATAACGCCGCGCCTGCGCCAGGGACCAATCGCGCTGCAGAATGCCGTTGTAGATCGCGGCGTAGGTGTTGGGAAAGGCGTCGTAGACCGAGAAGTTCCCGCGGAACAGGGCCTCGCGATCGGCCTGCTCGCGCCGGGCGAACAGGCCGTGCATCAGGTTGGCGTGGCTCGCAACGACGTTCTCCCCGGTGGACAGTGTCACGGTCGGGAAGTCGACGTCGGCGTCGGCCATCATCGAGTAGGTGGAGGACGGCGTCGCGTTGAAGGTCGACGAGATGGCGAGGAGACGCTCACCGTCCTCGTCGAGAACGTGTTCCTGACGGCGGTAGCTCTCCTCGATGCCGAACCGGTAGGGAGCGAACTCGGGGGTCTCGTCGAGCCAGCGTCGCATCGTCGACTCGGGAATCCGGAGCAGCTCCGGTTGGAACCAGGCCGTTGCCTGGTGGAACCTGGCCATGCTGATCTTGACCCGCTCGAGTCGCGCCTGAACGTCGTTGTCGCGGGTGTCCTCGGCTCGCATCAGGCCCGGGTATTGGTAGACCCGGTAGAGCAGCTGACCGAGCTCGTCGGACAGTCGGGAGACCTCGAGGATGCGGTCCGGGCCGTCGCCGAGCGTGCCCTCGAACTCGCGGTAGCGCTCCATCAGCGCCTGGAGTTCGGCCAGCGCCGCCTCCCAGGCGTCCCAGCCGGGAAAAATGTCACCCAGGTTCCACTTGAACTCATCCGCGATGGCCGCGCGGTCGCGGGTGGTTGGCTTGAGGCCGTCGGTGTCGGTCATGCATCACTCCAGTCCGCGGTCGAAGCCGCAACGTATCTCGGCCAACAGCTCGTGTCCACCGCTTCATCCCGCGTCCGCGTCCGTGCCCGATGCTCGACTGCCGCTCCCGCCAGAGCTGTCCTCCGACCGTGTGATCCGTGCTACCGTTGTCCAGGCACGGAGGGCAGAACGGACAATGGCGGACATGGTGCTCGTCGTCGAGGATGATCCCGCCAACGCGCTCCTGGTCGAGACCATCCTCAGACAGCTCGGTGGCTTTGACGTTATCCGCACCGATGACGGCGACGAGATCCTGGAGCTGGTCGGGTCGCGTCCGATCAGCGCCGTGCTCATGGACGTGTCGCTGAAGAACACCCGGGTCGCCGGCGGCAAGGTCGACGGCGTGGAGCTGACCCGGCGGATCCGTGCGCTGCCAGGCGGCAGCGGGCTTCCGGTCATCCTGCTCACGGCCCACGCCATGAAGGGCGATCGGGAACGGCTGCTGTTCGCGTCCGGTGCCAACGACTATGTCGCCAAGCCGATCGCCGACCAGCGGGCTTTGGTCGATCTGGTACAGCGCCACATCAACACCGTGCAGGCCCTCGAAAGTGGTGGTGACGAGGCCTGACGAGCGCTGCGCGGAGAGTACCGGCCAAATCGACGTCGGCAGACCCATCGGCCCGAACACGTTGGTCCGGTCCGGCGGCCGCCCGGTCGAAATCGAGCGGCTCGAGGTCGTCTCGACGACCATGTCCCGTCGGCGACCACGTGCCGCGCCGCGGCCCACGTCGACGCGGGGCGTGGCGGGGGTTTCTCGAAACGGTCGTTCGACGCACCGCGAGGACGCCTTTGTCTCCTCCTCGTGTTGAAAAATGATTGCGGCTGCGCGTGGTCTAGGTCGAGTCGCTCTCGGGGTCGGCCTCCTGGAGGTGGCGGGCCGCCTCTTCGGGCGCGGTTGGGTTGATCGTGTAGCCCGAGCCCCACTCGAAACCCGCGCGCCGGCTGATCCGCGGCACCAGCTCGAGGTGCCAGTGGAAGTCGTGGTCGATGGTCGACCAATCGTCGGGGTGGCCGGGGCGGGGGTGCGGGCTTGGCGCGGTGTGCAGTACGAGGTTGAACGGCGGGTTCTCGAGCAGGACACGAATGCGGCGCAGCACGTCGCGCAGGATGACCGCCAGGCCGCGCAGCTCGTCGTCGGCGGCGAGGGCGAAGTCATGTCCGTGGCGCTTGGGCAGAATCCAGGTCTCGAAGGGCAGGGCCGAAGCATACGGCGCGAGGGCGACGAAGCTCTCGGTCTCGACACCGACACGGGCGCCGAGCTCGAGCTCCTGGCGGACCAGGTCGCAGAACAGACACCGCTCCTTGCGACGGAAGTGGTCGCGCGACGACTTGAGCTCCTGGGCCACGACCGACGGGATGATCGGCGTTGCGATGAGCTGCGAGTGAGCGTGGGCCACCGAGGCGCCGGCCTCTGCGCCGTAGTTCTTGAAGATCAGCACGTAGCGGAGCCGGGTGTCGCGCCGCAGGTCGACGATCCGGGCCCGCCACGCGGTGAGCACCAGGGCGAGCTCGGAGACGCTGAAGTCGGCCATTTCCCGGTGTGGCTCCGGGCACTCGACGATGATCTCGTGAGCGCCGACTCCGCTGACGTTGTCGTTGAGACCGACGCCGCCGCGCACGACGTCGCCCTCGACCCGCAGTGCGGGGAATTTGTTGGCGAAGACCCGGACCTGCCAGCCGGACGCGCGGTCGTGGCCGGGTGCGGGCAACGACAGGATTTCGGGCGTCGTCAGGTCCTCGTTGCCGGCGGCGAAGGGATCGATCTCGGGCGCCACTGTTTTTCGCGGCTCGGGGACCAGAAACTCGAGGGGGCGCAGCTTGCGCTCGGGCGCGATGATCGCCCAGCGGTTCCGAATTGGGCAGTGTCGGAGCTCGGACATGTTCAACCCCCGTTGTCGGAGTCGGACGGTTCGTCGACGGGTGTCGGCTCGAGCAGCAGGACCGAGCCCTCGAGGAGGTTACGGTCGCCGGCGTGAAGGCGCAGGTGCGCTGCGCCTCGTCCGTCCCAGGGCAGGGCCAGCTCGACGACGGCGCCCACCGCGAGCTCGGCGCTCGTGGTGGTCCGGGAGTCGATGGTGACGGTCGTCGGGGCACTGCCGGTCGGCTCGAGTCGAACGGTCAGCGGCGTCTGCAGGACGACCTGCACGAGATCGTCGGCGCCGTCGAGGAGGACGAAGAGCCGACCGCCGCCGGCCCAGACAGCGAGCCGGTCGACCGGGGTGTCGGCGCCGATTTCGACCTCGGTGGCGAGGCACCACTCGAAGTACGAGGTCACCCGACCGTCGAAGCGCGGCGGCCGCCAGCGGTGGGAGACCGGTACCCCGATCCGACGGCCCGCCAGCTTGATCGGCTCATCCAGATCGGCCGGAGGCACGACCCCGGCCTGCCGGCAGGCGTCGGCCAGGTGCCGGCGAAAGATCATGTCGTACAGCGGCGCCAGCTCGGTCGGATTGTCGTCGCCGAGCCACCAGAACCAGTCCGACGCCTCGGCGACCAACAGCGACGGCGGATGCGGCACACCGGCAGTCTCGAGGAGGCCGCGAACCTCAGCCAGGCGGCGCCAGGCCTCGGTCTTCTCGGGATGACCGATCCAGGTTGCGAAGGTGCCGCTGATCCAAGAGCCGGGATGGAGGGTGTCGAGGACTGCGGGAGCCGACCTCTCAGCCAGGCGGCCGAGGGTGGTCGCTTGGAGCTCGTCCCCAACCGCCGTGAGCCGGGTCATGAGCTCGCGCAGGAATCGGCCGCCTCCGTCGGGGTAGTGGAGCCAGGGGTTCTCGCCGTCGAGGGCGAGCACGATGACGGCGTCGTCCGGCAGCGAACGACCGAGCACAGCGAGCTCGTCGACCAGGGCGCGGGCTGCCCGGACCTCGTCCTCCCATCGGCCGTAGCGAAAGCCGATGGCGTCGGACAGCTCCCGATCGCGAAAGAACAGGGTCGGGCTCGAACTCGACAGGGTCCATGGCCGGTACAGCTCGTCGGCCGCGCGGCTGCCGGCGCGCAGCGGCCGGCCGAGGCTCTTCTCGAGGATGCCCTCGTCGGTGACCAGCCAGGCGACCCCCGCATCGGCGTACACCGCCAGGGCCTCGGCCGACACCGAGCCCTCCGGTGGCCAGCAGCCGACACCGTCGAGACCCATGGACCGCATGAACTTCCGACCCTCGTCGAGCTGCCAGTGGGCATCCTCGGGGTGCCGGAAGACCGGCACGTCGGGGGCTGGATGGGGCGCCCAGCTCGCTTCGACCACCCGGCTGTCGATGAGCAGCGGCATGATCGGGTGGGCGAATGGGCTGGTCGCGATCTCGACCCCGGGCATGGCGGCGAGCCGGTGCCAGAGCTCCAAGAGCTCGGCGGGCTGCGCGGCGAGCCACCCGACGACCGTGGCGTGGTCGGTCGGCGTGAAGCTGCGGCCGCGTGCTGCGACCTCGACGAGGCGGGGATCGGTCCATGCCTGCTCACCGGCCTGGGCGAGGACGAACAGCACCTGAAGGTCGCGCAGGTCGGCGGGGCCGAACGCGGTCGCGAGGCGGGCTCGGACGTCGGCTGCCGGCCGCCTGCGGGCGAGCTCGGCGAGCCGTGGGTAGCGACCGAGCTGCCGGCCCGTGACGTGAAAGCCCCAGCCGACGAGCAGCTCGCGCTGCTCGACCGAGAGTTCGCCGGCCGGAGTGGTCAGGGCCTCCAAGACCGGATCGTGGACCCGCCCGTCGCGGTAGGCGACGATCTGCTCGACCAGACTCGGGACGATGTTGACCACCTGACCCGGACCATCGGTTTCGAGGATCGCCGCCGCGAGGGTTCGGTAGGCGCCGCCGGCGTGGAGAACCGCCCAGGGGGCGTGTGATATGCCGTCGGCCGTCCGGTACGACGGCTGGTGCAGGTGCCAGAGAAAGCTCAGCTGGGCCATGGGCGCCGGTTCAGTCGTCGCTCGGGCCGGACCGGCTGCGGTCGAACCGGACGTCGAGGGCGAGGTCCTCGTACTCGTCCTCGGTGGCGAACTGGCTCGGGTCGTCGTTGCCGCACATCTCGCAGACCGCTTCCTTGACGACGCCGTCCTTCCAGTCGAAGACGTAGACCGGGCTCTCGCACTCGAGACAGATGAGATAGTCGGGAGTCATGTTTTGTCCGCCACTCGCGCAACGTAGCACACCGGGGGGCGATTCCGCATGAACCCGCCGTTCGCAGAGGGTGCGTCGATCCGGGTCCGTTCAGCTCTCGACATCGAGATCGAGCAGCGCCGCGAGCTCGCGCCGATCGAAGGCCCGAAGCACGTCCTCGGTGGGCGCGACGACCTGCTCCATGAGCTCGATCTTCGACCGGATGAGCGCGTCGATCCGCTCCTCGATGGTGTTCCGGGTGACCAGCTTGAAGACCTGGACGAAGCGTTTCTGGCCGATCCGGTGCACCCGGTCGGTGGCCTGGTTCTCCTTGGCCGGGTTCCACCACCGGTCGTAATGGATGACCACCGAGGCGCCGGTCAGGTCGATGCCGACCCCGCCCGCGAGTAGACTGGCGAGCAGTACTCTCTCGTGCTGCTCGGAGTTGAACCGACGGACGACGCGACCTCGGTCCCGGGTCGAACCCGTGAGCACGAGATGCCCGATTCTGCGCCGGTCGAGGTAACCGGACAGATACTCGATCATCTTCACGTATTGCGAGAACACGACCACTCGGTCATCGCCCTGAAGCGCCTCGTCGAGGATCTGGTCGAGAATGTCGATCTTGCCCGAGTTGGCGCTGGCCGACAGGGTTCGATCGATCAGGGCCGGGTGGTCGCAGACCTGCTTCAGGCGGGTCAGCAGGGCGAAGATGTGAACGTAGGGGATCTCGACCGCCGGGTCGCGGAGCTGCTCGGCGATCTTCTGGGACCCGAGCTCGTGGATCGTTTCGTACAGCTCGCGCTGACGGCTGGTGAGGCGACAGATGCGGATGTCCTCGACCTTCTCCGGCAGGTCGGCGAGGACCTGGTCCTTGATGCGCCGCAGGGTGAGCACCGAGAGCCGTCCACGCAGGCGGTGGAGCTGATGGTGGCTCGGGTTGCGGTGGTCGGCCCGAAACTCCTTCTCGGACCCCAGGTAGCCGGGCAGGATCAGGTCGACCACCGACCACAGTTCGGTGAGCCGGTTCTCCAACGGCGTGCCGGAGAGTGCGATTCGGAATGCGGCCGGGATCTTGCGTGCCGCGCGAGCCGCCTTGGTTCGCGAGTTCTTGATCCGCTGCGCCTCGTCGAACACGGCGACCTCCCAAATTCGGCTTTGGAGCTCGTCGGCCGACCGGAACAGGATGTCGTAGGTCGTCAGGACAACGGTGCCGCGTCCGGCCCGGACCAGCGCTCGCCCCGGACCGTGGTAGAGCTGAACCTCGAGCTCCGGAGCATAGCGGTTCAAGAGGTTGTGCCAGTGGTCGAGCACGCCGCGCGGGCAGACCACGAGGAGGTCTTCGGATCGTTGGACCGAGTGCACCAGGCACAGCAGCCCCATGACCTGGTGAGTTTTTCCGAGGCCCATGTCGTCGGCGAGCAGGGCGCCGATGCCGGCGAGATAGCGGTTCCAGAGCCAGGCGACGCCGTCGCGCTGGTAGGGACGAAGCCTTGACCGCAGGCCGGGCGGCACCGGGCACTCAGGGTCGATCCGACCCTGCAGCAAATCGGCGAGCGACACCAGGCCCTGGTCTCCGCCGGTGATCGGCAGCCCGGTCTCGGCGATCAGCCGGACCAGGCCGATCCGCGTGCCGAGCAGACCCCTGACCTGCTGTCTCCGGGGCAGCCGAAATCCGGCCTCCTCGAAGAGCTGGAGATCGGGGGCGCGGACGATGGCGTCGTCGATCTTGACGAAGCCCTGCTCGACCAGCTCGTACGCGTTCGGCCACGAAAGGGCCCGGCCCGAGGCCCTGAACAGCGGCCGAAGCCGGACTCGACCGTTCGGTGTCAGCTCAGCCTCGAGGGACACCGGTTTCGGGGTGATCGGCTGGCGAAAGGCCGCCAGCTGGCCGAGGGGCAGATACCACGAGTGCTGCAGCAGCTGTGGGTGATCGAGGTTGAGAAAACGGAGGGCCTCCTGGCCCTTGAGTGCCTGGGTGCCGCGGCGGTGGAACGGTACCAGTGGTGTTGCGGGGTCGAGCACCCGACACAGGTGGTTGCCGATCCGCGCCCAGCGGCCGAAGATGTGGCCGTCGAGCGATGACCCGCGCAGAACCTTGCCGCCGCCCAGGCGGTAGCCGGGCTCGAGGGTGATGCCGACATCGTTCCACGACGCGATGAGCACCGGGTGAAGCCGAGCCTCGGAGAGCTCGAGTCCGGTCAGGTCTCCGGCGAGCTTGATTCCCGGCAGGCTGCGCAGGACCGGCAGAGCTGACGGCAGCAGGGTCGCGCTGAAGACAACGACCCTGCGTCCGCCTGACGGCAGGATGATGTGGATCTCGACCTCGTTTCCCGAGATCCTGGCGGTTGCGGCGCCGGTCTTCTGGAGCGACAGCTGGAGCTCGAGGGCGGACCGCAGGTCGTTGCCCGACAGGTGGCCCAGGTCGAGGCGCTCGGCCGTCGCGTGCCCGGGCGCGATGAACGGATGGCGCGAGTTGGCCCGCCATGCGGCGCCCGGCCCGAGCCGCTGCATAGTTGGGCGGACGTCGAGCCACTGGAGCAGGGTGGCGACGGCGTGCGGGCAGAGGCCTGAGGCGCCCTCGCACGCCGTGCAACGGGAGCCGGCGAACGGACCGCCGATGTCGGTGATTCGGACGGTGCAGGCCGGCTGCGACAGCTCGGACTCGAGGCCGTCCCCGCTCCAGACGATTCTGGTCACTTGGCGCTCCTGGTAGAGGCGGTAACCGCGCTCGGCGACGCCACGCGGGAGGTCCCCCAGGATCTCACCGCGTTGGACATGAAAGAGACCGGTCGGCCGCGACGGCGAGCCTGTCCGGTGAGCGTCACGAGTCATAGCCCGTCATCATATCAATTTCGGGTTCAACGCGCGAGAGCCTGTCGAACGACACGAGAGCACCGTGGTGCGGGAGCGTGACCATAAATATGATGAATAAAGACTCAAATTTTTGAAAACTTAACTTGACAACAATCGACTCAGGTATTAGATTACAGGCGTGAGAGAAAACGAAACGGAGGTGCAAACCATGAGAAACATGATCCGTTGGCAACCGATCAACCGCCCGGCCGCTCGAAACGCCGGGATCGACCGTCTGTTCGATGAATTCATGGGCCGTTCCCTGCGTCAGATGGAGGAGGAGACATCGGCCAGCGGCAGCTGGTCCCCGGCAGTGAACATCAAGGAGAAGGGAGACGCGATCGTCATCAGTGTCGACCTTCCCGGTCTCGAGGCTGAGGACGTCGATATCACGGTCGACAACGGCGTGCTCACGATCCGTGGCGAGCGCAGCTTCGAGGACGCGAGCGAGGGTGAGACCTACCACCGCATCGAGCGCTGGCACGGCAGCTTCGAGCGCAGCTTTTCGATTCCGAACTCGGTCGATCCGACCAAGATCGAAGCCCGCTTCGTCAACGGCGAGATGAATGTGACGCTGCCCAAGCGCGACGAGTCGAAGCCACGGTCGGTCAAGATCGAAGTCTCGACCGGTTGACCTCCGCTGGTCGCCGGCGTCGGCTCCGATTCCGGTCGGCCCCGGCGGAACGACAATCAGAACAGATCGGGATCGCGATCGAGTCGCTCGAGCCCATGCTCGAGACCACCCGACAGGGCCGGCGGCACCTCGGCCGCCGGACAGATCGCGTTGAACCCACACCAGGCGCACAGCACCCCGGGGCGTGGTGGGAACTCGGTCGCGGTCCCGGCGATGTCGGCAAGCTGGCGAAAACGGTCGAGCAGCACCCGGGCACGGGTGGCGTCGACCGACTGCCAGCTCGTGGTGTCGTGGCGCAGGTAGTGGTAGCCGGCGAGAGCTTCGGCTTCGTCGTGGTTCTCCAAGACGCACGCCGCATACAACGGCGCCTGCAGTCCTTCGGAGAACTCGGAGGGGTCGCCTTCCCGTTTCGAGGTCTTGTAGTCGATGACGAACAGCCGTCCGTTCTCGGTTCTCCCGATGCGGTCGGCAAAGCCGGTGAACACCATGTCGTCCGCCAGCCGAAGGCTCAGACGCTGCTCGAGGGCGACAGTGATCGACCGGTCACGCCGAAACGCGCCCCGGTGAAATCGCTCGACCATCTCCCGAGCCGACCTCAGTGAGTCGTCGGTCCGGTCGGACGAACGGATGACCGCGATGTCGTCGGTCAGCCCGATGCGCCAGCGATCGACCAGCTCGTCGAGGGCGGAACCGAGATCTGGCTCGCGGCCGGTCGCCCGCTCCCGGTACAACCACTCGAGCACGTCGTGCACCGTGCTGCCGAGGAACGACTCGACGGAGCGGAAGAGCTCTCTCAATCCCTTGAGGTAGCGAAAGCGATAGCGGGCGGGGCACTGGTGGAAGGTCTTGACCCGCGAGAACGAGAACTGGTTGCGCGGCGTCGGAGCGCCGGCGAGCATCGGCATCGGCGAAGTGTACTGCAGCCGCCGGGCGCCGGTTGGTTCCGGTCACACAGGGTTCGGCATCTCGATGTACTCGACCTCGAGGTCGTGGCGGTCGGCGATCCAGCGGCCGAGAGCGCGCACTCCGAAGCGCTCGGTGGCGTAGTGGCCGGCTGCGATGAAGTGGACCCCGTCTTCGGCGGCCTGGTGAAGCACCCACTCGGTGGCCTCGCCGGTGATGAATGCGTCGAGGCCGGCGGCCACCGCCTGGTGGTACTCGCGTTCGGCGGCGCCGGTCACGATTCCGACCGATGTGATCTCCCGGCGGTGGCCCTCGAAGACCTGGGGCTCGCGATCGGTGGCCTCGGCCACGGCGGAGAAAAACTCCTCCGCATCCACCGGCTCCGGAAAGATCCCGCAGACGCCGGCCGATGCCCCCTGGTGCTCGGCGAAGGGCTCGAGCTCGGCAAGACCGAGACGGGCGGCGAGCTGCGCCGCGTTGCCGAGCTCCATGTGACGGTCGAGCGGCAGGTGGTAGGCGATGAGGGAGAGGTCGTTGGCGAGCAGCAGCCGCACCCTTTCTCGGAACGAACCGGTCAACCTGGCCGCAGTGCCGCCGTTCCACAGAATTCCGTGGTGGACGATGACGGCATCGGCCTGGCGGTCGACCGCCCTGGTGAACAGGGCCCGCGACGCCGACACCGCCGTGACCACTCGACGGACGTCGGCGGCTCCCTGGACCTGAAGGCCGTTCGGGCAGTAGTCGCGCACCGCGTCGGCGCACAGCAGCTCGTCCAGCTCGGCAACCAACTGCAGAAGGTCCATCCCGACATGGTACCCCAGGTAGTCGTAGAATGGTGTCGGTGACATGACGTCCCGGTGCTCGACCCTCTGTTCGGCCGTTTCCGCCGTCCTCCTCGTCGGCCTGGTGGCGTGCGCGCCTGACGAGCCCCCGCCCGAGCCTGGATTCCAGGTCCGGTTGCTGACCTCGGTCGCGGTGAGCGGTCGCTGGGAGCGGGCCGCCGAACGCGGGCTGGGTCTGGTTGCAGCCGAGCTCGGCGCCGACGTCGCGAGGGTGCGCGCGAACGGAACGGGGGACCAACGGGTTCGTTTCCGCCAGCTCGGCGAGCAGGGTGTCGACCTGGTGTACTGCATCGGACCTGAGGTCGAAGCGCTGGTCTACTCCGATGCCGGGGCCTTTCCCGACACCGATTTCGTCGTCATCCCCGGTGAAATCCAGGCCGCAAACGTGGCGAGCATCGCCTTCATGCCCGAGGAAGCCGGGTACCTGGCGGGAGCGGCGGCCGCCAGCGTTGCCGATCAGCCGTCGGTGGGCCTGTTGCGCGGCGCCGGGCGCCCGTGGCTCGAGCAGCTCGAGAACGGTTTTGTGGCGGGTTTTTCCGCCACCTATCCGGGTGCATCGGTGGTCACGGCCGATGGCCCGGGCGGGCCGTGGCAGCTGGCGGCTTCCGGGGTGCAGGTTGCGCTGTACTCGACCGACCGGATCGACCCTCAGACCCTGGCAGCGGCCCACGACGCCGGGATCCTCCTGGTCGGCACCGATCCGGCCATGTTTGCCTTCGAGCCCGATCTGGTGGTCGCCGCGGTCGACGTCGATGTCGCCGAGGCGATGCTTCGGGTCGCGCGGGAGGTTCACGACCGGAGCTTCACCGGCCAGGTTTTCGCGTTCGACCTCGGTTCGGGCGTGCTCGACGTCGTTCCCGGCTCCGGGCTCGGATCGCCCGAGCGTGATGCCGATCTGCGCGACGCTCTCGAGCGGGCGCGGTCTGAGATCACTGCCGGCTGGGTCGAGATCGAGGAGCTCGGGATCGGCAGCTGATCCCCCGTGTTCGGCTCCGAGAGGTCGTGGCACACGTTGAGCTCGTCAGCCGCGGCTGGGGGCGGCGGCGATCACCGACCGCCACACGCGCTCGACCCGCTCGAATACCGCCCGCCACGTGAACGCTTCGAGGTCGGCGGGCCGATGGACCGGCGGCGGAGCGTCGAGGGCGCGGACGATTGCGACCTTGAGACGACGGACGAACTCCGGAACCGCCTCGGGCCTCGGCCGATCGATGCTCGCCATGGCGGGCGGGGCAACGGTCTCGAGGGCGTCGCCGAGACGAGGTGCGAGCTCGGCTGCGACCCCCGGCAGGTCGGTGGCCACCAAACTGCATCCGCATGCGAGGGCCTCGACCAGGACCAACGGTACGCCCTCGAAGAGCGACGGCAGCACACAGATCGTCGAGCGCCGCATGAGCTCGGCAAGCTTTTGTTGTGTCAGCTGCCCGTGCAGGATCACCCGCGGGTGGAGTGCGGTCATCCGTGCGCGCAGGGCCTCGGCCTCGCGTCCGGCGCCGTCGCCGGCGACGTGGAGCTTGAGTCCGGATGGGTTGCTCGAAAGCGATTCGAAGGCGTCGAGGAGGAAGGGGAGACCCTTGGCTTCGCTGTACTTGCCGACGTAGAGCAGCGCAGGTGTCGTGTCGTTGCTGCGGCCGGTCAGGTTGAAAAGGTCGTCCCGATACCCGGCCCCGACGAGGTGGATCCGATCGGGCTGGATGCCGAGAGACCGCACGAGCTCGTCGGCATGGCGCCGATGCAGGACGACGAAGGCGTCGTTTCGGGCGCATCCCCGGCGAACCTCCAAAGCGAGGCTCGGGACGAGCGCCATCTGGCGCAACCCGGTGGCGTGGCACTGGGACACCACCGGGACCGAGGGCGCGATGTCCTTGAGCAGCGACGAGACCAGCCACACGTGGTGGGAGTGGATGACGTCGGGTTGGAAGCCGTTGATGACGTCCGCGAGGTGCCGGCGCCATGCCCGGCGGTATGCGGACAGCTGGGCCCTGGTCATGGCGCCGAATCGGGTGCTCTCATACGGCATCACGTCGCTCATGCCGGGCACCGGAAAGAGCAGCTCGTCGCGGCCGAACACGAGGGGGAAGATCCGGTCATGAGCCAAACCGGCGATGACCGGCTCGGGATCGTGGGATGGCGTGCCGACCACGACGGCCTGCTGCCAGCCGGTTTTCGCCGCACACTTCACGAGCGCGTCCAGGGTGACCCCGCTCCCGGTCAGTGACGGACGTTGGGAAAGGACGTGGAGGACCTTCACGGCGGCGCTATCCTATCTCGGTCGACCGCGGGCACGGCATGGAATCCCGGTGCCTGCGCCGGGAGTTGGAGTCTGGAGGAGGTCGCGTCATGGAAGAGCTTCGCAACGAGCTGTTCGCCTTCTGGTTCGGAGAGTCGGAGGACGACGCCGAGACGGCCACTGCCCAGGCCGAGCTGTGGTGGGGCAAGGACCCGGAGACGGACGAGGAGATCGGCGCTCGTTACGGGTACCTGGCATCGGCTGCTGCCGGGGGCGCGCTCGACCACTGGCGCGGGTCTCCCCACGGCCGGTTGGCCCTGATTCTGCTGCTCGACCAGCTGCCGCGGGTGATCCACCGCGGGACCGCGGCGGCATTCGCACAGGACGAAACGGCGCGCGAAATCGCGACGCGCGGTGTCGCCTCCGGTGGCGACCGCCTGCTTCGGCCGATCCAGCGGGTGTTCTTCTACATGCCCTTCCAGCACTCGGAGGATCCGGACGACCAGCAGCGCAGCGTCGAGCTGTACAGCGAGCTTGCGGCCTCGGTCCGTCCGGAGTGGCGCGAGGCCTTCGACGAATTTCTCGGGTACGCGAAGCGCCACCACGACGTCATCGCCCGCTTCGGCCGCTTTCCGCACCGCAACGCCATGCTCGGCCGCGAGTCGACCCCCGAGGAGGTCGCGTACCTGAAGGAGCCCGGGTCGGGGTTCTGACCGACGTTTCCGGTTCCGGAACCGGGTCCGAATCCGAATCCGAATCCGAATCGGAATCTGATTTGGGATCCGTCTCCGGCTCGGACGCGGACGCGGACCGGGCGCCCGCTATACTCTCTCCATGGCCGATCCGATCACCGATGCGGAAGCCTGTTCCCTGTGCGACGACACCGGGTGGATCCTGGTCGAGGTCGACGGAGTCGAGGTCGCCCGGCGGTGCGAGTGCGCCGAGGCGAAGGCCCGGCAACGGAGCGTCGCGCGGGCCGCGATCCCCGATCGGTACCGACACTGCACGCTCGACGACTTCGAGCTCTGGAATCCGGAGGACCCGACCCTGGGCAAATCGCTCCGCCTCGTCCAGGAATTCGTCGACCTGTACCCGACGGTCGACAAGGGGCTGGTGCTGATGGGCCCGGTCGGCACCGGAAAAACTCACCTCGCGGTCGCGGCGCTGCAGCAGATCCTGCGTGAGAAGAGCCCCCCGGCTCACGGCCGGTTCGCCGACTTCACCTCGCTGATCCTCGAGATTCAGATGACCTTCGACGGCTCGGGAGGAAGCCGAGAGATCCTCAAGCCGCTCATCGACTGCGACCTGTTGGTCCTCGACGAGCTCGGCGCCGGCAAGACTAGTCCATGGGTCATGGACCTCCTCTACTATCTGGTCAACAGCCGCTATCTCAAAAACCGACTGACGATCTTCACGACCAACTACTCGGATTTTCCCAAGAAGACCGGCGAGGAGAGCCTGACCGACCGGGTGTCGCAGCGCATCCGCTCGCGGTTGTGGGAGATGTGCCGGCGGATCGAGTTGCGAGGACGCGACTACCGGGCCGAGCGGTTGGCCGGTCGTGAGGGAGGCCTGGTCCGGTGAGACGGGCCGTTTGGCTGTCCCTGCTCGTGTTTGCCCTCGGGTGCGCGTCGTCGTCGCTGCCGTCTTCGCCAGCCCCGCAGAAGACGCCGGCGCCGCCGACGGAGCCGGTCGCTCCGACCCCTGCGCCGACTCCAGCGCCGACCGTCCCGGTGCCGATCGGGCGCGAGACGGCCACGGCCGGAGATCCGATCCGCGTGCTGCTCGTCAGGACGACGGAACCGGTCGAGCTGCCCCAGCCCGGCCGGACCTACCTGGTCGAGGCCGACGGGCGATCGCAATGGCTGTGGGGGCCGATCGAGCTCGAAGTCGCCTCGGACCCCGCGTGGCAGGTCGGGGCCTGGTCGAACCCCGAAACCGCGGGCGCGGTCGCCCGAAGCCTGGCGACCCGGCTGGGGCCGATCTCCGAGGTCTGGCGGGAGCCGACCGACGGCGGTCTGACGCGGGTCCGGGTGCGTTGGCCGACCGGCGCGCCGGACGACGCCGGCTCGCAGCTCGCCACGGCCGGCTTCCCCGACGCCCGTCGTCTGGCCGGCGATGCGATTGTGCGAGTGACCAGCGCCTCCGGGGCCGTGGCCGGCCGATCCGGGATCGTGCTGACCCCGGCGGACGACTGGCCGACCGCGGTCGGCGACCGCCGCTACCGTGGCCGGTTCCGGCTGCGGCCGGTGGCGGGAGAGCTGCTGCTGATCAACGAGCTCGACCTCGAGGACTACCTGCGCGGCGTCGTGCCGGTGGAAATGGGGCCGTATCAGTTCCCCGAGCTCGAGGCGCTCAAGGCCCAGGCGGTGGCCGCCCGCACCTACGCGGTGGCCCACCTCGGCGACCACGACGACGAGGGTTGGGACATCTGCGACACGCCGGCGTGCCAGGCCTACCACGGTGCCGGCGCCGAGCACCCGCTGACCGATCGCGCGGTGGCCGAGACCGCGGGGTTGGTCGCAGTCTTCGACGGGGTGCCGATCGACGCCATGTACACCTCGACCTGCGGCGGCCGCACCGAGGACGCCGCATTGCTCTTTCCGGACCGTGCCCAACCGTACCTGGTCAGCGTTTCCTGTGCCTGGGAGCGGCCGCTTCGGTTGGACGGCTCGGGTATTCCGGGCCGGTTTGTCGACGCGGTGTTCCACCAGGCGTCCATCGCCCGGCAGGTGCTCGGTGTCGGCCCGGAGGCGACCCCGGACGAGCTGGTCGGGGCCGTGGCCGATCTGACCGGCATCGCGGTCGACCTGCCGTCGGCGGTGAGTGTCGACCGTTTCGCCGGCGCCCTGCTTGCCGCCGCCGGATTGTCGACGCCGGCGATCCTGACGCGATCCGCGTCGGGTCTCGACGCTTTGCTGGCGCTCGCCGATCTGTTCGACCGCCGCCTGTCGCCGCCGTTCGACGGGTTGGCCGGCGACTGGCCGGCGGCGGCTGCGCTCGCGGTGCTCGAGCTGCGGGGTGACCTGACGCGGGATCGCGGCGAAGCGGTGCCGCACCCGCAGGGCGTGGCGATCTTCCCACGCCGCGCCGCCGCCTCCGAGCCGCTGCCCATGCCGCTGCCGCTATGGGAGCGCTGGGTCGACGGCTATCGCGAGGTGGCTCGACTCGAGGTGCTGCCCGGTACCGCGTTGGAACGGCTCCGGCACGGCGACCGCGTCGTCGCGCTGGTGGCCGAGCGCTCGGGCGGCGCCGACGAGGCCGACCGGCGGTCGGCGTGGCGGAGCTGGGCCCGCGAGCGCGGCTGGGATGAGCTCGCCGGCAGGCTCGAGATCCCGGATCTCGAACGGCTGACGGTGACTCGCCGTGGCGCTTCGGGCCGGGTCGTGGAGATGGTGGCGCGCGGGCGCTCGGGCAGGGAGATCCGGCTCGAGGGCTTTCCGATTCGGCGCAGCCTCGACCTGCCCGAGAACCTGTTCACTATGCAGGTGGTCCGGCGACCGGACGGGTCGCGTGCGGTCAGATTTCTCGGCCGCGGCTGGGGTCATGGGGTTGGTCTGTGCCAGAACGGAGCGTACGGGTTGGCTCGGGCCGGGATGCGGTTCGACGCTATTCTCCGACACTACTACACCGGGGCCGAGGTTGGTGTCTGGAACGCCCGGTGAGCCCGACCGCGTTACACTCGACGAGCCGAAACGGCGCTCGAGAATCCGGAGGTGACCGTGCTCGTCGACCTGACCGATGACCAGCTGTCGATCCGCGATATGGTGCGTGATTTCGCGCGCAACGAGATTGCTCCGAACGCGGTGGAGTGGGACCGGACGCAGCATTTTCCCGCCGAGCTCTTTGCCCGGCTCGGCGAGCTCAGCCTGCTCGGCGTTCTGGTTCCTGAGGAGCTCGGCGGCGCCGGTCTGGGATACGTCGAGTACGTGGTCATCCTCGAGGAGATCGGCGCCGCCGACGGCGGAGTCGGCCTCGGCGTGGCGGCCCACAACTCGCTGTGCACGAACCACCTCTACCAGTTCGGCTCGGACGCCCTGCGGCGTCGGTACCTGGCCAAACTGGCCACGGGTAGCTGGATGGGCGCCTGGGGGCTGACCGAGCCGGAGGCCGGTTCGGATGCCGGTGGGACGAGGACCACCGCGGTCCGCGACGGCGACGAGTGGGTGCTCAACGGGTCGAAGAACTTCATCACCCACGCCAGCGTCGGCTCGGCGGCGGTGATCATGGCCCGGACCTCCAAGGAAGCCGGACACCACGGGATCTCCGCCTTTTTCGTGCCGTTCGACCGACCGGGCGTCGAACCGGGAAAGAAGGAGGACAAGCTCGGAATGCGCTGCTCCGACACCTCGTCGCTGGTGCTCGAGGATTGCCGGGTCCCGGCTGACCACCTGCTCGGGGACGAGGGTGACGGCTTCATCCAGGCGATGAAGATCCTCGACGGCGGCCGGATTTCGATCGCCGCGCTGTCCCTGGGCATCGCTCGCGGTGCTCTCGACGCGACCATGGAGTACGCCACCGTTCGCCAGCAGTTCGGTAAGCCCATCGCCGCGTTCCAGCTCAACCGGGCCAAGCTCGCCGACATGGCGACCGAGGTCGAGGCGGCGCGGTTGCTGACCATGCAGGCGGCGGTGCGCAAGGACCGCGGTGAACCGACAACGCGCGAATCGTCGATGGCCAAACTCTATGCTTCGGAGGTCGCGGTCCGGGTCGGCGAGGAGGCGATCCAGATCCACGGCGGCTACGGGTACACCACCGACTACCCGGTCGAGCGCGCGTGGCGCGACGCCAAGCTGTGCACCATCGGCGAGGGAACGTCGGAGATCCAGCGCATGGTGATCGCGCGTGAGGTCCTCGGGGGCGGTTGAGGCCGGTCGGATTGACGAAAGGGCTCTGGACATGGCGAAACCGACGTTGGATCATCTCGGCATTGCCGTCGAGTCCCTGGCCGACGGCATCCGCTTCTACGAGGCCCTCGGGCTCGAGCTGGAAGGCGTCGAGGAGGTTGCCGAACAGAAGGTCAGGGTCGGGTTTCTCCCGGTCGGGGATGCCCGTCTCGAGCTTCTGGAACCGACCGACGAGACGTCGCCCATCGCCACCCATATCGAGCGCCGCGGGCCGGGTCTGCACCACATCTGTCTTCGAGTCGACGACATTCGAGCCGCCATGGCGGCGCTCGCCGAACGGGGTCACCGGCTGCTGTCGGACGGGCCCCAGACCGGCGCTCACGGCTGCCTCGTGTGCTTCGTCCATCCGAAGTCGACCGGCGGAGTGCTGCTCGAGCTGTCGCAGTTGATCGGGGATGACCGTGCCGGTTGACGAGACAGGTCCCCGATCCGTCGAGGTCGGATCTCTGGTCGTCGTTCACTGCTCCAACCCGCGCGAGAAGCACTGGGGTCTGTTGCTCGAGATCGACGGGCTCGGAGTCGTGCTCCGCGGCCTCGACCTGGCGTCGGTCGAGGACTGGCTCGCTCAGGAGCGGTCGGATGGTGAGGCGCTCATCGCGCCGTCGACCTTCTTCATTCCGACCCACCGTTTGACCCGCATCGACCTCGACGAGAGCGGACCGGTGGTGACCGGCTACGGCGATCGTTTCCGGCAGGACTGCGGTCGCGACGTTCGCGCGGCGCTGCTCGGACAGTCGAAACGGCCGGAGACCAACTGAATGCGGCGGACGGCGATGCTCGCCGTCGGCGCGGTCACGTGCGCCGTCGCCTGGTGGGTTGCGTCCGTGGTCAGCGCCCAGTACGAGGGCTCGGTGGAGGTCAACGCCGTCGTTGTGCCGGTCACGGTGCGCGACGGCAAGGGCAGGGTGGTGTCGAACGTCCCGTTTCGCGCCTTCCACCTGCGAGTCGACGGCTATTCGGTGCCGATTCAGGACCTCCACATGGAGAGCGACCTGCCCCTCAGCCTGGGGTTCATTCTCGACACCTCGGGCTCCATGGCCGGCCGCAAGCTCGACGGCAGCCGGCGCCTCATCATGGCCTTCCTGTCCGAGCGAGGTTCCGAGGATCAAATCGCTCTGTGGACCTTCGGTAACGACCTGGTACTCGAGCGCTTTCCGTTCGGGATGGGTTGGTACCTGCTGCCGCGGGTGCTCGAAACGATCAGGCCGTGGGCCACCACGGCCCTGTACGACATGGTGCTCCGGGTGCCCGAGGTCATGGACAAGGCCGACCACCACAGGCGCGCAGCGATTCTGCTCACCGACGGCGTCGACAACGCCTCGGAGGTGTCCGCGGATCAGGCGACGGCCATCGCGCGCGGCCTCGAGACCCCGATCTACGTGCTCGGGGTCGAGCCGCCGCCGGCCGCCGCCGGGCAGGGCCCGTCGTACGAGGAGATCCTGACCCTCATCGCCGATGCCTCGGGCGGGCTGTACCGTCGGGTTCCGCGTGCCGAAGACATGCCAGAGGTCGCACGAGTTCTGCTCGGCGAGCTTTCATCGCGGTACATCCTGACCTTCACCACCTCCGGTCTCGGCCAGCGCAGGTGGCGCCCCATCGAGGTCGCCGTCGACGGCCACGCGGCCGTCGCCCGGACCGGGTACGTCGGCACGCTGCCCTGACAGAGGTGTGTTGCAGGTCGGTCAAGAGCGCGGATCACACTCCGAGCGGTCCTTCTGTACTACAATGATGTCGTTGACACGACAAACCTTGTCATGTTCATGGAGAGGAAGGTCAGTGGAGGTCAAGATGCGGAGAGTGCTCCTGATGACGGCGGTGTGCTGCGTGCTGGCGAGTCCGGCGCTGGCCGGCGGCGGGATCGACCTGTATGCGTCCTACGGTGAGGTGGTCGAGGGAGAGAACGCGTTCGGGCTCGGGGCCCGGCTCAACCTGGGCGGTGTTCACTGGAGGTTCGACGCCGCGGTTACCGCCTTCGGCGAGGCCGACGACATCTCCTCGGTGGGCGACGTCTCGTTCGAGGACGACTCGGTTTCGGTCTACGCCTTCGATCTGGGTCTGCGCTACATCTTCAAGGATGGGGACTCCCTGCGGCCCTATCTGGGCGGGGGCGTGAGCTACCTGTCGGTGAATGCCGACATCGCGTCGGTCGACTCCGGCTTCGGCGCCTACGCCATGGCCGGATTGCGCTATGGCAAGAAACCGGGCATCAACTTCATGGCCGAGGTCATCTACCGGATGGCGGAGGTCGATGCCTCGACCGGCCTCACCGACGCCGCCGAGCTCGATGTCGGCGGGTTGGCGCTTCAGATCGGTCTCTCCTTCGTCTACTGATCCCCGGGGCCTGGCGGGTCCCGAGATCGGCAGTCGATTCGACCGGGCCCGGGTCGGGTAGAATCGCGCCGCTGATGGAGGAGACGTCATGCCCCTGAACGATGTGCGACGCAGGGCGGCCGCGGCCATCGCGGCCGCTCTTGACGAGGCGTTCTCTCACCGAGCGGACGAGGTCGCGCTCGAGGTCGCGCCTCGTCGCGAGCTCGGTGACCTGGCGTGGCCCGGAGCTCTGCCGCTTGCCAGGGTCCTGAAACGGTCGCCGCGCGACATTGCCTCTGCGGTCGTCGAGCGCGCCGAGTGGCCGGCGGAGGTCGCCCGTATTGAGATCGCCGGTCCGGGTTTCGTCAATCTCTGGCTCGATCGGCGCGTCTTCCTCGGACGGTTGGTGCGTGCCGAGTTGAGTCGCCTGGCGAACGACGCGGTCAAGATCGTGGTCGAGCACACCAACATCAACCCCAACAAGGCGGCCCACATCGGCCACCTGCGCAATGCCGTGCTGGGCGACGTGCTGGTGAGGTGCCTTCGCTCTCTCGATCACGATGTCGAGGTCCAGAACTACATCGATGACACCGGCGTTCAGGTCGCTGACGTGGTGGTCGGCCTGCTCCACCTGCCCGAAGTCGAGCTGGCCGAGGCGCTTGGGATCGAGCCGGTGCGGAGGGACGAGCTGGTCGAGCAGGCACTCGCCCTCGATCCGGGTGGAGTTCCGGCGGCCGCAACGACCGATTTCGACGACTTCTGTTGGCGTGTCTACCCGCGGGTGACGGCACGCTACGAGACCGACGATGCCTTCAAGGAGCACCGTGCCGAGGTGCTCCTTGCGGTCGAGGCCGGACACGGTGGCCTCGAGCTGGACCAGGCGATCCAGCTGCTGCGCGGCGCAGTGATCGGCGGCGAGCACTGTCCGCGCCGCGCTGTCGCCCGTCTCGCGGCGGCGGTGGCCGACGCCAATGTGCGCTGCCATCTGGCGACCATGGCTCGACTTGGCGTCGGCTATGACCTGCTCACCCACGAGTCGGCCATTCTCCAGCTCGGATTCTGGCAGCGGGCCTCCGATTTGCTGCGGCAGTCGGGCTCGGTCCGGTTCGAGACCGAAGGCAAGAACGCGGGCTGTCTGGTGATGTCGCTGGCGGCGAGCCCGGAGTTTGCCGACATGGACGATCCCGACAAGATTTTGGTGCGTTCCAACGGCACCGTGACGTACACCGGCAAGGACATCGCGTACCAGCTGTGGAAGCTCGGTTTGCTGCTCGATCCCGACGGTGCCAGGCACGACTTCGGCTACCGGACCTACGATCGCTGGCGCCGTGCATCGACGGCTGCGCCGGTTTGCTACAGCGACGGCGATCAGGTACTGGTGACGACCACAGCCGATCGGTCAGAGCGAGTCGAGGGCCTGAGCTTCGGCGCCGCGTCCCGAGTGTTCAACGTCATCGACACCCGTCAGTCCTACCCTCAGAAGGTGGTCAAGGAGGCGGTCCGGGTGCTCGGTCACCCGGAGGCGGCCGACAGCTCGATCCATTTCGCCTATGAGATGGTCGCGCTGACCCCTGCTGCTGTGCGAGTCCTCGAAGAGCGTGCGGGGATCTCCTTCGGTCTCGGCGACGACGAGATGGCGAAGAGCACCATCGAGATGTCGGGCCGGCGGGGGATCGGCGTTCGGGCCGACGAGTTTCTCGATGTTCTGGTCGATGCTGCCGAGGATGCCGTCGTCGGCCGGCTCGACGGCGTCGGGGCGCCGGCCGATGTCGCCGATCGGGCGCGCGACATCGCGGTCGGGGCCCTCCGTTACCTGATGGCCAGGCAGTCGCGCAACCGAGTGCTCGCCTTCGACTTCGACGAGGCGCTCGCGTTCGAGGGCGACACCGGGCCCTACCTCCAGTACTCCGCCGTGCGCGCGAGCAAGATCTTCACGAAGCTCGCCGAGCGACGGGGTGAGGGTCGGTTCACGGTCGACGAGCTGGACGTCCTGGGAGGGGTCGAGGTTCCCGACGATCTGTGGGGGCTTGTCTTCGAGTGCGCGCGCCGGCGCGACATCGTCGTCCAGGCGGTCGCCAACCTGGAGTTCTCGCTGCTCGCCCAGCACGTCCACGGCCTGGCCCAGCTGTTTCACCGGCTCTACCACTCCAACCCGGTGATCCCGGAGGGCGACGACGGGCTGCGCGCCCTGCGCCGCGCGGTCTTCACCCTGTTCGTCGACGAGATGCGCGTGCTGCTCTCCGATCTGCTGGGCATCCCGATCCCCGAGGAGATGTAGATGAACGACGACGCCCTGCGCAAGCTCTTCCGCCGCCTCGAGCACCAGATCCTGGAGCTCGTGGCCAAGACCGACGACCCGGTGGCGCAGCGGGCGACCGCGGTGGCCCTGCTCCACCACAAGGTGCCCGGGGTGTCGTGGACGGGCTTTTACTTCCTGCGCGGCGAGAACCTGGTGGTGGAGGCCTACCAGGGGCCGGTGGCCTGTCTGGTGCTCGAGCGCCACATGGGGGTCTGCTGGGCCGGCATCGACCGCAACGAGACCCTGCTGGTCAACGACGTCGAGTTATTCCCTGGCCACATCGCCTGCGACGAGCGCAGCCGCTCCGAGGTCGTGGTGCCCGTGCGGGACGTCCGAGGCCGCACGGTCGGGGTCCTCGACGTCGACTCGCACCTTCCCGACCACTTCACCGACGCCCACCGGGAGGGCTACGAGTCCATCGTGCGCACCCTCGAGCCCCGCTGGTGGCGGTGACCGCTCAGCTGAATGTCCGCACCTCGTACATCGCGAGCTTCGGGTCGGCCGAGAGAATGGGAAGCTCCTCGGCCTGAGCCTGGGCGACCAGCATGCGGTCGAAGGGGTCGCGGTAGAGCAGCGGCAGAGTGGCGAGCCGACAACAGTGCTGTGGGTGATCGGCAGGAGCTCGGCGCCGATCTCGGAGATGATGTCGGAGAAGAGGCTCTCCAGCGGGGCCTTGAGACGGAGCTTGCCGATGGTGATCTTGACGGCGATCTCCCACGAGCTCGCGATGCTCCAGACGAGACGGGTCTCGGAGTCGGCGATGATGGTCCGGGCCGGGCCCGAAAGGCGCGGGTCGTCGGCCAGCCACCAGAGCAGGGCATGGGTGTCCAGGAGGATCTTCACGGATCGATGGGCGCCATCCACTCGGGCGGCAGCTTGTCGTCGAAGTCATCGGTCATCTCGATCTTCCCCGCCCAAGCGCCGGGGGACCGTCGCGCGGGAACCGGCCCGGCAGGAACCAGCCGCGCCACCGGGCGGCCTCGCTTCGAGATGACGATCTCCTCGCCCGCGGCGACCCGGGCGAGCAGCCGGGAGAGGTGGGTCTTCGCCTCGTGAACGTTGACCGAATCCATGAGGTAAATATAGACTAAACTAGTAGTCTAGTCGACTTTGATTCAACGAAGTGCCCCCAACCCGTTCGTAGTCTCGGGCTGAAGGGACCCCGCGAACGACGGATCGCCTCGATGGTCGGAGTCGCGCCTCGACCACTTCCCCAAACCCGATTCTCACCCCACGCGGCGCGCCTGGGGCGAAAATCGGGCTTGTACACCGCTCCGGCTTGGCAAACCGCTCCCCCAGCGGTACCATGCCGCCGCTGTGCGGGAGTTCACAAGCTCCCGCCTGGAGGTGAATATGGCAGGCAACCTTCGGGGTCGCCACTTTCTCAAGCTGCTCGACTTCACGCCGGCCGAGCTCCGCGATCTGCTCGAGCTCTCGGCCGTGCTCAAGACCAACAAGCGGGCCGGATTGCGGGGCCGTGCCCTCGAGGGCACGAGCATCGCGCTGATCTTCGAAAAGCCGTCGACCCGCACGCGATGTGCCTTCACCGTCGCGTGCATCGACGAGGGCGCCCACCCGGAGTACCTGGGCAAGGGCGACATCCAGCTCGGCAAGAAGGAGACGGTGGCCGACACCGCGCGCGTGCTCGGCCGGATGTTCGACGGTATCCAGTTTCGGGGCTTCGCCCACGACACAGTGGAGACGCTGGCGGCACACGCCGGGGTTCCGGTCTGGAACGGATTGACGGATTCATGGCACCCGACGCAGATCCTGGCCGATCTCCTGACCGTCAAGGAAGAGTTCGGTCGTCTCGACGGGCTGGCGCTGGCCTACGTCGGCGACGGTCGCAACAACATGGCCAACTCGCTCATGGTCGGCTGCGCCAAGCTCGGCATGGACGTTCGGATTGTCGCTCCCGAATCGCTGCAACCCGCGGGCGAGCTGGTGTCGACGGTGAAGAACATCTGCTCCGAAACGGGTGGTCGGGTCACGGTGACCGCTGACGTGAAACAGGGTGTCGACGGTGCGCACGCCGTCTACACCGACGTCTGGGCGTCGATGGGCGAGGAGGACAAGCTCGCCGAGCGCGCGGCGCTGCTCGCGCCGTACAAGGTGACGCCCGAGCTCATGGCCGCCACCGGTCGCCGCGAAGCGATCTTCCTGCACTGCCTGCCGGCGTTCCATAACCTCTCAACCGAGGTCGCGAAGCAGCACCCCGAGATCTGTGAGGTCTCGGACGAGGTCTTCGAGGGTCCACAGTCGCGAGTTTTTGACGAGGCGGAGAACCGGCTGCACACGATCAAGGCCGTCATGGTCGCGACCCTGGGTCGCTGACGGCCGGGTTTCGTGGATTTCGATCGAGGACAAAGGGGAACACAATGAACAAAGTCGTCGTCTTCGGGGCCGGCCTGGTGGTGCGCGCCCACGTCCGCTATCTGCTCGACCACGGTTTCGACGTCACGGTCGCCAGTCGCACCGTCTCCAAGGCTCAGGACATCATCGACGGGCACCCGAAGGGTCAGCCGATGGCCTACGACATCACGGTGGAGCCCGAACGGCTGCGCTCCATCATCGCCGACCACGATGTCGCGGTGAGCCTGCTGCCCTGGCAGTTCCACCCCCAGGTGGCGCGCGCCTGCCTCGACGAGGGCAGGCACATGGTCACGACCTCGTACGTCAAGGACGAGATGGCCGCCCTTGACGAGGAGGCCAGAGCCAAGGGCGTCATTCTGCTCAACGAGCTCGGCGTCGACCCGGGCATCGACCACATGACCGCCATGAAGGTCATCCACCGGGTTCAGGCCGAGGGCGGCGAGATCACGACTTTCCAATCCTACTGCGGCGGGCTGCCCGCGCCCGAGGCCAATGACAACCCGTACGGCTACAAGTTCTCGTGGAGCCCTCGCGGAGTGCTTCTGGCCGGGCTCAACAACGCCCGCTACAAGCGCTACGGTACCGTGACCGAGGTTCCGGACAAGCAGCTCTTCGACCATGTCTGGAAGGTCATGGTCGACATCGACGGCGTCGGAACCGAGCTCGAGGGCTACCCGAACCGGGACTCCATGCCCTACACCGAGACCTACGGCATCGACCCCCGCGACGTCATGTTCCGAGGCACCCTGCGCTTCCCGGGGTGGTGCGCCGCCATGAAGCAGGTCGCTCGGCTGGGTTGGCTCGGCACCGAGGACATGGACGGAATCGAGGGTCAGACCTTCGCCGACGTCTCGGCGCGGCTCGCCGGTGTCGAGCCTGGTGATGGGCTCAAGAACGCGGTCGCGAACCACCTCGGCGTCGATCCGGACGGCCCCGAGATGGCCAAGATGGAGTGGCTCGGGCTGCTCGGTCCGGATCCGTTGCCGGGACCGGCGGCGCCGGTCGACATCCTCACCGCCCGGATGCTCGACAAGATGTCCTACAGCGAGGGCGAGCGTGACATGCTCGTGCTTCAGCACACCTTCATGGCCGAGTTCCCCGACCGCCACGAGTTCATCACCTCGACCATGATCGACTTCGGCATCCCCGGCGGCGACTCGTCCATGAACCGCACGGTCGGCCTGCCGGCCGCGGTCGCCGTGCGCTTCATTCTGGAGGAGCGGTTCACGCAACCGGGCGTCATCGTTCCGGTGATGCCCGAGTTCTACGAACCGGCGCTCGCCGAGCTCGAACGACTCGGCATCCAGTTCGCAGAGCAGGTCAAGATCATGCCCGAGGTGTGATCCGGCCCGAAGGCTCGGTTCGATCGCTTCGTCACCAGCTCAGGGGGCCGTCGTCGCCTCCTGAGCCCGCGGCCCGCAAAGCCTGCGACCACGGGCAGCGGCCGGGAGCGGTTTCAGTTCCGGGATCGGCATCGGGGATCGATTCGGGCAGCGGCGCGCTTCCGATTTACTGCTGGTAGCTGCCGCTGCCGCAGTTCCAAATCGCTGACGATCTCATCGGACCCGGACCCGGACCCGGACCCGGACCCGGACCCGGACACGGACACGGACGCGGACCCGGACACGGACGCGGATGCGGACACGGATGCGGATGCGGACACGGATGCGGATTCGGCGACGGTCGCGAATCCTCCGACACCGGCCTGCTGCCCTGCCCCGCCTGGCGGCGGAGACGGGCCGGCGTCGCCCGAGCAGCGCCATTCGTCCGACGAATTGCAGCCTGCTATTCTCCCGATCCGTGAGTCACGCCTTCCGCCACCGCGACCTCATCGTCTCGGGCTCGGTCGACCGGGCGATCCTCCACCTCGGCGTGCCGGCCGCGCTGGCGGCCCTGCTTCAGGCCGGGTTCCTGGTCGTCGATACCTTCTGGCTCGGTCGGGTGGGGGCGGTCGCCATTGCAGCAGCGTCGACCGCGGGCTTCGTCATGTGGCTCGCCCAGACCCTGGCGGAGGGGGCCGCCAACGGCTCCGGCGCGGTGCTCGCCAACGAGATCGGCCGCGACGATTCGGATGGTGCGGGTCGAGCGGCGTCCGCCGGCCAGGCGCTCGCGGTGTGGGGGGCGGCGGTGGTTTCCACTCTCGGGCTCGCGACCGCACACGCCGTGTTCGTCTTCATGGGAACCGCGGACACCGTGAGCTTTGCCGGCGTCCGGTACCTCTGGGTCATCCTGCTCGGGATGCCGGCCTACTTCGTTTTCGTCTGGTTGTCGGCGGCGTTCCGCGCCACCGGCGACGCCCGCACCCCGCTCAACCTCCTGGCGATCGCCGCGGTGGTCAACGTCGTCATCGATCCCATTCTCATCTTCGGCCTGGGGCCGCTGCCTGCGCTCGGCGTCACCGGGGCCGCCCTCGCCACCGTCGTGGCGTGGGTCGTGTCGGCGGTCCGGGGTTGGGTGCTGCTCGATCGACTCGGGCTGCGCCCGATGGTTCGCGACCTTCTGCGCCCACCGTGGCAGGAGACCTGGAGAGCGCTGAAGGTCGGGGTCCCTCTGGGCCTCGAGGGCGCCTTCTTCTCGGTCATCTACATTCTGCTGACCAAGGTCACGACCGACTTCGGCACCCCCGCGGTGGCCGCTCTCGGCATCGGCCACAAGCTCGAGATGCTCAACTACTTCGTCTGCGCCGGGATGGGGGCCGCGACGACGACCCTCGTCGGCCAGAGCATGGGCGCCGGCCGGCCCGGGCGGGCGGCTCGCGTCGCGTGGCGGACCCTGTTTCTGACCTGTCTGCCGATCGGTGCCGTGACCGTGCTGCTCGTGGCGTTTCCTGAACGAGCCGTCGCGGTGTTCAACGGGGATGGGGAGGTGGTGGCGGCCGGCGCCAGCTATGTCCTCCTGGTCGGCATGAGCCAGCTCTTCATGGCGTTCGAGGTCGTCCTTCTGGCTGCGTTTGCCGGCGCCCAGTGGACCACGATCCCGGCCGCGGTGGAGATTGGGTTCACCGCGGCCAGGATCCCGATTGCCGTTTTCCTCGTGACTGCCGGTCTCGGTGTGGAAGCGGTGTGGATCGCCATCGCGGGAACCACGGTGGTCAAGGGCTCGCTGCTCGCGGTGATGTTTCTCGCCCGCTACGGGCGGGGGTGATCCGGGCTGCCGCTGTCGGCTGACGCTGTCCCGGTTCCTGATCGCTGCCGCCCCTGCCGCTGCATTCAGTCCAGTCCGTGTACCGCTCATCGGGATCGGGATCCGACTCGGTTTCGGATACCCGGCTCCGCATTCGGCTCCACCGTGGCAAGGCGGCCGCGGGTGCGGAATCGGACACGGCTACTGGAACGGATACGGATACGGCGCCGGATGCGGACGCCGCGACGTGGTGGCGCAACATCTCATCGACGGATCGCGTACAATACGACCCGCATTCCGCATCAACGGAGGTCCAATCATGATCGACAGGATTCAGCAGATTCTCGGAGACAAGAAATCGCTTCTCGACTACGAGTGCACCGGGATTGCCAAGGATCAACTCCATCTCCCGGGCCCCGACTTCGTCGACCGTGTGGTAGCGGACACCGATCGGCCGCCGCAGGTGCTGCGCGCGTTGCAGACCCTGTACGGCCACGGTCGAGCGGCCGGCACCGGCTACATCTCCATCCTGCCGGTGGATCAGGGCATCGAGCACTCGGGTGCAGCCTCTTTCGCTCCGAACCCGATCTACTTCGATCCGGAGAACATCGTCAGGCTCGCCATCGAGGGCGGTTGCAACGCCGTCGCCTCGACCCTTGGCGTGCTCGGTTCGGTGTCGAGGAAGTACGCCCACAAGATCCCGTTCATCGTCAAGATCAACCACAACGAAATCCTGACCTACCCCAATCACTACGACCAGACGCTGTTCGCCTCGGTGGAGCAGGCTTGGAATCTGGGTGCGGTCGGCATCGGCGCCACGATCTACTTCGGCTCCGAGCCGTGCCGGCGGCAGATCATGGAGATTTCCGACGCCTTCCAACAGGCCCACGAGCTCGGGATGATGACCATTTTGTGGTGTTATCTGCGCAATCCGGCGTTCAAGCAGGAGGGCGCCGACTACCATGCGTCGGCTGACCTGACCGGCCAGGCCAACCATCTCGGCGTCACCATCGAGGCCGACATCGTCAAGCAGAAGCAGCCAACCAACAACGGCGGTTACCTGGCGCTCGATTTCGGCAAGACCCATCCGCTGGTCTACGAAAAGCTGGTTCCCGACCACCCCATCGAGCTGACCCGGTGGCAGGTCGCGAACTGCTACATGGGCCGCGTCGGTCTCATCAACTCGGGCGGCTCATCGGGCTCGAACGACCTCGCTCAGGCGGTGGCCACGGCGGTCATCAACAAGCGCGCCGGCGGCATGGGCCTGATCTCCGGCCGCAAGGCGTTCCAAAAGCCCATGGCCGACGGAGTCGAGCTGCTCAACGCGATCCAGGACGTGTTCACGTGCGAGGACGTGACCATCGCCTAGCAATTCGTCGGACGAATTGCGGCGGCGCTCGGCGGCACTCGCGCCGATCCGACGTCTGCGGTACCTGCATTCCGGGGCCGAACCGGCCCCGTGTGCTGTGCCGCTCTCTGGGGTCGGGAACTGCCGTTCCCCGGAGGTTGTCGCCTGCGCGGTCATTCGCCTGATCTCATGTATCAGGTGGATGTCATGAGATCAAGTGATACTTTCGATTTCGTCGGAGGGCGCCGAGATCCAAAGAGAGATCGGATCGGGAGGAGTGGTCGATGCTGGGACGTGACTGTGTCGTGGGTGCCTTCTGCGTGATCGTGGGCCTCGCGGGTCCGTCCGGAGCCCATACCTGCCCCGACCCGCCTCGTCGCGGTCGGCAGCCCGGGTTCGCTCGGCGGCGGCTCTGAACCCGACACCGCTCCCGTCTTTGCTCCCGGCGCGACCATCGGGCATGGGAACGGACGCGGACGCGGAATGAAAAACCCCCGCCGAAGGGCGGGGGTCGTGATGTGCGATGTCCTGGCGGGTGCCGCGCCCGCCACCGCGATTCGTCCGACGAATCGCCGCTACATGATCGCGAAGAACGGGCTGCGCTCGCCGGACCGGATCGCCGCTCCCTTGGCCGCGACCGTGGGCAGCGCGCGGTAGCAGAAGTGGATCGCGGTCTGGACCTTGTTGTGGTAGAAGGCAGCCTCGTCGTGTCCCTTGAGGAACTCCTTGTAGGCCTTTTTGTCGTCGGTTCCGATGCCCTGTTCGGCGAGAATCGCGCCGAGCTTGGACTTGGCCAGCATCGCCTGGTCGAGAAGCAGATGGGCGCCGAGTACGGTGCCGACCATGTCGAGCAGCGGCGGCGCGTTGAGCAGCACCATCTGGATCGCGTCGGGACGCTTGGTGAGCTCCTTGGAGATCGTCTCGATCTGCTTCAGCGCGGCGGCGAGCATCCACGCCGGCTCCATGAGCTCGGAATCGGCCTTGGCCGCGTTGAAGGTCTTCTCGGCGTTGCCGAGGAGCTCGCGGATGGTCGAACCGTTGTTCATCGGCAGCTTGCGGGCGACGAAGTCGAGGGCCTGGATGCCGTTGGTGCCCTCGTAGATACAGGCGATGACGGAGTCCCGCATGTACTGCTCGGCGGGGTACTCGGCGGTGTAGCCGTAGCCCCCGAAAACCTGCAGGCACCAGTGGGTGACCTGAACCCCCCACTCGGAGCACCAGGCTTTGCAGATCGGCGTCAGCATCTCGACGTAGGACTTGTACTTCTCGGACTCCTCGCCCTCGCTGAGGAAGTGCCTGTCGTGGTAGTACGAGGTCTGGAGCAGGATCGCGCGCATCGCCTCGGTGTAGGCCTTGGCACTGAGCAGCATCCGGCGTACGTCCGGGTGCTCGACGATCGGCACCTGTGGCGCCTCCGGGTTCCGCAGCTCCTTCCAGTGCCGTGACTGGAGCCGTTCGCGGGCGTAGGCGAGGGCCTGCTGGTGGGCCGCCCCGGCGGCGGCGCAGCCCTGCAGCCCGACCTCGATCCGGGCCGCGTTCATCATGTAGAACATGAGCTTCATTCCCTCACCCTCCCCGCCGAGGAGGTAGCCTTCGCAGTTGTCGTTCTGGCCGAAGACGAGGGTGCAGGTGGGCGAACCGTGGATGCCCATCTTCTCTTCGATGTTGTTGCAGTAGACGTCGTTGGGCTCGCCGAGGGTGCCGTCCGGATTGACCTTGATCTTCGGGATGATGAACAGAGACAGACCCTTGGTGCCGACCGGCGCGTCCGGAGTGCGGGCGAGCACCAGGTGGATGATGTTCTCGGTCAGGTCATGCTCGCCCGACGTGATGTAGATCTTCTCACCCGAAATCTGATAGCTCCCGTCGTCGTTCTTCACTGCCTTGGTCTTCGATGCGCCGACGTCGGAACCGGCCTGGGACTCGGTCAGGCACATGGTCCCCGTCCACTGCCCGGCGAGCACCTTCTCGATGTAGAGCTTCTTCTGCTCCTCGGTGCCGAAGCCGGCAATCATGTGGGCGACCCCGCGGGTCAGCATCAGGGTGAGGGATAAGGCGCAGTTCGAGCCCGAGAAAAACTCGTTGACCGCCGTTCCGAGGACCTCCGGCAGCCCCATGCCGCCGAACTCCGGATCGGCGAGCAGGCCGATCCAACCTCCCTCGGTCACCGTCTGGTAGGCCTCCTGAAAGCCCTCGGGAAGGGTCACCTTGCCATCGGACCACTGGGCGCCGATGCGGTCTCCCGCCTCATTGCACGACGCGAGCTGTTCCTGTGCAATCTTGAGCGCCTCGTCGAGAACCATCTCGACGTTCTCCATGTCCCAGTCTGCGAAGCGCTCGGCCTCGAGCAACTCCTTGGTCGGCAGCCACTCGAAAAGCTGGAACTTAATGTCACGAAGATCGACTTTGTAGTCCACGTTAGACCTCCCAGGGCATCATCCGGTGTCCGCTGTGTCGGTACGGACGGTGGTTGACTCGAAATGAATGAACACTCATTCATTCTCTCCGAAGCGCGGCAAGATTGCAAGTGAAAATGCCAAGCTGCGGCATGCCACGTCCGAGGCAACGTCGAGGGGGACCACGAACAATCCAACGGACCGTGAATCGTGAGTCGTGCATCGCCGATCACGCCGGGGAGGTCAATTCGCTCGGGCGCTGGCGGCCTGCCTGCCGGCCGAGCGCTCGACGTAGGGTGGGCCTGGGCCCACCGTCCACGACCTTGAACGAACGTGACGATGTGCCGGTCAACTCCAGCGTCCGCATCTGCGCCCGAGTCCGGGTCCGAGTCCGAAACTGAATCCGAACCCGAGACCGAGCCCGGGGGCACGGATGCCGCTACGGTCACGGTTACGGTCACGGCCACGGATACGGCCACGGATACGGATACGGCAACGGCCACGGTTACGGTCACGGCTACGGCCCTACCGCACCGGCCTTCTGGTCCGCCCTCGCCTGCCGGCGAGCGCGGCCCAGGG
>CAZXMW010000036.1:0-39117 GCA_964641415.1 uncultured Thermoanaerobaculia bacterium | reverse complement strand
TTATGAATTATGAAGTATGAAATACGAATTGAGAGTAGAGCGACTTCAAGGAGGTCGAAGATGAAGATGCAACGAGTCGCGGCGATCGCGGTCGTGCTGGTCATCGCATTGGTCGGCAATGGACCGTCGGCGGATGCCCAGGAGGTCACCGGCACACTGGGCAGCCCGGCTGCCAAAACGACAATTGACGGCAGGCAGCTGCCGTCGCCGCCGCCCGAGTTCGGCGGCGTGATCAAGCAGGAGGCGCTGGAATCGACGCCCTGGTGGGCGCCGCGCGTGGTGCCGCCGGAGGGGGCGCCCAACATCCTGCTCATCATCACCGACGACTCGGGCTTCGGGGTGCCGAGCACCTTCGGCGGCGTCATCCCGACACCGGCCATGGACCGCGTCGCGGAGCACGGCCTGCGCTACAACAACATCCACTCCACCGCGCTGTGCTCGCCGACCCGGGCGGCCCTGCTCACCGGTCGCAACCACCATTCGGCGGGCTTCGGCGTGATCTCGGAGCAGTCCACGGGCTTCCCCGGTTACAACAGCATCATTCCCGACGACAAGGCGACCATCGGCCGTGTCCTCCGTGACAACGGCTATGCCACCTCGTGGTTCGGCAAGGACCACAACGTGCCCGCATTCGCTGCGAGCCAGGCCGGACCCTTCGACAAGTGGCCCATCGGAATGGGCTTCGAGTACTTCTACGGATTCGTCGGCGGCGACGCCAACCAGTGGCAGCCGAACCTGTTCCGCAACACGACCCAGATCTATCCCTTCGAAGGCGATCCCGAGTGGAATCTGACCACCGCCATGGCCGACGACGCCATCGACTACCTGCATCGTCTGCATCAGATCGATCCGTCAAAGCGGTTCTTCGTCAAGTACGCGCCCGGAGCCACCCACGCCCCCCACCACCCGACCCAGGAGTGGATCGAGAAGATCCACGACATGCATCTCTTCGACGACGGCTACGAGAAGCTGCGCGAGACGATCTTCGAAAACCAGAAGCGGCTCGGCGTGATCCCGGCCGACACCCAGCTTGAACCATGGCCCGACGACGTGCTCAAGCCCTGGGACCAGCTGACCGATGTCGAGAAGAAGCTCTTCATCAAACAGGTCGAGATCTTCGCCGCCTACGAGGCCTATACCGACCACGAGATCGGCCGCGTCATCCAGGCGATCGAGGACATGGGCGAGCTCGACAACACTCTTGTCATCTACATCAACGGCGACAACGGCACCAGCGCCGAGGGTGGCCCGCTCGGCACCCCCAACGAGGTCGCCTTCTTCAACGGCATCAACATGATGCCCGCCGAGCAGCAGATGAAGTGGTACGACGTCTGGGGTACCGAGGAGACCTATAACCACATGTCGGCGGGCTGGTCGTGGGCCTTTGACACCCCCTTCACCTGGTTCAAGCAGAACGCCTCCAGGCTCGGCGGCGTGCGCCAGTGCATGGCGGTGTCGTGGCCGAACGGGATCAAGGACGCCGGCGGGCTGCGCGAGCAGTTCATGCACGTCATCGACGTGATGCCCACCATCCTCGAGGTCACCGGCATTTCGGCGCCGAAGGTCGTGGACGGCATCGAGCAAGCGCCCATCGAGGGCACCAGCTTCGCCTACACCTTCGACCCTGCCAACGCCGAGGCTCCGACGAGTCACACCACCCAGTACTTCGAGATGATGGGCCAGTACGCCCTCTACCACGAGGGCTGGCTGCTCGCCACCAAGGTCAACCGGGCGCCGTGGGAGGCGTATGGCGCAGCCAATCCGGATCCCCTCAACAACCAGATCCTCGAGCTCTACAACCTCGACGAGGACTTCAGCCAGTCCAACAACATCGCCGATCAGTACCCCGACAAAGTGAAGGAGTTGAAGGCGATGTTCGTTGAAGAGGCGAAGAAGTACCAGGTCTTTCCGATGGACGCGTCGGTCGCGGCTCGCGTCATCGCACCGCGACCGAACATCACCGCCGGCCGCACCGAGTTCGTCTACACCCGGCCGATGACCGGGCTCCCGCAGGGTGACTCGCCATTGCTGCTGAATACGTCCTACACCATCACCGCCGACATCGAGGTGCCCGAGGGCGGCGCCGAGGGGATGATTCTCACGTCGGGCGGTCGGTTCGCCGGTTACGGTTTCTACCTGCTCGACAGCAAACCGGTCTTCCTGTGGAACATGCTCGACCTCGAGCGCATCAGGTGGGAAGGCCCAGCCTTGACACCCGGAAGACATACCGTCGAGTTCGACTTCGAGTACGACGGTCTCGGCGTCGGTACGCTGGCGTACAACAGCATGAGCGGTCTGGGTCGGCCCGGAACAGGAACGCTCAAGGTGGACGGCGCCGAGGTCGACACCAAAAAAATGGAGAAGACGCTGGGAATGATCCTGCAGTGGGACGAGGCCTTCGACGTCGGCTCCGACACCCTGACCGGGGTCAACGACGCCGACTACAAACCGCCGTTCGAGCTGACCGCCAAGCTCGACAAGCTCACCATCAAGGTCGACCGTCCGCAGCTCTCGCCAGACGATATCGCGAAGCTGCAGCAGGCGCAGCGCAACAACACGATGAGCGAGTGATCCCAGACGAGGGCACAAGCCTCAAGACCCGGAGGGGCAGCCGCTGACCTCGAGCAAACGCCGACGGTCGGGGCTGCCCCCGCCGACCCGGGGCCAGTCCTCGATCCGTTCCGATTGCGGTGGTGGTCGACCGGCGCGACGCCACTCCCACACGAGTGCGTAGGACAGCGGGGGAGGTTGACATGATTCGATGGACCAGCTCGGGTGTTTGTCTTGCTGCATTGACCTTGGTGTTGATCTCCGGAGTTGCGCCCGCGGCTGTCGGTGACGACCAAACCCCGGCCCATGCCGGTGAGCAGGTCGGTGTGGAGGGGACCTTCGTCCGCGTCGCCGCCAACGACGAGGGCTGGGTCGTCGTCGGCTACCGGGTCGCCAATGAGTCGGTGGGTGAGGATTACATGCTGCTTCGGGTCGGGATGACGCTCACCGACGCCAGCGGAACCCAGAAGATCACTCGGGACGACATCAAGCTGGTGACTCCGGAAGAACAGGTGCTGCCGCTGATGACCCAGCATGAAGCCGAGCAGGCGCGTGGCTCCCTCGCGACGCTGACCAAGCGCGACGCCATGACGAGCGACTCGATCGACTACTTCCCGCCGGGCGCCGATCGTCCGTGCAAACTCCAATTCTTCGCCGCCCAGGCCGGCCCGCGGCCGATGGTCGCGGACGACGAGGTCAATCTGGCCGGCCAGGAAGCCTGTGTCGGCTACTTGTACTTTCACATTCCCGGCGGCATCCAGTACGGCAACTACAACCTCGACGTGAAGTTCGACGACACCATCGTCAAGGTCCCGATGGAGATCATGAACAAGGACCGGGAAAAGGAGTTTACCAAGCAGTGGAAGGAAACTCAAAAGGAGGCGCGGAAGCAGAAGTGAACTCGAAGGACCGATCTCTGATGGGGGGTGATGTGCGGTCCTCTCGGTGAGGGAAGGCCGGTGCGGTCGGTCACGGACCCGGTCCCGAGGAATGGAGATTCAGCGGCCGATCGAGTCGGGCCGCGAAAGGAGAAAGGCATGCGCAAGATCGGCTTGAAGGAATCGGTGAGGCTGGCTGTGACGATCGCAGTCGGTGTGGTGGTGGTGGCGGGCGCGGCGGACGCCGAGGCCCAAAATCGGGAGGGCCGGTGGGAGCTCGGCTTGGCGGCGTTGTACCAGCTCGGCGCCGATCTGGACTTCGACGGCGGATCGACCGTCGACACCGGCGACGACCTGGGGTTCACTGTCGAGGCCGGGTACAACTTCACGGACCGGGTCGCGGTCAACTTCGGGCTGCAGTGGGCGGGCGTCGACTACGACGCCAACGTGGTCGAGGACGACGGCGACCTGCTTGGCGTGTCCGGAAGCTACGACCAGTTCGCCCTTTTCGGCAATCTCGTCTACTACCTGACCGACGGCGCCCTGGCGCCCTACGTGGGGGCCGGACTCGGCTGGACGTGGGTCGACACGAACGTACCGGACGGCGCTCCGGTCACCGGCTGCTGGTGGGACCCCTGGTACGGCTACATCTGCTCCACGACCTACCCGACCAAGACCACCGACGCCTTCTCGTACCAGGCCACGGTCGGCGTGCGCTACGAGCTCAACGACACCACCTTCTTGAAGCTCACCTACACCAGCCAGTGGATGGACTTCAGCAACGCCACCAGCACCCCGCGCTTCGACGTCATCGGGCTCGAGATCGGATGGGTGTTTTGACCAATGATCATCAACGACATGGAGGTGAGATGATGAAGAGAACGGCACGATGGACCCTCGTCCTCTCGATCGCGGTGGCGCTCGCCGGCACCCCGGCGGCCGTCGCCCAGGTCAGCGACACCGACCTGCTGCAACAGATCCGCGCCGACACCCAGGCCAACCGGCAGGCCGTCGTCGCCGCCAACCTGGGCCTTACCGAGGCCGAGGGAAAGGCGTTCTGGCCGGCCTACCGGGAGTACCGGGCAGACATGGCCAAAGTCGGCGATCGGATGCAGAAGCTGATCCAAGACTTCGCAGACATCTGGGACGAAGCGACCGAGGAGCAGGCCAGGGCGATGGTGGACGAGATGCTGGCCATCAAGCACGACGAGCTGAAGGTGCGCGGTCACCACGTGAAGAAGTTCCGCGAGGCGCTGCCCGAGGTGAAGGTGGCGCGCTTTCTGCAAATCGAAAACAAGCTCGATCTCATCGTCGGGCTCGACCTGACCTCGGGGATCCCTTTGATCGAGGCCCGGGAGTAGCCCTCCGGGGACCTCATGCAATCGACGACGGCCCGGCGCCTCGGCGCCGGGCCGTGTCGTTCCCCGCGGCCGGCTGTTCGGCCGCATCGCCCTCCGGGACCGAGCGATCGGTGAGCAGCGCACCATCGATATGAGACAATGGCTGGGTGTCCGCACAAGGGAAGGTCGCTCGCCTGGACGTCGATCGACGGGTCCGCTTTGAGAGCTTGTTGGCGAACCTGTCCTCACGGTTCGTCAAGCTCCCGCCGGATGACATCGACGGCGAGATCGACCGCGCCCTCGCCGAGATCTGCGAATTCCTCGGGATCGACATCGGAACACTCAACCAGCTGCCGTCGTCGTCGTGCACCGACGAGCTCGTCATCTCCCATCTCTACCGGCCCCTGGGCGGCCCTCCGCTTCCCGCTGACGGGCTCAGACTCCAGTTGTACTGCCCCTGGGCCATGAGACGCGCACTCGAGGGCGAGATCACCAGCCTGCGAAGCATGGAGAACGCGCCACCAGAGGCGGCCCGCGACGTCGAGACCTGGAAACATTTCGGCATCAAAACGGTGCTCGTCTTCCCCCTGTCCGCGGGTGGTGGCCCGGTGTTCGGCGCACTCGGATTGCACGCAACGCGCGAGGAGCGCCCGTGGCACGAGGAGATCATACGCCGCCTGGGGCTGGTGGCCGAGGTCTTTGCCAACGCACTCGACCGCAAGCAGTCGGAGCTCGCCCTGCGGGAGAGCGAGCAGCGCCTGTCGCTGGCCGCGGAGGCGGCCGAGATCGGCATGTGGTCGCTGGCTGTGGACAAGGAGCGCTTCTGGGCCAGCGACCGCGGGCGGGAGATCTTCGGCTACGATCACGAAGCCCCGATCACAACGAAGGGCTTCCTCAAGTCGGTCTGTTCCGAGCACCGAGAGCGCGTCACGAAGGCGCTGCGCTCGGCGGCGGAGGTGGGACGTGCGATCGACGTCGAGTACGAGATCGAGCACTCGAACGGCCGGCGGCGCTGGGTCCACTCGTTCGGCAAGGTCCTGGACCCCGGGGCGGAGCAGGGGTCGACACAGATCCTGGGCGCCACGGTGGACGTCACCGACCGCCACGAGTCCGAGGAGGCCCTGCGTCGCTCATGCGCCGAGATCGACGCGCTCCGGCGCCAGCTCGAGCTCGAGAACACCTTCCTGCGCCGCGAGGTCCGCCGTCGGGACGGCGGCGGCCGCGTCGTCGCCGCGAGCCCGGCGATCAAACAGGTGATGGCGCTCGCCGAGCAGGTCGCGCCGACCGACACCACGGTCCTGGTGGAGGGCGAGACCGGCGTCGGCAAGGAGGTGATCGCCCGCCACATCCACGAGCGCAGCGGGCGCCGCGACCGGCCCATGGTCAAGGTCAACTGTGCGGCGCTGCCGTCGACCCTGGTGGAAAGCGAGCTTTTTGGGCGCGAGAAGGGGGCCTACACGGGGGCCGTGTCGCGCGAGCCGGGCCGCTTCGAGGTGGCGAACGGGTCGACCATCCTGCTCGACGAGATCGCCGAGCTGCCGCTCGAGCTGCAGTCGAAGCTGTTGCGGGTGCTCGAGGAGGGTCAGTTCGAGCGTGTCGGCAGCGCGCGGGTCCTGAACACCGACGTGCGGGTCATCGCCGCCACCAACCGCGACCTGCGCGTCGAGGTCGAAGCGGGCCGCTTCCGGCGCGACCTCTTCTACCGTCTCGAAGTCTTCCCGATTCGCGTCCCGCCCCTGCGCGAGCGCCGCGAGGACCTCGAGCCCCTCGTGTGGTCCTTCGTCGAGGAGCTCGGTGCGGCGATGAACCGCACCGTGGAGAGCATCCACCGGCAGGACCTGGAGAGGCTGGAGCACTGCCACTGGCCGGGCAACGTCCGTGAGCTGCGCAACCTCGTCGAGCGCTCACTGATCCTCTGCCGAGAACCGGTTCTGAGGATCGTCCCGCCGACAACGAAGGTGACGCGCTCGGACACTGGGATCCTGTCACTCGACGAGGTCCAGCGCCGCCAGATCAGGAAGGCGCTCGCCGCCGCGCGCGGCCGCCTCGCCGGCGCCGGCGGCGCCGCCGATCTGCTCAACCTCAAGCCGACGACGCTGCGCTCCAGGATGCAGCGCCTCGGGCTCGACCCGACGGAACTCCGAAACGAGCCCGCGGCGCCCGAGGAGCACGACGGCGAGTAAACGCCGCCGCGACGCCCCCGTTGCGCTTCCTCCGGAGAGCGCCACGGATCGAGCCGCCTGCCTGAGCCATCGGGACCCATCGCTGCCGCGGTACGGCCGTGGATCGGGTTGAACGACCGCCGCGTGGTGACACCGCCGGCTGAAATCGCTAAGATGTCACCTCACGGGGAGGAGTGCCATGATGACTCGATCGACACGGCGGTATCTTGCGGTGGTGATCGTGTGCGGCGGCATGCTCGCCGTCGCGGCAGCGGCCTCGGCGGCTGACATCGATGAACGCCTCTTCGACCACTTCAGCTTCACAGCCGAGGGGAGCTTCGTCGGCCTGGCTACCGAGATCCGCCTGGACTCGGAGGCCCTCGGCCGGGGCACCACGCTCAGCTTCGAGGACGACCTCGACCTCGACAGCAGCAAGGTCGTCCCCTCGCTGGACTTCGAGTGGCGGATCGCGCGCCGGCACAGGCTCAGCGTCCGCTGGCAGAGCATCGACCGCGCGTCGTCGACCCAGGCCTTGACCGAGATCCAGTGGGGAGAGGAAGTGATCCCCGTTGACGCCGACATCTCCCTGAGCTTCGACATCGAGCAGTACTTCGTCGACTACGCCTACTACCCGTGGGTGAAAGACCGCTGGGCCGCCGGCTTCGGCCTCGGCGTCCGCGTCATGGACATCAACGCGAGCCTGGCCTGGGAGGACCAGGACGTCGGTGCGGATGGACGGGGGGACGCCACCGGGACCGGCCCACTGCCGTACCTGTACTTCGAGTACCGGCGCATGCTGTCGGAGAGGTGGCGGTTCAAGACCGGACTGGGCTGGCTGCAGGTGACAATCGACGACATCGACGGCGGTCAGTGGGTCGCCAGCGCAAACGTCGAGTACCTGCTCGGTCGGCACTGGGGTCTGGGCGCCGGCGTCAACCTGTCCGACGTCGACGTCGACTGGGAGGGGGTCGAGACAGCCGACAGCGTGTCGTCACTGACGGCTGCCATCACCCTCCCTATCAACGACTTCAGCGTGTTCGCCCGGTTCCGCTTCTGAGCTCCTCGAATGCGGGTGTGCATTCAGTTTCGGGCTGCGCCCGAAATTGGAGACCCTCGCCGCGGGTGCTCTGCCGGACAGTGGAGGTGACGTGAGACATCTGTTGCGGATGGCGACCGCCACGATCATCACTGCGTTGTGGTGTCCTCAGGCGGCCGCCCAGACCGGCGAACGGCCGGGGGCCGCGCTCGGGCCCACCGAGGTCCGGCTGGCGATGCTGCTGGTCGACCTGGCCGCCATCGACGGCTCGCGCCAGAGCGTCACCGCCGACCTGTACGTCTGGATGCAGTGGTCCGATCCCCGGCTCACCAATGGCTCGACGGAGATCCGGTCGGTGCCCCTCGAGGGAGCGTGGTACCCGCCGCTCGCACTTGTGAACCAGGGCGATGTCTCCACCGATCCGCCGACGGCGCTCGAGGTCCATCCGGACGGGACGGTCATCTACCGGCAGCGTTCCTCCGGCACCTTCGTGTCACCGATGCAGCTGCGCGACTTCCCGTTCGATCGCCAGCGAATCGAGTTTCACCTGGTGATGCCGGGCGAGACGCCGGATGACATCCGGATCGTGGTCGACCACGAGCGGTCGGGGCGTCTGGACACGCTCTCGATCCCGGACTGGATTGCCGGTCCGGTCCGGGTCGAACCCCGCGCGCTGTCGCGACCGGGCGCCGCCGTCCCGATCTCCGGCGCGACCCTCGGCTTCGAGGTCACACGCCGGGTGGGCTACTACGTCGGCAAGGCCTTTGCCTCGGTGGCGATCATCGCCGCCATGGGATGGCTGGTGTTCTGGATTCCGGTCGAGTTCGTCGCACCGAGGGTGAGCGTGTCGGTGACCGCCATGCTGACGCTCGTCGCCTACCGCTTCCTGCTCGGCAGCGCGCTTCCGTCCGTGCCCTACCTGACACGGATGGACTGGTTCCTGCTCGGCTCGACGATGCTGGTGTTCACCGGTCTGGTGGCCCTCGTCGCCGGTCTTCGGCTGGGCGGAGCGCGGTCCGGGCGCCTCGAGCTGGTGATGCGCGTTGCATACCCGCTGGCCTTCATCGTCCTGACCCTCGCCGTCGCGTTCGCGTGAGCGAGGATCGCCCAAGCCCTGAACCCGCCTTCGCTCGAATTGCTGCCCGCTTTCCATCGGGCGCCGAAGGCGAGGAACCCCAAGGCCACCCATCGGCGCACGGCGCGACGTCTCAGAAACTCGTCGAGCTCCGTGACGCCGGGTGTGCTCGGCCTTCCCGGCTGACCGCCGAGCGTCGCTTCAACCGAGCAGCTCCACGATCCGCCGGACGCCGACCTCCACCGCGTCGGTCGGCAACCCCGCGTAGCACAGCCGGAAGAAGCCCGGCTCGCCGACGTGGCAGGCGGCGCCGGGGGTCAGGTTGACCCGCGCGTCGTCGACAATCCGCTGCCAGAGCTCATGCTCGGCCTCCCAGGTCGGCGAGTCCAGGAAGCGGCGGAGGTCGAGCAGGACGAAGAAGCCTGCCTCGGCGGGGACGAAGCGGATGCCTCCGCCATCGAGCGAGGCCGCCACACGGCGGTAGGCACCGCCCAGCTGCCCTCGCATGGACTCGAGGTACCCGTCGACCCAGACATCGTCCGCGATCAGCTCGCCGAGCAGGTGTTGGGTGTGGCCCGAGCAGCACGCCCAGTACGCCAAGGCATCCACTGCGGCGTTGACCGCCTCGTTCTCGCTCACCAGCACGCCGCAGCGCAGCCCGGACGCGCCGAAGTCCTTGGAGAAGGCCCAAACAATGTGGATGCCCTCGCCCAGAGATGGCCGGAGCTCGGCAACGCTCGTGAACGCGCGCTCGCCGAACACCGACAGGGCGTAGATCTCGTCGAAGACCACGTGCAGCTCGCGGTGCTCCGCCCACGCCAGGATCGCCTCGATGTCGTCCGACGCGGCAACCCGGCCGAGGGGGTTGTCGGGGTTGGTGAAGAGCAGCGCCCTGACCGGCCGCTCGGACTCGTCCACCGCCCGGTCGAGGAGTTCCGGAGTGAGCCGGAAGCCGTCGTCCGCCCGCGTGTGCACCGGCACGATCGAGAGCCGGTTCCGCATCTCGAGGTCGAGCCAGAACCCGGCGTAGCTCGGGGTCGGAACCAGCACCCCGTCGCCCGGGTCGGCGAGGGCGTGGAACAGGATCTCGAGCACGCTGCCGGCGCCGGCGAGCACCGAAATCTGCTCGGACGGGAACTCCCGACCGAGGAACGTCTTGCCCATGAAGCGCCCGAGCTGCTGTCGAAACCGCCTCGCACCGGTCATGGCGTCGTAGCCGAGCACCTCGGGCGGCACCGGTCCGACCGCGTCGAGGCGCGTCACCACCTGTTCGGCGACCAGCTTGTTCTCCGCGATGCACAGCCCGATGTAGCCCTCCGGGTTCCGCGTCGGGTGGTACGGGTTCCGGGAGCCCGAGAAGTGGGCCTCGAAGTACGCGGGAGCCGCCTGCTCCTCCAGCATCGTCCGGGCGCGACGCGACAGGGATTCAAAACCGTGGTGCATCGGCCGCGATTGTACCGGGGTGCGCCCGATCCCGGCCCGTCGGGCTCAGCGGCCCCTCTGGAGCTTCTTGTTGACCTTTCGCATGGCCACGCCGACGACGCCCTTGGAATCCCTCGACGCCTCGTCCAACATCTCGTAGAAGGCCGAGGTGTCGGGCTCGGACACCGTCCCGCCCACGGTCACCGGCCTCGTCAGAGGCCGGCAGCCCCGCTCGTCCTCGCCCTCCCCGAGCAGGCCGAGGCCGTCGAACAGGATCGTCAGGTCGCCGCGCGTTGCCATGTCGAAGCTGGCATCCAGGGGGCTCGCCACGAGCGGCACTCCCGGCTCGACCTCGATCCCGCCGCCGCCGTCGATCACCGCCAGTGGTGAGACGACCTGCAGCTCGGAGATCGCGAACCGGCGCGGGGTCTCGCGGGCGATCTCGAGGGCGAAGGTGTCGAACTCGAGGGCCTCGAGCTCGCCGAGCAGCCGACTCACCGCCTTCAATTGCTTGGAGAAGGTCAGGAAGCCGAGCACCCGCGCTCCGGTCCGGGCGAGGCCGAACTGCCCCGCCAGACCCCGGAAGACGCCGTCCCGGCCGCTCAGCCGGACGCTGCCGAGGCTCCCGAACCCAAGGTCGGCGAGGTTCCTGCCTCGGCCCGAGGCCTCGCTTCGAACCTCGAAGACACCCTCCAGCGTCGGCGGCGCCTCCGGGTCGACCGCCCGGAACAGGGCGCCGAGGTTGAGGTCGGTGAAGCCGGTCTCGAAGCGCAGCTCGTAGGGCTGGTCCGCGGCGGCGTCGAAGCCGAGGGCGCCGGCCATCGTCAGCTCGGCCCCGAGCAGCTCCGCTTCCGCCGTCGTCAACGCCAGGCGGGGCGGGTCGACCTCGACCACGCCACGGATGTCGTGCACCGCATATCGCGGCAGCTGGAGCCGTCCGATGTCGAGTCGGGCACGACCGCTGACCCGCTCCCCCCACACCGGTCGGGTGTCGCGGCGCTCGCGGAGCTGCGCGATGGCGGTGGTCGACCATCGCTCGCCGACCTCGGCCGGGGGGCGAGCTCGATTCGCCTTCAGCTGTCGCCCGTCATCGGGAGCGACCAGGCGCACCAGCGTCATGACGTCCGCCACCGCAACCCTCTCGCCCATGAGCGCGGCGTCGAACCGGGCTCCGTTCCCGGTCTTCTCGACCTCGCCCTCGAAGCGAAGATCCGACGAGCCGTTGGCCTCGGAGGTGAGCCTCAACGGGGCCGTGATCTCGAGGTGCTCGCCGGCGACCCTCGCGACGCCGAGCGAGGCGTCGAGATCGGGCAGGCGCCCCAGGGTGTCGATCGTCGCGCCCCGAAGGATGACGGTGCTCTCGAGCGTCGACCGCTCCCCGGTCGTCAGGTCGAGCGATCCGCCGACGGTGCCGCCGAGGAAGGCGGGCAGCTCCCGGAAGATGGGCTGGCGGGTCAGCGGCTCGAGGTTGGCGACGGCCTCGAAGTGCAGGCTCGACAACGTCGTGTTGTCGGTCAGGGGCATCACCGCGCGCAGCGTCGCATCGGCGATCGCCGTGCCGCGCGGACCCAGGGTCTCGAAGTCGATGGAGCGCGCCTGCAGCCCGTCGGCCGAGTACAGCACCTGGTACCCGAGGCCGATGGTGACCCGGTCGAGCAGGGCGGCCTCGCCCCAGCGTACGGTCAGATCCCGGAAGACGAGGGGATCGTCGGCCGCCAGGAGCAGCCCGCCGCCCTCGGCCCGCCCGACGAACTGCCCCTGCGGCAGCACGCCCTCGAGCTCGAAGCCGAGCACCCGGGGGAAGAGCTGCTGGAGCTGGAGCGGCGTCACGGTCGCGAGCAGGATATCCGGGGAGCCTCCGTCGACCCCGACCGCGAAGGGCGCCGCGGCCACCTTGAAGGGACGCAGCGCCGTCGCCTCGAGGAAACGGGTGCCGGCGGCGTCGGTGAGCCCGAGGTCGAGATCGGTGACCTCGAGGGTGCGGCTCGGCAGGTCGACCACCGCGCGCTGGCGCCAGCTCAGGGCTCCGAGCCTGCCGATGCGCTCGGCGACGGGAGGGTACTCGCCCTCGAGGACGAGGGTCGCCTCGATGCGGCGGCGGCCGTCGCGCGGCGCGACCAGAACCAGCTCGCCGTCGAGACGGCCCCGGCCCGGGGTTCGGACCCGCAGCTTCTCGAGCGCGAAGAGCGCCTGCTCGTCGTCGAGCTCGAGCCGCGGCTCCACCGAGGCCGTCGCGCCCGCGGCGAACCGCCGGCCGCGGTACACCGGCGTGAGGCCGCGCAGCTCGAAGGGCGCGACCGACTCGAGGCTGAGACCCCGGCCGCCCCCGGTCACGGCCCGCAGCTCGCCGAACAGGGCGCCCCCCTCGAGGTCGATCTCCGGCAGGAACGGGCTCACCCAGTCGACCGGGAACCCGTCGACGACCACCTGGACGCGCTGGGGGGTGGAGGAAGCCCAGTCGGGCGTCAGGGACGGCAGGGCCAGCCGCAGCGGCTCCTCGTTGTCGAAGCGGACCGCCAGCAGCGAGTGCCCGTCCGCCTCGGTCACCTGGAGGTCCGCGTTCTCGGCCGCGATCACCATGCTGTCGAGGTGCAGCTGGAGACGGACCCGGCCCGAGACCCGGTCGATCTCGTCGATCAACCGGTGCACTCCCGGCAGGCTCACCGACAGGTCGCCGTCGAGATCGACCACCGGCCAGCGCTCGCGGGAGGTGGCCGCCCGCCCCCCGAACCGCAGGTCGAGCCCGGCGGGCGTGGTCAACCGGGCCCGCTCGACCGCGGCGGCGAGGGCGCCGTGCTCGAGGGTGATTCGCGGCTCCACCGCCAGGTCCAGGGGCGGCAGCTCGACCCCGCCGTTCGTCCGGAGAACGACCGATACGGCGCGGATCGGCGCGTGGGTCTCGAGCGAGGCGCTCCGGGCGTCGACCGGGACCACATCCAGCGCGAGGCTCAGCGCACCGCCCTCGATCCCGACCCCGGGCGTGAATCCCCGTACCCACCGCAGGGGCATCCTGTCGGCCTCGAACCTGAGCGCCGTCTCGCCCCACCGCTCCGGTTCGATCCGCCACCGGTCGAGGTCGACGACCACCGGCTGGAGCGCGCTCGCGCGGAGGATCTCCCTGCCGTCGGCCCCGCTGACCGCCAGCCGGAGCCGACGTGCCTCGAGGCGGCCGCCGGTCACGGTGCCGGCGACGGCGGCGTCCGCGGTGAGGTCGCCGATCTCGGCCAGCCGAGGGTCGAGCTCCGCCCACCCGCGGCCCTCGAAACGGCCGCCGGCGTCGATCTGCAACCTCCTCTCACCGAGTTCGAGGGTCGCCGACCCGGTGGACGTCGCGGCCAGCTGGGGCAGGCCGCGGCCGCGGGCGAACACCGCGAGCTGGCCCGGGGTGATCCCGGCGGTCCAGTCCGCCTCGAGCCGCCTCGAGCGGGGATCGAGCTGCGCGGCGGCTTCGACCAGCCGGTGTCCGAAGTCGCGCGCCATGCCGCCACCTCGATGTTCCGGCGTTTCAGTCAGCGCAGCTCGAGCGCCTCGAAGCGCGCGACGATCGCCCCGTCCTCGTCCAGCAGCTCCAGGTGGTGGGCGAGCAGACGGTAGCGCACCGCGGCGTCCAGCGCCTTCGCGAAGGTGCTCTCGAACTCCATTCCGGTCGGACACGCCATCTGCGTCATCGCCATGTTGCCGAAGTCGATGCTTCGGCCGTCGATGGCGTACGAGCTCGTCATCCCGTTGCATCCCCCGAAAACTGCAACCTGTTGGTCGCGGGAGTGGAGCACGAGGTGAGGCGGGCGCTGCTCGGGCTCGACGGTCACCGGCCGGTCGCCGAGACGGGTCAGGATCCAGAGCGTGTCCTCGAGCACGGACAGCGACATCCGGGTGCCGCAGGTCTCGCCCGGCCTGACGCCCTCCAGCTCGTCGACGACCAGCATTTCAACCGGCCCGTCGCCCTCTATGGGAAGCCGTTGGGCGAGGCGCCCGACGAGGGAGACCAGCACCTCGGCACCGGGCTCTCGGCGCGTTTCGAGGTAGGCGCGCTCGACGTCGACCGAGGCGCCCTCCATCGCCACCGGAACGCGGCGCCCGGTGAGGCACTCACGGATCATGGCGGCGTCCGCCAGATACATGTACATCCCGCGCATGGCGAGCCTCGGCTCGAGCGGGTCGAGCCCGTCGGTGCGCACGATCTCGTAGTTGAGCGAGGACTCGATGTCCCGGCCGTCCCTGTCGAGCTTGCGCAGGGTCGCCCGGTCGACGACCCGCCACTGCTCCGGCTCGCGGTCGCCGCCGAACAGCGCCACCGTCGCCTCGCCGGTCGCGTGCGACCACGACCCGATGGCGTCGAAGGAGGCGGCATCGCCCTTGCCGAGATAGGTCATCCGTTTGAAGAACGCCCCATCGTCGAACAGGTCGATCCGGTACCGGACCCCCTCGCAATCGGCACACGGCAGCGTCCCGACGAAGCTGCCCGCCAGGTCGGCGGCATCGACGTTCGCGGCCCCGGACGCTCCGGCAACGCGGGTGAGCAGCAGCTCGACCGTGTCCCCGGCGCCGCGGGTCAGCACCGGCGCCACGGTGTCGGTCGTGAACATGAGCTCGCCGCCGCCGATGATCCGCGCCCGCACCGAGTAGCTGGACCGGTCGTCGATGGCGTCCGCGTCGTACGGGATCTCGAACGCGTACGGGGGGTTACCGGGGTCCGCGATCTCGACCCGGCCGATGACCTCCGCCGGCACGTCCATCCGCGACACGCCCTCGAGGGTCACCTCGAGCACCGCATCCGGCGGCAGCGCCATCCGTTCGCGGAAGGTCGCGGTGCCGCGGATTACGTCGGCCGCCTTGGCGGCCTGGGCTCCCGCGAGCGCCATGACACCGAGCAGCACGAGCACCGCACAGGAGCGACCCTCGTCACGTCGATCCTCCTTCATGTTTGATCCTCGCCTCTTCGTTGTGTTCGCTTCGCTCGGTTTTTGAATCTCCCGCTGGTGGTCCCCACCGCCGCGTCACTTCGGGAACAGCAGTGCGACGATGAGCCGCACCCCGAGGCCCTCGGGCCCGTTGTCGGTGCTGTCCGCCCAGTAGCGCACACCGCCGCCCACGCTGGCCAGCTGGCTGCCGAGCCGGACGACCTTGGTGGCGACCACGTTGACCGGCACCGACCAGCCGCCGCCCTGCCAGTCGTAGGTCGACTCGGTCTGCACCGTGAAGGTCCAGGCCTCGGGCGTCGTGTAGGACAGAAAGGGCTGGACGAAGGTCGTGTTGACGTCGGCCCGGTCGTCGTCGCCGGCGACGGACCAGATGTGGTTGGCGAGCGCGCCGTAGGTCCACGGACCATCCTGCTTGAGCGCCACGGCCGTGGGGCCGACGCCCCACTTGTCCGCAGTCAGCAGGTCGTCGAAGCCGGTGGGCAGCAGCAGAACCGGCCCGGCTCCCCAGATCCAGCCGCCTGCGGTTGGCTCTTTGGGCGAAAAGAAGGCGCTCTGGGCGATGTCGCCGAGGCCGGTCTGGCTGCCGGCGCCCGGGAAGATGTCGCTCTGGTGGATCACCGGCACGATGGTCCGGCTGATCAGGTTCCACCTCGCGTTGAGCGAGATCGGGATCACCGGCTGGACGTTGAGCTGGAACCGGTCGCCGTCCTCGGCGCGACCGATGTCCCCATCCCAGTTGAGCTGGAGCGGCGCGCTGATGAGGCTCGCGATCGGGTTGGCGAGCTGCTTGGCGAGCTCCTCGGCGTTCTGAGCCGCGGCCGGGACCGATGCGAACGCGATCAGCCCGACGGCGACGATCGCGGCACGTCCGAACTCTTGGGGGTTCACTGCATCGCCTCCGGGGGTTCACTCGGCGCGCTCGAAGGTCAGCGCCTCGTTGTCGCCGGCCCACAGGCGCAGCACGCCGTCATCGGCCGAGAAGGTCGACACCGCCGACACCCGCTCGAGGAAGGCCTGCTCGAGGGCCATGGCCTCGGGCGGGCCCGCCATCCGGGTGCCGGCGGCGGGCGCGAAGCCGAGGCGGCCCTCGGCGAGATCGGCGGTCTCGATCCGGGTCATGAAGCGGTTGATGCCGCTGACGCCGGCGACGGCGCCGTCCTCGGCGACCTCGAGGGTGATCGGCTTGCCGACCGCCTCGACCGGCGTGCCGTCGAGGGCGACCAGCGTCCACGACCCGACCAGGACGGCCAGGCCCGAGGTCCCACCGTCGCTCTTCGGCATGGCGTACACGGTCGTTCCCTCCTTGATGGTCTCGACAACGTCGATCTGGTCGAGGGTCTCCGGGTCGACCGCGGTCGGGTCGTCCGAGAGGATCACGAGATCGGCCAGCTTGCCGACCTCGATCGAGCCCTTGGTCGTCTCCTCGTGGTGCTGCCAGGCGGGCCAGATGGTCATCGCCTTGAGCGCCGTGATGACGTCGACGCGCTGGGCCGGACCGATGATGTCGCCCGAGCGCGAGCGCCGGGTCACCGTGGCGTCGAGGATGCGCATGGAGTCCGGGAAGGCCACCGGCGCGTCGTGGTGCGACGAGAACTTGATCCCTCGCTGGACGCACCAGCCGGTCGGCGAGATGTCGTCGACGAGCTCGGGGCCGACGGTGTGGTCGCGGTGCCAGTCGCCCCAGTAGAAGGTGTGCATCGGGAACAGCGACGGCATGATGCCGAGGCGCTTGGCGGCGTCGAGCTGGTCGGAGCGCAGGAACTGGCCGTGGATCAGCACCGGCCGCGTCGCGGTCGGGCCGTGCTCGGCCAGCGCGGCCTCGTTGGCGGCGATCAAGAGATCGGTGGCGGCCTCGCCGTTGGAGTGGGTGAGCAGCTGGACGTCGTTGGCATAGGCCCAGGCCACGGCGTCGACCACCTGGTCGCGGGTGGCGGCGGCGTAGCCGGCGTAGCCCACCGGGTAGTCGCCCACCGGGTCGACGTAGGGCCGGTCGCGCCAGGCGGTGAAGCCCTGGGGCGAGCCGTCGATGGTCAGCTTGGCGCCCGCGACCCGGAAGCGGTTGCGGTAGGCGTCGCTCTGGTTGGCCCTGATGAAGTCTCGGTCGGCGAGCACGTCGACATAGGTCACGACGTCGATTTGGAAGCCGCCCTCGTCGGCGATCTTCTCGAGCATCGCGACGGTCGAGGGCAGCGACCGCCCCTCCTCGGCCGTGGTGTAGCCGAAGCGCGCCCACAGCTCGGAACCGGCCTTCGCGAAGGCCCGCGCGCCGTCTTCGCCGATGTCGCCCATGAGTCGGACGATGGCGGCGAAGAAGGCGGTCTCCTCGATCACGCCGTCGGGCTCGCGGCTGCCCGCCCGGCGACGGATCACCCCGCCCTCGGGGTCCTCGGTGGCGGCGTCGTAGCCGACCACCTCGAGCGCCGCCGAGTTGAGCACCGCCAGGTGGCCCGACTGGTGGATGATGGCGATGGGCACATCCGCGGACACCGCGTCGAGGTCGTCGCGGGTCGGGTGGCGCAGCTCGGCGAGCTGGGCGTTGTCGTAGCCGAAGCCGATGACGAGGTCGTACGTCTCGACGGCCTCGGCGTTGGCGGCGGTCCAGTCGCGAAGCGTCTGCTGCAGCGAGGCGATGTCGGCCACCTCGCCGTCGGGCGGTGCCAACAGGTTCGCCGACAGCGCCTGCAGCCCGCCCATGAAGACGTGGCCGTGGGCGTCGACGAAGCCCGGCAGCATCGTCCGGCCGTCGAGGTCGATCACCTCGGTCTGCGGACCCTTAAAGGCCATCACGTCCTTGTCGTCGCCGACGGCGACGATTCGGCCGTCTCTCTCGGCCACCGCCTCAGCGCGCATGGCTGCGTCGTTCATCGTCAGGATCGTTCCACCACGCCAGATGCGGTCGGCGGGCTCAGCCGCCACCGCCACCGACCCGCACAGCATCAGCATTATCCAGACAACGGCACGTCTCACGGCAGTCCCCCCTCGGACCAGCTGATTTCACTCGGATCCAACCCCAGGGTAGCTGGTGTTCTTCCCACTGCGCCGAGATTCCTCCCCGCGAAACGCCGGCTCGACCGTTTCGCCCGCCTGGGTTCGGGCAATCTTGCGGCTCAGCCCTCGACCAGCTGCCGGCTGACCAGCCGGCGGTACAGCCCATCGGCGGCCATGAGCTCGTCGTGGCTGCCGGTCTCGACCACCCGGCCGCCGTCGAGGACGACCACCCGGTCGGCGTTCTTGACGGTGGACAGCCGGTGGGCGATGACCAGGCTGGTACGGTCGGTCATGAGCCGCTCGAGGGCGTCCTGGACCAGCGACTCGGACTCGGCGTCCAGCGACGAGGTCGCCTCGTCGAGGACCAGGATCGGCGGGTCCTTGAGCAGGGCGCGGGCGATGGCGACCCGCTGCTTCTGGCCGCCGGAGAGCTTGACCCCGCGCTCGCCGACCTCGGTGGCGTAGCCGTCCGTCAACGTGGCGATGAAGTCGTGGGCGTGGGCGGCCCGCGCCGCCGCCTCGACCTCTTCGTCGGTCGCCTCCGGCCGGCCGTAGCGGATGTTGGCCGCCACCGAGGTCGAGAACAGCACCGGCTCCTGAGCGACCGTGCCGATGTTCCTGCGCAGCCACACGGCGTCGAGCTCGTGCAGGTCGCGGCCGTCGAGCCGGATCGCCCCGCTGGTCGGGTCGTACAGCCGCATCAGCAGCGCCGCCACCGTCGACTTGCCGGCGCCCGAGGGGCCGACCAGCGCGGTCACCGTTCCCGGCTCGAGGGTGAGGCCGACGTCGGAGAGCACGTCGATCTTCGGCCGCGACGGGTAGGCGAAGCCGACCGCGTCGAACTCGACCCGGCCGGCGACGGTGTCGGGCACGGCTCCGCCTCCGGCGTTCACCGTGGGCTCACGGTCGAGCAGCTCGAAGACCCGCTCGGAGGCGCCCCGGGCGCGGGCAAAGTCGGACCACAGATCCGCGAGCGTGCTCAGCGCCATGGCGACGATCAGGGTGTAGAGGATGAAGGTGGCGAGCTCGCCCACCGTCAGGTCGCCGGTCATGACCATGCGGCCGCCGAACCACAGCACCGCCGACACCGAGCCGAAGGCGGCCAGGGTCATGGTACCGACGAACAGCGCGACCACCCGGATCCGCCGGCGCGAGACCTCGAACGACTCCCAGACCCGCGTCGAGTACCGCTCGGCCTCGGCCGACTCGCGGGCGAAGCTGCGCACGGTGCGGATGCCGGCGATCGCCTCCTCGGCAGCCTCGTTGGCGCGGGCCAGAGCGTCCTGGGCCTGCTTGGCGAGCTTCGACAGCCGCCGCCCGACGACCACCGCGCCGAGCGCCACCGGCGGCACCAGGGCCAGCATGAAGGCGGTCAGCTTGGCCGACGACGCCACCAGCAGGGCGAGGCCCCCGACCACCAGCACGAGGCTGCGCAGCGCCATCGAGAGGTTGACGCTGACGGTGTTCTGGACCACGGTCGCGTCGGCGGTCAGCCGGCTGGTGAGCTCGCCGGTTCGGCGGGCGTCGAAGAAGGCGATCTCCTGCTCGATCACCGACCGGTAGACGGCCTCCCGGAGCCGGGTGACGATGCGCTCGCCGGCGGTGGAGAACAGGTAGTAGCGCAGGGCCACCGCCACCGCCTGGACCGCGAAGATGACCCCCATGAGGATCGCGGTCCGGTTGATGGTCGCCTCTCCGCCCGCCACCGCCGCGTCGATGAGCACGCCGATGACCTTCGGGTACGCCAGGCCGGCGGCGCCCCCGATGACGAGAAAGACCGTCGCCGCCGCCAGCCGCCGCGACTCGGGCTTCGCCAGCGCCAGCAGCCGCTTGATCGGCACCTGCGGGTCAGGCGCGGCGGAGTCCTCGATTCTCTCAACGTCCTGCGGCACGGCGGTATCCTTTCACCCGACCCGACGCTTTCGGAGCTGAGCTTTCAGGCGAAGGGATGTCGGACCTGGACCTTTGCGTAACGGTGGTTGTGGCCGAGGTCTTCCGAGTACAGCAGGGTCGCATCTGCGCTGCGGGCTGCGTCGATGATCAACGCATCCCAGTTTGACTTCATGCGGCGATCTCCGACTCGTGCACGAAAACACGTGCAGCACTATTTTTCGTGCACAGTCGAGGTTCGTCAATCACGAATCGAACCCTCTCCCTCTCCCTTGGCCGTACCCTTGCCCGAGCCCGGCGACAGGGCGTGGATCCGCCTTCGATTCGTCACAACGCCGCCACGACCAGTTCATCGCCTGGAAGACCATCCCATCGCGCCAGCCGCCAACTCATGGCCTCAACGACCAACCCGGCCGTGAGACACTGGATCCACATGGCAGAACCGCGCTTTCTCGTCCACCTGTCCAGAACCGAGCACCGCGTCGTCGACGCCGATGACATCTACCTCGTCGAGGCTCGTGGAGACGAGTCGCTCGTGCGCCTCCGAGGTCGCGACCCGCTCGTCGACATCCGCCCCCTCGGCGACCTCGAACCGGACCTGTCAAAGGCCGGGATCGTCCGCATTCACCGCCAGCACGCGGTCAACCCGTCGCGGATCCACACCCTCCGCCGGCAGGCCGACGGCCGCGACTGGGAGGTCAAGCTCGAGCCCCCAGTGAACGCCGTGCTCCCCATCGCCCGCGACCGGCTGGACGCACTGAGAAAGGCCCTCGGCGAGTGAACGCCGACGACGCCCGGTTGGTGCAGCGGCAGGTCGCCCAGCTCTCGGCCAACGGGTCATCGCTGAGGAACCAGGGCGCACCAGGCATCGTCGCGGCGGCTCGGAGAGGCCTCACGAACGTGAACCTCCTGCTGCTTCCGCGCGTTGGGAGCGAGGAGTTCACGAGGCACCTCGACGACATCACGCAGAACCTCCTCTGCAGCTTCCCAGCAGGTGGGCAGCACTGGGGCGCGGCCCGCAAGGTCCTGAACCTCTTCCTTCGCGATTGCCTCTACAACTTCTACCTGCGCGACTGGTACGGCCTCGCCGTGTGCGAGCCGTACCTCGAGGTCCCGCTCGACAGCTACGTCGCGAGAGGGCTGCACGAGACCGAGAGAGGCGATGATCTGCCCGAGTGGCGGGGCGTCAAGCACATGACGAGCGAAATCAACGCCCTGTATCAAGAAGTCGCTTCGGAGGAAGCAGAGAGACTTGGCATCGAGAGGGTGCACCTCGACCTCCGGTACTGGCAGCCGGCACAGTAGAGCGACCTGTAGCCTGAGGTTTCGCCTTGGCTGTCTCGGACCCGCGCGTCGGATCGAGGTCAACCGAGCAGGTCTGCCCGCGACGTGGATCGGGATCACTCATCGGGGAGAGGGCCGTCACTGAATCCGTTGACCTGTACCGAATTGTGGCTCTGCGCGGGGTGAAACCCTGAACATCGTTGACAGCTCGCCTTCCTTGCCGGGCATCTTAACGAAATGGCATCGTAGAAGCTGGCGTAATGGTATCGTAGAATCTGGCGAAACGGTATCGTAGTCAAACCTGAATGCCTGGGGACTTCGCCTCGATGGCGCGGACGCCGGAGGGAACAAAGATGGCGATCGAATATCTGTCTCGCGTCGTGGACTCCGAGCTCGACGAGCTGATGCCGGAGCTCGCAGCGATCGCGATCGAAGGTCCCAGGGGGGTCGGCAAGACCGCGACCGCCGAGCGTCGCGCGGCGACCGTCGTGCGTCTCGATGATCCGGCACAGCGGACCATCGCTGAGGCCGATCCGTCACACGTGCTTTCCGGGAGAAAACCACTCCTGCTTGACGAGTGGCAGCGGGTACCCTCTGTCTGGGACGCCGTCCGTCGTGCCGTAGACGCCGATCACCGGCCGGGCAGCTTTCTGTTAACCGGTTCATCCGGTCCGGTCACGCCACCGACGCATTCAGGCGCCGGCCGGATCGTGAACCTCAGAATGCGCCCGATGTCGCTGATTGAACGTGAGATCGGTACGCCGAGCGTCAGTCTGAAACGACTGCTCCGTGGTGATCGTCCGACGATCGCCGGGAAAACGCGCGTCGCTCTTGCGGACTACGTGAGGGAGATCATCCGCTCGGGATATCCCGCCATTCGACAGCTGTCGGGCCGCGCTCATCGCCTTCAACTTGACGGCTACTTGCGGCGAATCATCGACACCGACTTCACCGAGCAGGGCCACACGGTAAGGCGGCCCCAGGTGTTGGAGCGATGGATGGCAGCGTACGCAGCGGCCACGGCGACGACAGCCTCGTTCGAGACGATCCGTGACGCGGCGACCGGCGGTCAAGGTGAGAAGCCGTCCAAGACGACGACGCAGCCATATCGGGAGATTCTGGAACGTCTCTGGATCGTCGACCCGGTTCCGGCCTGGCTGCCGTCCCGTAATCGACTGAACAGGCTCGCTCAGCCACCGAAGCACCACCTGGCCGACCCCGCGCTTGCGGCCCGGATTCTCGGTCTTGACGCGGATGCTCTGCTTACCGGCGGCGGGTCACGGCTGCCGATTCCCCGGGAGGGCCCGCTTCTGGGAAGCCTCTTCGAGTCGCTGGTGACGCTCGACGTTCGCGTGTACGCACAGGCCGCCGAGGCTCAGGTCAGTCACCTACGGATTCAGGGTGGAAGGCAAGAGATCGACCTCATCGTCGAAAGGGCGGATCAGCGCGTTCTGGCGATCGAGGTCAAGCTCGGTGGAACCGTCGTCGACGACGACGTCAGGCATCTCGTTTGGTTGCGCAACCGGATCGGCGACGACCTGTTGGATGCGATCGTGATTCACACCGGGCCGCAGGCCTTTCGCCGCAACGACGGGATCGCCGTTGTTCCGGCGGCGTTGCTTGGACCCTGACCGTGTTGTTCACGACGGCATACAGCTCAGCAGTAGTTGCCTGTCAGTGGCTTCCAGAAACCGCGAAATCCCGCCGGCAGAGCGCGGAACGGTGTCACGGGGACCGTCATCGATCGAGGTCGGGAGTCGATCACTCATCGACGAGCAGGTCACTGCCCAGAAGCGAGATCCACTCGTCGTCTTCGAGGTAGTGTTTTCTTGCACGCTGGGCTTCGATGGTCAGCAGGCGGTTGCGCTCGACCGGGGGCAGCTTCAGCAGATCGCGCCGGGCTGTGGGTTCGTCCTTGACCGGCTCTTCGAATCTCACGCCCATGATCTCCTGGGCTTTTTCGAGGGTCAGGGCGCCTTCGGTGACGGCGCGGAGCGCGTTACGCCGTGACCCAAACGACCAACCCGATCATGAGACACTGAATTGACATGACCACCCCTCACGAAATCGACATCTGGCGCCAAGCGCCTTCGGAGCACCAACAGCTGGAGTTCAAGGAGGCGAAGACCCAGCTCGACAACCGCAAGCTCTTCGAGTATTGCGTCGCGCTCGCGAACGAGGGCGGGGGTCATCTGCTCCTCGGGATTTCGAACAAGGCACCGCGAACCGTTGTAGGGACCAAGGCGTTTCGAGATCCCATCGCGATGGCTGAGAGGATCTTCTCGAAATTGGGTTTTCGCGTTGACGTCGAGGAGGTGGATCATCCGGACGGCCGCGTCGTTGTCTTCAACATCCCTGGCCGTCCGCGCGGGACTGCGTACCACCACGATGGTCGATATCTGATGCGTTCGGGTGAGGCGTTGGTTCCCATGAGCGAGGATCAACTCCGCAAGATCTTCGATGAGGGCGCCTCGGACTGGCTTGAGGAGTATTCAGTCAGTAGCATCGAATCACAACAGGTGGTTGATCTCCTGGATACCCAGACCTTCTTCGAGTTGTTGGATCTGCCGTATCCGACTACCCGCAAGGGCGTGATTGATCGGCTGGCTGACGAGCGTCTCATCGACGACGAGGGTGGTTTGTATTCCATTCGGCGTTTAGGCGCCCTTCTCTTGGCGAAGAGACTCGAGGACTTTCCCGATTTGGTCCGGAAGGCCCCCCGGGTCGTGGTCTATCACGGAACGTCGAAGCTTGACACACGCCTGGATCAGACCGGGACCAAGGGCTATGCCGTCGGATTCCAGGGGCTCATTCAGTTCGTGATGAACCAACTGCCGCAGAACGAGGTTGTGGTTGATGCGATCCGGAAGGAAGTGAAGCTGGTTCCGGATGTCGTCATCAGGGAGCTTGTCGCCAATGCCTTGATCCACCAGGACATGACCATCACCGGAAGCTCGGTAATGGTGGAGGTGTACAACGACCGCGTCGAGATGTCGAGCCCAGGCAAGCCGATCGTGCCGGTCGAACGCTTCATTGACGGCTACCGGTCCCGGAACGAACGGCTCGCACATCAGATGAGGCGGTTCGGCATCTGCGAAGAGAAGAGCAGTGGGATCGACCGCGTGGTCGAGGCTGCGGAGGTATTCCAACTACCGGCGCCGGATTTCCGCGTCGGGGACATGCGAACTCACGTCAGCATTTTCGGCCCCAGGGGCATCAAGGACATGGATCGGGAGGAGAGAATTCGGGCCTGCTATCAGCACTGTGCTTTGAGGTGGGTGATGAATGAGAAGATGACGAATCAGTCGCTCCGTGACCGCTTCCATCTTCCGGCCAGCAAAAGCGCGATCGCATCTCAGATCATCGCAGCTACCATTGAAGCGGGGCTCGTAAGACTAGACGATCGCGCCGGCAGCTCGAGGAAGTTCGCTCGGTACCTTCCGTTCTGGGCTTGACCTATTTAAACGATCGATGCGATCGTTCGAAGCTGGACCAGCTAAAATATTGTAGAAAAAGAACTTCTTTATTTAAGCGTTTGCCTGGACGACTGTCAAAGGTATGGTCCGGTTTTCAGATTCACACCTTTGTCGGATGGGTCGATCGAGAATGTGTAAATGTCTCAACCTGGCACGGTCTTTATCCGTTGGGTATCTCTACCGCTTGAGAGCAGCCGGTACCGGCTCTGACAGAGGTTCCCCCCGCAACCACTTGGCGACAAGATCCATCTGTGGCTGCTCGAACTCATGGCCGGTGTCGCTCATCACGTGGAACGTAAGATCGACACCCAACAGCCGCCACGAATCCTCGAGCAGCTGACCGCCACGAATCCTGAGGTCGCGCCCCATATCCTGGGGATCGTCCCCCGAGAGAACCAGGTAGCGAGCCCGGCGGCTCGCCTTCTTGTGAAGGTCGGTGAGGTGGAACATTCCGAAATCGACGAGACAGAAGCTGTGAAACCGCGACAGCACGAACTCATCGTGGCTGGACATCAACACCGCAATGGTCAGCGCACCGTTGGAAAACCCGACCATCGCGCTGCGCTCGGGATCGATGTTCGGCACCGCTTCGAAAAGCGCTTCCAGAAGTGTGCGGTAGGCCTCTGAAATCGTCGGGTAGTCATTGAACCCGACGAGAAGACCGCTACTGATCTCATCGCGGTCAACGGACCGTTTGAACAAAGGCAAACTAGCGACCACCCAGTCAGACGGACCCGCGATGGCCAGCGCGTTGCCGATATTGCCCCTGGGACCGCCGTGGTTGCCAGGCACGTAGACAAGCAGCGGGTACATTCGCCCGGGGTCGTAGTGGTCGGGAAGCCGGTACGACAGGGTCGGTGGCGCCGCGACTCCGGTCATCATTTCGTAGAGCGACGGAGGCAGGTCATCATCCGGAAACTCAATGGTCGTGACCGATCCCGGCTCGAGACCCACCGCCCCAGCGGTCGAAAAGGCAAACAGGACGACTCCAGCCCACAATCGGAGTACGCGTGAACGATAGCCTCGAAAAAAGCTCATGATCACCTCCCGCCCACCTTACGTCGGGCAGACAACCACAGCAACAGCGTACGGCCTCCGGTCGATTCAGCGGTCAAGCGGAGCCTGTGGCGGTCAAGCGGTCGGTTCGGCGGCTGAACGATGAATGGGTGCCGGTCACGTCATTACGTTATTGTGGATTCTTCCCCTTCCTCGCCAACCGTCAACAACAAAACCGTAATGGCGTGACCGGCACCATTATTGCCATTATTGAGAGGGTGCACCTCGACCTCCTGTACTGGCAACCCGCGCAGTAGACCTGGCTGCAGCGCGAGGCCTTGTCGACGTAGACAAAGAGACGGGCGCACCGCCCACTACAACCGAGTTCAGGGCGTTTCTCCCGGTGCCGACACGATGTATTACGAAATATTTCGTGATATACGACTTCAAATAGCCCTCTGAGAGAAGGTATTGCGAAATATTTTGTGATATCGTACTGAATATGATCGGAGAACAACTTCGTCGCGCTCGCCGCAGAGCAGGCATGACCCAGGTTCAGCTCGCCGCATTGCTGGGGGTCCACCAGAGCTTCATCTCCGCCCTGGAGACCGGCCGGCGGAGGATCGACGACGTCCGAGCGGATGAGCTTCGGCAGATTCTTGACGAACACCTCGACGAAGACGAGGCCACCGAACCGCAGAGCATCTCGACGTGGGCACCGGAGCCCCTGGCGCTTCAGCTGCCGATCACCGTTCGCCGCTGGGCGCGGAGCCTCCCGTCGGGCGATGTGTTCGAGTGCCTGCCGCTTCCCGGCCGGGCCGTGCTCGTAGCGGCGATCGATATTGCCGGGCACGGTGAAGACGCGTCGAGACCGGCGACCTTCATCGCGGGCTGGCTCAGGGGCTGGGCTTCGGCGTTGGTTGCCTCTCCACGGCTCGAAAGCTGTGCCGATGCTCTGCGGGGAGCTCTCGGCGTCATCGGTCAGGATGCGGCCTGGTTCCTCGCGGTCATCGCGCCCGTCGGCGACCACGTCGTCGACTACACCGGCCGGGCCGAAGGCTTCCCGAGCCCGCTGCTCATGGTCGACGGTGGCGTATCAACGGTGGAGAGCGCCTCGCCCAACCGTGACACATCGATTCACCATTCGGGGCTCAGTGCTCCTTGGAAGCTGGTCGTTGCGAGCGACGGCCTCCTCGAACGCCTCGGCGCTGGACAGGAACACGAAGGGAAGAGGTCCCTGCTCCGCTGGCAGAGTGCGCGCACTCGAAACAGCCCGATCGGGGCACACCTGGGAGAGATGACACCTCAGGTCGACGACGAGACACTGATGATCCTCCAGTGGGACGGTTGGGACCTCGAGCTCGAGCTCGACGTGAGCGTCGACGCCGTGCGGGAACGGCGATTGGAGGAGGCATCCCGCTGGACTCGGCAACAGCTTCGAGTGGCGAAAGCGGCCGACGCCTTCGTCGGCGCCATCGAAGAGGCGATCGACAACGCCGACCGCCACGGATACGGCGGTGGGACCGGGAAAGTCATGATCCGGCTGAGGGCCGAGCCGGGTCGGGTCCGCGCCCGGGTCGTGGATCACGGAACCTGGCGAGGCCGGAAGGTCGTCGAGGGAGGTGGGTTCGCGTCGATGCGTGACGCGGTCTCAAGTGTCGACTTCTGTCGGGTCTACCCACAGGGGATGAGTGTCTCATTGGTCATGGAGAGATAGGGGGGGGCGATGGCCAAGCCTTTTGAAATCGAACCGGTTCGTGGCTTCCAGGTCGTCCGGATGGCGCCGGCTCTGAATCAACGGGTGCGGGCCGAGGACAAAGCTGTGCTCAAGCAGCTCGTGCGGGACAACGAGCTGGTGGTCTTTGATTTCTCGTCGACGAGAAGAGCGAACACGACCTGGATACGGCTTGTGCACGCGCTCACCGTAGATGCGCGCGACATGGGCAAGGAGGTGGTCGTCGCCGCGATGAATGAGGCGCTGTTGAAGAAGGCTGATCTCATCGCCGTGAAACAGGACCTCAGGCTCGAGCCGACGGTCGAGGGCATCGCGCGATGAAGGTCGCGGTCTGGGGCGCAGGGCAGGTCGGCCGTGCCCTCGCGTATCGGTTGGTGACCTGCGATTTCGTGTCCAGCCTGCTGTGGATCAACCGCACATACGAGAACATCGCGTCCCGGGTCGTCGATCTCGAGCATGGCCTGGCCTTCGCTCCGTGCTGCAACTCGGTGGTTGGTGTCCCCGGAAAGTACGCCGCCGAGGAGCTCGATGATGTGGATGCCGTGATCCTCACTCAGGGCGCGGCAGTCAAAGAGGGCGGCAAGCGAGAAGACCTGCTCTTGGAGAACGCCGATGCGCTGCAATCGGCTGCGATTGCCCTTCGCGATTTTGCGGGTGTGGTGTTCGCGATCACCAACCCGGTGGATGCGATGGCCAGGTTCATCCACGAGACGACTGATCTGCCGGCTTCCAGAGTGATCGGCTTGGGAACCGTCGTCGAAACGGCCCGTCTTCGCGCAGCAATTGCGGGGAACATGATTCCAGCTGTTCCCCCTCGATCGATCTGGTCGTTTGCGATCGGCACCCACGACGAGAACACCCGTATCGTCGCAGGCCCGCCGGGGGTTGGGCTGCCGGATCTTTCGACGGGGGTGTGGAACGCCATCCGCCGGGAGGTCGTCGCCGGTCCCACGAGGGTCAGGCAGGACGATCTCGCGACGATTCACCCCGTGGTGGAGGGAACCGTAGCCGTGATCGGCGCGGTTGCCCGCGACTCGGGTGATGTCTACACCGTGAGCGTCCGTGACGAGCCGAGTGGTACCTACTTCTCGGTTCCGGTCTCAGTCGGCCGTCGAGGCGTGATCGATCGACACATCGAGGGGATCAGCAGCGAAGACATGGAGGCGTGTCGCGCGGCTGCGGAGCGCGTGCAGTCGAACCTCCCCCGGTGAAAGCCCGGAGCAGGCGGTTTGAAAACCCGATGACATGAGCTCGCTCGACAGAAGCCTAGGACGCCCTCGGCGCACAGCTTCCGGTCAACTTCGAAGACAGACGAAGCGTGCGGCGCACAGCTCGACACCTGCCCGCGAAGTGGGTTGGGATCACTCATCGGGGAGGAGATCTCCACCCAGAAGTGACATCCACTCGTCGTCTTCGAGGTAGTGGTCTCTTGCGCGTTGGGCTTCGATGGTCAACAGGCGGCTGCGTTCGGCCGGGGGCAGCTTCAGCAGATCGCGCCGCGATGTGGGCTCGTCCTTGACCGGCTCTCCGAATCTCACGCCCATGATCTCTTGGGCTTTCTCGAGGGTCAGGGCGCCTTCGGCGACGGCGCGGAGAGCGGCGCGTTTGGACCATTGGGGATCTTCCGCATCCAGCGCAAACGGTTCCTTCTTCTTCCACCCACGGACTCGTGTTCCTTTGCCTCGATCACCGCGACCGCGCCTACCGCATCTCCGGCGGACGTGCCATGTTCACACTTTTCGCCTCCTGGATCTTCAAGCTCTCAAGGCGCTTCGAAAAGTGTGAACGTGGCACCGTTCTGGCACCGTTCCAGAGCCTCCAATCGTTTCTTCAGCGCTTGAGAGCAGCCGGTACCGGCTCTGACAGGGGTTCCCCCCGCAACCACTTGGCGACAAGATCCATCTGTGGCTGCTCGAACTCATGGCCGGTGTCGCTCATCACGTGGAACGTAAGATCGACACCCAACAGCCGCCACGAATCCTCGAGCAGCTGACCGCCACGAATCCTGAGGTCGCGCCCCATATCCTGGGGATCGTCCCCCGAGAGAACCAGGTAGCGAGCCCGGCGGCTCGCCTTCTTGTGAAGGTCGGTGAGGTGGAACATTCCGAAATCGACGAGACAGAAGCTGTGAAACCGCGACAGCACGAACTCATCGTGGCTGGACATCAACACCGCAATGGTCAGCGCACCGTTGGAAAACCCGACCATCGCGCTGCGCTCGGGATCGATGTTCGGCACCGCTTCGAAAAGCGCTTCCAGAAGTGTGCGGTAGGCCTCTGAAATCGTCGGGTAGTCATTGAACCCGACGAGAAGACCGCTACTGATCTCATCGCGGTCAACGGACCGTTTGAACAAAGGCAAACTAGCGACCACCCAGTCAGACGGACCCGCGATGGCCAGCGCGTTGCCGATATTGCCCCTGGGACCGCCGTGGTTGCCAGGCACGTAGACAAGCAGCGGGTACATTCGCCCGGGGTCGTAGTGGTCGGGAAGCCGGTACGACAGGGTCGGTGGCGCCGCGACTCCGGTCATCATTTCGTAGAGCGACGGAGGCAGGTCATCATCCGGAAACTCAATGGTCGTGACCGATCCCGGCTCGAGACCCACCGCCCCAGCGGTCGAAAAGGCAAACAGGACGACTCCAGCCCACAATCGGAGTACGCGTGAACGATAGCCTCGAAAAAAGCTCATGATCACCTCCCGCCCACCTTACGTCGGGCAGACAACCACAGCAACAGCGTACGGCCTCCGGTCGATTCAGCGGTCAAGCGGAGCCTGTGGCGGTCAAGCGGTCGGTTCGGCGGCTGAACGGTACCGAAGAAGGACCGGAGGCCAGGACCAACGGAAGCGTGAATTCAGGTCAAGGGCGGCAGGTTCGAAACGACGTCGAAAACAGGACAGCACGTCAGGTCCGCTCGGAGCGACGGGGCAATCACGATTTCGCTGGGCCTGGCCACCCAAGTTGGCACCCCGGTGGCACAAACCGTGAATTGTGAAGCTTCACAGCGGAAACCTGAAGTGGAGTCGGGTCGCTTCGTTGAGCTTTCGGACCAGCTTGTCCATCGCTGTCGATGGGTTCCCGTCACCTTCACAGCTCTTGTGGTGGATCCTGCACTGCTTCGCGTGATCGACGGCGGTTGGCGTCTTGTCGAGGAAGCCCGCCGGAAGCGGTTCGCCCTTGCTGTACGTCGGCAAGGGCTTACTCTTCAACTGCTTGACGACCTCCGGACAGTCCCGGAACGGCCTGGTGGTGTACGTCTCGTGAAGGAGAAGCCAATACTCGAAGCACGGGTCAGACTCGGCGAATCGGATTCCGGAAGCGCCTTTGATTTCTTTTGCTTCCCGGGCCAACCGACGTCGCTCGTCGTGGAGTCCCTCCAAATCGAAGACCACCCAAACTTCATCGTACGCAACGACCCGTCCCGCTTTCGCCTCTTTCTTTCGTTGGTCGCGCAGTGCGATCGCCTCACGGACAAGCGTTTTCGGATCGGTCCCCTCCGGGTGGTCGATGCTGACCTTATCCACGTCGAGGCGAAGGGCCCTGCACAGGGCACGCAAATAGGTTGGCTCAGTCTTCTCTCCTTCGGTGACAATCAGAAACGTCAAGCCTGAGGGCGGCTTCTCAGGTCGCTTTCGCCGGTACGAGGCGGCGCCACGACGGTTTGATCCTGATCGACTCACTGATCAAGGCCGTCCGGGATAAACGGGATGGCGCCGTACCTACCTGCGAGATAGCCCCTGGCCAACGCCTCGTCCTTTCGCGGCTTGTAGTCGGTCAGAGGGTAGAGACTCGTGAAGCCGGCACGGGTCTTCTCGGTGAACCAGATCTGATCTCGACGAAGGAGCGTGTTGTCCAACAGGACGGGATTGTGGGTTGTGAAGACGATCTGAGCCCCCTTGGTATTGGCCTCCCCGTGAAGCAGCAGCCTCAGCAGCTCCCTGACCAGAATCGGGTGGAGGCTGGTCTCGATTTCGTCGATGAACACCGTGTAGCCGTTCTCGAGAATATCGAGCCACGGCCCGATCAGAGAGAAGAATCGTTGGGTGCCGGCGGACTCCTCATCATCGAAGCTGAGCAAAACTGGTGTATCGCCCTCGGCCTGATGTGTGAGCCGAACTCGAAGCCGTTTGATCTCTCCCTTCGCCAGGTCTTTCTCGAGCTCCGCCACGATGGCGGGAGGAACCGTCGCCAGTAACTTTTCTGAATCGATGACCTCCTCTGTGACTGTCGCGTCGTTGATTCCGAAATCGGCAGTCCTGAGGAGCTGAATGAGACGATCGCGGTGATCCCCATCCTTGAGCATGCTTGCAGTAAACGACGGATGCAGCCCCATCTCAGAACCGAGGTTTAGGAAGTGAAGGTTCTTACGAAACCAGTCAAACACCGGTGTCAGCTGGGGATGGTCGAACTGAGGTCCCACCGAGAGAAAGAGTGAGTTCTTTCGGGTTTTTCTTCTGAGGCCTTTGTCGTCTCGAAAGGCTGTTGACGGATTGGCCCACTCATAGTCCTGGGACTCTTCATCGAAAACTCGACGGTACCACCGCTGTCGAGCACCTTTCGGATACGCGGCCAACGACTCCTCGATCACGCGTTCCGATGTCACTGCAAGGTTGAATACGTACCGGACTCCGTCAGCAACGAACGTGATTTCGAACCTGGAGGGCTCTGTTTTCGATTTCCGATCAAGCTTGAACGGCGTCGTGCCGGTCGGATCGCCCGGCTTGATCCCGGTGGCTGAGGATTCCACGAAATCCCCGAGAAATCGAACCGCTTCGATCACGTTGGACTTTCCCGATGCGTTTGCTCCGTAGATCGCCGCACCCTTGAGAAATCTCAAGCCTGAAAGACCTGGAAGACTTCTTTCAATCACACAGTCAGGCAGCGCCTTGTCGGAGTTCGATGCCACGAGACTGAAGGTCTGCTCGTCGCGAATCGATCGGAAGTTTGCGACTCTGAACTCAATCAACATGATTCGATCGTATCCTCACCCAAATCAAGATGCAACGTAAATATTGCGGAATTTCTGCAATATTTTGCCTCATTCTTACGTCTCAGGCAATCCTGCGGGATTTTGGATGGGTGAACCATACCTAAGATCGAGGTCGACCCACCAGATCTCCACCGAGGAGTGAGATCCACTCGTCGTCCTCGAGGTAGTGGTCCCTTGCGCGTCGGGCTTCGATGGTCAGCAGGCGGTTGCGCTCGGCCGGGGGCAGCTTCAGCAGGTCACGCCGGGATGTGGGTTCGTGCTTGACCGGCTCTTCGAATCTCACTCCCGTGATCTCCTGGGCCTTCTCGAGGGTCAGGGCGCCTTCGGCAACCGCACGGAAGGCGGCGCGTTTGGACCATTGGGGATCTTCCGCTTCCAGCGCCATTGGCTCCTTCTTCTTCCACCCGCGGCGTCGTCGCCGGTGATGCGCATGACGTAGCGGTCGTGCTTGGCGACCAGGTCGGGGTTCTCGTTGATCAGGGCCTGGCGCATACGGGCGGCGTGCTCGGTATCGACGCAGAAGACGATCGTCTTCTGGAACCGGTCGCCGCTTTCCTTGAGAAACTCGCTGACCTTGGCCGCGACCCGCTTCGTGCGCTCGTCGATGACCAGGTTGCGGTCGAAGTCCTTCTGGTTGTAAATGCGGTCGTCGATCTCGTGGCCGTACCTGTCGGTTTCTCCCCGGTGCGGACGGTAGCCTTCGATATCCACGTCGAGATGGACCTTGACCACCTTGTAGGGGGCGAGGAAGCCGTCGCGGATGCCCTGCTTCAGCGAGTAGGAGTACACCGGCGTGCCGAAGTAGTGGATGTTGGAGACGTACTCGGTCTCCTTGGGGGTGGCGGTGAGACCGATCTGGGTGGCGGAGGAGAAGTGGTCGAGGATCTCGCGCCACGCGGAGTCCTCGGCCGCGCTGCCGCGGTGGCACTCGTCGATGACGATGAGGTCGAAGAAGTCGGGGGAGAGCTCGCGGAAGAGCTTCTGGCGGTCCTCGGGGCCGGTGATGGCCTGGTAGAGGGCGAGGTAGATCTCGTACGAGGTGTCGATGCGGCGGCTCTTCTTTGGGCTCGCGCAAGAAAGACCTCCCGTCTTCTCATCCCAGGCGCACGGCACCTTCGACTCGTCCTCAATCGCGAAATCCTCAATGTGACTCGGGCCACACCTGCGGTTTCGCTCAATCGGACGAGCCAAATCTGCAGCACGCCTGGGCGTGAAACCTGGAAAGTCTCTCTGTTGCGAGCCCTTGGTAACCGCTGTCGGGAGCCGGACATCGGTCCCGTCGTCGCGCTCGATGGTCTTCGACGAGGTCGAGAGCTTGGCCATGGCGCTGCCGAAGGGGCGGAAGTCGTTGACCATGGTCTGGTCGACGAGGACGTTGCGGTCGGCGAGAAAGAGGATGCGTTTCTTGCGGCCGGCCTTCCACAGCCGCCAGATGATCTGGAAGGCGGTGTAGGTCTTGCCGGTTCCGGTGGCCATGACGAGGAGGATGCGGTCATGGCCCTTGGCGATGGCCTCGATCGTCTTGTTGACGGCATTGGCCTGGTAGTAGCGGGGCGTCTTGCCGCTGCCGTCGTCGTGATAGTCCTGAAGGACGATCTCTTCCTGCTCCGGCGCGAGCCCTTTCCACGCGCGGTAGCGGGCCCAGAGCTCGGCAGGCGACGGAAAGTCCTCGAGCGGGATCTCGGTCTCGGTCAGGGCGCTCCCGCCGGTGCGATCGTGGAAGACGAAGGCGTCGCCGTTCGACGAGAAGACGAAGGGAATGTCGAGGGTCTTCGCATAGTCGAGGGCCTGCTGCATCCCGTCCCCGACAGCGTGGCTGTTGTCCTTCGCCTCGATCACGGCGATGGGGATGTTCGGCTTGACGTAGAGAATGTAGTCGGCGCGCTTGGCCCTGCCCCGCGTCACCAGCCTGCCGCGAACGATGATCCGGCCCGCGGTGAAGGAGACCTCCTCACGGATCTGGGACATGGGATCCCAGCCCGCCCGCTCGATGGCCGGCGAGATGAACTTCGAGCAGATGTCGCGTTCGGAAAGGTTCTTTTTACCAATGAGTTCCAATCGGCACTCCCACGTACCAGGGTAGCGCGTCGGTGGAAATTCGGCATCTCGGCCCGCCGTCACTCCGCCGGGTGGATGGTGTTCCAGTCGTTCTTCATGTCGATGACGACCCAGCCGCGGTCGGCGGCCTCGTCGAGCCCGCGATCGAGCCGGCCGACGTGGGAGTCGCGGTCGTAGGCCCACTCGCGGTCGGCGTCGGTGTGGTGGACGAGCACCCCGAGCCGGGCGCCGTCGCCGGCGGTGGTCCACTCGAGCATCTGGAAGTCGCCGTCGGAGTTGCCGAAGGCGGCGATGGGCCGGCGGCCGATGTGCGAGTTGATGCCGACCGGTTTGCCCGCCTTGTCGTCGATGAAGTCGAGCTCCGGCTTGCGCACCAGCACCGGTTCACCGTCGCGCACCTCGTACGCGGTCTTGATGCTCGAGCCCACCACCTGCTCGGGCGGGATGCCGTAGACCATCTCGGTCCACGGCCGCATGAACTCGATGCCGCCGCCGGAGACGATGAAGGTCTTGAAGCCGTTGGCGCGGAGGTAGTCGAGCAGCTCGAGCATGGGTTGGAAGACCATCTCGGTGTAGGGCCTGCCGGTGGTCGGGTGGCGGGCCGTCGCCATCCAATCGGCGGCGATGGCCTCGAACTCGGCCGTCGTCATGCCGGCGTGGGTCGCCATGACGAGCTCGAGGATGCCGTGCTCGCCGCTCGCGGCGAGGGCCTCCATGTCGCCCTCGAGCACCGCCTGGAACGGCTGGGTACTCGCCCACTCGGGGTGGTCCGGCGCCAGCGCCCTGACCCGGTCGACGATGAACAGCAGCTGGAAGTACGCGGGCTTCTCCGACCACAGGCAGCCGTCGTTGTCGAAGACGGCGATCCGCTCGGCCTCGGGGACGAAGTCGGGGCCCTGCGGATTGGTCACCCGTTCGACGAACTCGACGATCGTCGTCCGGGCGGCGCCGTCGTTCCAGGACGGGAGCGGGTCGACGGTCGGCCGGGGTTGCTCGCCGACCGGCGCCGGTGCGGCGCAGCCGGCCAGAAGCACGCCGAAGAGGATCAAACCGGATATCCACGCGCGGTTCGGGATGTCCATGGGGGTCTCCAGACTTCGTTGGCCGTCAGGCCGTAGAAGATCGGGGCACCGGCGCCGCCGGTGCCCCGATCGGTTGACGTTCACGGCGCACGATCTCGCGCCGGCCGCCTGCTACTTGCCGGTGGCGGCGTTTTCGATCTGCTGCTGCACCTTCTCGAGGTTGAAGGAGCCAGGCGTCTGGCTCGGCGGGTACTCCTGCAGAGTTCGGAAGAACTGGCCGGCGAGCTGCTGCATCGGCACGATCACGAACGGCCGGTCGAGGAACCAGTCGTGATAGACGTTGGCGTCGATCTGGGCCTTTTCGAACGGGTCGCGCCGGAGGTGGAACAGCAGCGGGATTCGCAGCTCGGTGAACGGCTCGCGCCAGATCTGGAACGCGTCGGCGCGATTCTCCAGGAAGACGGCCTTCCACGGGCCGAGACGGAGCCCGACCATCTGACCGTCGTCGTTGACGTAGAAGAACTCCTTGCGGGGAGAGGCCTGGATGTTCTCGGTGAGACCCTCGTACTCGTCCGCGTTCGCGAGGTAGTCGTTCATGTCGTAGCCGTCGAGGTGCTGGCGGTAGGTGCGGCCGATGGCCTCGTAGCCGTCGAGCATGTCTTGCTTGAGGTCGCTCTTGCCCGCGGCGGCGGCGAAGGTGACCATCCAGTCCTCGTGGGCGACGATCCCGTTGACCGTCTCACCGGCCGGCCACTTCGCCGGCCAACGGACGAAGGCGGGCACCCGGTAGGCCCCCTCCCAGTTGGAGTTCTTCTCCTTGCGGAACGGCGTGTAGCCCGCGTCCGGCCAGGTATTGAAGTGAGGCCCGTTGTCGGTGGAGTAGTGGACGATCGTGTTGTCGGCGACGCCGAGCTCGTCGAGCAGCTCGAGCAGCTCGCCGACGTGCATGTCGTGCTCGACCATGCCGTCGTGGTACTCGTCGCCGAAGGGACCGGCGAGGCCGGTGTGCTCTTCCTTGACATGGGTGCGGAAGTGCATCCGCGTCCCGTTCCACCACACGAACCACGGCTTCCCGGCGGCTTCCTGACGTTTGATGAAGTCCTTCGCGGCGGCGACGGTCTCGTCGTCGATGACCTCCATCCGCTTCTTGGTCAGCTGGCCGGTGTCGTCAATCGTCTGGCTGCCGTCCGGGTTGGCTGTGGACTTGATGACGCCGCGTGGGCCGTACTGCTCGAAGAAGGTCTTCCCGCTCGGCAGCACGTAGTCACCCGGGTAGTCCCGGTGCTCGGGCTCCTCCGACGCGTTGAGGTGATAGAGGGGTCCGTAGAACTCGTCGAAGCCGTGGTTGGTGGGCAGGTGCTCGTCGCGGTCGCCGAAGTGGTTCTTGCCGAACTGGCCGGTCGCGTAGCCTTGGCTCTTGAGCACGGCGGCGATGGTGATGTCCTGCTCCTGCCAGCCCTCGGCAGCGCCAGGCAGGCCGACCTTGGTCATCCCGGTGCGCACCGGGACGGTACCGCCGATGAACGCCGCACGGCCCGCGGTGCAGCTCTGCTGGGCATAGTAGTCGGTGAAGCCGATGCCCTCCTCGGCGATGCGGTCGATGTTGGGCGTTTCATAGCCCATCATGCCCCGGTTGGTGTGGCTGATGTTCCAGGTGCCGATGTCGTCGCCCCAGATGACGAGGATGTTCGGTTTGTCCTGGGCTGCGGCCGGGATGGCGGCCACCGCCGCGAGGATCACTGCGGCGATCCGGATCGATGCTGTGCGGTGCATGAGTCTCTCCTTTTTTCGAGCCATCGTCCATGACAGAGAGCCGTGGGCCCCACGCCTCGGCTTGTGGGATGGTCGTTTCGATGAGTAAGAGTATTGAGACTCAAAAATGATATGTCAAATGCATTTTCAGTGGGATTTTGATAACTTTTTGTCATGATTCAGACGCACAAGCTCGAGCACGCCGCTGCCCTGGACGAGCACCGTAACTTCCGGCAGGCCGCGCAGGCTCTGCACCTGACCCAGCCGGCCCTCAGCCGCAGCATCCAGAGCCTCGAGTCCGTCGTGGGCGCGCGGCTCTTCGACCGCGGCCACGGCACGGTCCAGCCGACGGTGCTCGGCAAGCTGTTCCTCGAGCGCGCCCGCTCGATCCTGTCGGCCATCGCCGAGCTCGAGCACGAGATCGAGCTGGCGAAGGGCCTTCGCGCGGGCACGTTGGAGGTCAGCCTTGCCCCCTACCCGTCCGCTTTGTCCGGCCAGCGGGCGGTGGCCCGGCTCCTCGGCAGCCACCCGGAGATCCAATGCCGGGTCCTGGTGGGCGGGTTCTCCGCGGTCGCCGAGGACGTTGCGGAAGGTCGGTGCGAGCTGGGAATCGCGGATCTGGGGGTCGCGACGAGTCGCAGTCTCATTGCCGAGCCCTTGGTGAGCCGATCGCTCTTCTTCTTCGCACGCCCCCAGCACCCACTGGTGTCGTCAGACAGTTGCACGCTGGGCGAGGTGCTCGGCTTCCCGTGGGCCGGCATTCGCGCACCTGACCGGATGGGGCGCCACTTCCCGCCGGATGTCCAACGTGCCGGTCGCTGGGATCCCCGGACCGGCGAGTTCGTGCCGGCCCTCGAGGTGGACGAGGTGTCCGGGTTCCTGGTCCTCGCCCGCGACGCCGACATCCTCGTAGCAGCCGACCTGACCATGGCCGAACGGGAGCTCGAGAACGGGCACCTGGCCGTGGTGCCCTTCAACCCGCCGTGGTTACACCTCGCCTACGGCTTCATCTCACGCCCGAACCACACCCTCTCCCCGGCCACCCTCGCATTCATGGAGATCGTCCGCGACATCGAGGCCGAGCTCGACGTGCGCGAGCGTGCGCTGAGAAGGCGCTTCCTGCCGAAAACGGGTTGACTGCTGAGGATCTCCTCGACCTGCTCGACCTGCCTCTCAGGCTTCTTCCTGCTGACGTCCTCGTGCTCCGAGCCGCTCAGCTTGGCGGGAACTGCAGGTTCAGGCCGGTGAAGATTGGGAGCTCGGGCTGCTGACGCCGCCGTGGAGCACCGTGACCTTCTCTCCGAAGAAGCTGCTGAACACCGTGCCCCCGCTCTTGACCACCTTGCCGAGGCCGCGCTCAACCCGGCCGACGTGGGAGTCGCGGTCGGAAGCTCACTCGCGCCCGGCGTCGGTGCGGTGGATAACCACACCGAAAAGGTGCCGAAAAGGGAAAAGGTGCCTCTATCGGGAGTCAAGCCCCAATCTTGGACTTGCCCCGGTTGACCGGACACTGAGGTAGTTTCGTCGTCGTCGAGCCTGT
>CAZXMW010000035.1:0-39783 GCA_964641415.1 uncultured Thermoanaerobaculia bacterium | reverse complement strand
TCGTAACCTTCAGATAACACGATGGATGCCTGCCTGGACGCGCGGGGAACTTCGGCTTAGTTCTTGATTCGTCTTTCGCTTTTCTGCATTCCGGATGAGCTCATTCCTGCGAATCTCACTCCTGATGACATCAATCGCGCGCCCCATCATTCAGGTTTGAGAATGAAGAATTCAAAGTGATTTCGAGCGTCATACGACGTCCTCGACCGCCCATTGAATCATGCGCATGGAGCGCTCCTGCGCCGAGCAGAACGAGCGGATGGTGCTCTTCAATTCCCCGACCTGGTCGTCGTCGACGATGGTGAAGAAGACCGACGAGGTCCGTGGGTGCGCTCGCGAGCCCATCCGAACCCCCGATGTTCCGACGCCGTGGGTGTTCGGGATCTCGGTGTAGCCGGCGATCCCCATGCGTTTGAACAGCACCTCGAGCTCCTCGCGGCAGTGGCTCTCGACGATGATCATGAGCAGCTTCATCTCGCCTCCAGATTCAATTGAAATTTTCAATTCTCAATTTCTGATTTTGAATGATCATCGCAACAGCCCGGCCTCGCGCACCTTATAGGGTGCGATGGAACTCAAAACTAAGAACTCAAAACTACGAACTGAAAGATCACCCTTCCTTCAGCCCCATCTTCCGAAAGATCGTCATCGCCGGGCACCACCGGGTGAACGCCGACTGCAGCAGGTTCAGGCCGACGAAGGCGGTCAGCAGAAACCAATACGGGTTCTCCAGGAAGTACCCGAGAGCGAGGGACAGCAGCACCACGAATCCGGCCATGGCTCTTAATGCTTCGTTGACGGTCATTGCGATGTTCTCCTCTTTTCTATTTCTTTTTCTGCCCTCCATTTCGCCGCGAAATGGAGGGCAGAAAAAGAGGGTCAATCGATCTCGACGACGTTTTCGACGCCGACGGTCTTGAGGTACATGAAGTAGAGCACCGGGATGACCCCGACGGTCAGCGCGGTGGACACGATGATGCCCGAGATCATGGCCAGGGCGAGGCCCTGGAAGATCGGGTCCGACAGCATGAACGAGGCGCCGGCGATGGTCGACAGCTGGGTCAGCAGGATCGGAACCAGCCGGACGCCGCCGGCCTTGACCACCGCCTCCTCGAGGGGTTCGCCGGCCCTCAGCTCGAGGTTGATGAAGTCGACGAGCAGGATCGAGTTGCGGACGATGATGCCGGCCAGGGCGATGAATCCGATCATCGACGTCGCGGTGAAGAAGACCGAGAAGATGCCGTGGGCCGGCAGGATGCCGACCAGGGTCAGCGGGATCGGCACCATGATGATCACCGGCGTCATGAAGGACTTGAACCAGCCGACCATGAGGACGTAGATCAGCACCATCACCACGGCGAAGGCGATGCCCATGTCGCGGAACACCTCGTATGTGATGTGCCACTCGCCGTCCCACTTCATGATGTAGCGGGTCGAGTCTTCGGGCAGCCGGGTGGCGATGATCTCGAGCTCGTCGCCGAGCGGGGTCGTGATGTCGGCGATCCTTTTTCCCATCTCGAAGATCGCGTAGACCGGCGCTTCGAAGCGGCCGGCGACCTCGCCGTAGACATAGGTCACGGGCTGGAGGTTCTTGTGGTAGCGGTTGCGTTCGCGCTCGCGCTCGACGACCTCGGTGATCTCGGACAGCGGCACCATGGCGCCCGAGCCCGAGCGCACCGTCAGCTGGAGCAGGTCGTCGACGTGGGCCCGCTGGGAGCGGTCGAGGCGGAGCACGATGGGCACCTCGTCGCGGCTGGTCGGGACGTGGAGCAACCCGGCCTCGGCGCCGTCGAGAGCGACCCGGACGGTGCGGGTGACCTGCTCGGGAGTGATCCCGCGGCGCATGGCCTTGTCGCGGTCGACGTGGATCTCGACGCGCGGCCCGGCGGCCTCGACCTCCCAGTCGACGTCGACCACGCCGTCGGTCGTGGCGAAGACCTCGCGCACCTGCTCGGCGACTGCGAGCCGGCCTTCGAGAACCGGGCCGTAGATCTCGGCGACCAGGGTCGACATGACCGGTGGGCCGGGCGGGATCTCGGCGACCTTGAAGGTGACGCCGAGAGGCTCGGCGACCGGGACCAGCAGGTCGCGCACCTTCTTGGCCAGATCGTGCGACTGCAGGTCCCGTTTCTCCTTGTGGACAAAGTTGACCTGGATGTCGGCGACGTTCGAGCCCGAGCGCAGGAAGTAGTGCCGGACCAGCCCGTTGAAGTTGAACGGCGCCGAGGTGCCGACGTAGACCTGGTAGTCGGTGACCTCGGGCAGAGTGCGGAAGACCCCTGCGATCTCGCGGGCCGCGGCGTTGGTCCGCTCGAGGGTGAAGCCCTCGGGGGCGTCGATGACGATCTGGAGCTCGGACTTGTTGTCGTGGGGCAGCATCTTGACCGTGGTGAAGCCGATCGCCACGGTGGTCATGGCGCCGATGAGCAGCAGGGCGACCCCGGCCAGGAACAGGTAGCGGAGAGCCCGGCGGTCGATCAGCGGCCGCATGAGCCGGTCGTAGATCTGCGCGACCCGACTTTCCTTCGGGGTTTCGAGGTCCTGGTCGGGCGAGCCCGCTTCATCGTCGCGCTCGGCCTCTTTGCGAAACAGCCGGTAGGCGAGCCACGGCGAGATCGTGAAGGCGACGCCGAGCGAAAACAGCATCGCCGCCGACGCGTTGATCGGGATCGGCCGCATGTAGGGGCCCATGAGGCCGCGCACGAAGGCAAGCGGCAGCAGCGCCGAGATGATGGCGAAGGTTGCCAGGATGGTCGGGTTGCCGACCTCGTCGACGGCGTACACCGTGGCCTGCTTGATCCGGCCCCAGCGCAGCCGGATGTGGCGGTGGATGTTCTCGACCACGACGATGGCGTCGTCGACCAGGATGCCGATGGAGAAGACCAGGGCGAACAGACTGACCCGGTTGAGGGTGTAGCCGAAGAAGTACGACGCGGCCAGGGTCAGAGCCAGGGTCACCGGGATGACCACCGCGACGACGACGGCCTCACGCCGTGACAGGGTGATCCACATGAGCAGGACCACTGCCAGGGTCGCCGACCAGAGGTGCGTGAGCAGCTCGTCGGACTTCTCCTTGGCGGTGGCGCCGTAGTCGCGGGTCTTGAGCACCTCGATGTCGGACGGAATCACCCGCCCTTCGAGCCGCTCGAGAACCCGGTCGAGATCGGTGACCATGTCGATGGCGTTGGTGCCCGGCTTCTTGGCGATCGACAGGGTCACCGCCGGCAGGTCGAGCCCGGCCCGGTCGAGGCCCTTCTCCGGGGCGCCGGGCCCCGAGCCGAGCCAGACGTAGGTGCTCGGCTCCTCGGGACCGTCAACGACCTCGGCGACGTCCTCGAGATAGACCGCCCGGCCGCCGCTGCCGCCGACCACGACCTTTCGGACATCCTCGGCATCGGTCAGGAACCGGCCGACGTCGACCAGAATTTCGGAGTTGGCGACCGCGGTGGCGCCGGCCGGCAGCCGCGAGTTGACCGCTTTGAGCGCCTCGGTGGCCTGCAGCAGGGACACGTTGAACGAGGCGAGTTGCTCGCGGTCGAAGTCGACCCGGACGACCCGACGCTGACCGCCGATGACGACGACCTGAGCGACCCGCGGGTGCCTGGTCACCTCGGCCTTGAGCTCGTCGGCGACCCGGCGCAGCTCGGTCGAGGTCGCGCTCTCGCTCCAGAGGGTGTAGGCGAGGACCGGCACGTCGTCGATGGTGCGCGGCTTGACCACCGGCGGCATGAGGCCGGCGGGCATCTCGTCCATGGCCGAGGCGATCTTGGTGTGGACCCTCAGGGCGGCCTGGTCCGGGTCGGACCCGACCAGGAAACGGACCACGATGAGCCCGCCCGACGGCTGTGAGGTCGAGTAGATGTACTCGACGTTCTCGATCTCATACAGGAGCTTTTCCAGCGGCGTGATGACGCGGTGCTCGATCTCGGCGGCGGTGGCGCCCGGGAAGCCGACCATGACGTCGATCATGGGGACCTTGATCTGCGGCTCCTCCTCGGACGGCGTGACCATGATGGCGAAGGCGCCGAGCAGCAACGACGCGACGATGATGAGCGGAGTCAGCTTGGACTCCAGGAAGGCCCGGCCGATCCGGCCGGCCATCCCGAGGGAGCGCCGGGTCATCTTGAGGCGCAGCGCCTCGCGACGCGCCTGCTCGAGCTCCTGCGGCGTCGGCCTGCGCTCCGCCGGAGAGTCGGAGCTGCGGGTGTCGTCGGTCATCGCGCCACCTCCAGCGGGGTACCGTCGGCCACCGGCCCGGCAAGGTCGACGGCGATCTCGTCACCCTCGTCGAGTCCGGACAGCACCTCGACCCGGTCGGCGCCGACCGATTGTCCGGTGGTCACCGCGCGAGTGCGGGCGGCGCCGTCGGCGGCTCGCACGACGACGAGCTCGAGCCCGCCGCGCCGGTGGACCGCGCGCGCCGGGACGACGAGCCGGCGGCCGTCGTCGCCCGGAAAAAACCCGCGCCCGCTCAGGCCGGTCGGAATCTCGACCCCATCGAGCCCGGTCTTGACGGTGAAGGTGTGGGTGGCGGGGTCGGCCGCCGGCACGATCTCGCGCACCGTTGCGGTGATGTCGCCAAGGCCGGGACGGGCGTCGATTTGGACCTTGACAGTGTCGCCGACCTCGAGACGCTGGATGTCGGATTCGCGAACCTCGAGCCAGATCTCACGACCGCCGCGCGACTCGACCGTGACCAGCGGCCTGCCGGGAGCGGCGAGGTCGCCGATTTCAACGTGGGTCCGGACCACCCGCCCGGCAAACGGCGCCTCGACGTCGGACTCGGCGGCGACCGACGTGGCTGCCTGGAACGCACCCTCGGCCTGCTCGACCGCGCCCCGGGCCTGCTCGAACTGCATCCGGGCCATGTCGAGCTCGAGCTCGGAGGCCGCGTTCTCGGCGTGCAGCGCCTGGTATCGCTCGTAGTTGCGCTCGGCCGGGGCGAGGGCGGCACGAGCCTGGGCGAGGGCGCCGGACGCCTGGCCGAGCCGGCCATCGGAGGCCTCGGCCTGGATTCTGATCAGGGTCTGGCCGGCCGCGACCTCCTGACCGGAGCGGACCTCGACCGAGACCACGGGACCGGTGACCCGGCTCGATACCGTTGCCTGACGGCCTGGCTGAACGGTCCCTCTGACCTCGATCATCCGCCCGTCGGTGATCGACTCGACCAGGGCGACGGTGGCGGCCACCGGCGCCAGCTCGGCCTCGGTCCGCTCGGCTTCGTGCCCGCCGCACCCGACGAAGGTGGCGGTAGCGGCGAGGATGGCGGCGACAACAACGTGACGGTGACTCGAGGCGATCATCGGGGCTCCTCCATGGTGCTCGGGATCAGGCTGGCGCCGGCGACGAAGCGAAGCCGGGCGGTGGACTGGGCGATGTCGTGGCGGGCGACCAGCTCGCGGGTTTCGGCCTCGCGCAGGGCGGTCTCCGCGTCGAGCAGGTCGAGCATCTTCTCGAGGCCCTGCTTGAACCGGTGCTCCCGCACTCTGAGCGCTTCGGCCGCGGCCGCGAGCACGTCGCGCGCGGTGGCGTGCCGGGCGCGGGCGGTGGCGAGATCGTGCCAAGCCTGGCGGACCTCGAGCCGGACGCCGTCCTCGGCTCGGCGAATGTCGGCCTCGAAGCCGACCGTGTCGAGCTCGGCCGCCTTGCGGGCCTTGGCGTCGGTGACGCCGCCGAGCAGATTGATCCTCGCGACCGCCATGACCGTGCCCGAGTGACCGTTGGCGCCGAAGATCTCGTCGTCGTAGAGACCGTAGCGGCCGACCAGCGCGACCTCCGGCAGATAACCCGAGCGTGCCGCCCTGCTCTCGAGCCTGCCGGCCTCGAGCTTGCGGCGCGCGGCGGCAAGGTCGTGGCGGTCCGCGACCGCGGTCGCGATCCAGTCGTCGAGCTCGCCGGTCACCGGCGCCGGCGGCGACAGCGGAGCGAGCTCGCGGGGCGTCGACTGGTCGGCGCCCATGTGGAAGTTGAGAGCCGCCTCGGCGAGGCGGGCGCCGCTGGCGGCGCGCGCGACCATCTCGTCCATCTCGGCGAGATGGACCCGTGCGTCGAGAACGTCGGCCGACAGGATGAGGCCCTGCTCGGCGAAAGCCTCGGCGAGCTCGAGGTGGGCGGCAGTGGTCGCCCGCGCCCCTTCGAGCAGCTCGAGGTTCTCGCGCGCCCTGGCCAGGTCGACGAAGGCTGTGGTGGTGTCGAAGGCGACCTGCTCGGCGGTGTGGCGGAGCTCGGCGCCGCCGGCGGCCGCCATGGCCTCGGCCTGGTCGGTGCGGGCGCCGAGCCTGCCGCCGGTGTAGATCGGAAGCGTGTAGTCGATCGAGGTGATGAAGGTCGACAGGGCGTCCGGACGGTTGGGATCCGAGGTGAAGAAGCTGTCGAAGTCGAAGCGTTCCTGGTTGAGGGTGAAGGCGAAGACCTCGGCCGGGTTGTCCGAGTAGCTGAAGGTCTCGGCGAGATCGAGGCGGCCCCACCGGTGCCCCCTGGCCTGGGCGAGGCGAGCGGTGTCGGCGCCGGCCCGGGCCTCGGCTGCGTGCACCGCCGGGTTGGCGTCGAGAGCCGCCGAGACCGCCTGTTCGACGGTCAGCGGCTGGGCCGCGACGGGTACGGCCGCGACGATCGTGATCAGAGTGGTCAGCGGGTTCCATCGCATGATGGCTCCTCCTTCACCATATAACTATTTAAGAATATATATGGTTTCCGGCCGTGTCAAGCCCTCTCTCTCGAGGGCGCCGAAGGTTGACTACAAGATATGAGATCCGACCGCAAGTGTCCATGAATGTGAAGCTTGATCCAACTTCACAGAATCCGTTGAGAATTTCGGCGCGGGCCGGCGCTGGTCAGCTCTCGCCCTGATCCCGGTACACCGGCAGGGTCAGGCGCGCGTTCGTACCCTGGTCGGGGCCTTCGCTCTCGAGCTCCAGGGTGCCGCCCATGAGATCGGCGAGGCGGCGCGAGATGGTCAGGCCCAGACCGGTGCCGCCGTGCTCCCGGGTCGTCGAGCCGTCGACCTGATAGAAGCTCGAGAAGACCTTGTCCAGATCGGCAGGCGGGATTCCGACGCCGCTGTCGGCGATGGTGAAGGCGACGACGTCGGCTCGCTTGGCGCACAGCACGTCGATGGCGCCGTTGCGCGGCGTGAACTTCATGGCGTTGGACAGCAGGTTGGTGAGGATCTGGGTTGTGCGGTCGGGATCGGCCCACAGCACCAGTCCCTCGGACGGTGGCGTGATCGAGAACCTGATCCCCTTGTTCTTCATCTGGTGCTTGAACAGGGTCTCGACGCCCTCGAGCACCGAGCGCACCGGAACCGGGACCTGGTGGACCTCGAGCCGGCCGGCCTCGATCTTGGCCAGGTCGAGGACGTCGTTGATGATGGTCAGCAGCTTGTCCGCCGAGTCGTGGGCGATGGTCAGGTACTCGCGCTGCTTTTCGGGATCGCTGATCGTACCGTCGATGATCAGCCGCAGGAAGCCGAGGATCGCTGTCAACGGGGTGCGCAGCTCGTGTGAGGTGTTGGCGAGAAATTCCGACTTCAGACGCGACGCCTCGAAGGCGACAGCCCGCTGCTCGTTGAGCTCGCGCACCAGCTGAGCGACGTAGATCGTGCCGCCGAGCAGAAAGCCGATCTGGGTCAGCAGGTCGGTGTCTTCGGCGGCGAGCTTGGATGGCGGTCCCGATGCCGTCACCAGGACTCCGATGACGCCGCCCGCAGCGAGCAGCGGCATGAAGCTGAGGTGCCGGATGCCGTGCTCGGCGCCGATCTGGGCGGCGGTCGCGGGAGGCACCAGGTCGGCGACTTCGGCGGTGCGCGGGACGCCGGTGTGGAAGCTCGTCCGCAACGGGTGCTCGGCGGACCCGATGGACCGCCTCCGGTGGTCGTCGAAGACCTCGGTGCCCGGGCCGGCGGCGGCCACCAGTCGCAGATCGCTGGTGCCGGGCAGCGGCCGGTAGAGCAGCACGGCAGTCATCGGCACGACCTGGCCGGCGGACTCGAGATAGCGCTCGAGAATCCGCTCCTCCTCGACCTCGCCGGCCATGCTCTGGGCCATGTTCGACAGGAAGGCGAGCCGCGACTGCTGGGCCTCGGCGGACTGCTGGGCGAGGAACAGGTCGGTGATCTCGGTCCCGACCAGCTGGACCAGCGTCCTGCGCTCGATGGGATCGACCACCTGGTGCATCTCGGTGCTGATCCAGTGGACCCCGCCGCCGGTGTCCTCGGTCCGCACCACGCCCTCCCACAGACCCCCGGGACGCTCGAGCACCGAGCCGACGGCGCTGTGGATCTGCGGGCGGTCGTGGGGGTGGAAGCGCTCGAGCCACTCGCGTCCGTTCTGAACGGCGCTGTCCATGCTCAGTCCGAGCAGGGTCGCGGCGCGTCGGTTGGCATAGTGCAGCGCCCGATCCCGGTCCACCGTCAGCACCACCGTCGGCAGGGTGTCGAGCAGGATCTCCGTCCGCCGGCGCAGCCGCGTCAGGTGGTCGCTGAGAGCCCACTGGTCCTGCAGCCGGGTCGCGTTCTCGCCGGTGGCGCCGACGATGGGAGTTGCCAGGGCGATGCCGAACAGCAGCAGTCCCCACATCACCGAACCGTCGTAAGGGATTCGGCTCATGGCGAGCACCGCGTGGGCGCCGGCGACCAGCATCATGGCGACGCCGAGCCACAGGTCCCGCCCCTCGTCCTTGCGCCAGATCAGCAGCATGGCGGCGGCCGACGCGAAGGCGACTGCGAGCCCGATCTCGGTCGGCTGGAAGCCGGCCAGCCAGCCGAGGTTCTGGGCCGCGACCAGTCCCGCGGTGATCGCCAGCGACGCGGCGATGGCGACTGCGCTGCGCAGGGCCTGACCGCGCTCGACGGACAGGTCCGCGTCCCGCACCGGCAGCAGCAGCACCGTGACCGCCGTTGCCTGGGCGAGCAGCCAGGCGACGCCGTCGGCGGCGGCGAGCTCAGCCGGCTGGACGGCGAGAGGGGCAACGGCGAGACGGAGCAGGAAGTAGCCCGACATGGGAAGGTACGCGTTGCGAATTCGACGGTCGTGGCGGCTGCCCGTGGCAAGCCAGCGCAGGTGGAACAGCCATGCGCCCGAGGTCGACACCAGGGCGTTGCCGCCGATCAGCAGCAGCAGCTCGACGGCGTCGCCGTGCCAGGTCACCGCGACCTGCATCATTGCCACGCCGAGCCAGATCACGACCACGGCGGCGAGCGTGATCAGCCGCCAGCTCGGCCAGATCGACTGGGTGTGCGGGTTGGCTGCCACGACGAGAGTATATCGTCAGCGTCGTGGCGCAGGGCTCGGTCGGGCCCGTCCGGTTCCCGAAAGCTCGATCTGAGGTGAGTGATTCTCACCGGCGACCTGCACCAAGCTCCCGGCACATCACATCCAGCAGAGCCGCTCACCCCAGGCTCGAGTGGGGGGAAGAATCCACGCGATCGAGGTGTTTCCTGACGCTGGTATCGCAAAAAGATCGACTTCAACCTGAGATGAGTCCTTCCCTATTGATCTGCACCAAGCTCTCGCGCCCTGGATGGTTGCGAAAACACTCGACATTCCGAAGGGGTATGCCGCCGTTTTTCGCAACCACCAGCGCCTCACGTTCGAGGTGCATCTCAACCGGCAGAGCTCACCGTAGGTTGAAAAACGACTCTCGGACGGAGAAAGGAAAAAATGATGCACCGTGACAAACGACTCGTCGAAATCTGTGCCGGGGCGGCTCTGGTCTGCGCGCTGGCCGCTTCACCTGCGCCGGCTCAGGAGGCCGAGGTCGCACCCGAGCCGAACTGGACCAGCTCCATCGGCCTGACCTACGTCGCAACGACCGGCAACACCGACACCTCGAGCTTCGGGCTCGACTTCGCATCGGAGCGCAGGCCGACACCCTGGGGCCTCAATCTGGTCGGCAGCTTCATCCGGTCCGAGGACGACGGCGAGCTGACCGCCGAGCAGTACCTGTTCGGCATCCGCGGAGTTCGCCAGCTCAGCGACCGCTGGTCGTTGTTCGCGGGCGCGAGCTGGGCGCGCGACACATTCAGCGGCTTCGAGAACCGGTACATCGCCGAGGCCGGGGCCGAGTACCTCGCCATCAACACCGACCGGCACACGCTGTCCTTCGACTTCGGTCTGACCTGGACCTCCGAGGATCAGATCTTCGTCGACGGGATCGCGATGACGGAGTTCACCGAAAACGAGAGCTGGCTCGGCGGCGTCGGCGGGCTGACCTGGAACTGGAAGATCAGCGACAACGCGGAGCTCAACCAGCGCCTGCTCTACTACCCCAACTTCGACAACTCGTCCGACTGGCGGCTGGGGTCCGACACCGCGGTGAGCGCGTCCCTGACCGACATGCTGGCGCTCCAGTTCAGCTATCTGGTGCGCTACCGCAACCAGCCCATCGACAACAACGAGGACACCGACACCACGACCAAGGCGTCGGTGGTCCTCAGATTCTGATCGAATCAGCCGTAAGGGGGACACCAATCATGGAATTCGACATCAACAGCCTCGTGCCGATCCTCACCGAGTGGGGGCTCAAGGTCATCGGCGCCATCGTCGTGCTCGTCATCGGCCGCATGGTGGCCGGAATTGTCCGCTCCTCGGTCCGCAAGGGCATGAACCGCGCCGAGGTCGACTCGACGCTGATCCCGTTCGTCTCGTCGCTCGTCTACTGGGCGGTGCTGGCGGTGGTGCTCATCGCCGTGCTCAACCTGTTCGGGGTCCACACCACGTCGTTGGTCGCCATCCTCGGCGCCGCGGGCCTCGCCGTCGGCCTCGCTCTGCAGGGCACGCTGTCCAACTTCGCCGCCGGGGTCATGCTGCTCGTTTTCCGTCCGTTCAAGGTCGGCGACTACGTCGAGATCGGCGGTACCTCGGGCTCGGTGGTGTCGGTGGCGATCTTCTCGACCATCATGAAGACCCCCGACAACGTCATGATTACGGTGCCCAACTCGCAGGTCTGGGGCAACGAGATCAAGAACTACAACGGCTTCGACACCCGTCGCGTCGACATGGTCATGGGGATCAGCTACGACGACGACATCCAGGTCGCCGTCGACACCATTCGCGACATCGTCACCGCCGACGAGCGGGTGCTCGCCGACCCGGAGGTCCAGATCGCGGTGTCCGAGCTCGCCGACTCGTCGGTCAACATCATCGTCCGGCCGTGGTGCAGCGGGTCCGACTACTGGGCCCTGCGCTTCGACCTGACTCGACGTCTCAAGGAAGGCCTCGAGGCCGCCGGCTGCTCGATCCCGTACCCGCAGCAGGACGTCTACATGCACCAGGTCTCGGCCTGAGACCCGAGTCTTTTGGATCTCGGACGCGGAGCCTCCGGGCTCCGCGTTTTTCTGATGTATCCTCGTGGACAGCGCAATCATCAAAGGATGTCGAAGGGCGGCTGATCATCGGCGGTCACGATTTTCGGGTTCGCCGGCCGGGCGCCGCGGCTTTCGACGAAGGAGGGACTGAATGCAACAGATCATGGATTTTCTCAAGGAGCTGCTGACGGCCAACCTGGGTCTGATGCTCGTCGCGCTGGCGATCCTGGTCGTCGGCTGGCTCATCGCGCTCATCTCGGCCGCGCTGGTTCGGCGGGGTCTCAAACGAACCCAGTTCGACAACAAGCTCGCCCGCTGGCTGGTCGGAGGAGAGAAGGAGGAGAGCCTCGAGATCGAGCGGTGGGCGGGCCGGGCCGTGTTCTGGATCCTCATGCTCTTCGTGCTGTTGGGTTTCTTCGAGGTGCTCGGGCTGACCCTGATCACCGAGCCGCTCAACCGATTCCTGAGCGAGATCGTCGGCTACATCCCGAACCTCATCGGTCCGGCGATCCTGCTGCTGGTCGCCTGGGGTCTCGCGACCGGGCTGCGGTTCGTCGTCCGGCGGGTGCTCGACGCCATGTCGCTTGACCAGCGGCTCGGTGAGGGTGCGGGTCTCGAGGACGAGGACCGCGTTTCGATCAGCACCACCGTCAGCGAGGCAGTGTACTGGCTGGTCTTTCTGCTGTTCCTGCCGGCGATCCTCGGCGCGCTCCAGCTCGAGGGACTGCTCCGGCCGGTTCAGAGCATGGTCGACAAGGTCCTGGCCTTCATCCCGAACCTGTTGGCCGCAGCGCTGATCCTCGCTGCCGGCTGGCTGCTGGCGCGGGTCATCCAGCGGGTCGTCAGCAACCTGCTTGCCGCGGTCGGCGCCGACCGCCTGTCCGCCCAGACCGGGATCGACACCGCGCTCGGCGACCAGAAGCTGTCCGGCCTCGTCGGCCTCGTGCTCTACGTGCTGGTCCTGGTGCCGGTGCTGGTGGCGGCGCTCAACACGCTTCGCCTCGACGCGATCACCGCTCCGGCCAGCGACATGCTGAAGGCGGTGCTCGCCTCGCTGCCCCTGCTGTTCGGCGCGACGCTCGTTTTGGCGATCGCATTCCTGGTCGGCCGCGTGGTTTCGGGTCTGGCAGCAAACGTGCTCGCCGGCATCGGGTTCAACAGCGTCCTCGAGCGGCTCGGCATCGGCCGTGAAACCGAGGAGGGCCGACGCACGCCGTCGGAGATCGTCGGCCACCTGGTGCTGGTGGCGATCATGCTCTTCGCCGCCATCGAGTCGCTGCACCTGCTCCGTTTCGAGTCGTTGGCAGGACTGATCGCCGACTTCATGGTCTTCGCCGGCCACGTCGCCCTGGGCGTCGTGATCTTCGGCTTCGGTCTGTATCTCGGCAATCTCGCGGCGCGCACCATCGAGGCGAGCCGGTCTGCCCAGGCGCCTCTGCTCGCGCTCGCCGCGCGTTTGTCGATCCTCGTGCTCGCCGGCGCCATGGCCCTGCGTCAGATGGGGCTCGCCAACGAAATCATCACCCTCGCGTTCGGCCTGCTGCTCGGCGCCATCGCGGTCGCGACGGCGCTGGCGTTCGGGCTCGGCTGTCGGGACATGGCTGCCGATGCCATGCGGGGTTGGATCGACCACATCGACCGGCGGGCCGGTCAGAGCGGCCCGGACCAGGGCTGAGCCGCGAAGACGGCTACTCGTCGCCGACGCCCAGCCGCTCGAGGTCCGCGAGGACCTCGGCGGCATGGGCTGAAGGCTTGACGTCGGGGTAGGCGACGAGAACCGCCCCGTCGGTCCCGACCAGGTACGAGATCCGCTTGGGCACCGGAAGCAGGGCCCGAGCAGCGCCGACGGCCCCGGCGAGCTCTCGATCGCGGTCCGAAAGCAGCTGGAACGGCAGTTCGTTCTTCTCCGCCCAACCGCGATTGGTCTCGGGTTTGTCGTACGACACGCCGACGACGGTCACGCCGCGAGCCTGGAGGTCGGACCAGCTGTCCCGCAGCTGGTTGGCCTCGAGCGTTCAACCGCCGGTGTTGGCCTTGGGGTAGAAGAACAGCAGGTAGGGCGTGCCCTCGAGGTCGGCGGCGGACAGAGTCGTGCCGTCGTGCGCCGGCAGCTCGAAAGCGGGGAAGGGATCACCGGGCTGGAGCATGGCATCGTCTCCCGATGTGGGAAAAGCGGCGGCGAGAATCATTGCCGCGAAGAGAACTGACAGGGTTTGCTGCTTCATTGTCGTCATGATAACGAGCCGGCTCCGCCGCCGCATTCCCGAGGCAAATGATGAATGCTGAATGCTGAATGATGAAACGCGCCGCATCGGCCCCGCTGCAGCGACCAGGGCCTGGTGCGATTGATGTCATCATTCATCATTCCTGAGTGGGTTGCGGCGGCAATCGTGCGGCCCACGGTGCTTGGCTGCGGATGCCACGCTGCAGGTGATCGTGGGCGGCGATGACCAGGGAGTGGGTGATGGCGCCGTTGTCGATGAGGCGGCCGAAATCGTTGAGCGGCGCAAGCGAGACCTCGATCTCCTCGGACGGGTCGAGGTCGACCTCGCCGTCGGCGCGGCATCCGAGGGCGAGGTAGGTCCAGCACCGGTTGGACAGAAAGGCGGGGTTGGGATCGACGCGGCCGATCTCGACGAGCTCGGCCGCCCGGTAACCGGTCTCCTCTTCGAGCTCGCGGGCCGCGGTCGTGGCAGCGTCCTCGCCCGGGTCGACGGCGCCGCCCGGGATCTCGAGGGTGATCTCGTCGGTGCCGTGCCGGTACTGCTCGATGAGCACCATCCGCCGGTCGTCGGTGACCGCGATGATGTTGACCCAGTCGGGGCACTCGAGCTTGAGGAACCGGTGCTCGCGTCCCGAAAGGGGCGACCGCCGGCGGCTCCGCTGGAGCTCGAAAATGGGGTAGGTGCCGAGCACCTCGGTGGACAGGGTGATCCAGGGTTCGAGCTTGGTCATGGCGGGCATTCTACCCCTGGTTCTTGACCGCCTCGCAATCGACGCGCTAGTTTGTTCCCATCCGGAAACTCCGATGGGGACTGCGCAGTTCTCGATTCGGAATCCAGGGGTTTTTGTGCAAGGTCGAGGAAGACCAGAATTGACGCGGAGGCGTACTTCTGTACGCCGCACAAGGAAATTCGTCATCTGACGCCGAGATTGCCTCAAAGCGCCGTTTCCGGACGGGAACTAGTTTGGCGTCGGCAGAGGAAGCGAGGGGGCAATGGCAGGAAAAGCGGATCTCGTCGACCGGATCGCGGAGCTCACCGGCATACCCAAGACCCACGTCGCCATGGTGTACGACTCGATCTTCGAACTCTCCGGCGAGTCTCTCGCCGAAGGCGACAAGGTCACGGTGCCCAACTTCGGCACCTTCGCGCTGTCCGAACGACCCGCCAGGGAGGGCCGCAACCCCTCCACCGGTGAGCCGATCACCATCTCGGCCTCCAAGACCGTCCGCTTCAAGGTCTCCAAGAACCTCAAGGACCGGTTGTAGAGCACGGAACAACGGCGGCGCGGGTCAGCGTTCGAGCCGGTCGCCGAGCATCACCGTGATCTGCTCGTCGAGAGGCATGGCGGGCTTGTCGTCGTTCTCGGCCCACGGCCAGGTGATGACGGCGATCCGCCGCTCGTACAGCTCAATTCCGCTCACCGAGGACGCGACGGTGAGCGCCGCGGCGAGTCCCTGTCGGAACTTCACCGAAATCACCATGGCGCTCGGCCGACCGGCGCCCGGTTGGTTGCCGCCGAGCATCCGCGCCTGCTCGGTCGCCATGTGCATGGCGACCCGCGCCATGGGGTCGTCGTTCCATCGGGCGAGGCGCGCCTCGGTCCGTGGGTCGCGGGGCCGGAAGTCCAGGTTCTCGAGGTCGAGGTCGAAGCCCGTGTCGGAATCGTCGGCGGCGATGGCGGGTCCGACCGCGAGAGCGAGAGAGAAAAAAAACAGAGCCGTGCGCTTCATCACGTTGAACAACGCAGCCGGCGGGACGTTGCTTCCGGACGCCGGCCCTCGAAGATCGGAAACCGGCGTCTTCCGCCCACTGGGCTACACTCTCCACGTGAAATCCGTCATCCTGGTGTCCGTTCTCATGGTGGTCGTGGGTGTGCCCGCCGCGGCTCGCGACCTGAATGTGGCGAGCTACGACATCGACGTGACGCTCGACTCCGACAACCACCGGCTGGCCGGGGCGGTGGCGCTGCGGTGGCACAACGCCCGTGACGTGCCGACCTCCGAGCTCTGGTTCCACCTCTACCTCAATGCCTTCGCGAGCACCGAGACAACGCTCATGCATGAGCTTCGCCGCGACTCTCCGGCTCTCGCGAGACGGATCGGCGACGACTGGGGATGGATTCGGCTGACCCGGCTCGTGCTGGCCGACGGCCCCGATCTGTTGCCGTCGCTCGGCTTCGAGCGCCCCGACGACGGCAACGAGCATGACTTCACCGTCGCTCGCGTCGCGCTGCCCCGCGAGGTCATGCCGGGCAGCTCGGTGGCCCTCGAACTCGAGTTCGAGGCGCAGCTGCCGCGCGTCATCATGCGCACCGGTTTCTCCGGCGACTTTCACATGGTCGGTCAGTGGTTTCCCAAGCTGGCGGTGTTCGAGGGATCTGCAGGCTGGAGCTGCCACCAGTTCCACGCCGCGAGCGAGTTCTACGCCGACTTCGGCCGCTATCGGGTGCGGCTCACCATCCCGCGCGGCTGGGTCATCGGTGCGACCGGCGAACAGATCTCCCGCGAACCGGTCGGCACAGCCGACGTCGTCGAGTTCGTCGCCCGCGACGTCCACGACTTCGCCTGGGCGACAGCGCCGCCGGATGTCATGACGGTCCTCGAGACCGACTTCGAGCCTGGTCGCGACGTTCCGCTCGAGTGGCTCGAACGAGCGCGTGTCCGGCTCGGTCTCGGCGCTGCGGAGCTCGAGCTGCCGCCGGCCCGATTGCGCCTGCTGGTCGCGCGCTGCCACGAGCCGCTGGCGCCGCGCATGGTGCGGGCGGCGAGGCTCGCCATGGCGTGGTTCGGCCTGCACCTGGGTCCGTACCCCTACCCGCAGCTCACCGTCGTGTCGCCGCCGCCGGGCGCCGGCGGCGCCGCCGGCATGGAGTACCCGACCCTGATCACCACCGGCGCCGACCGGCGCGCGCTCTACCCGCCCTTCGCCTGGCGTCCCGGCATCGAGACGCTGACTGTGCACGAGTTCGGCCACCAGTACTTTCAGAGCATGGTCGCCAACAACGAGGCCGAGCGCGCCTGGCTCGACGAGGGCCTGGTGTCGTGGGCCGAGAATCGTTGCCTGGAGGACATGCTCGCCGACCGTCTGGCGCCTGAGATCCGATTCGCCCGGATCTGGGTTTCGGACCGGTTGGCTCTGAGCTTCGAGAAGCCGGCGTTGCTCATCGACCGACCGTCCTGGACCTACCGCGGTCTCGCCGACTACTTCCTCGCTTCGTACACCAAGACCGCGCTCGCCCTGCGCACCCTCGAGGGCATGCTCGGGGAAGAGGTGATGGCGCGGGCCATGCGGGCCTACTTCACCGAGCACCGGTTCCGGCACCCCGGGCCGGACGATCTCCGCGCCGTGCTCGAGCGGCTGTCGGACCAGGAGCTCGAGTGGTTCTTCGACGCCGTGATCCACGGCGACCAGACGCCCGATTGGGCCGTGCTAGAGGTGCGCCACCGCGAGATCGGGCCCGAACAGGGGATGAGCTGGGACGATGGCGCCTGGCGGGAGCGCGATCCGAACGGCGGTGCTCCGGCAGGCGAAGAACCGAGGCGCCGGCGGGTGGAGGTCGAGCTCGGTCGGCTCGGCGAGTGTGTCGGTCCGGTGGAGGTCGAGCTCGGGTGGAGCGACGGCCGCACCGAGCGCCGAAGCTGGGACGGCAGCGACCGGTGGGTGCGGTGGAGCGAGGTCTCCGAGCACCGGCTCGACCACGTCATCGTCGATCCCGACGGCATCTGGGCTCTGGAAACCCGGCGGGCCGACAACTACTGGCGCCGCGAGGCGGGGAACGAGAACCGGCTGTGGTGGCTCGGCCACGTCCTGCGCCTGGCCGGTCTTGCCGTGGTGCCGTGGGGCTGAGAGTGGCGCCGCGCCCGTCCCCGGTATTCGGTGCGGCTCTGGCGCTGCGGTTGTGGAAGGTGGTCCTCGCGGTGTGGCTCACAGCGGAGGCGGCGGCGGCGCCGGTCCGGCTCGTGGTGTGGTCCGCGGCCGGCGACGCGCTGGTCGCTCTCCCCGACGGCTCGCTGCCGCCCGGCGAGCTGGCACTGGTTCTCTTCAACCGGCTCGAGCCGGTCGCGTTGATGCTGGTCTGGATCGCGCTCGCCGGCGGCGCCGCGCTGTGGGGCTGGACCGTGCTCTGGCAGGCCGGGGTGGTTCGCTGGTTCGTCCTGTCGAGCCGCGACGGGGTCAGGTTGTCGGAGATCCTGAGTCGAGGCCTGCTCGACTGGTGGCGCTGGGCGCGGCTCGGTCTGACCTCGGTCGCCGTGCTCGGGGCGGCCCACGCGGGGCTCGCCGTCACCTGGTGGTCGGCGAACGACCGGATGCGCGCCGCCGGCGACGACTCGGCTGTGGGTCTGTGGCTGCTGCTCGTCGCCGCAGGCTCGCTGGCCGCGGTACTGCTGGTTTGGCTCACCGGGCTGCGCGGCGCCTGGTTGCTCGGGTCGGAGGGCCGTCGCTCCGCGGTGCTGGCGTGGCTTGCCGGGCTGGCGGGGTCGATCCGGCAGCCGCTCCGGTCGGTCTGGACGCTCGTCGTCTGGATCGTGCCCGCGGTGGTTGCTGCGGCGGCGCCGCTGTGGCTCGGCTGGCAGGTCGAGGCCACGCGAGGTGTGGTGCCGACCGCTGCGATCGAGGCCGTGGGCGGGTTGGTCGCCGCCTTCTGCCTCGTCGGCCTGTTCGCCTCGTTTGCTCCGGTCACCGGTCTGGCCGGTCGACAGGACGGCACGCGCGATCTTCGGTCAGGTACAACGCCCGCGTCCCCGCGGGCGTTGGTGGTTTGGCGGCGCGGTGTCGCCGTCGCAGGCGGGGACGCCTGCGCTACGAGGTCAGCCGGCTTGTACCCTGCGATGGAGCGAACGGCTCACAGCGAACAGCGAACAGCTCACAGCTAACGGCTCACAGCTAACAGCTCACAGCTAACGGCTAACAGCTAACAGCTAACAGCTAACGGCTAACAGCTAACAGCTCACAGCGAACAGCCCTCTCGAGAGCTACATCCGCTCCTTCAACCGCCTGGGTCCGGCCTTCGCGACCTCGGCCGGGCAGCCGTCGGCGTAGAGCTTGAAGTTCTCGATGTAGCGGGCGGCCAGGGCGTCGTACCGCTTCCAGTAGTCGTCCTTGTTGCCCCACGAGGTCGACGGATCGAGGACGTCGGTCGGCACATCGGGACAGCTCAGCGGCACCTTGAAGCCGAACAGCTTGTCCTCGCGGTACTCGACGGTGTCGAGCTCGCCGTCGAGGGCGGCGTTGAGCAGGTTGCGGGTGTGCCGGATCGAGATCCGTTTGCCGACTCCCCAGCCGCCGCCGACCCAACCGGTGTTGACCAGCCAGCAGCTCGCGTCGTGCTTGGCCATCTTCTGCCGCAGCATGTCGGCGTACACGAAGGGGTGGTGGACCATGAACGGCGCGCCGAAGCAGGCCGAGAACGCGATCTCCGGCTCGATGCCGAGGCCGATCTCGGTGCCGGCGATCTTGGAGGTGTAGCCCGAGATGAAGTGGTAGACCGCGCGCAGCGGGTCGAGCCGAGCGATCGGCGGCAGCACGCCCTGGGCGTCGCAGGTCAGCAGCACGACGTTCTTCGGGTGCGAGGCGACCATCCCCTCGGGCACGACGTTGGGGATGAAGTCGAGCGGGTAGCCGGCGCGGGTGTTCTCGGTGAACCGGTCGTCGTCGAGATCGAGCCGGCGCGAGGTCCGATCCTGGACCACGTTCTCGAGCACGGTGCCGAACCGACGGGTTGTGGCGTAGATCTCGGGCTCGTGCTCTGCGGACAGACGAATGACCTTGGCGTAGCAGCCGCCCTCGAAGTTGAACACGCCCTCGTCCGACCAGCCGTGCTCGTCGTCGCCGATGAGCCGCCGGTTGGGATCTGCCGACAACGTCGTCTTGCCGGTGCCCGACAGCCCGAAGAAGAGCGCCACGTCGCCGGTCGCCCCGACGTTGGCCGAGCAGTGCATGGCGAGCACCTGCCTGAGCGGCAGCAGGAAGTTCATCACCGTGAACAGGCTCTTCTTGATCTCGCCGGCGTAGGACGAGTTGCAGATGAGCCCGAGGCGCTTCGAGAAGTCGAGGATGATGGCGGTGTCCGACCGGGTGCCGTCGACCCGCGGGTCGCAGTGAAACGACGGCGCGACGATGATGGTGAACTCGGGGATGTGATTCTGGTACTCGTCCTGGGTGGTGAGAGGGATGAGCAGGTTGCGGGCGAACAGCGAGTGCCAGGCGTACTCCGAGATCACCCGCACCGGCATCCGGTAGCTCGGGTCGGCGCCGATGTAGCAGTCCTGAACGAACAGCTCCTCGTCCTGGAAGAATGCCTGGATCCGGGCGTGGAGCGAGGCGAACAGGGTCGGATCGTAGGGCCGGTTGTACTCGCCCCACCAGATCTTGTCCTCTGTCGTGTGCTCGCGGACGATGTACTTCTCCTGGGCTGCGCGGGCCGACCACTTGCCGGTGTTGACCACGAACGGACCGCCGTGTGCGACAAAGCCCTCGTTGCGGAACACCGCCTCTTCGTAGAGCGCCGGCGCCGGCAGGTTCCAGTAGACCTTGTCGACGTGGGTCAGCCCGTGGTTCTTGAGACCGAAACGGCTCTTGAGGTCCCCGGCCTGGGCAAACGCGGGCGTGGCGAACTTCAGATACTTGCTCATGTCCAGTCCCTCACCAGCTTCCGTTCGCCGATGTAGAGCTCGTTGGGCGAGTTGGGATCGAGGGCCCACTTCATCCGTTCGATGCCCTCGGTGATGTCCTTGATCGAGCCGCAGTAGCTCAGCCTGAGGTGGCCCTCCATGCCGAACTCGATGCCGGGCACGGTCACCACCTGAACCTTGTCCAGGATGAACTTCGACAGCTTGACCGAGTCGATGCCGTAGTGGCTGAAGTCGGGGAACGAGTAGAAGGTACCGCCCGGCTCCTCGATGATCACGCCGTCGAAGGCGCGGAGCTCGTTCATCAGCACGTTGCGGTTGTTCTCGAGGGTCTTGCGGAGCCCCTCGACCGACGACTGGACGCCGTTGATGGCGCCCACGGCGGCGTGTTGGAGCAGCGCGGACGGACCGGAGGTCTCGTGGCCCTGGATGTTGGTCATGGCCTCGATGAGCCGGCGGTTGGCCACCGCCCAGCCGATCCGGAAGCCGGTCATGGCGTACTGCTTGGACACGCCGTTGACCACGATGAGTTTGGAGTTCTCGCTGCGGTCCTTGGCGGCGTCGTAGGGGTTGATGGGCTCGCGGCCGTCGAAGACCAGCCGGTGGTAGATGTCGTCCATGATCAGCCACAGCCCGCGCCGCTCGCAGAACTCCACCACGTCGGCGATGAACGACTCGGGGTAGACCGCGCCGGACGGGTTGTTGGGGCTGTTGACGATGACCATCTTGGTGTACGAGCTCATGACCTGCTCGATGTCCTCGATGCGCGGGATGAAGGTCCCGTCCTCGGGCCGGACCGCGACCGGGATCCCGCCCACCAGACGGACCATCTCGGGGTAGCTCACCCAGTACGGCGCCGGGAAGATAACCTCGCTCTGAGGGTCGAGCACCGCGTGCATCGCCGACATGATGGCCTGCTTGGCGCCGCCCGAAGCCATGACGTTCTCGGGCGCCGGACGCCAGCCGTAGAACTCCTCGGTGTAGCGGATGATCGCCTGCTTGAGCGCCGGGATGCCGTCGGGCGGGGTGTAGCGGACCTCGCCTGAGCTGAGCATCGACGAGGCGGCGAGCAGCGCGTCGATGGGTGGCTTGCCCTTGGGCTCCCCGCCGCCGAGGTGGATCACGGGATCGCCCTTGGCGCGAAGGATCGCGGCCGTTTCGTTGAGCTTGAGAGTTGCTGACTCGCCGATGTTTCGGGCGATCAGGGAAAGACTCATGGTGCCCCCGGGCCACGGCCCGACTTCAACCGGCCGCAGCGGCTGGGCATTATCTCATAAAGCCCCTGGAAAGCCAGTGGTTTCGGATCAGCGTGCCATGCTCCTTTTCTCGCCTTCTCCCTGCCCAAGCTTGTCCTGCCCATGTGACGGAAGAGTCGTCGGGGCAGAGAGAAGGCGAGAAAAAGAGTCAGATCGTGATGATTGTCTGGAGTACCATCGACCGATGGACAAGCTCGGCAAGCACGGCGCGCGGCTCAAGGAACTCCGAAAGCGGGTGAAGAACCGCCCCGACGGCCAGGTGATCGTGGACGGCCGGCGGCTCGTCGCCGACGTCGTCCGCTGGGGCGTCCCGGTTCTCGAGCTCTACCTCGCCGAAGGGCTCGACCCCGACCCCGAGATCGGCGCCGCGGCGGCCGAGCTCTTCACCCTCGACGCCGCTGTGCTCGACGAGCTCGCCCCGACCCGCCACCCCCAGGGCGTGCTCGCCGTCGTCGCCGACCCCCGGTTGCCGCCGTGGCCCGCGCGCGAGGGCGTCGCCCTCTGGCTCGACACCGTCCAGGATCCGGGCAACCTCGGCGCCATCGTCCGCTCCGCCGCCGCCCTGGGCGCCCGCACGGTGCTTCTGTCGCCGGGCTCGGCCGACCCCTTCCACCCCGCCGCGGTCCGCGGCTCGGCCGGCGCGGTCTTCCGCCTGCCGATCAGCCGCGACGTCACCGCCGTCCGGGTGGCAGAGCGGATGAGCGAGGCGAGCGGCGAGGTCTGGACCGCCGGCCCCGGCGGGATCCCCATCGACCGCTGGCAGCCGTCAAGCCCGCTCGTGCTCTTCCTCGGCGCTGAGGGCCCCGGCCTTTCGCCCGACGCCCGAGCCGTCGCCACCGGCGAGGTCACCATCCCCCTCGAGCGCGAGATCGAGTCGCTCAACGTCGCCGTCGCCGCCGGCATTCTGCTCGACCGCCTGCGCTTGGGTTGAACCGCCAAGACGGAAAAAACGCAAAGGACCATTCCTGACCTGAAGGGTGCGCTGGCAGCGCCTCCCCTCAGGTCACGTGCGATGCTTGGCGGACTTCGCGTCCTGGCAGCGAGTCATCGTTGCCACGTCAATTCAGGGAGGCCGACGGTGGTGGGGGGCGTGAGTCCTCGACTGTCAGTCCGGTCGGATGACCTCGACCTCGAGGACGCCTTCAGTCACGGCTTGCCTCGTCGCGTCTCTCCGCGACCAGGGAATCGGCGAGGCTCTCCCCGGGACGGCTGTAGCGCCGAACCAACTCCTGGGCCTTGCGAGCCGCCTGCCTGGCGGTGCGTAGACGGATCTCCCCGTACACGACGACGAATCCAGCCCTGGACGAACAACGGCGAAGCGTGGCATTCTGCTGCAGCTGGCATCAGCACTCCGCGGGCGTGCTTGCTGGCTACAGCCGCGGAGTGGCGAGCCCGCCTCCCAGGCGGGCTCGCCGTCCTCCTCGCTGTACTCTACTGCCGCTCAGGCTGCAACCAGGCGCTCAGCTCGCTGCCAGAAGCCGTGCAACGTCAGACCCCCTCGGCGGCACGACCTGTGGCCTAGCCCGCGCAGGGCAGACAGGGCAGGGCAGCGAAAACAACGAGCGAGTACCAGCGTGTCAGTGACATCGTCGAGTCTCCCTCAGTAGCCGTACGGCAGGTGGGCGACCTTGAGGTCGTGATTGAACACCTGGTCGTAGTAGCTGATGAGCGGTAACCCGTCCGATCCTATCGTGATCGAGGTATAGTGGCCGACGGGGATCATGCTGTCGATGAAGGAGGTTGACGCGAACGTACACTGGGTGTTTTCGCAGTGTGCGACCTTGAGGTCGTCACCGCTGTTGGCAAAATAGCTGATGACACCGAGCCCGTCGGCACCAAAGGCCAGCGACGTGTACTGGCCGACATCACCGGTCGAGTCGATGGTCCAGGAGTTGACCGAGTTGCACTGGGGCAGGTCGCAGCGGGCGATCTTGAGGTCCTGGAGCGAGGCGTCGTAATAGGTGACGTAGCTCAAACCGTCCGAGCCGATGGCCGCCGACGTGTAGAGGCCGACGTTGCCAGTCGACGCGAGAGTGGTCATGACCGCCGAAGCAGCCGTGCACGCCAGGTCCCCGCAGCGGGCGGACTTGAGATCGCCGGAGGTGGCGTCGTAGTAGAAGATGAGGCCGACCCCGCCGGCGATGACGATCGAGGTGTACTGGCCGACATCCCCCGCTGTGTCCAGAATGGAGTGGGTCGCAGCCGAGCAGAGTGCATTCTCGCAGTGAGCGACTCGAAGGTTCTGATTGGTGGCGTCGTAGTAGCTGAAGAGGCCAAGCCCATCCGATCCGACAGTGATCGCGGTGTGTTCGCCGATGTCGTACGGCGATGACCACGTCTGGATCGACGCGCTCGAGCAGTCGATGTCGTTGCAGTGGGCCACCTTGAGGTCGCCATTGGTCACGTCGTGGTAGCTGATCAGCCCGAGGTCGTCGGCACCGATCGCTAGCGAGGTGTAGGCGCCCACGTCGCCGTCCGAGTCAACGACGGAAATCGTGGCAGAGATGCAGAGCACGTCGTCGCAGTGAGCCACTTTGAGGTTTCCGTTCGTCTGGTCGTAGTAGCTGATCAGCCCGAGACCGTCCGCCCCGACCGCGATCGAGGTATACATTCCAACCGTCCCGGGACCGTCAAGGGTCGAAATGCGGGCCGAGAACCAGGCCGGGTCGAGGGTGATCTCACCGCCTTCGAGGACCAGACCCGTCCCGATCGAGTAGGTAGTGTCCTCGTCGGCAGCGCAGACCCAGGAGGTGCCGTTCCACTTGGGGAGCTCGCCGGGGGCGCAACTCATTCCCGCGAGGGTATCGTCGTCCGGGGCGCAAACCCAGCTCGATCCGTTCCACTTGGCGACATCGTTGCCGGCACAGCCGAGGGCGCTCAGTGTATCGGTGTCAATATCCGGTGCGCAGTCCCATTCCATACCGGCCCACTTGGCCACCGCTCCTGACGCGCATGGCGCGAGTTCGGCAAGCGTGTCCTGGTCGGTTTCGGTGGTGACGACCGGGTCGTCCTCGACGGTGAGCGTCACCCCACCACCGCCGGTGTTGGTGACGCTGAACATCTGGGGAGACGCAGAAGGGCGGTCTATCCCTGACTCGGTGATCTCCGCCGGCACCGCACCGTCGAGCACCAGATCAGGCCCGCCGGCGGTGTTAGCGGCGCCGATCCCGGCGCCGTCGGGCGAGGCGGAGGTGCCCACCACACCGTAGGTCTCACCCGAGAGGTCGGGCTGTTCTCCGCGGATCGCCGCGGTGCCGGTGATCACCGATTTCGGCGCAGCCGAGCCCGCGTCCGCGTCCGGAACAGCGACAGCGGCAGCGGCAGGAACAGCGGCAGCATCAGCGCGAGCCGACAGCGTCCGCGATCCGTCGCCGCCGGACGACTCCCACCTCCGAATCACTTCGATCGCTTGTGCCAGCTCCTCGGCCGAGGGCGCGGCGGCAACCTCGAAGTACCGGGGTTCGGACCAGTCGCTGCCCTCGCCGGTTTCAAGTTCCGTCACCGCACGAACAAACCAGACGTAGTGTTCGCCGGCGAGGAAGCACTCGCTCGACTCGGGCGTCCACCCGGTGGCTCGCCCGGAGATCGACGTGTAGAGCACCTCGTCGTCCGAGCTCAGCTCCATCGATGCAAGATCTGGAGCATTCGAGTCGAGCCGGTAGACGACGAGCTCATAGCGCTCGGCTTCGTCTGTCGCTTCCCAGCTGAAGGTCGGGCAGCCGCCGTCGATCCGGGAGACCCGGTCCGGCGCGCCGGGCGACACCCCCTGGGGTCCGAGCTCAGCGGCTGCGCCCACGGCGAAGGTCAGTGTGATGACGACGATGATCGTCAGAAAAAACCGATTGTTTTGCATGACAGTTCTCCCGAGCCGTGCAGGAAGGTCAATGATCATGGCGAGGTTGCGCTCCACGCGCCGGTGTTGCCGGTCTCGAAGCCGTTGCCGAAGATCAGGCAGGCTTCGCCGTCGCCGTTGATCGCGACCAGATCGGTGCTCGTCATGGCCGCCCCGCCACTGACATCGATGGCCTCCCAGAAGCACCCCGCGACAGACGGGGTCGATGCGTCGACGGTCAGACTGTCGAGAGCGAGCTCGACGCCCGCTCCCGTGGCGGTGATCCGTCCTTCGACCACGGTCGTCGAGCTCGAGGCACCGGTGATCTCCAATGTCCGATCCACGTCCACCGACTCGACGTACGTCCCGGCGGCGACGACCACCTCGGTGCAGGCGAGGTCGGCCACGGCGGCTTGGATGGTGGGGTGGCTCGCCGACGGCACGTTGCACACCGCGGCGTCGGCAGGTGTCGCAGATGCGAACAGAAGCAGCGTTGACAGGGCGAACGAATACCGCATGGCGGGTCTCATGACCGGTTCCTCCGCGAGAACGGCTCCCCGTTGGTGGTGCGCTTCACTGTGTCGATTCGCCTTTCGATCAGTATAAGGCGAAACTGTTGAGTTGTCATCTCAACTTGACACAGCTTGTGTTTTCACCGAAGAGAGTGACTTTCTCGCCGTCGCCGCCGGCATCCTGCTCGAACGGCTGCGGGCAGGGTGACCGTCAGGGGTCGGGCTGGTCCCAGGCGATGAGATCGCCGGTCTCGAAGCCGTCCCAGAACACGCGGGTACCGACCTCGACGGTCTTGACGACGGTGTCGGAGCCCTGTGAGCTCCACACGGTGAGCGTCACCTCGTAGCTGCCCGGCCCGGTGTACTCGTGCCGGGCCGAGAACCCGGGTGTCGAAAGCCCGATGCCGTCGCCGAACCTCCAGGTGTGGCTGCTGTCGGTGTAGGCCCTGAGGTCGACGAAGTGGATGTCGAGGCCCAGACCGTCCCAGCGAAAGTCTGCGGTGGGTGGCCGCCACTCGAAGCTGACGACATCGAGAAACGGGCCCGACGGTCGCAGCAGGGTGTCGCCGACGACGACCCCCGGGTGCCACCAACGGCTCTCGGCCGGAGCCCAGTACATCGTCGGAGAGGTGAGGTTCGAGATGGCAATGGCGCGGATGAAGCCGGCAACGAAAACGTATGCCCGGTCGTCGATGAGCTCGAGTGCGGTGATTTCGAGGCCGTCCGTGTCGACTCGGTCGAGCTCGACCGGGTTGTCGGGGTCGCCGAGGTCGACGGAGATCACCGCGTCGAGGCTGCCGACGATGGCGGTGCTGCCGGTCAGCCGGACGCGCATCTCCGACAACGACATGATCCCGGTACCGAAGGTCGAACGCAGGCTGGGAGCCGAAGGGTCGGAGACATCGAGGATGCTCACCAGACCCTCGGAGCTGAACGACGGGAGCCCGAGGGCGATGAGGTCACCCTCCCAGGCGAGGTCCCTGGTGTTGGGTCGAACCGGGAGGCTCGCCAGGACCGGGGGTGCGCTCGGATCACCGACGTCGATGGTGACGAGGCTCCAGTCGTGGACGTCAACGACCAGCGCGACCGCCGTGGTTCCGCTCAGTATCCGGTGACGGTGGGCAGAAGCGGATCGGTCAGATCAAGAGTGCGGATCCCGTTGGTCTTGGCGGCGGTGATCCCCACCGTTCCGTCGACGGCGAGATCGAGCGCGACACCCTCGACGGGCGAGGCCCCGAGGGTCAGGAAGCCGCTGCTGCGCTCGCCGACCTCGAGCCGGTCGGAGTGAGCGGCGATCACACCCAGCGGCGACATCGCGGCGTTCTGGAGCTGCATCGGTCGGATCCACACCGAAACCGGGTTCTGCGGGTCTGACAAGTCGAGTTAGACGAGCCGGAACTTGTCGGTGGGGAAGCCTTCGTCCCACACGAAGGCCACCGCGGTGCGGCCGTCGAACGACGCGTCTCGAACGAACGGCCACTGGAACAGCCCGGACAGATCATGCACAACGGGGTTCGCCGGATCTGCGAGATCGATGCTCCAGATCTCGACTGGATACGTGCCCCACTCGTTGATCCGCGAGACCGCGAGCGTCGTCGATGCGATCGCCGAGATCGCGACCCATGATGAGACGACAGCGAGTGTGCGTGCCACGAGGACTCCCTGTCCAGTGTGCCCGTTCGCGTGATCTCAATCCCCATGTCGCCTTGGTCGAGGAACAGCACCGCCGCTTTCCCACTCCGCAGGCGCAACGCCCGGGCTGCGCGAGGAACGGTGCCCCCGCAGAGATTCCGACGCCGTCGAGGTCTTGCCTCGCCGTCAGCATCGTGCGCTTTCAGATGCGATGCTCTGCGTCCTTGGGGATGGATGGTCTTCGCGGTTGACTTTCGTGCGCTCCGGTGCGATAAAACGACGCGGTAAGGCCGCGCGCGTCCGTACGGCTCGCTCTCTGCGCCTCCGTGTCTCTGTGGTGGAAACCCTTACCGCAGCAGGACCGCGCCGGCCGGGCCGTCGGTGACGCGGCCGACGACGGCGGCGGCGGGCAGGCGGCGCAGCAGGCGCTCGGCGGCGTCGGGGGTGACCGCGGCGAACAGGCCGCCCGAGGTCTGCGGGTCGAGGGCGAGGTCGACCCGGAGCTCGTCGGCGCCGTCGGCGATGTCGAGCACGGCGGCGATGCTGGTGCGGTTCTTGCCCGCGCCGGCCGGCACCAGCCCGGTGGCCGCGGCGTCGAGGGCGCCGGGCATGGCGGGCAGGCCGGCGAGGTCAAGCTCGAGGGCGCAGCCCGAGGCTTCGGCCATCTCGGCGGTGTGGCCTGCGAGGCCGAAGCCGGTGACGTCGGTGACGGCGTGGGGCCCGGCATCGTGCAGCGCGGTCGCCGCCTGGCGGTTGGGCGACGTCATCCAGCGCATGGCGGTCGCCAGGTGGTCGGGATCGGCCATCCCACCCTTGGCCGCGGTGGTGACCAGCCCGGTGCCGAGGGGCTTGGTCAGGACGAGGACGTCGCCGGGGCGGGCGCCGCCGTTGCGCCAGATTCTGTCGGGGTGGACGGTGCCGGTGACGGCGAGACCGTAGAGCAGCTCTTGGCCCTCGACGGTGTGGCCCCCGGCGAGAACGGCGCCCGCCTCGGCCATGGCCTCGAGACCGCCGCGCAAAATCTCCTTGAGGGTGTCGCGGCCGAGCTGCTTGAGCGGGTAGCTGACCAGGTTCATGGCCGCGAGGGGCGTGCCGCCCATCGCCCAGACGTCGGACAGCGCGTTGGTCGCGGCGATCCGGCCGAAGGCGTAGGGATCGTCGACCATGGGTGGGAAGAAATCGGTGGTGTGGATCAGTGCGAGATCGTCGGTGAGCTGGACCACTCCGGCGTCGTCGGCCGACTCGATGCCGACGATGAGTGCGTCGGAGGTGACCCGCGGCAGGCCGCACAGCACGGTGTGGAGCAGCCCCTTGGACAGCTTGGCGCCGCAGCCGCCGTACGCCGAGCCTTCGGTGAGTTTGACGAGCTGGTCGGTGACGGCGGCATCGAGGGTGCTCGGGGTCCAGGCGCCGTCGCGCCGGCGATAGACCGACCGGGGCTCGAGCTTGAGCGTGGCGAGGATGTCGGCGAGAGCGCTCGCCTCGGTTGCCCGGCCCTCGAGGACCACGCCGCAGTCCGAGCTCACCGAGCGCGGCGCCGGTACCGCGTCGACGTCGAGCCCGCGCTCGCGGGCGACACGCTCCGAGCGCATGGTGCGCTGCACCGTGCCGAAGACGACGAGGAGATCACGTAATGAGCTCATCATTCTGGGACTCGGGATCATACCTCAGTCGCGCCCGGCGGGGTGCTGACGGGATGTGCGGTCAATGAACCGCGGAGACGCGAAGATCGCGACGCCATCGCAGCCATCGCAGTCTGAAACACGAAGGCCGCAAAGAACGCAAAGCTCTGCGGTTCACTCCACCAGACGGTCGAGGGCGAGGGCGGCTGCGCCGAGGATCGCGGCCTGCTCCATCCGGCTCGGCACCAGGGTCAACCGCTCGACGATGTGCGGCCAGGCGAAGGCCCCGAGGCCGCGCCGCAGCGTTTCCTCGAAGAGGTCGAAGGCCGAGCTGATGGAGCCGCCGAGCACCACCACCTCGGGGTCGAAGGCGTAGAGCGCCCGCATCACGGCGACGGCGAGCTCGGCGCCGTAGCCGTCGAAGGCAGCGCGCGCCTCGGTCTCGCCCGCGCGAGCCCGGCGGTGCAGCTCCTCGGCGCCGGCGCCCCACTCGCGTGGGAAGTAGTCGCCTGCGCACCAGTCCTCGAGCCGTCCTCCCTTGTAGTCGGTCTTGCCGAGCTCGCCGACACCGCAGTTGGCCCCGCGCACCAGCCGGCCGTCGAGGATGACCCCGGTTCCCAGGCCGGTTCCCAGGGTCAGGCCCACCAGGTGGCGCCGGCCGCGGCCGGCGCCGCAGCGGTGCTCGCCCAGCGCGAAGAGGTTGGCGTCGTTGTCGATCGCTGCCGGAACGCCGAACCGCTCCTCGAGCTCGGCCCGGAGCGGGAACGCGGTCCACGACGGGATGTTGCTGACCTCGTGCACGATCCCCTCGGCGACGTCGACCACGCTTGGCACGCCGCAGCCGATGGCCGCCTCGCTGCCGTCGGTGAGCTCGGCGACCGCGCCGGCCACGGCCTCGAAGACGAGCTCCCGGGCCTGGTCGGCCGGGACCTTCTGCCGCGCCACGACCTCGACGACGCCGTCACGCACACGGCCCGCCGCTACCTTGGTGCCGCCCAGGTCGACGCCGATGACGGAAATTTCATTCGGGTTCATTCCCAGAAGTATGCCATCACAGAAGTTTTGAGTGATGAGTTTTGAGTTTTCAGTTTCCTCCTCCCGCCCGATCGCACAGGCATTCGGGCGCAACGACGACCGGGCCGGGGGCAGGTGGGGGAAACTCAAAACTAAGAACTGCTGGGAATGGCCATGAGCAGCGCATCGACGTCGTCGGCCGTGTTGTACGGCCCGATGCCGACCCGCAGCGTGCCCGAGGGGAAGGTGCCGATGCGGCGGTGGGCGGCGGGGGCGCAGTGCAGCCCGGCGCGCAGGCAGATGCCGTGCTCGCGGTCGAGCCGCGCGGCGAGCTCGCCGGTGTCGGCGCCGGCCACCGTGAAGCTGAGCACCCCGGTGTGCGGCGCGCCGTCGCGCCAGCCGTGGAGCTCGACGCCGGCAAGTGCGCGCAGCCCGTCGGCGAGTCGTCGCGCCAGGCGCCGCTCGTGCCGAGCAATGGAGTCGACGCCGCGCTCGGCGAGCCAACGGCAGGCGACGCCGAGCCCGGCGATGCCCGGGCCGTTCGGGGTGCCGGCTTCGAGGCGGTCGGGCAGGTGCTCGGGCATCTCTTCGCTTTCAGACCGGGAGCCGGTGCCGCCGCGCACCAGAGGCTCGACGTCGAAGTCGCCACCGAGCAGCAGCGCTCCGGTGCCGGGCGGGCCGAGCAGCCCCTTGTGGCCGGAGCAGGCGTAGGCGGCGACGCCGAGCCGGCCGAAGTCGACCGGCGTGCTGCCGGCGGTCTGGGCGCCGTCCACCACTACCGGGACGGGCGCCACCGCTGCGGCGATCTCGGCCACCGGCAGCAGCGCTCCGGTGACGTTGGAGGCGTGGCTGACGACGACCAGTGCGGTCGGCGCCTCGGCGACGCGCCGGCGGAAGGCCTCGGGCGTCGGCACGCCGTCCGGATCCTCGCCGTCAACCATGGCGATCTCCACGGCCTCGACCGCTTCGAGCCGGCGCAGCGGCCGCATTACCGCGTTGTGCTCGAGCGCCGAGGTCACGACCCGACCACCACGGCCGAGCACGGACCGCATGACGGTGTTGAGCCAGAACGTCGCGCCGGGGCCGAGCAGGGTCCGCTCCGGGTCGCCGCCGAGAAGCGACGCGACCTCGTCGCGGGCGCCCTCGATGGTGCGCGACGCCGCCACCGTCAGCCGGTGGCCGCCGCGTCCCGGGTTGCCGGCCTCGGTGTCGAGGTACCGGACCACCGCCTCGGTCACTCCCGGCGCCTTGGGGAACGACGTGGCGCCGTGGTCGAGGTAGATCACGGGCGGACGAGACGGCCGGCCTCGGCGAGCCGGCTCGCGATCTCGAGCATGTCGGTGACCCGGCCGATCTCGAGCCGGTCGGCGAGCTCGAAAAAGTTGAGGCAGGTGCCGCAGGCGATGATCGCGATCCCTGCCGCCTCGAGATCGCGAAGATCGTCGATGAGGGGCGAACCCGCACAGCAGAGCTTGACCCCGGCGTTGTAGAACAGAATGGCGTCGGGTGGAGTGTCGAGCTGAATCTGGGTCTTGAGGAACGAGCGCATCAACAGCGAGCCGAGCTCGTCGTCGCCGGTGCCCATGGTCTCGGCGGTGATCTGGACCACGGTCGGTCCGGACGCCGTCGGCAGGTCGCAGACGAGCAGCTCCTGCTCGCCGGGGCGCTCACCGGCTGCGCTCTCGTCGGCCCGGAAGGTCACGACGAAGGTTCCGTCGTCCCTGGGCTCGACCTCGGTGGAGACGTCGCGCGAGGCGGCGAAACGGGTCACGTTGGACCGGCACAGCTCGTCGGCGACCCAGAACCGGATCTCGCGCTCACCCTCGTCGAGCAGCCCACGCAGCTTGAGCACCGGGCCCGGGCAGGCGAGATCGCGGACGTCGTAGTCTTTCATGCCGACACCTCCGGTGCGCCAGTGTACCGGTGCCGTTTTGATCCGAAGAGGTGTATGATCGAAGGTAGACCATCCATCCAGGGAGGTGCACATGCTCGGACGGGGCGTCTTGAGTCGTCTTCACACTCTGACGCAGCAGGAGGCCTTCACCCTGACGCTGTATCTGGACACCGACCAGAACAAGCAGGCCAACCGCAAGCGGGGCTTCGTCGTGCAGGCCGAGGCGCTGCTCAAGGACCTTCGGGCGACGCACGGGCCCGACCGGCGGTTGGCCGACGCCGGCCGCCGGGCGCTCGAGCTGGTCAAGAAGCTCCGGCCCAAGGGCAGGGCCGCGGTGGTCGTGGTCAACCCGACGCTCAAGCTCGCCGAGCTGCACGAGCTCGGCTTGCCCTTCGCGGCGTCGGCGCACTGGCGCAAAGGCGCCTTCCTGCGCCCCATCGTCGAGGCGATGGACGAGAACGAGCGCTACGGCGTCGTGCTCACCAGCACCCAGCGAGCCCGGCTGTTCACCGTCCACATGGGCGAGATCGTCGAGCACGAGGACCTCATCTTCGACACCTCGTCGCGTTCGAAGGCGCTGGGAACCGACCAGTGGCGGTCGCAGAGCAGGCACGAACGGAGGCACGACGAGGAGGTCGCCGCGCACACCAAGCGGGTCATCGACGCGCTCCACGACCTCGCCCTGATCGCGCCCTTCGACCGGCTCATCGTCGCCGGGTCCGCCAAGGCCACCGCCCAGCTGGTCCGGCTGCTGCCGCGGCGGCTCCAGGGCAAGTTGGTCCGCACGCTGACCATGCCCATGACCGCGAGCCGGAAGGAGGTCCTCGACGGCGTCCTCAAGCTCCAGGAACGAACGGAGCGCGAGCAGGAGGCGACGCTGGTCGAGGGACTCGAGGCCGAGCTCCACGACCGCGGCAAGGCGGTCGCCGGCTTCGCGCCGGTGCTCGACGCGGTCAACCAGGGCCGGGTCTGGAAGCTGTTCTACGGCAAGAGTCTCACGCTCAAGGGCGGCGAGTGCACAGAGTGCGGCTCGTACTCGCCGCACGCCAAAGGGCCCTGCGTCTACTGCGGTGCGGAGGTGAGGCCGCTGCCCCAGTGCCTCGACCGCCTCAGCCAGTCGGTCATGGACATGGCCGGCCAGGTCGAGGTCGTCGACGGCCCTGCCGCCAAGCGGCTCGCCAAGCACGGCTCGATCGCCGCGCTGCTGCGGTATTGAGGTTGAACCGGACGCTGCCGAAGGGGCAGCGCCCCAGCGTTTCGCTGGCGCTTCTTGAGGGACGCCGGGTCTCGGTGCGGATCGGCGAGGGCTGGTCCGGAGACGCTCTGTCGTCCATTGTCGTGTCTCGAGTTCTGATCGACTGTACATGGAGCCGGTGATTTCAGATTCGGTGAGTAGCATTATTGTGCTACGCTTGGTTGGATGAACTCTGCGCTCGAGCGCGGGAGGTGATCGATGGTGAAACAAACGACGATCCGACGGGCAGGCGGGTCACTGGCGGCGACGATCCCAAAGGACATGGTCGACCGGCTCCAGCTCGAGGCGGGGGATGAGATCTTTGTCGTCGAAACCGACCGCGGACTGCTCTTGACGCCCTACGACCCGACCTTCGAGAAGGCTCTCGACCTGTATCGTCGAGGGGCCCAGACCTACCGCAACGCGCTGCGCGAGCTGGCGAAGTGACCGAGCCGATCTGGCTCGACAGGCTGATCGTCGAGGCCGTCCACTTCGATCAAATCCACCTTCACGGCGGGCTCCTTGGAGTCCGGGACGAGAGCGCGCTCGAGTCCGCGTTGGCGAGACCGCGGAATCGACTGGCGTACGAAAGCGGCACGGGCTTGAACGAGTTGGCGGCTGCCAACGGCTATGCGCTCACCACCTCGCACCCGTTCAACGACGGGAACAAACGGCTCGGCTTTCTCGCGATGTACGTGTTCCTCGGCCTCAACGGCCGCGAGATCGTGGCTGAGGAAGCCGAGGTCGTCGAGCTCATGACCGCCATCGCCGGCGGACGTCGATCGGAAGCTGAAGTCGCCGACTGGTTGCGCGACCACGTCCGGTGACCGAACCGACGATCACCTCGGCATCGTTTCCCAGCCCGGGAAGGCCTCGGTGCCGAGGGAATCCTCAATTCTGAATTGTCAATTTTCAATGACGTCACAGGCGCTGATGGAACATTGCGATGCAATTCAGAATTGAGAATTCAGAATTAAGAACTTGCGATGCCTACCACTCCGGCACCGTCCCCCACCCCGGGAAGGGCCGGATCTCGATCTTCCAGCCGGCGGGTCGAGGGTCGCGTCCTGCGCCTCGGTGCGGGTGGCAGGAACCGGCAGGTTCTCGTCTTGAGGCATGTGCTGACCTGATTTCGGGGAAAGTGTAGCAGCCTCGCGATGCCTCGACCCGTAGTCAGCCCATGAATTCGCGCTCCAGCGATGCCAGCTTCGGAACAAACCCGGCGGCCCCGGTCACCCAAACCCCATCACGTTGGGCCTCTGATTCGGACCCGTGCACGAGGATCTCTCCGGCGACACGATCGGGTAGATAGTCGCGGAGCTTCCGGAGGTTCGCGAAGAACGAAGAGCTGACCGTCTCACCCGACTTGATCTCGATGGAGACCACCTTTTCAGCCAGACCGTAGAAGAGGTCGACCTCGGTCCTACCGCTGTCTCGATAGAACGACAGATTCGAACGCCGGCCGTGGTTGAATCGGTGTTTGAGAGCCTCGACGATAATCATGTTCTCGAAAAGAAAGCCCCGGAGAGGATGGGTGGCAATCTGATCGACGCTCTCGATCCCGAGGAGGTGTGTAGCGAGGCCGACATCAAAGAAGTAGAGCTTCGGCGACTTGATGAGCCGTTTGGAGATGTTTGCGTGAAACGGCTCGAGGAGGAAGACGATGTAGCTCGCCTCGAGAACGCTGACCCACTGTCTCGCGGTGGTGTGAGAGACTCCGGCGTCGTTGCCGAGGCTGTGGAGGTTGAGCAGCTGCCCGACCCTGCCCGCGCACAGGCGGACGAACTTCTGGAATGACGACAGATTGCGGATCTCGCTGATCTGCCGCACGTCGCGTTCGACGTAGGTTTCGAAGTAGTCACCGAGCGCCAGCGACGGATCGAGATCATGGTCGTAGATTCGAGGGTAAAAGCCCGTGAAGAGGAGATCGTCCACGCTCTGGTCCGGACGCGCTGACTGCACTTCATGAATCGAAAACGGCAGCAAACGGAGCACCGCCGTGCGCCCGGCCAGGGACTGGCTGACCGCTTCAGCGACGCGGAACTGCCGGCTGCCGGTGAGGACGAACTGGCCGTTGCGCTGGGTCTCGTCGACAGTGGCTTGGATGTACGAGACCAGGTCCGGCGCCCGCTGGATCTCATCGATGATGGCCCCGTCCTCACAGCCGCGGAGGAAGCCTCGCGGGTCCTCGATCGCGAACTCGCGCTGATCCGGGCGCTCGAGGTTGAAGTATGCCAGATCCGGAAACGCCGCCCGGCAGACCGTGGTCTTCCCGGACTGCCGCGGCCCGGTCACAGTCACAACAGGGTTCTTCTTGAATTGACTCTCGAGGACGGGGGTGATCTCTCGTTCGATCATGGCTCAATCGTACTCGACTATCATGCAGATTGAAAGTTGCACTTTCATTTGGCATGACTGAAATCCACTCGAATACTCCTCATCAGTCTCCGGGTGTCCTCCCAAGACCATGCGCTGGAGCTGTGTCCGTTGCGGTGGCAGTCCGTCCCGCCTGTCGGGCGGGTGGGCGGCAAATCCGAAATCAGGGATCACCACTCCGGCGCCGTCGCCCAGCCGGGGAAGGGCATGACCTCGATCGTCCAACCCGTGGAGGACTCCGGGTCGCGGACGGCGCGGAGGTTGGTGGTGGGGTCGTTGTGAGGTTGACCATTCTCGTTCGGGAGATATCGAACTCTCGATGCGAGCAATGAATGACTCCGATGGTCAATCGAGATGATCGAGGAATTCCTCAATGGTGATCCCGGCCTGGCGAACGATGGCGCGCAGCGTCCCGATCGGGAGGCTTTTCCGATTTGGGATGATGACCAGTCGCGGCGGCTCGCTTCGTAGGGACATCGCCCGGTGGCTGCCTTTGCCTCGCCGGGGCGCCTCCTCGAATCCGGCCTTCCTGAGCGCCGAGATGACCTGTCTCGAGGAGAGAGATGGAAGTCTGGGAGTCACACCGCGACCCGGAAAGAGGTCGTCCAGCGTTGCTCTGAGAACAATCCCTCGAGAGCAGCATCGAGCATGTCAAGCTCGCGCGCGTTTTCGAGGTACAGGTCGACTGCTTCTCGAAGCATCGCTGTGGACTCTTCGAGAGAATCCCCACACGACGAAACGCCGAGCTCCGGGCACAGCGAAACGAAATCCCGACCCTCCCGCCAGATCACAGCGGTGAGGTCGAGAAACTCTTTTTCGTTTGCGGTCTTCGCCATCGGGTGCTCCTCGAACGACTATACCACCCGCTGCATGAGCTCGGATACCTTCACCACTCCGGCACCTTCTCCCAGCCGGGGGAGGGATCAGTGCTCAGGGTATTCTCAATTATGAATTATGAATTATGGATGACATCGCACATCTTTCCGCTTGCGCCAATGGGTCCGGTGCAGCGAATTCATAATTCATCATTCATAATTCATCATTTGCGATGCCTACCACTCCGGCACCGTCTCCCACCCGGGGAAGGGGTCGTGGGTCAGCTTCCAGCCGGTGGCGGAATCGGGGTCGCGGACGACACGGAGATTGGTGAGCGTCTTGAGCTTGGCAATGAGTTCTTCTCGTGGCAGGGTGTGGAGCGGCGGCTTTGAGAGATCGGGCATGGGCCAGAGGCGGATGACGCCGTGCTGATCTCCTGATGCGATCCACCGCCCTAGCGGGTCGAGGGTGACGTTCGTGATTGCTCCACCATGACCGACGAGGAGGTGAGGCTCGTCGCCAGTATGTAGACCGACCCTCACGTCACCATTCGCTCCTCCCGTGGCTACAATGGCTCCAGTTGAATCCATGGCAACGCATCGGGTGTCGTTTCCGAACCGTGTCAATGAATCGACGCTTCCGGTCTCGGTGTCAAACAGAGCAACGCAATGGGAACCTTCCAGGAGAACGACGCTACGGCCCATCTGATCCGTCGCGAACTGACTGTAGTCGCCAGCCAGAAGCAGTTCTCGAGAGTTGGACTTCAGATCCCATCGCAGCAAACCCAATTCACTCATGGAGTAGAGATACCGGTCGCCGACAAACTTCGTGCTCTCGGTGTGTGGCGTTTCCTCAATCGGGAGAACGGCCAGTTCTTCCAGAATCTCCACGTCCCAAATCCGGATCTGCCGTTCACCCGAGTCAAACCTCCCACCAGCGGCCGCGGCGAGGCGACCGTCCGCAGTGAAGGCAAGCCCGTTTGTTTGGTCGGCAAAGCCCTTCAATTCGCGAATCGGTCCACCGGTGACCGGTACGAGGTGGTTTCCACGACGGTAGTCCGCGATCAATAGCTGGTCTCCGCGAGGCGAGACAACACAGCCTGACAGGAACCTGCCCGATGATTCAAAGACGATTCGCATCGCGAGAGAGTGCGGCCCGTTCAGTGGCCAGATTTTCGCCGAGCCGTCAATTGAACATGAGGCTAACCAAGAGCCGTCAGGTGAAAAGCTCAGGCCAGTCACAGATTCCGGATGTCCGTTGATGACTGATGGGAGATCTCGCGTCATCGGCCACAGGGCCAGCCCGGAATGGTCCGAGCTGGCGACCCACGTTCCGGTTTTGCTGAAGGTCGCGTGGTTCAGTTGGTCGATGTTTCCACGTCGGAGGACTGTCGGCTCAACGAAAGCGGCTCGGTCCATTGACCACACGCGAGTGCTGTTCTTGGGGCCCCACCTCAGGAAACTGCGGCTCGCCAGGTTCCAGATCCACGAGCCCCGCCGTTCGTTTCCGAGATCAAACTTCCGGACAAAGTGGGTCATTGCTCTCGACACGTTCCAGACGTAGGACACGGTTTGAGTGTTCTCGACTGCGGTCACCTCGAGCAGCGAACTGTCCTCGATGAATCTCAGATTGAGGGCCCCTTCAACCGAGCCCAGGTCGTCTGTCGCCATTGATCCGCCGATATGCCAGAGTCGAATCTCCCCTGAGGCGTTCAATACGGCGATCACTTGCCCCACTGTGTCGAGCGCGACAGCCACGATCTCTCCGTTGATCGGGCCGAAACGGTGTGATTCGGACACCGAATCTTCGTCAATGTCGAAGAGCACCACACGGTCGTCGATGGCGGCGGCGATGGTGCGGCCAAATCGATGGTCGAGACTCACCATTTTCAGGGAGGCGATTGCCCCCGGTAGTCTCCCGATATGTTTACTTTCGCCGTCACGGCCGAGAGTATCAACGAGCACCTGCTGGTCCTGCAGCACGACCAGCACATGGCGGTCCCGATCCGGGTTTTCCGCAATCAAGAGCGATCCAACGGGCGGATCGTACTGCCGGTCCGCGAGGGGCCGGCGTGTCTCGACTGACCATCGAACGGCCCGTCGGATCGGTGCTCCCCCGGTGAACGAGACGAACCGACCGCTTTCCGTAACAGAGGTGAAGAAAACGTGATTGGTTCCTGGGTGCGCGTGTCCAAGCTCAAACCGCTCCCCGGACGATGAGAAGACCACGAGTCGAGGCTCGGAGTCCGATTGGTTGGCGCCCCTTGCCTGCACCAGCCATCGACCGTCCGGGCTGAAATGGCTTTGCCATGTTTGGTCCGGTGAGGCAACGATTGCGGGTGGACCCTGCGAGAGTGCTCGAACGGCGAGCAAACGCGCTCCATCGCTGTCTGTGAGTTCGAGGCTGGCGGTCGCCCATGCCAAGCTCGCTGTCGGATATGTGTCTAGATCGACCTCGCCCAATGCTACCAACTTGGCCGCCTCGGCCTTGCTGGCCTCTCGTGCGCCGCGTTGCCACAAGGTGCCGACCACGGTGAGAACGACGAGGAGGGCGACAAAGCCAGCGGCGACTATCAGTCGACGTCGTCGTGTGTTACGGTTCGCGAACGAGGTCATGGCCCCGGCGAAGGCCTCCTCGAGCTCGGAGAGGCCGCCCGGGTAGCGCTCGCGCCAGACGGCGAACTCACGGTATCCGGAGCCGGTCCACAGCATGTCGTCGCTGCGGCCGTGCTCGTCCCAGGTGTGCGCCGCCTGGCGGAGCTGGTCGCGCAGCAGCGCCCCCTCGGCATCCTGCGCCAGCCACCGCTCGAGCCGCGGCCAGTTGGCGAGCAGCGACTCGTGGATGATCTCGATGCGGCGGGTGGGCTCGCGGTCGTCCTCGCGGACCTCGTAGGAGGTCAGGAGGCGGGCGTCGACGAGCTCGCGGAGGACCTCGGATGCCGCACCCCTCCTGTCATCCTGAGCGAGGGAGGCCGCCGACCGAGTCGAAGGATCCCCCGCGGCTATTGAGCCCGACCCCCGTCTTGGTGTGGCGTCGGGAAATGGAGCGATCTCCGCACCCTGAGGAGACCCTTCGACTCCGCGGCCTCGGAGGCCGCTCCGCTCAGGGTGACAGGGTTGGTCGAACACCTCCAGTAGATCGTCCCACTCGAGGACGGTGCGGGTGCCTTCGGCCATCACCAGGTTGCGGAACAGCTCCCGGACGATGGGAATCCGCTCGACGCCGATGCGGTCGACCGTCGCCTCGGCGTGCCGCGCAAGCGCGGCTCCGACGCCCCCGACGTCGTGGTCAGCCTGGCGCGTGAGCAGCCCGCTTTCGCGGTCGCGCTTCTCCCCAAAGCGGGCGAGCGAGAAGGCGAGCAGGGGCAGCGCGCCGCGCTCGCCCTCGACCTCGGCCAGCCACCATCGGCACTCATCGACACGCCACCACTCTAGAC
>CAZXMW010000034.1:34635-41535 GCA_964641415.1 uncultured Thermoanaerobaculia bacterium | reverse complement strand
AGTCAAACCTGACCTAACCGGAGACGCAGGTTTTAGTTTTTAGTTTCCATCGCAGGGTGAACTCACGGCGACGTTGGCCATGTGCGATGGAACTCAAAACTAAGAACTCAAAACTCAAAACTGATCACAGCTTGTCGGCGCGGGTGGAGATCGGACCGCGGTAGTTGTGCACCAGCCGGACCTGCGCGACCTCGGGGCCGAAGCCCTTGTAGGTCTCCTTGATCCGGGTCAGCGCGTTGGACCGCCAGTCGACGTACGGGTTGTCGATCTGCACCGGGTCGAGGCAGCCGGCAAGGGCGACCTTGGAAGAAGCGCAGAACCGCGACATCAGGGTCTTGGCCAGGTGCCGGTCGCCGTTCTGCAGCTCGTCGACGAGCACGATGGAGCGCTCGATGTCGAGGCCGCGCAGCATCGAGGTCGAAACCATGGTCAGCCGGTCGGTGGACTGGAGCTCGTCGAGGAAGTCGTGCTCGTTGGCGAGCGACAGCGAGCGCACAGCCTGGAAGAAGGGCTCGAGCCACGGGCTGAGCTTGGTCTCGTAGTCGCCCGGCAGGTAGCCGAGCTCGTATTGGCTCGACGCGTGCTCGGGCCTGAGCAGCAGCATCCCGTGATCGTAGCCGTAGTCCGGGGTCAGGGGCTGTGAGGTCGGCGCCACCCGCCAGGTGGTCGGTTGGCCGATGAGCATGTACAGCCCGGTCGCGACCATCATCCGAGTCTTGCCCGAGCCGGCCGGACCGTCGAGGACGACCAGCTGCACGTCCGGGTCGAGCAGGTACTCCATGGCCAGGATCTGCTGCGGGTCGCGCGGCGAAAAGCCGAGAATGGGCCGCGGCTTGTACTCGTTGCGTTTGCGGTCCCAGTACTGGGCGAAGCGGAGATCCTCGACCCGCCCGGTGTCGGCGTTGACCCGACCGAGCAGCGTGTGCTCGCCGCAGGTCATGACGACGCCCATGTTCCACAGGTACTCGACCGGCTCGGGCGTCGTCACCATGTGCAGCGGCACCCAGCGCTCGCCCGGTGCGCCGCTCGACAGGAAGACGTCGAGCCCGTCGTCGTCGAGGACGCCCTCGACCAGGCCCTGATAGACCTCGTCGACGCTGTCGAGCGACACCTTGCCATAGCGCAGGTTCTCGGCCGCAACGCCGAGGGCGTCGCACTTGAGCAGCAGGTTCGAATCCTCGGAGATCACCACCACCTGATAGTGGGGCTGCCCGTTCGACTTGGCGACCTCGGCGATGCGGTGGGCACTGGCCAAAATGTGGTTGTCCCCCGACTCGGCGGGATAGAGCTCCGAGGTCGAACCGTCCGGCTCCCAGGCAAGCACTCCGCCGGTCGGAGTGCGGCGGAAGTCCTCGGGGTCGACCTCGTGTTGGAGCAGCCGCTCGACGCCGTGGTGGATGAGGTCCCGCCGCCGATACTCGAGCATCTTCCGAGTCACCAGCCGGGCCGCGTGGCGGACGCCGTCGGACTTGGATCTCGAGCTCTGCAGCCGGCCGAGCTCCTCGATCACCTGGTGCAGCAGCACGACCACGTTGCCGTCCATGAGCAGGCGGTCGAGGGCGTCCGGGTTCTCGATGAGAGCCGAGGTGTCGGGGATGTACACCGTGCCGGAAAGATCGTCAGCGGTAATGTGCATTCCGTCGCGGAGTCTAGCATCCTGGCAGGCGAACCGTCCCAATCGGGAGAGCGGCTCGGGCAAGCCGGTGTCTGACAGAGATCGGCCGGTCACTCGCAGAGAGTGGCATCGCGGTGTGAACCGTGCATGAAGGGGTAAGATGCCGTGATGCAGGACCTCAGCCCGGTGCTCGTTGCCAACGGCCCGTTCCGCTGGACCGAGGAGCTCGCGGCAATTGCTGCGGCCGCCGACCCGCTGCTCGCGGCCGACGGCGGCGCCAACCAGCTCGGCCGGATCGGCCTCCGGCCGCGGGCGGTGATCGGTGACCTCGACTCGATCACCCCGGGCACCCTGGCCTTCGTCGGCGACCACCGCCTGGTGCCCCGCTCAGACCAGGATCGGCCCGACCTCGAGAAGGCACTCGACTACGCGTTCGACGAGCTCGGCCTCGACCGGCTGACCGTGATCGGCGCCACCGGCGGTCGGCTCGACCACGCCGTGGTCAACCTCGGCCTGCTCGCGCGCCGCGCCATGGGCGACGACCTGGTTTTCCTGGCGCCCGACCTCCGCGCAGTCGCGGTGGCGGGCGAGGCCGTGCTCGCGGCCGCGCCGGGCGAGCTCTGGTCGTTTTTCGCCTTCGACCCCGGAGTGCGGGTCGGCCTCACCGGCGTGCGCTGGCCGGTCTCGGACGTCGCCCTCGATCTGCCTGGCCGGCCGTCGATCTCCAACCAAGCCACCACCGATGCCATCTCGGTCTCGGCCACCGGCGGCGCCGTCGTCGCCATGCGGTGGCTCCACGACAGCAGGTCTTAGTTTGTAGTTCTTAGTTTTGAGTTTTGAGTTTTGAGTTTTACGTTTCATCGCACATGGTCTCCGTCGCCATGGAATCACGTTGCGATGGAAACTCAAAACTCAAAACTAAGAACTCGATCCGATAAGGATCGCGACGCCGGCGACGGCGACGAGGGTGCCGAGCACCTCGATCGCCCGCGGCCGTTTTCGGTCGGCCACGGCTTCCAGCACGAGGCCGAAGATCGGCGTCGTGGCGAGCAGCACGGCGGCGATGGTCGCCGGGGCCAGCGCGATGCCGGCCATCATCAGCAGCAGCGCCAGGTAGGTGCCGATGAAGCTCGCCGGCAGCAGTCGGTGGAGGGTGCTCGGGTGGCGCAGTGCAGGTGGCAGCGACGCGAGCCGGCCGCCGAGGGCGGCGACCACGACGAGTCCGGCGGCGGCGGCGCTGAGCCGGACCAGGGTCGCCGCCATGATCCCGATGTCGTCCATTCCGGCTTTGGCGATGACCACGCCGGCGCCCTGGCCGAAGGCGGCGAGCAGGCCGAGCGCGATGGCGGCAACGGTCACCTGCCCGGTCCGAGCACCCTTCGGCGCAGGTGGTCCGATGACCGCGGCGACACCGATCAGCACTACCACGGCGCCGACCAGTTGACCGGCGTTGAGCCGTTCGCCGAGAAGCGCGGCGAGCACGCCGGCGAACACCGGGCCGAGGGTCTGCAGGAGCAGCGTGCGGTGGGCGCCGAGCCGGCCGACGGCGGCGAACAGGGCGGTGTCGCCGAGGGTCAGCCCGACCAGGCCCGAGACGGCGATCAGAGCGAGATCCCCGGCCGGCACCGAGCCGAGCTGACCGTAGCCGCCGACGAGGGGGAGGGTGACGGCGAGCAGGCCGGTGCCGAGCAGGCACTTGACCAGGTTGACCGCCCGGGCGCCGTGGACCGCGATGGGTGTCCGGAACAGGACCACCGCCGTCGCCCATAGACAGGCGGCGGCCAGGGACGCGACCTCACCCAGGATCGGCTGCACGGTACGGGCTCCTTTGCGGCCACCGACAGCAACGCCCGGCACAGGCCGGGCGTCGTGGTGGTCAGCTGTGGCTGGGGTGCAGGGACTCGAACCCCGATCCTACGGTCCAGAGCCGCATGTCCTGCCATTGGACGACACCCCAGCAGGTCCCCCCGTCGGGGGAGGGCGCATTATAGCAGCGGTGGTGAGGGCGTCAACACGGGTTTGTGGAACCGGACTGCTGAAACCGCGTATCATGACTCCGACCGCGCTCGCCGGGGAGAACCATGACCGACGCCATCTTGGAGATCGACCACATCAGCAAGCGCTTCGGCGACGTCACGGCGGTCGACGACCTGAGCTTCAACGTGCCGCGGGGCTCGGTCTTCGGACTGCTCGGGCCGAACGGGGCCGGCAAGTCGACCACCATCCGGATGATCATGCGGATCATCATGCCCGACGAAGGCAGCGTGCGGCTCGACGGCCAGGCGGTCGACGACGACCGGCGCCGGCTCATCGGCTACCTGCCGGAGGAGCGTGGCCTGTACAAGAAGATGAAGGTGCTCGAGCACCTGGTCTTTCTCGGCACCATCCGCGGGCTGCCGCCCGGCGAGGCGAAGAAGCGGTCGTTTGCCTGGCTCGAGAAGTTCGAGCTCGGCGAGTGGACGACCCACAAGGTCGAGGACCTGTCCAAGGGCATGCAGCAGAAGGTCCAGTTCATCGGCGCCCTGATCCACCGGCCGCAGCTGCTCATCCTCGACGAGCCGTTCTCCGGGCTCGACCCGATCAACACCAGGGTGTTCAAGGACCTGCTGCTCGACATGTCGGCCGAGGGCGTCACGATCGTGCTGTCGACCCACGTTCTGCCCCAGGTCGACGAGCTGTGCACCCACATCTGCCTGATCAACCGCGCGCGGGCGATCATCAACGGCACTCTCGACGACATCCGCGCCGAGTACGGGGGCAACGTCTGGCGGCTCGGCGGCGACCTCGACCGTGGGGCGCTCGGTGCGCTGACCGCGGTGATCGATGTCCGGGCGCTCGGCGACGAGCTGCTGGTCGAGCTCGAGCCCGACGCCTCATCGCGCGAGCTCATGGCGGCGCTCGCCGCCCAGGGCGGTCTCGAGAGCTTCATCCGCTTCGTGCCCGGGCTCGAGAACATCTTCATCCGTGCCGTGGAGGAGGACCGCGCTCATGGTTAGCATGCCGAGAATCGCTGCCGTCATCCGGCGTGAGTACCTGGAGCGCGTCAGGACCAAGGCATTCTGGATCTCGACCCTCCTGGTTCCGATCTTCCTCGGTGCGGTGATGATCATCCCGGCCTGGCTCGCCGCCCGCGGCGGCGGCACCTTCACCGTCGGCGTGCTCGATCTGACGGGCCGGTTCACCGACCAGATCCGCACCGAGCTCGACGAGCTTGTGTCGTCGTCCTCGCCGGCCGCGGCGGGTGCGCTCGGCGAGAGTGGGCTCGTCACCGGCGAGCAGGCCGACACCGTCGCCGAGATGGTCGACGAACCGCTGCTCTCACTTGAGCTGGTGCCGCTCGCAATCAGCGGCGATCCCGAGACCGCGCGCGAGCGCGCCAAGAGCAGCGTGCAGCAGGGGAAGTACGACGGTCTGCTCGTGCTGCCGGCGTCCCTGCCCGATGACGGACAGGCCGAGTATGTGTCGCCCAACGTGTCGACCTTTCAGATGCTCAGCATCCTCGAGCGCTCGGTGAACAACGTCATGGTCGCCGACCGGTTGGCTGCCGCCGGGCTCGACCCGGCCGAGGTCGGAAAGCTGACCAGGCGGGTCGACCTCAAGACTCTCAAGCTCGGCGCCAAGGGTCAGGAGACCCATGATCAGGGCCAGGGCTTTCTGATTTCGTACGTCTTCATGATGATCATCTACATGACGGTGCTGATGTACGGCATCTATGTCATGCGCGGCGTGCTCGAGGAAAAGTCGTCGCACATCGTCGAGGTCATCATCTCGACGGTCAAGCCCTTCGAGCTCATGCTCGGCAAGATCCTCGGCATCGGCGCCGTCGGGCTGACCCAGTTTTTGCTCTGGTCGCTGCTGATGATCGCGATCACGGCGCCCGGCGCCGCCGCCGCCGTCGGCATGGGTGGCCTCGAGCTGCCCGCGATCCCGGCGATCCAGATCGTCTTCTTCGTGGTCTACTTCGCCCTCGGGTTTCTGCTCTACGGCACCCTGTACGCGGGCATCGGCGCCGCCTTCGACACCGAGCAGGAGGCGCAGAACTTCCAGGGCGTGATCACCATGTTCCTGGTCGTGCCGCTGGTGCTCATGATGTACATCCTCAACCAGCCCGATGCGCCGCTCTCGGTCGCCCTGTCGCTGTTTCCCTTCTTCACGCCCATGCTCATGTTCCTCAGGATGACCCTGACCCAGGTGCCGGCGATCGAGCTCGCCGCCTCGGTGGTGCTGATGAGCGCCGCCATCGTCGCCTCGGCGTGGATCGTGGGCAAGGTGTACCGAGTCGGGATCCTCATGCACGGCTCCAAGCCCAAGCTCAAGGATCTGTGGCGGTGGATCAGGGAGTCCTGATCCCGCGTCCTTCTCCCTTGCCCGTATCCGGACCCGTTCCCGTATCCGTTCCCGTATCCGTTCCCGTATCCGTTCCCGTATCCGTATCCGCACCCGTATCCGTATCCGCACCCGTATCCGTATCCGCACCCGTATCCGTATCCGCACCCGTATCCGTTTCCGCACCCGCACCCGTATCCGTATCCGTATCCGTTCCCGTATCCGTATCCGCACCCGTTTTCGAATGCAGCGACAGCAGCCAGCGACGGCGATCAGCCACCGGAGCAACGGTCATCCGATCCGGCGGGCACAATGGAACTGACCCTCAGCTGTAGGCGGATTCACGCCCCGCGACCGGGATGCGTCGGGTTTCTACGAAGGCCGGTGCCGTGGACCTGGCGACGAGGGCGTGCTCCGGCGAGGATTGGCCGTTCGGGAACGGGATCGGGATCGGGATCGACCGACACGGCGCCGCGCGCCCGGGTTGGTCCGTTGACCGTCGCTGTCGCTGGCCCTGCCGCAGCCCCGGTCCCTGCCGCTGCCAGGGTGATGTGGAGCGGCAGCCATCCCTGGCTGCCGACGGGTTTGCCGAGTCGGGAGCGCTGCCGAGCCGGAGGGGACCCCTCGACTCGGTCGGCGACCTCCCTCGCTCGGGGTGACAGGAGGGCGTGGCGGCTTGAGGTCATGAGGGCATGAGGGTCTTCGGTGCGGGCCGCTGACCCTGCCGCCGCCTCTGATCGCGGACGCTGTCATCGGAATCGGAGTCGGATTCGGAATCGGGATCGGGATCGGGATCGGAATCGGACGCGGACGCGGACGTGGGAGCGACCCTTGCATCCCACTCGTCCCTGTGGCATAATCCGCCACCCGGCTGCGCCGGTAGCTCAATTGGATAGAGCATCTGACTACGGATCAGAAGGTTTGGGGTTCGAGTCCCTTCCGGCGCGCCATGTCTCCTT
>CAZXMW010000034.1:0-34535 GCA_964641415.1 uncultured Thermoanaerobaculia bacterium | reverse complement strand
TCAGTCAACCAAGGGTTGCGACTCGGTGCGGCCGCGAGTCCCTTCCGGCGCGCCATGTCTCCTTTCAGTCAACCAAGGGTTGCGACTCGGTGCGGCCGCGAGTCCCTTCCGGCGCGCCAGTCACATCAATGACTGCCGGCCACCATCAAGGTGGTCGATAGTTTTGATCTCAGCATCGGCACAGAGAGCGTTGATTCGACTCGGCGTTTTCGGTTGGGACCGGTGACGGTGTGAGAGGACTGCACGCGGGTTCCACTGAGCATGGTTGCACGCTTCTCATTCAGAGACGGTGGTTTTACGGCCGTCGCCGGTTCTGTGACAATGGTCACGTAAGGTCATCGGCAGCCGGAGGTATCAATAACGAGCATCCACGACACAGGAGGTCGCACCGTGAGCAACCCAACCGTGCCCCGTTTCGGCCCTGCTCTCGCCCTGCTGACGATTCTCGTGGCGCCGGTGGGCGTCGGCGCGCAGATCATCGTCGGACACACCTGCACGGATGCCGGGTCGATCCCCCAGAGCGCCATCGACCAGACCAAGGCCCAGCTCCACATCGCCTACAACCACACCAGCCACGGATCCCAGCTCATCACCGGCATGAACGCGCTCGAGAGCTTCCCCGACTTTGGTGATCGCTACGAGTGGTCGGACAACGGCTCCGCCGGTCTCGATCTCGACGACTACGGCATCCCCTGCGATGTCCCCGATCTCTCCCAGGGGGACTTCATCGACCCGTTCGGCGTCACTCCCTGGGTGACCTGCAGCCGGACCTTCCTCGACGATCCGGGCAACTCCCACGTCAACGTGGTTATGTGGTCCTGGTGCAGCATCAACAACCACAACGCGCAACGCTACGTGGACAACATGGAAATCCTGGTTTCGGAGTACCCGAACGTCCACTTCGTCTTCATGACCGGTCACGCCGAGGGTCAGGGCGAGGATATGACCCCCGGCAGCGTGCACTACAATAATGAGCTCATCCGCGCCCACTGCGAGGTCAACGGCCGCATCCTCTTCGACTTCGCCGACATCGAGGCCTACGACCCGGACGGCTCGTATTTCTGGGATCTGGATCTCTGGGACAACCTGGACTACAACGCCGGCAATTGGGCGGTCGAGTGGATCGGCGCCAACCCGTCCGCCGAGCTCAGTCTCCTGACGACCGGCGACGGGATTCCCGGGTACTCGGGGTGTACCAGCTGCTCCCACTCGTCGAGTCCGTCGGAGGCGAACCTCAACTGCGTTCTCAAGGGGCGGGGAATCTGGTGGCTCTTCGCTCGGCTCGCCGGATGGCCGGGTCCCGGCATCATCTTTGCAGACGGCTTCGAATCGGGCGACACATCCATGTGGTTGTAGATGATGCCAGAAATCGGTTCCGCATCCGCAGGCTCGAAGATCAGCAGCATCATCGGCACCATCTCCGCCATCGCCGACCAGACCCGGCTGCTCGCCCTCAACGCGACCATCGAGGCAGCGCGTGCGGGCTCTGCAGGTCGTGGCTTCGCCGTGGTTGCCGACGAGGTCAAAAAGCTGGCCGACGAGACCGCCACCGCCACCGAGGAGGTCGGCTCGAAGATCTCGGCGATCCAGGCAGACACCGAACAGCCGGACCACCGCCCGACCGGCGGCCGATCGGTCGCGGTACCGGAGCTCGACCCGGCTGACCACGCGGCTGCCGCGTGATGCCGCTCTCCTCTTTCGAGGTATCCGAGCAGATCTCCCACGCGATGTTCAACGACATTCTCGACGAGCTGGGACCGGAGCTCGGCCGCGAAGACCTGAGGTACTTCCAGATCCGGCTCGGCGCGAACTTCTGCGCCTTCCTCTCGCTGCTCGCGCAGCTGTACCGGGGCCGCGACGATTTCTTCGATCAGACCAAAGCGCTGGTCGAGCGCCTGGCGCGCGCCCACACCCGGCGGCCTCGAAGCCGAAGCAGAACCTGAGCCCGAGGAGGGCGCGGCTCACGAGATCGTGATCTCGAGCGGGGCGCCCGGACCGACCGGCAGGCCGAGGGCGAGCCACGCGGTGAGCATGATCATCCAGCCGATCATGAATGTGACGGTGTAGGGCAGCATCGTGGCGATCACCGTGCCGATGCCGGCCTTGGAGTCGTAGCGCTCGAAGAAGGCGACGATGAGAGCGAAGTACGACATCATGGGTGAGATGATGTTCGAGCAGCTGTCGCCGATCCGGTAGGCGACCTGGACGAGCTCGGGCGAGGTTCCGAGCAGCATGAACATGGGCACGAAGACCGGCGCCATGATCGCCCATTTGGCCGACGCCGAGCCCATCACCAGATTGATCAGAGCCGACAGCACGACGAAGGCGAGCATCAGCGGGATGACCCCGAGGTTGGCGGCCCGGAGCAGCTCGGCGCCCTCGACGGCGAAGATCAGCCCGAGGTTGGTCCAGCCGAAGTAGGCGACGAATTGGGCGGCGAAGAAGACGAGCACCGTGTAGACGCCGAGGGTCTCGATGGACTTGCCCATGCCGCGCATGACATCGCTGTCGGACCGGATGGTCCTCGCGCCGACGCCGTAGGCGATGCCGACCGCCACCGCACCGATGAAGATCAGCGCGACGATGCCGGACAAAAACGGCGACCGCAACAGTCCGCCGGTCTCGGGGTCGCGGAGGAAGCCGTCGGTCGGCACCGTACCGAGGACGATGACAACAGTGAATGCGAAGGCCGCCGCGGCGGCGTACCACAGACCCCGTTTTTCGTTTGCACTGAGCGGCTCGACCTCGTCGGCGGACTCGGCATCGGGGTAGCTCCCGAGCCTGGGCTCGACCAGCTTCTCGGTGACCACCGTGCCGATGAGCATGATCAGCAAAGTCGACGCCGCCATGAAGTAGTAGTTGCAAGCCGGGTTGACGACGTAGGTCGGATCGACCAGGCGGGCGGCTTCCTCGCTGAGCCCGGCGAGCAGGGGGTCGATGGTGCCGAGCAGCAGGTTGGCGCTGTAGCCGCCGGAGACCCCTGCGAAGGCCGCCGCGAGCCCGGCCAGGGGATGCCTTCGAACGGCGAGGAACAGGGTTCCAGAAAGGGGTACCAGCAGGACGTAGCCGACCTCCGACGCGGTGTTGGAGAGCACGCCGGCGAGGACGACGACCATGGTCAGCAGCCGGCGCGGCGCCGACAGTACGAGCAGGCGCAGGAACGAGCCGAGGAAACCCGAAGACTCGGCGATGCCGATGCCGAGCATGGCGACGAAGACCGTACCGAGCGGCGCGAAACCGGTGAAGTTGTCGACCATCTCGGTCAGGATCCGATGCAGACCGGCGACCGACAAAAGACTGACCACCTCGATGGTCTCGCCGGTGCCGGGGTGCTCGGCACTGAGACCGAAGCGGGCGGCGATGCCCGAGATCACGATGACGGCTCCGGCCATCAGCGCGAACAGTGTTCCCGGGTGGGGAAGGGCGTTGCCCGCGCGTTCGATCCAGGTCAGGGCAGAGGGCAGAAGGCGACGGAACCAGCGGGTGACGTTTCGCATGCTCTCTCAAACCCGAAAACCTTGATTCGGCTTCCCGGAGGAGGTCCGGTGTCCGCTCGCGACGTGCGGCGCGTCCGAGCGGTCGCGCTGACGGGGTTTCTCAAACGGCGTGGCGTGGAATCGCTCGTGGGCGCCCGTTCTTTCTTGCCTCAGAGGGTGGTGACCCACACCCGGCGGTTTCGCGGCCCGTCGAGCTCGACCAGGAAGATCCCCTGCCAGGTGCCGAGAGAAAGCCGGTTGCCGGCGACCGGGACGAGCACCGAGCTGCCGAGCACCGTTGCCAGCAGGTGGGCGTCGGAGTTGCCCTCTGCGTGGTCGAAGCGGATGTTGGGCACCATGGCCCGATAGGCCGCCGCCAGATCCCGGGCCACGTCGGGGTCGGCCGCTTCGTTGATCACCACCGCCGCTGTGGTGTGAGGGATGAAGACCTGGCAGTGGCCGTCGCCGGGCGCGAGCTCGCGCACGGCGTCCGCGACCATCGGCGTGATCGTCACCAGCTCGGTCTTGGTGGTCGAGCGGACGGACAGCTGTTTCATGGCGTGATGCTCCACGTGTCGACGTGAACCTGTCGGTAGGCGTCGGCGAGAAACACCACCCGCCGAACGTAGGTGTAGGTCTCGGGAATGGGGATCGACTCGCTGAAGAGCTCGCGCTCCGGCCAGTGGCGCCACCACCTCCGAACTCGATTCTCGCCGGCGTTGTAGGCTGCGAGGGCAGGTTCGAGCTCCCCGAAGCGGCGGACCAGCCGCGCGAGCTCGCGAGCCCCGAGCCGGATGTTGACCGCGGGATCAGCGAGGTCGGGGCGGCTGCCGAGTCCGACGGCCCGGGCGTGACCGCGGGCGGTGGACGGCAGCAGCTGGAGCACGCCGAGGGCGCCGGCCGACGAGCGGGCGCGGGCGGTGAACGTGCTCTCCTGGCGCGCCACGGCGGCGATCAGCCAGGGCTCGAGTCCGGTGTCGCGGGCTGCGGCCGCGAGCTCATCGGACCAGCGCAGCGGAAGGTATGTCCGGACGAGGTCGACCGGAGCGTCCGCGATGGCCTGTGAACCGAGGTCGGGTACGGCTCGGAGCACCGTCCGGATCGCGGCGTTCGCGTGACCGGCCCGATCCGCCAGCTCGGCGGCTGCGAGCGCTTCCGACACGGTCGGTCGACGCTCCCGGATCAACCGCTGCCACTCGTCGGACGACTCGGCCACGCTGCCGTGGTCGAGCAGCCACGCCACCGAATCCGGCGGTGCGGCGGTGCCCGCGGGTTGCCGGCCGACCGGAGTCCGGGACGCCGGAACGGCGTCGATGCGGACCCGGGCCCAGCGCGCGTAGAGATCGGCCAGCGGGGCCCCGGCGAGCGCCTCCAACTCTTCGGCATCGTCTCTCGAGCTCCAGAACCGCAGGCAACGCTCGTGAGCCGGCAGCGCGCCGCCGAGCTCGTCAACCAGGACGTCCGGCGCTCCGGCGCGCGCGAGGGCGACGCCGAGCCGTCGGCCGAGCCAGCTCCGGCGGCCGTCGATCCAGCCGGAGGACTCCAAGCCGCGCCAGGCGGTGACGGCGGCGTCGAGGTCGCCGGCCTCGGTGCCGCACTCGACGAGCAGCTCGAGCGCCCGGGTCGGAGGGCGGTCTCCGGTCAGGTCGACGGCGCGTCGGGCGGCCGCGACGCAGCGTGAGAAGAACCGCTTTGGGCCCCGGCCGGGCACTCGGCTCCATGCCCTGAGCCGCTCGGCCTCGGCCCGCAGCACGGAGGCTTCCCAGGAGGCGTCGCCGAGCGGGCCGATCGCGTCGAGAACGCGCGTCGAGGATCCGGCGTCGAGCTCGCACCGCGCGAGCTCGAGGCGCCGAGCAACCTCCTCAAAGCCTCGACTACGGATCCCGCGAAGCTCGGCGGCGCCCTGTGAACCGAGCCCGCTACGGCGCCAAGCCGCAGCGCGCTGCATCCGGGCCTCGTGGTCGAGCTCGTCGAAAGCGGCGCGTTCGAGCGATCGAGAGTGGTCGCGCAGCCGGGCCGGAGCATCAACGGCGAGCCGGCGGGTCGCCGCTCGAATGTCCTCTGAGTCGCCGAGCCCGAGCACGCGCAGATCGGCTTCGGTGCGCACGCTTGGGGGGGCGTTGACGAGAACGGCCACGGCAGCGTCCGGATCGGATGATGCGGCGAGGGCGTCGGCCAGCGCCAGCGTCGCGATGCCGGCCGCGGGCTCGCCGGGTTCGGCGGCGAGGAAGCTTCTCCAGCGGTTCGGGTCGTCGTCGGCGCGCTCGAGGACCTCGAGCCACGCTGCGATCCGGGCCCGCTCGAGGTGCGTGCCGGGTCCGGCAGCAGCGAACAGCTCGGCGGCGCCGGCGGGATCTCGGTTTCGGGTCGCAAAGGCGCGCTCGAGGATGGTGAGCCGGGGGCTCTTAGACGCCGGGACCGGCGACTCTCCCGCACAGCCGGCGATGGTGATCACCACGCCGGCGAAAAGAGCGACCGGGCGGGCGGTCACATTCCGAGCAGCTCCGGGTCGCCGTCGGCCAGAATGCGGACCAGCTCGTCCTGGAAGAAGTCCTGACGGGCGCGGATCTCGGGCGAGATCCTCTTGTCGAACATCTCGCGACTGCGGTCGATGTCCTCCTGCAGTCGCTTGTACAGGTCGCGCAACTCGCGGCCGCGCTCGACCTGCTCCTCGTTGTAAAGCTTGATTTCCGACACCAGCAATCGGGCGAAACGGCGGGCCTCTTCGAGCTGGGCCTCGTCGTCCGACAGCTCTTCTTCCGGTTCGTCCGGTGGTGGTTGGACCGGCTGAACCGGCGGCGGCTCGTCGAGAAACCGGGTTTCGGACGGGGCGGGCGGCTCCTCCGGCTCCGGCGGCGCCACGGGTCGGACCTCGACCGGGATTTCGGCCGTGTCCGGTGTCGAGGCTTCGGGTTCCGCAATCTCGGCGGTGACGGGCTCGTCGGGTTCGAATCGGTCGGCCGGTTCTTCGGCCCCGGGCTCGAAATCGGTCTCCGAGGGCTCGAACTCGGGCTCGGGCGCCGCGTCGAACTCGGGTTCCGGTGGCTCCGGTTCGTCGGGCGCGAACCGATCGGAGTCGAGCTCGACCGTGTTCTCCTGCTCCAGGGTGGGCGTTTCCTCGACCGGAACCTCGTCAGGTTGTGAAACGGCGAGGTTTGCCGCCGCGAGGTCGATCTTCATGGTTGCGGAGGGATCCTCCACCGGGTCGCCGGCAGACGGGGCAGGCGCCGCATCGGGCTCGTCGGTCGCCGGTTCGGTCTCGATTTCGTCGGCTCCGGTGTCGGTCGGAAGGTCCGGCGCGGCGGCAGCGGTCGCGCCCGCGAGCGTCGCCGGTTCCGCGAGCGACGGCGCAGCCTGGTTGCGGAACTGAAGCGTGTCGATCAGCCAGCAGACCTGGGCGATGAGGGTCTGGGCGGCCTCCGGCCGCCACGGCTGTCCGTCGAGGCGGTCGACGTAGACCGTCCCCATGAGCTTGCCACGGAGCACCACAGGAATGAGGACGATCTCCTCCGGCATCATCTCTTCGGCGAGCCAGTCGACGAAGACTGCGTCGTCCGACGGCGACAGCTTCACCGGCCGCGCATCTTCGAGCAGCAGGCTCAGTGCCGGGCTCCGGGCGATCTCGGCACGCCAGCTCCTGAGCAGGTCACCGTCTCGGAAACCGATGCCGCTCCAGGCCGTGGCGGTTCCGTCGCGCAGCACCAGCACCACGGCCCGGGCGACCTCCTCCGACAGCGCCGGCAGCATCTCGCGCAGCAGCTCCGACTGGCTCCGAGCGCCGTCGAGGGTCCGCAGAAGCTCGATGGAGGCGCCGCTCGCACCGGCCGGACCGGCGGACTCCAGGGTCGCAACGCGACTCTCGAGGTCGTCGGCTCGTCGGCGTTGGGCTTCGGCCTCATCGTTGAAGTCGGCCAGCGCACGCTCCACCTCGGCCACCGGGAGGCACTCGTCGGCCGATTCCGGGAGGGCGCCTCGAACCGAGCTCTTGGCCTCCTGGATCAGCTCCTCGAGGCTTTGAACCACGAAGTCGAGGCGGTTGGTGATGGTCTCCATGCCTCGACTCTGAGCCTGCTTGAGCTGGTCGAGAATCGCTTGATAGCGCTCCATGGTGCCTCCAGTTTGTGCACACCGCACGTAACCACATTATCCACGGCATCCTCCGCCCCAGTCAAGGACTCGGCGGCGTCGCCTGATCTGCAGCTCCGGCAGGCTGTGCCGCCGCTCGCGATCGCTCGACTTGGGTCCGTGGACGTCGGCGCCGTCGAGCATACCACCAGCCCGGCGACGCGAACGGGGCCCGGTCGTCGGCCGCCGGGATCAGGCGTTGTCACCTGATCCGGGTTCTGTTAGCGTTTCGGCGAAGGGAGAGGCCATGAGAAAGAACCGATTGCTGTTGATTGGTGTCGTCTTTGTCGCCGTCGCAGGACTCCTCCAGGGATGCTCCCGCGGGCCGAGCAAGGAAGAGCTCAAGCGCGCCGACTTCGAGGCGCGGTTCGCCGCCGTCGAGGGGAGCTACGACGCCCTCATGAACCTGCGCTCCGAGATCGAGGCGGCCGAGGCCACCGTCGCCGAGCTCGAAGCGATTCCCGACGACAAGCTCACCGAGGAGCAGGCCGCCGAGCTCGAGACGATCTTGGCTCGCCTCGAGGCGGCGGCGAACGAACGCGAGGCCGCATTTGACGAGGTCCAGAATCAGCTTGCCAATTTCCTCACCGTCGGGATCAACGAGTACCCTGAGTCGCCCCAGACCGCGTCCGCGCTGATGATGTACTCGGACGAGGCCATTCTGGTCGCCGACGACATGGTCGCCAAAGCCGGCGACTACAAGAAGGCCATCGACCACCTGGCCAGCGCCCGGGGCTACTTCGAGGCTGCGGGACTGACCCCGTACCATCCGCTGGTCGCCAAGGTCGAGGAGCTCGACAGCTGGCGCTTCATCACCGAGGAGCGCTTCGACCAGGTCGCCAAGGGGATGACCAAGGACGAGGTCACCGAGCTGGTCGGCCATGTCTACTTCCGGAACATCCAGGAAAGCCCCGACAAGGGGGTCGAAACCTGGCTGTACAAGAAGCGCGAGGGCGGCGCGGCGGCCTTCTACTTCAAGATGAAGACCGACACGCTGTACGACAAGAGCTTCGACGCGGTGTCGGCCACGGTGGTCGAGGACTGAGGCGGGCGGTCCGAGCGCGGCCGACAGCCGGTCTTGACCCGCGAATGCCGAGCTGGTATCGTCTCGTCACCAGTGCGCGCGCGTGCCTGCACGGCAGCGCAATCGGCACGAAGAGGGGGTGACATCGCCAATGCCGACAGGAGTCCAGGTTCGTGACAACGAATCCTTCGAGCAGGCACTGCGCCGTTTCAAGCGCAAGTGTGAAAAGGCAGGCATCCTCTCCGAGGTCAAGCGTCGCCGCTTTTACGAAAAGCCTTCGGAGCAGCGCAAGCGTCAGATGATCCAAGCCCGCAAGAAAATGCTTCGCAAGCTGGCCAAGCAGCGCCGAGCCGGGCTGCTCTAGCCCGCGCCCCGCCCGGGCAGCTTTTTCGTGCGCCGATCGACCGCAACCGATCTCGGGTTCGACAAGGTTCTGACCATCGTCGCGGCCCACGCGAAAACACGCGTGGGCCGCCTCCGTTTGTCCGGGTGCTTCGATCTGCCCGATGCCCGGTCGGCGTGTCGCCGGGCGGCGTACACGACCGCCCTGACCGAGCTCGTCGGGATCGACGGGCCGCTACCGCTGGCCGGCATCGATGACGCCGTCGCGTGGCTCGGACCCGATGCTCCGGTCCCGTCGGAGCCGAAGCAGTTCGTCGCTTTGCTGTCGCTGGCGCGGCGGGTGGCGTCGGTCCGGAAGCGGCTGGCGACGGTCCCAAACGAGCTCGCCGTGCTGCGGCGGACCGCCGACGAGCTGCCCGACACCACCGGTCTGGTCGCCACGGTCGCGCCGCTGCTCGGCCGAGACGGCCGGATCCCGGACGATGCCAGCCCGGAGCTCGCGCGGGTACGTCGGGCCTCGGCCCGACAGCGCCGGGACGTGTTGCAGGTGCTGGCCGGAATTCAGCGCGCCCACCGGTCGGCGATGACCGACGCCCCGCCGACCCTGCGTCGGGACCGCTACTGCGTTCCGGTGCGGGCGGGCGCGAAGTCCGAGGTCCCGGGTCTGCTGCTCGACACGTCGGCGACCGGCGCGACCGTCTTCGTCGAGCCCTTCGATGCGGTCGAGCTCAACAACGCGCTGGCCGAGAATGCGGCGCGCGAGCGCCACGAGGTGCAGCGCATTCTCCGTCTGATCGGTGACGCCTTCGCGGACGCCGCGCAGCAGCTGACCTCGGCCGTCGAGGTCCTCGCCGAACTCGACGCGGCCCAGGCGGCGGTGTTGTTCGGCGTCAGGGTCGGCGGTTTCGTTGCCTGTCCCCAGAGCGGCGTCGGTCTCAACCTGGTCGGGGCGCGGCACCCGCTGCTCGACGAACGCTTGTCCGAGCTGCGCCATGAGCTGTTCGGCGGGGCGGGGCGCAGCCGCAACGACCGGTCGGCAGTACCGCTCGACTTCGCCCTGCCGGACGGCGTTCGGACTCTGGTGATCTCCGGCCCGAACGCCGGCGGCAAGACCGTGGTGCTCAAGACCATCGGTCTGATGGTCCTGATGTGCTACCGAGGCATCCCGCTGCCCGCCGCCCCCGAGACCACGGTGCCGGTGATCGACGACCTGTGGTGCCACGTCGCAGACGAGCAGGACGTCAGCGCCGACCTGTCGACGTTCTCCGGCGCCATGGCCGCGACCGCCAGCCTGCTCGAGACCGCGACCGCCGACACCCTCGTGCTGTATGACGAGCTCGGTGCGGGAACCGATCCGATGGAGGGCGCCGCCCTCGGCTGCGCCGTGCTCGAGGAGCTCGCCCGGCGGCGCTCCCTCACCGTCGCCACGACGCACCTGGCTGCAGTCGCCCAGACCGCGTCGACCGCGGACGGTTTCGACAACGCCGCGATGGAGTACGACGAGGTCAATCGGACGCCCACCTATGAGCTGACGGTGGGCCGGCCGGGACGGTCGCGCGGGCTCGACATCGCCCGTCGCATGGAGGTTTCCGACACCGTGTTGAACCGAGCCGAGGAGCTGCTCGGCGGTGACCATCTGGAGCTCGACCGCTGGCTGCGGCGGCTCGAGACGCTCGAGCAGGAGCTGCTCGCCGAGCGGGCCGTCATCGCCGAGCGCGAGGCTGAACTCGCCGCCCTCCAACGGGACGTCGAGGCCGAGAAAGGCCGCCTCGAGACCGAGCTGGCGCAGGTGCCCGAAACCGTGGCGGCTGAACGCGATCGGCTCCGCCGCCGGGCCAAGCGGCAGCTCGACCGGGCGACCGAAAAACTCGCGAAGGCGACTCGGGACCGGACTCCGCTCGGCCGGAAGAGGTTGCAGAAGCTGCGTGACGAGGCCTTGGATCTCGGCGACAGGGAACGGCCGATCCGACCTGCCCGGTCCGACGGTCCGGCGCCCGGTGCTCGCGTCACGCTGTCGGTCCTCGGGGGCGACGGCGTCGTCGACGAGATCCGGGGATCGCAGATCTCGGTCGTCGTGGGCAACAAGAAGATCTGGGTGCCGATCGGCGACGTCGAGGTCCTCGAACGACCGAACGAAGGGCAGCGGCCGAAGCGCCCGGTCCGGCTCGAGGTCGGAGACGAGGCGCCGCGCGAGATCATGCTGCTCGGAATGGACGCCGAGCGCGCCCGGGACGAGGTCGTCAAGGCCCTCGACCAGGCCTTCTCAGCCGGCGCGCGGACCATCCGGATCGTCCATGGCCACGGCGCCGGCATTCTGCGCCGGACCGTCGCCGAGATCTGCCGCGAGCACCCTGCCGTGCGGTCGTTCAAGCACCCGCCGGGAAACCGCGGGGGCACCGGTGCGACCGAGGTGGAGCTGGAAGAGTCGAGTTAGTTCCCGTCCGGAAACGGCGCTTTTTGGCAATCGCGGGGTTGAGCTCGGCTCAACCCCGCGATTTCCAGAGACCGGGATCGGCAGTCATCGCGCTCATGCGAGAATGCTCGCACCATGGTCGACGCCGATCTCAACCCGCAGGTGATCGCCGAGGTCCGCCAGGCAACGGACCTGGTGGAGCTGGTGAGCGACCACGTCAAGCTGCGCAAACGCGGTCGCAAGTACGAGGGTCTGTGCCCGTTTCACGACGAGAAGACGCCGTCGTTTTCCATCGATCCGGAGAAGGGGCTGTACTACTGCTTCGGCTGCCATTCCGGTGGCGACGCCATCAAGTTCGTCATGACACTCGAGCGCCTGACCTTTCCCGAGGCAGTCGAGCGGCTGGCCAGGCGCTTCGGCGTCCGGCTGCCGCCGGCGAGCCCGGAGGCGCGGCAGCGTCGCCAGACCGCGGACCGGCTGCGGATCATTCTCGACGAGGCGCAGCGCTGGTTCGTCGAGCAGCTCGAGTCACCGGCCGGCGGTGCGGCCCGCGCCGAGCTCGAGCGTCGCGGCTACGACACATCGACCTGGCGCGATTTCGGCTTCGGCTACGCTCCCGATGACTGGCGCGGGCTGCTCGACCACCTCGGCCGACGTCACCCTCATGGGGTGATCATCGAGGCAGGACTCGCGGTCCAACCGGACTCGGGAAAGAACCCGTACGATCGCTTCCGCCACCGTTTGACCTTTCCCGTGCGCGATCCCGAGGGCCGGCTCATCGCCTTCGGCGGCCGGATCCTCGGCGACGGCGAGCCCAAGTACCTCAACAGTCCGGAGAGCTCTCTTTTCCACAAGCGCTCGACGCTGTTCTGTCTCGACCGGGCGCGGCGGGCCATCGCCGACGCAAGCGAGGCAATCGTGGTCGAGGGTTACTTCGACTGCTTCTCGCTGCACCTGGTCGGGATCTGCCACGCAGTGGCGACCCTGGGCACCGCGTTGACAGCGGACCACGCCCGGCTGCTTCGGCGTCGCGTCGGCGCTGACGGTCGGGTTGTGCTGTGTTACGACGCGGACAGCGCCGGACGCCGGGCCGCGGCGACCGGGGCGCGGGTGCTGCTCGAGGCCGGGGTGTCGCCTGCCGTGATCGGGCTGCCGCCGGGAACCGATCCGGACGACATCGTTCGCGGCGAGGGCGGTGACGCCATGCGGGCGCTGCTCGCCGACCCGATGTCGCTGGTCGAGTTCCTGGTCGAGGACCTGCCCGCGGAGCGCTCGGCGCGGCAGCGTGCGGCGGCGGAGCTCGCGGCGCTGGTCGGCGTCGCGCGCAACCCCCACCTGCGCGACGAGCTGTTTGAAGAGCTCACCCAGCGGGTCGGCTTCTCGGAGGCCGTGTTGCGGGATCTCGCCCGCCAGGCGCGCGCCGGCACACGCCCGTCGGCAGCCGCGCCGGGTCCCCGATCCTCTCTCGGCGCCGGCGAGCTGCTGCTGGCGCGAATCATCGTCGATGGCGGCGCCGGTTGGCAGCGCGTTGTGGCGCGAGAGATCGAGTCCGGATTGTGCCGCGACCCGCGGGTCGGTCGTTTGGTCGAGGCGGTGCGGCGATTCGTGGCGGTCGCGACCGGCGACACGGACCTCGTTCGCTGGCTCCAGGTCGACAACGACGACGACGACGAGCTGCTGACCTTGGTCGCGGAGGTCAGCGCCGGCTCGGGCCCCGAGCTCGGCGACGAAGCGATCCGCCACCAGCTCGAACGGGTGCTGATCGAGCAGTGGCGCGCCCAGGCGCGCGACGTCACGAGTGCCATCCGACGCGCCGAGGACCGAGGCGACCTGGAACGGATTTCCGAGCTCCAGCGCCGGCTCGGTGAGCTGCGCTCGCGACGCCCGGAGCTTTGAGCACATCCGGGCGCCCGCAGGTCCCGGGTCGAACGAATACCGCAGCTGAAGCTCGGTCGAGGACGGCAGTTTCTGGCATTATTCAGCTTGATCGGTCGATTTTCTGCCTTTTTTCGCCTCGAGGGTTGCCAAACCGGCGATTGGGGCCCATATTTCATGAATGGCGCCGCGACCTCGTCTGGAGGTCTGCAACGATCGGACAGCCCGCCACGCGCTTGAACCCGATGGACGTTTCTCATTGAGTGAACTGTCGAGGGAAGCCCAGACGGTCGATCCATGTTGTTTCGACCGCGACCGTCGGCGTCCGCCCGGAAATCCAGATGATCCGGGCCCTGCATCCGACCGCAACGATTCGAGGTGACGCTTCATGGAGCAACCGCGTGTACTTGCTGAGGAAAAATACCCCGAGCTTGCCAAGCTCATTCAAGCTGGCAAGGAGCGCGGTTTCATCATGTACGAGGAGCTCTTTGAGCAGCTTCCGGAAGAGGTGACCGGGATTGCCGAGAAGCTCGACGACATCTACATTCGGCTCGGCGAGCTCGAGATCGATGTCGTCGAAGCGGACAACGTCGACGACGACAAGGATGACGAGCAGCCGACCAACGGCAAGGCCAAGAAGGATGCGGCGGCGGTGAAGGCCGCGGCGCGCCCGGCGACCGAGCAGCTCGAGAAGACCAACGATCCGGTTCGCATGTACCTGCGCGAGATGGGGACGGTCAAGCTGCTCGATCGCGAGGGAGAGGTCGAGATCGCGCAGCGGATCGAGGCCGGTGAGGCCATGGTGTTCATCGCTCTGTCCAAGGAGCCGGAGCTCCTCGAGCTCTTTCTGAGGACCAATGAGCAGGCTCGCCGTGAACGGCGGGGGGTTCGCGAGCTGCTTCAGAGCGACGGCGCCCAGCTCGACGACAAGGCCGAGGATCGGGTCCACGAAGGCTTGTCCATCTTCCGGACCATCTGCGGCCTCGATGAGGAGTCCCGCGAGCTCAAGCAGCGCCTTCGCCGGTGCAAGAAATCGGGCAAGCGGTTCAAGGAGCTGTCCGACAAGATCGGCGCCAACACCGCCGACATCGCGCTGCTCGTGCGCCGAGCCGACTTCACCACCACCACCCGGAACCGCCTGCTGACCTTTCTCGGCGAGGTCGAGCGGCAGTTTTCGATCCCGATCCAGACCATCAACCGCGATCGCAGGAAGCTGCAGCAGGAGCGCAACAAGGAGCGTCGCCAGTTCTATCAGGCCCGAGTTGGGCGCTACACCGAGGAGCTCGACCGGCTCGAGGAGAGGTTCGAAGTTCCGTACGACGATCTCAAGGTTCTGCTCGCCGAGGTGCGGCGCGGCGAGTCCAAGACCGATCAGGCCAAGCAGGAGCTGATCGTCGCCAACCTGCGGCTCGTGGTGTCGATCGCCAAGAAGTACACCAACCGGGGCCTCCAGTTCCTCGACCTCATTCAGGAGGGCAACATCGGCCTGATGAAAGCGGTGGACAAGTTCGAGTACCGGCGGGGCTACAAGTTCTCGACCTACGCGACCTGGTGGATCCGCCAGGCGATCACGCGCGCCATCGCCGACCAGGCGCGAACGATCCGGATCCCGGTCCACATGATCGAGACCATCAACAAGCTGACCCGGACCACTCGAATGCTGGTTCAGGAGCTCGGCCGCGAGCCGACCGTCGAGGAGATCGCAGGCCGTATGGAAATGCCGGTCTCCAAGATCCGCAAGATCCACAAGATCTCGCAGGAGCCGATCTCGCTCGAGACCCCGATCGGCGAGGAAGAAGATTCGCACCTGGGTGACTTCATCGAGGACACCAACTCGGTGTCGCCGATCGACGCGGTGATCATGCGCACGCTGAAGGACCACACCGAGTCGGTGCTCAAGTCGCTGACGCCCCGAGAGGAGCAGGTACTCAAGCTGAGGTTCGGCATCGGGGACGGAACCGAGCACACCCTCGAGGAGGTCGGGCGGACCTTCAACGTGACCCGCGAGCGGATTCGGCAGATCGAGTACAAGGCACTGCGCAAGCTGCGCCATCCGACCCGCGCCCACCTGCTCAAGCCGTTCAGCGAAGGCAACAACTGAAGCCGCATTCGCTCCTGAGGCGCCGACCCACCGCCGCCGGCCTTTCGGCCGGCGGCTTTCGTCTTCAATCCTCGAAGCCGTCTCGAGCCTCGCTCGCGCCGTCTTTCACGGTTGAATCCGAGCCCCGCGGAGCGGGGCGGTGGGTCTCGCGCCATGGCATCGCCTCCTTCTCACGATGCGCCCCACCCCCCACCCGCCCTCAGGAATTCGGGTCGGCGTCGCTGGTGCTCCGCCGCATCCGAATTCCTGAAGGGGTGAGGTTTCTTTCGGCTCCGTTGATTGAGGGTCGGTGGCGAGGAGTGGGCGCGCTTCGGACAGCGGCGGTCCGGCGCGGACGCTGCTGCTGCACCCTGTGACTGTTGCTGTCCCTGCCGCTGTTCCTGCCGCTGCATCTGCATTCGGAATCGGATTCGGACTCGGACCCGGACTCGGAAACGGACTCGGAAACGGACTCGGACTCGGACTCGGACCCGGAATTGGAAACGGACTCGGACTCGGACTGGGACGCGAGTCCGGTCCCGGAGGCCGCCTTGTTCGACATCGGCATCGGCGCTAGAATGCTTTGGGCCCATAGCTCAGCGGTGAGAGCCGCCGGCTCATAACCGGCCGGTCCCAGGTTCGAATCCTGGTGGGCCCATGGCTCGTCGACCTGAGGCGCTCGGCGCGAGCGGTCGCCAGCGTCGGGGCCGACGCAGGAAGGGGAAGCGGTGAACGACGCACGTCACGATCTGATCTTGTTGGTCCGGCTTCAGCAGTATTACGACCGGATCGCCGAAGCGATCCGCGAGCGGCAGACGCCACCGCGCGAGGTTCAGGAGCTCGAGCAGGGCAACCGGGACCGTCAGGCCGAGCTCGAAGAGACCGAGGAGCAGATGCGCGGTCACGAGACCGAGCTCAGCGACGTGCGCAAGAAGGAAGAGGAGTGGAAGCTCGAGCTCGATCACTTCCAGCGTCAGAAGGCAATGGTCACCAACGAGCGTGAGTTCACCGCCGTGATCTCGGAGATCGACTACGCCACCAAGGCGCTCAACGAGGCCGCCGCGCGCCGACGCGAGCTCGAGGACGCCATTCACGCGCTGTCGGTGGATCTCGAGGAGCGCAGGAACGCGCGACCGGAGGAGGAGGCGGCCCACAAGGACGTCGTCGAAGGCTGGGAACAGCGCAAGCTGGAGCTCGTCGAGCGGGTCCACGGGCTGGTTGCCGAGGCCAGGGCCATCGAGGCCGATCTGGCGCCCAAGAACCGGGCGCGGTTCATGCGGCTGCTCGAATCGAAGAAGGGGACGGCCATGGCCGCGGTGCTTGACGGGTCGTGCTCGCTGTGCCACTTTGCGTTGCGGCCTCACCTCCAGCAGCGCGTCCGCCGGTGCGAGGAGATCATCTGCTGCGAGACCTGCCACCGGATCCTCTATCTCGAGACGATGCTCGATGACGCCGATGCGGTATCGGAACAGGGGTGAGATGGGTGACGCGCTCAACCGCAATCTGACTTCGGTGCGTCGGCGCATCGCCGACGCCGCCCGCGGCGCGAATCGTGATCCCGACGAGGTGACCCTGATCGCGGTGTCCAAGACGCACGCCGCCGAGCGGGTCGACGCGGCGGTCGCCGCCGGCGCGGGGGACCTCGGTGAGAATCGCGTTCAGGAGGCTGCAGCCAAGAAACCCGGCGTGCGACCGGCACGCTGGCACCTGATCGGCCCGCTCCAGCGCAACAAGGCACGTGCGGCCCTTGAGACCTTCGACGTGATCCACACTGTCGACCGGCCCGAGGTCGTCGATCGCCTCCAGTTCCTGCTCGCGGAGCACTGGCCGTCCCGCATCGTCGACGTCCTGCTCGAGATCAACGTCGGTGACGAGCCCCAGAAGGGTGGTGTGACGCCTCGAGAGGCGCCGGCCCTGCTCGAGGCCGCGCTCGCTGCCGACCGGTTGTCGGTCCGCGGCGTCATGGCGATTCCCCCGTGGACGGACGACCCGGAAGCGTCCCGTCCGTACTTTCGTTCGCTTCGAGAGGTTCGGGATCGCCTCCAGGAGAGCTCCGGTCGAGCGCTGCCGGAGCTCAGCATGGGCATGAGCCACGACTTCGAAATCGCCGTCGCCGAGGGCGCCACCATGGTGCGCGTCGGCACCGCGATCTTCGGTCCGCGGGGGTCGTGAGCCGACGAGCGGGCCGGTAGATCGGACGGCACTCCGGTTTCGCGTCTTCCTCCTTGCCCAGTGGCGCGCTATGTGAAAAAATTCTCATCGGAGCACGACATGGCGCAGACCAACACCACCACCGGTGCGATTTCGCCCGAGCAGGCCGCCCACACCTTCCGGCTCGCCGAGGAGGCGGCCCCCGAGTGCATCGAGCTGCTCCGCGACCTGGTGACGATCCCGTCCCCCAGCCGGGGAGAGCGTCTGGCGTGCGAGCGAGTCATGCGCGAGATGGAGCGCCTCGGCTATCGAGACGTCCACCTCGACGAGATGGGCAACGTGCTCGGGCGCTTCGGTTCCGGACCACGAGTGGTCGCGTTCGACGCCCACGTCGACACGGTGGGCATCAGCAACCCGACCTCGTGGAAGTACGATCCGTTCCGCGGCGTCGTCTCCGGCGGAATTCTGTTCGGCCGCGGCGCTTCGGACCAGAAGGGCGGCCTGGCGGCGGTCATCCACGGCATCGCGTTGGCGGCCCGCATCGGCCTGCCCGACGACTTCACGGTGTGGGTGACCGCCACGGTCACCGGCGAGGATTGCGTCGGTCTCGCCTGGCAGTACCTGGTCAACGAATCCGACCTGCGCCCCGAAGCGGTCATCATCGCGATGCCGTCGCACCTCGGCGTCTGCTACGGTCAGCGTGGCCGGATGGAGATCGACATCGTGACCCGGGGTGTCTCGACCCACGGTTCACAGCCCGACCGGGGCGTCAACGCGATCTACCGGATGACTCCGATCGCCGATGCTCTCGCCGGTCTCCACGACAGGCTCGAGCCGACTCACCCGAGGCTGGGGTCGGGCTCGATCGCGGTGACCGAGATCGGCTCCCGGTCGCCGTCTCTGACCGCGATCCCGGACCAGTGCCGGATCCACATCGACCGCCGGCTGACCATCGGCGAGTCGCCCGACGACGCATTGACGCAGATCCGCGAGCTGCCTGCGGTGATCGACGCCGGCGCCGAAGTGACCCTGCTCGACTACGACCAGCCCTCGTGGCGCGGTTTCGCCTACCCGACGGACAAGGTCTTCCCGGCGTGGGAGACCTTGCCGGACAGTGCTGCCGTGATCGCGGCCAGGGCCACGGCGCGCCAGGTGCTCGGTCGCGAGCCGAGGATCCACCGGTCGAAGTTCTCGTCCCACGGCTGCGCCACGGCGGGCCTGTTCGGGATCCCGACGGTCGGCTTCGGTCCCGCCGACGAACTCCACTCTCACACCGTCAACGACCAGATCCCCCTGGCCCAGCTGCAGCCGGCCATGACCTTCTACGCCATGTTCACCGAGGTCTACCAAGCGGCGGCACCGAGCGCCGAGTAGCTGTCAGCTCGACACACTCTCTGGCTCTTGACGAAGCCGCATTGGGAAACCGACCTTTCGCTCAGAGCAAAGAGCTCAGAGCTCAGAGCTCGACTCCCGCAGCAGCCCGACCAGATCGCCGACGGTCGCGATGGGCGCCGCTGGCAGTGCCAGCTCGGTGCCGGCCGACCGTGCCGGCAGTGCGACCCGGCCGAAGCCGAGCGCCGCCGCCTCGCGGACCCGCTCGGCGGTGCGGCTGACCGCCCGGACCTCGCCGAGAAGGCCGATCTCGCCGAACACCGCGATGTCGTCGGCCAGCGCACGGTCGGCGACCGACGACACCAGCGCCGCGGCCACCGCGAGGTCGAGTGCAGGCTCGCGCAGGGTGAGGCCACCGACCAGGTTGACGAACAGGTCGCGCTCTGAGAAGCGGATGCCGGCGTGGCGCTCGATGACTGCCACGAGCAGTGCCAGACGACCGCCGTCGAAGCCTTGGGCGACCCTGCGCGGGGTGCCGAGGGCGGTCGGCGAAGCGAGCGCCTGAACCTCGACCAGCAGGGGAGCGGTACCCTCGAGCGAGGCTGCGACGACCGATCCCGGCACGCCGAGGCGGCGGTCCTCGAGCAGCCAGGCCGACGGGTTCGTCACCGCTTCGAGCCCGGCGCCGGTCATGGAGTACAGGGCGAGCTCGGCAACCGTGCCGAAACGGTTCTTACCCGCCCTGAGGACCCGCAGCTCGTGACCCGGCTCACCCTCGAGCGACAGCACCACGTCGACCAGATGCTCGAGCAGCTTGGGCCCGGCGATGAGGCCCTCCTTGGTGACGTGGCCGACCAGCACCACCGGCACCGACCGGGTCTTGGCCAGGTGCTGGAAGCGGGCGGCGGTTGCCCGAACCTGGCTCACCGAGCCGGCGACCGCGTCGAGCTCGTCAACGGTCTGGGTCTGGATCGAGTCGACGACGACCAGGCGGGGCTCGAGCTGTGCAAGGTGGGCGAGGACGGCGTCACACGAGGTTTCCGGCAGCAGCAGCAGGTCGGGGACCAGACCGCCGATGCGCCCGGCGCGCAGCGCGACCTGCTCCGCCGACTCCTCACCGGTGACGTAGACCACCGGACCGCGTGCTGTCGCGGTCTCGGCGGCGACCTGGAGCAGCAGGGTCGACTTGCCGATGCCGGGATCGCCGGCGAGGAGCACCAGCGAGCCCGGCACCAGCCCGCCGCCGAGCACCAGGTCGACGCCGGCGAGGCCGCTCGGAAGACGCGGGGTCGCCGCGGCAGCGGCGTCGGTCACCGGCATCGGCCGGGCTCCTGTGGCCCTCGATCGAGTCGCGGACCGCCTCCGGCCGGCGATCTTCGGCGGTCGCGGCTCCTCGCTGAAGCGGTTCCAGGCTCCGCAGCCGGGGCACTGGCCGAGCCACTTGGACGACTCGTGGCCGCACTCGGTACAAAAGAAGCGGGTGTCCCGGGTCGCGCCCATCACTCGGCGCCGGCTACCACGGGGCGTCCTCCTCACGGTGCCTGGTCTCGGCGTTCTCGAACCGGGTGTATTCGTGCTGGAAGACCAGGTCGATGTCGCCGATGGGGCCGTTGCGCTGCTTGGAAATGATGAGCTCGGCCCGTCGCGGATCCTCGGCCTCGCGGTCGTACACCGACGGCCGGACGATGAACAGCACGACGTCCGCATCCTGCTCGATGGAGCCCGATTCCCGGAGATCCGACAGCTGCGGCCGGTGGTCGCCGCCGCGGCGCTCCGGCTGCCGACTGAGCTGAGACAGAACCAGCAGCGGCACGGCGAGATCCTTGGCGACGCCCTTGAGCCCGCGCGAGATCGCCGACACCTCCTCGGTGCGACTGTTGAACCGGGAGCCGCCGGACATCAGCTGGAGATAGTCGACCATGACCAGGTCGAGGCCCTTCTCCTGCTTGAGCCGGCGCGCCTTGGCCGACAGCTCGAGCACGGTGATGCCCGGCGAGTCGTCGATCCAGATGTCGGCGTCCTGCAGCGCCTGGGCGGCCATCTCGAGCTTCGGCCAGTCGGACTTCGCCAGATAGCCGCCGGCGAGCCGCTTCTGGTCGACCCGACCCTCGGAGGACAGCATGCGCCGGACCAGCTGTTCGGCGGACATCTCGAGAGAGAAGACGGCGACCTTCTTGCCGCCGCGCAGGGCGTTGTGGGTGCAGATGTTGACCCCGAGCGAGGTCTTGCCCATGGACGGCCGGGCCGCGAGGATGATCAGGTCCTTGCTCTGAAACCCCGAGGTGAGCTCGTTGAGCCGGGTGTACCCGGTGTCGAGACCGGTCAAAGCCGAGCCCGATGAGCGGCTGTCCTCGATCGCCTTGAGCTCGGTCTCGGCGAGGCCCCGGACATGGAGCAGACCGCCGGCCAGGGTGTCCTCGGCGATGTGGTAGACGTCGCGCTGGGCCGACTCGACCGCGGCCCGCGCCTCGCCGTGGTCCATCGAACAGGTCGTCAAAATCCGCTGGGCCGCGGAGATCAGGCGCCGCTTGACCGACTTGTCGTGGACGATCTCACCGTAGTGCACGGCGTTGGCGACGTCGGGCAGGGCGTCGATCACGGACGACAGATAGGCGGCGCCGCCGACCCGCTCGAGCAGACCCTGCTCGCGCAGGTGGTTGGTGACGGTGAGCAGATCGACGGCCTGGCCGCGCGAGTGCAGCGCCTCGCAGGCGCCGAAGATGATCCGGTGGGCCTCGACGTAGAACTCCTCCTCGCGGACCTTTTCGAGCACCATGAGCAGTGCCGTCGGGTCGAGCAGCATGGCGCCGAGCACGGCGCGCTCGGCCTCCGGCTCGTGCGGCAGCCGGTCGACCATCGGCGGACCGGCGGATGCGGCTTCCTGCGGAGGTGTGCTCATGGGTGAAACATCGTAGCGCAAACCGGTGTGGTGTTCAGACTTTTTTCTCGTCCTGATTTCTCCGAGAAATCAGGACGAGAAAAAAGAGAGAGTTCGCAGGAAGAAAAACGCCCGGGCAGCTGCCCGGGCGTTTGGTGTTCCGGTGCGGAACCTAGAAGGACCAGCGGACGCCGAGGCGCGCGCGCCAGCGCGACCGGAGGTCGTTGTAGGTGTAGATGTCGGTGTCGGGGTCGGTGACGACGCTGCGCAGCTGATAGATCGGCTTGCCCTCGTCGTTGACGCCCTGGTAGGTCACCGGGCTCACCGTGCCGAATCTGACGAAGCGGACCAGCCCGGACTCGTCGTCGATAAGGTTCCAGAAGTTGAAGATATCGAGGCTGATCTGGAGCGACGAGTTGCCCGGCACCGGGATGTTCTGCCGGATCGCCAGGTCGGTCTGGGTCACCCAGGGCTGGTTGGTCGCGTTGCGCGGCGCGATGCCGCCCTTGTAGCTGCCGAGCCCGGCGCGCTCGATGTAGGCGTTGAGCTCGTCCCAGGTGCCGTTGGTGATCTCGACGTCGTCGGGGCCCGACGGCACGTAGATCAGGTCGTTGAACATGTAGCGGTCCTCGTTGATCGAGGGGAAGCTGAAGGCGTAGATGTTGGAGTAGGGCTTGCCGCTCTGGCGGTTCCAGAACATCGACAGGGTGGTCGACCAGCGGCTGTTGCGGTTGAACTCGTAGTTGAGGTTGATGATGGCCCGGTGCTCGACCTGGAAGTCCGACGCCGACAGCCCGACGTTGTTGGGATCCGCGGCCTCGGTGAACTGCCAGTTGGACACCGCGCGGCTCGAGGTGCCGTCGTTGACGACGTTGGACTCGCCCCAGGTGTAGGAGACGCTGCCCCAGAGCGGGAAGTCGCCGTACGGCTTCTCGAGCTTGAGGATGACGTTGGTGGCGTCGCCGTCGTCGGTGTTGGTCAGGTAGTAGGCGCCCGAGAAGTCCGAGTTCAGCTGCTCGTAGATCGGCCGACCGTCGAACGGCAGCTCGTCGCCGGTGCGGACGATGTTGAGGTTCTTGTAGTCGATCTCGTTGGTGCTCTGGGCGTACAGCACCTCGGCGGTGGCGACCATGTTCCACCACGGCAGCCGGTAGTCGAGGGCGAGGTTGGCGCGCCAGGTCTGGGGGAAGTCGAAGTCGGGGTCGACCGCGTTGAGCTCCTGGGTCGAGGCGCCGCCGATGTCGGTCGGCTGGTTGTCCGGGTCGGGGTTGAACTGGATGTACGGGTCTCCGAAGGCACGGATCGTGGTCTGGCGGGTGCCGGTGCGGCCGAAGTTGTTGGAGATCCAGACGTAGGGGGTGCGGCCGGTGAACAGGCCGACGCCGCCGCGCAGCTGCATCTCACCGTCGCCGTTGATGTCCCAGTTGAAGCCGATGCGCGGCGACCACAGCAGGTTGCCGTCCGGGATGTCGTCGGTGCGCACGCCGAAGGTGTCGTCGGCGAGCGGGTTGTAGTCCGGCGAGTCCGGGAAGAACGGCGCGTCGACCCTGAGGCCGTAGACCAGGGTGAAGTTGGACCGGGCGCGCCAGGTGTCGCCGGCATACAGCCCGAGCTGGTAGGTGTCGAACTCGTCGGCCGGATTGGCGGGGTCGTTGGGGAAGGTGTGGTCGTAGCGGCTCGCGTTGCCGGCGTAGTAGTCCTCGAGGGTGTCGAACTGGTACGAGCCGAAGCCGTCCTGGATGAACAGGTTCTTGAACGAGTAGAACTCGTTGTGGGTGCCGATGGTGATCTCGTGGTCGCCGACGAAGAAGGTGAAGTCGTCGGTGATCTCGATGATGTCGGTGTCGAGGCCGTTGAAGGTCGAGAACTGCTCGGTTCCTGCCTGCCACGAGTTGAAGTCGCCGTCGACGTTGGTGATCAAGATGTGCGGGAAGCGCTCGCCGACGCCGCCGCGGTTGTCGCGGATGGTCTGGTAGGTGACCCGCAGCTCGTTGAACTTGTCGTTTCCGAAGACGGTATTCCACTGGGCGACAAGAGAGTTGGTCTCGCTGGCGAAGTCGTAGGCCTCGCCGGCCCACTCATAGCTGCCGCGGCCGGGCCGGTTGATGACGTTCGACGCGTCGATGTAGTTGTAGCGCGCGGTCAGGGTGCTGCTGTCGCTGAGGTTGAGATCGAGGCGGAGGAAGATCTTGTCGCTCGGGGTCTCCCGGGTGAGCTCGCCGAGCCCGCCGGGGTCGTAGCCGTAGGTGTCGATGTTGAACTGGCGGAACTGCTCGGCCTCGGCGACGAAGGCGCCGTCCTGCCAGGCCTCGCCGGTGGAGCCGTCGAGGGACCAGCCGGTCGGCCGGTCGAGGTCGTTGTGGCCGTAGTTGACGAAGAAGAACGCCTTGTCCTTGGCGATCGGGCCGCCCAGGCTGAAGCCGTACTCGAGGTCCTCGAAGGTCCCGAGCTCGGGGAAGAAGTCGGGCCCGTCGCCGACGAATCCGTCGTCGCTGTAGTAGCCGAAGACGCCGCCGCGGAACTGGTTCGAGCCCGACTTGGTGATCACGTTGACGCTGCCGCCGGTGAAGCCGCCCTGCCGGACGTCGAAGCTCGAGGTCACGAGCTGGAGTTCCTGGACCGCGTCGAGCTGGATTGGCTGGGTCTCGGCCTGGCCGCCCGGGGTGCCGCTGTCGGCGAGACCGAAGACGTCGTTGTTGACCGCGCCGTCGATGGAGATGTTGTTGTAGCGCGGGTTGCGGCCGGCGACCGAGAGCACGGTCGCGTCCTCGTCCGGCGAGTAGGTCGAGAACACCGGGTTGGTCCGCGCGAAGTCGTACAGGTTGCGCTCGACCGTCGGCATCGACTCGAGCGAGGTCTGGGAGACCGAGCTCGCGACGCCCATCCGGGTCGGGTTGATGAGGTCGTCGGCCCGGCCGACGACGACGATCTCGGCGGTGGTCGCCTCGAGCTGGAGGCCGATCTCGATCTCGGTGGTCTCACCGAGGCGGACGGAGACGTTCTCGACGGTCTGAGTTGCAAAGCCATCGAGGTTCGCCACGACCTCGTAGGGGCCGCCGACCTTGACGTTGACCATCCGGAACCGGCCCGACGCGTCGGTGATCGCGGTGTACGTGGTGCCCGTCGTGGTCAGGGTGGCGACCACGGTCACGCCGGGCATGACATCGTTGTTGGGGTCGGTGACCACGCCGCTGAGCGAACCGGTGGTCACGCCCTGGGCGTGGATCAGACCGGTCCAGGCGAGGGCCAGAACCAGGACGCAAATTAGACGTTTCATGATCTACCTCCTCAGTTTCCATTCCTGATGGCGGCGAAGATACCATCGACCGCCGCGGTCGGTACAGACTTCATGAAGTTTTTTCATCAGACCTCCGGCTCGATCGGCGGCCGGGGGCCGCGACGCCGGCGCCGGGGCGCCGGAAATTCCGTCGCGCCGAGGTCACGGAGCACCGCGAGAGCTTCGTCAGTGGCGACCCGCTGACCGATCGCGACCCCGTCGTCGGTGGGCAGCACCCAGGCAACGCCGCCGGCGTTCCGTTTCTTGTCGTGAGCCATGTGGCGTCGGACGCGATTTGGGTCGATGTCGGCGATGCCGGGCACCGGCCCGAGGCGCGCCACGGCCCGGCTGAGGTCGGCGTGCCGCTCAGCCGACAGCAGCCCCCGGTCGTGAGCCAGCCGAGCAGCGGCGAGCAGCCCCCAGGCCACCGCCTCGCCGTGCAGGAAGCGCCGATAGTCGGTGGCGGCCTCGAGGGCGTGACCGAGGGTGTGGCCGAGGTTGAGCGCGGCCCGCGCGCCGACCTCGCACTCGTCCTCGGCGACGATCTCGGCCTTGACCGTGACGCAGCGACCGATCACATCGACCCATGCCTCGGGCGCCAATGCCGAGAACGTCACCTCGCCGTGCGATGGCAGCAGGTCGAGCAGAGCCGAGTCGCCGATCCAGGCGGTCTTGACCGCCTCGGCGAGTCCGGCCCGCAGCTGCCTCGGGGGCAGCGTCGCCAGGGTCTCGACGTCGGCCAGGACCAGCCGTGGCGGCCAGAACGAACCGATCAGATTCTTGCCCTCGGCCAGGTTGACGCCGGTCTTGCCGCCGACCGCGGCGTCGACCATGGCGAGCAGGGTGGTCGGCGCGGCGATCCAGTCGATGCCGCGCAGGTAGACGGCGGCGGCGAAGCCCACCGTGTCGGTGACGATGCCGCCGCCGACGGCGAGCACGGCGGCGGAGCGGTCGAGACCGTCGGCGAGCCAGCGGCGGCACAGGGTCTCGACCGCGGCCCAGCTCTTGTCGGGCTCGCCGCCCGGCAGCTCGACCAGGCCGACCCCGAGGCCGGCGGCGACCCTGCGGCCGTAGAGCCGGCCGACGGTGACGTCGCTGGCGACGGAGCGCGCTGCCGGTCCGGCCTCGCGGTCGATGGCGGCGCCGAGTCCCCGCAGCAGCCCGTGTCCGACCACGACCGTGTAGTTGCCGTGGACCGAACGCACCTCGAACTTCGCCATGCCGGCATGGTACATGGGATTCATGCGGCCCGTCGGCAACGGTGATCCGATCGCGCCTGAGATTGCGTCTTAAGCCGCAGCCTGGACTGAAGTTGCGTGGTATCCTCGCGACATTCGGCAGATCTGCCGTGGAGGTTTCGATGCGAAGGTTCGGACGGATGTGCGTCATCGTGCTGGTCGGACTCGGGAGCGGATCGATCGCCGCCGCCGGCGAGGTGGTTGTGCTGGCGCCGGAGGCCACGGGGCTGGCGATTGAAGCCGGAGAGAGCGAGCTGCTCCACGTGACGGTGTCCGAACTGACGCTGGAGGGCATCGAGATCGACAACGCGTCCTGGGCCGTCGTCCGGGCTCCGGACAGCCACAACCTGATGATGCGCGGGTTGCCTTCGCTGCCCTATCTGGCCTCCGAGTACCTGCTCGGCCGAACCGACGGGGTCGCTCTCGAGCTCGCCGACAGTCGGGTGCGGGAGATCGACCTCGGCGCCCTGGGCTTCGCCGGGGTGGCGCCGTCGAAGGGTCACTTCGACCGGGGAACCGACCCCGCCACCGTACCGTGGGTCTTCGATGACAAGGTCTACGGCAGCGCGGCGGCGTTTCCGTTCGACCACGCCCTCATCGGCCGGCCGTTCATCTCGGGACCGATCCGCGGCCAGGCGCTCCAGGTGCCGGTCGCCTTCTGGCGACCCGACACCAACACCCTGACCGTGGTCGAGGAGGCGCGGTACCGCGTGGTGCATCTGCCCGACGCCGCCAACCCGCGGCTCGGCCCGGACCGCCCGCTGACCGGCGCCTTCGACGCCGCGGTCCGGCTCCACGCGGTCAACTACTCGAGCTTCCGCGGCCGCACGTCGCCGTTCGTCGAGGCCGGCCGCCAGCTGATCATCGTCGACGACGACTTCGTTGACGACATTCAACCCTTTGCCGAGTGGCAGACGCTGGTCGGCTACCCGACCGTGGTCGTGCCGACCTCGGCAGCCGGGACCACGGCAGCGGCGGTCAAAACGACCATCCAGTCGTTCTACGACGAACCGGAGGGACTGGCCTGGATCGTGCTGGTCGGCGACTCCCCGCAGATCCCCACCCTGACCGGCGTTCACAGCCAGCACTCCCCCTGTGATCCCTGCTTCACCAAGCTCGAGGGTACGGACAACCGGCCCGACGCCGCCATCTCCCGGATCTCGGCGGTCACCGGCGACCAGGTCGCGGTCCAGGCGGCCAAGATCCTGGGCTACGAGCAGCTGCCCGACGCGGGCTCGGCCGGCGCCTGGACCCAGGCCGGCTTCGGCATCGGCTCCGACGACACCGGCGGCACCGGCCTCGCCGACTGGCAACGGATCGAGCTTCTGCGGACCGACCTGATGGCGCCGGGCTATTCGTACACCGAGTTCGACCAGATCTACCACTCGAGCGCGACGTCGTCGCAGGTCGCCAATGCGGTCAACGCCGGCCGCGGCCTCGGGCTGTACATCGGCCACGGCTGGTCCGGCGGCTGGTCGACCACCGGCTTCGACACCTCGGACGTCCACAACCTGACCAATGCCGACCTGCTGCCGACGATCTGGTCGGTGGCGTGCAACAACGGCGAGTTCACGGTCAACGAGTGCTTCGGAGAGGCCTGGCTGCGCGACGACGAGGGAGGTGCGGTCAGCTTCGAGGGCGGCACCACCACCGAGTCGTGGGTGCCTCCGTGCGACGCCCAGCGCGGCATCGTCGACGCCCTGCGCCTGGAGACCGCGTTCACCACCGGCGGTCAGCACATGGCCGGCAAGCATCACGTCATGGACGTGCACGGCGACTCGAGCTCGAGCGAGGGCAACAAGTGGGTCGAGCAGTCGACGCTGTTCGGCGCCTGCACGACCTGGATGCGGACCCTGCCCGCTGTCGCCCCCGACGAGCCCGATGACTTCTCGTCGGCCGGCGGCACGGCGTCGCTGACGGTCAAGGTGGGCGGCGCGCCGCTGGCCAAGGCGAACGCCGCCATCGTCTCGTTCTTCGACGATGCCGGGGGCGCCGCCAACGTCCTCGGCTCGGGGCTCATCGACGCCAACGGCCACGTCACCGCCGCGGTGACCGGCGACCCGACCCACTGCCACATCCACGGCCAGAACCTGATCCCGACATCGTACGAGTTCGGCGCGCGCGAGGCCGGTCGGGTCGGGCTCGACGCGCCGGTCTACCCGTGCTCGGCGACCGTGACCGTGCGGGTCGCCGACAGTAACGTTCCCGGCTCGAGCCCCGTCACCATCGACACCACGACCGCGGAGCTCGAGGCGGGCGGCAGCGCGGTGTCGGTGACCCTGACCGAGACCGCCGCCGATCGCAGCATCTACACCGGCGCCGCGGTGCTCGGCGCCGATCTCGTGGTCGGCCACGGCGACGTGCTGACGGTGACCTACATCGACGCCAACGACGGCGTCGGCGGCATCAACGTGCCGCGCACCGCCGAGTCCGCGATCGACTGCCGGGGACCGACCATCGCCGACGTCGCCGCGAGCGCCACCGAGTCGTCGGTGACCTTCAGCTTCACCACCGACGAGCCGGGGACCACGGTCGTGCTCTACGGATCGAACCTGCCGCCGGCGGTGCTCGTCGAGGACAGCATGCTGGTCACCGACCACGAGATCACCGTCGACGGTGTCGACCCGTGCACGGCGTTTTTCTTCGAGGTGCGCACCGCCGACGCTCTCGGCAACCTGTCGGTCGACAGCAACGGCGGCGCCTTCTACGTCGTCGAGAGCGCCGGGTGGGGCGCCTTCCTCGTCGAGAGCTTCGACGTCGACCCGGGATGGGCGATCGACAACGGCGGATTCCCGACCACCGGCTGGGCATGGGGCCAGCCGACCGGCGACGAGCAGGACGGTTACGGCGGGCCCGACCCGACCTCGGGGTTCACCGGACCGTACGTGGCCGGCGTCAACCTCGCGGGCGATGCGCCGGCCTCGGTGGGCGAAAACGAGCTCACACTGACGACGCCGGCCGTCGACCTGTCCGACGCGACGTCGGCGCAGCTGCGGTTCATGCGCTGGCTCGGCGTCGAGCGCGACTGGTACGACAACGCACGGATCCGACTGTCGGTCGACAACGGCGCGAGCTGGCAGGAAATTTGGGACAACGACGAAACGACCATCGACGACCAGGCCTGGCTCGAGCAGGTGGTGCCGCTGCCCGAGGCGGTCGGCCACAGCGAAGTCCGGGTCCAGTGGACCTACGGCTCGGCGGACGGCTACTGGCAGTACTGCGGTTGGAACATCGACGACGTCGTCATCGAGGGCGCCATGCCGTGCGACGCCATCTTCCCGCTGTTCGCCGACGGCTTCGAGACCGGCGACTGCACCAGGTGGAGCGAGCTCCACCAGTAGCGAGACGACACGCCAGGACCAGCCGCCGGCGATCGTGCCGGCGACCCCAGCTCACGGGGTCGCCGCGAGCGGCCGCTCGGCGCGGATGGCGGGTCCGAGCCGCCAGTTGCCGTCGGCCTCCGGTTGCCAGGTCCCGGCGCCGGCGATGAAGTTGCCGATCAGGTCGGTCACCTCGGCCGACGACTGCCACACGGGGTCTGCAGCCGCCAGGTGGGGGTAGCCGCCGCCGCCAGCGGCGCGGTAGTTGTTGCACACCAGGGTGAACACAGCGTCGTCGCCGACCGGTCGGCCGTCGATACTGACGTCCTGGATCCGGTTGCCGGGCGGCTGCGTCGGGTCGACCCGGTACGACACGCCGGCCATGGTGTCGACGTTGTAGCTCGGGATGTCGGGGTCGGTGAGCACCGTGCACCCGGCGCCGGTCTCGCACTCGAGGGCACGGTAGTAGCGCGCCGCGTGCTCCAGGATGTCGCGGACCTCGGCGCCTGTGGTCTCGACCTTGACCAGGGTGTTCGGATAGACGTAGAGGCCGTGGATCCAGCGCCAGGTCACCGGTCCGGGCGGCAGGTCCGGGGTCCGGTCGCTGAGCAGCGAGGCGAGCGACAGATCGGCGCCCGAGGCTTCGAGCTGCACCGCGTGGATGAGATCGAGCGCGGCGCAGTCGGCGAGCCGGCAGCCGGCGACACTGACCGCGGCGGTGACCCGCCCGACCGGCGCATCGAGAGCCGCGACAACCCGCTCGTGGAGCGCGGCGAAGCCGCCGACGAAGTCGTCGTCGGGGGGCACGATGGTGAGATCGAGGTTGCGGCCACTCCAGTCGGCCAGCCGCCAGCCCGACTCGCTCGGCTCGAAGGTCAGGTCGAGCCGGGTGACGGCGCGGGCCCGAGCCGACGGCTGGGAGACGATGACGCCTCCGGACTCGAACGGCGCGATGTCGCGATGGGTGTGGCCGGTGAGCAGGACGTCGATCCCCGGAACCGCCGCCAGCCGCCGGCCGAAGTTCTCGGAGTCGGCGGCCCAAGCCTTCGGGTTGTCGGCGTCGGGCTCGAACCCGGTGTGGGCGAGCACGACGACGAGGTCGCAGCCCTCGTCGGCCCGAAGCGTGGCCGCCAGCTCGTCCGCGACCTCGTCCATGGGTCGGAACGAGAGCCCGGGAATGTGCTCCGGCCGCTCCCACGCCGGGATGTTGGGGGTCACGAGGCCGACGATCCCGATCCGAACCGGTCCCGCCGTGACCACCACGTGGGTCGGGAATGCCGGTCGACCGGTGGCCGCCTCGACGGTGTTGGCCGACAGGAACGGAAACTCCGCCTGGCGCTCGGCGCGGCGCAGCACAGCGAGTGAGAAGTTGAACTCGTGATTGCCCACCGCCATGGCGTCGTAGCCGATGCGGTTCATGGCGGCGATGGTCGGGCTCGGCTCGGACCACCGGACGTGGGGGAACTGCTCCAACGGCGTGCCCTGGATGGCGTCGCCAGAGTCGAGGACCAGCACCGGGTGGTCGACCTCGGCGCGAACCCGTTCGACCGTGGTGGCGACCCGGGCGAGGGAGCCCTCGGCCGGGCGGTCTCGGACGTCGTCGAAGGGCAGCACGCTGCCGTGGATGTCCGAGGTGTGGAGGATGGTCACCGTCTGCCGCTCGGGTTGCTCGGCGGCGGCCGGCTGCAGCCCCGTCGAGGTGGCGGCGGCGAGAAGGGCGGCGACGATCAAGGCGGGTCGGGTCATGGCTCCGGTGAGGATAGCAGAGGGCCTCGGACGGCGCCGGGGACTCGGACCGGGGCAATGCAAGCGAGAGGAAACGGCTCCAAAGACGGACAAGCGAGATGGAGAGGCAGGAGGCAGCCGGGATCCGCTGTCGTCGTTGCTGACGCTGACGCCGATCGCGCACGCTGTCATCGGAATCGGAATCGGAATCGGAATCGGAATCGGAGTCGGAATCGGAGTCGGAATCGGGATCGGAGTCGGAATCGGAGTCGGAATCGGGATCGGAATCGGGATCGGGATCGGAATCGGGATCGGGACCGGAATGGGACTGGACCGGGCAGCTGCGCCTGTGTTCCGGTCGTGTTGGCTCTCGCCCCCATCCAGCGTATGCTCTCCGGCAGAGCCGACGGATTGGAGACGGGATGAGTCTGAGACGATTGCGTTTGCTGACCGGAGGCGAGTCGCACGGGCCGAAGCTGACGGCGGTGCTCGAAGGCCTGCCCGCGGGGCTCGAGCTCGACCGCGATGCCATCGACGAGCGGCTCGCCCGGCGCCAGCACGGCTTCGGTCGCGGCGGGCGGCAGCGGATCGAGAAGGACGAGGTCGTGATCACCGGCGGCCTTCGAGACGGCCGCACAATGGGCGGGCCCCTGGTGCTCGAGCTGGTCAATCGAGACTGGAAGAACTGGGCCGAGGTCATGGACCCGTGGTCGGCCGACCCCGAGCAGATGGCCAAGCGAGCCGTCACCCGGCCGCGTCCCGGCCACGCCGACTACTCGGGCGGCGCCGCCACCGACCAGCTCGCCGACATGCGCAATGTCCTCGAGCGGGCGTCGGCGCGCGAGACCGGCGCCCGGGTGCTCGCCGGTGCGGTCTGCCAGCAGCTGCTCGAGCGGTACGGCATCCGGATGCGCTCCGCGGTTCTCCAGCTCGGACCGCATGTGGTGCACGACGGCCCCCCGACCTGGGAGGACCTCGCTGGAGTCCGCCACGACTCGCCGCTGGTCACTCCCGATCCGGACGGCGAGGACCGCCTCGTCGAGGCGGTCCGCGCGGCGCGCGCCGACGGCGACACCATGGGCGGCGTGGTCGGCGGCGTGGTCCGCGGGTTGCCGCCGGGACTCGGCTCCCACAGCCACTGGGACCGCAAGCTCGACGGCCGGGTGCTCGCTGCCCTCGGGTCCATCCACTCGGTCAAGGCCGCGGCGGTCGGCGCCGGAATCGAGGTCGCCGGGCTGCACGGCTCGACCGCCCACGACCCGATCCACCTGGTTGACGAGCAGCTCCGGCGCGAGACCAACCGTGCCGGCGGCCTGGAGGGCGGCGTGACCAACGGCGAGGATCTCGTAGCGCGGGCGTACTTCAAGCCGATCTCGACCCTGCGCAAGGGGCTGCCGTCAGTCGATCTCGCCACCGGTGAGCCCGGCGCCACGGCCTGGGAGCGCTCGGACGTCACCGCCATCGGTGCGGCGCCGGTCATCGTCGAGGCCATGCTCGCCCTGGTGCTCGCCGACGAGCTGCTGCTCAAGCTCGGCGGCGATGCCATCGCGGACACCGACGCCGGCTGGCGCTCGACCTGCGCCCGGCTCGAGCCCTGGTGGCGCCCTCGCCCCACTGGCGAGTAGCGTTCGCCGCGTCCGCGATCGTTCCCGATCCCGGCCGACCCACCGCCGCCGGCCCTGCGGCCGGCGGCCTTCGTCTTCAATCCTCGAAGCCGTCTCGAGCTTCGCTCGCGCCGTACTCTGCGGTTGAAGCCGAGCCCCGCTGCGCGGGGCGGTGGGTCTCGCGCCATGGCATCGCCGCCGTCTTTCGGGGTGTCCCGCCCCCCACCCCTCCACCCGCCCGCCCTCAGGGATTCGGGTCGGCGTCGCTGGTGCTCCGCCGCCTCCGAATCCCTGAAGGGGTGAGGATTTTTTTGGCTCCGTTCCCAGGGTTCGGGGTGCCGGATCGGCGCGTTTCCGGCGGACGTGCCGTCTCAAACGATGTTGGCAACGAGCGCGCTGAGGACGTCGACGCCCTGCGGGCCCAAACATCGTTTGAGGGAACAATCGCCGAGCCCAGTCGCTGTGGCTTGTGGGCGCAAACCGGAGCCGCCGTGGCAGGGCGGATGCGGATACCCGGTTTCGCGTCCAGCTCCGCCGCGGCAGGCGGATACGGATACGGAAACGGATACGGAAACGGATACGGCTACGGATGCGGATTCGGTCCTGCCGCACCGGCCTGCTGGTCCGCCCTCGCCTTCCGGCGGGCGCCGCCGGCCTTCCTGCTGGCTGAGCGCTCGACGTAGGGTGGGCCTTGGCCCACCGTCCACGACTACGAGAACGGCCTTCTGGCCCGCCCCGTCTGAGCGGCTCCAGCGTCCGCATCCGCGCCCGAGTCCGGGTCCGAGTCCGAAACTGAATCCGAACCCGAGACCGAGCCCGGGGTCACGGATGCGGCTACGGTCACGGAAACGGCCACGGACACGGATACGGAAACGGCTACGGCCACGGATACGGCTACGGAAACGGTCCTCCACCACCGGCCTTCTGGTCCGCTCTCGCCTTCCGGCGAGCGCGGCCCAGCGTCGCCCGTCGGCCTTCCTGCTCGCCGGAGCGCGCCCCGGAGATCGGGGACTGGGCTCGGCGAGTGCCCCCTTGAACATTGTGAGCAACGCGGCGATGACCGGAGGGCGCTCGGCACAATGTTCAAGACGGCACGTCCGTCCCAACGCGCCCGTTCCGGCCCTGGAGGGCGGCGGTCGCTTCGGCGCGCCCGCCGCGGGGATCGATGCGGACCTGTTCCGCTGTTGTCGCGATCGGGACCGGCCACGGACTCGGAAACGGATACGGAGACGGTTACGGGTTCGGATTCGGTCCTACCGCACCGGCCTTCTGGTCCGCCCCCGCCTGGCGGCGGGTGCGGCCCAGCGTCGCCCGTCGGCATGGCCGCGCGGTGAAATCCGGAACGACCAGCGGCCAGGCCGACGGGCGCCGGCGGCCTTCCTGCTCGCCGGAGCGCGCCCCGGGGATCGAGGACTGGGCTCGGCGAGTGCCCCCTTGAACATTGTGAGCAGCGCGGCGATGACCGGAGGGCGCTCGGCACAATGGTCAAGACGGCACGTCCGTCCCAACGCGCCCGTTCCGGCCCTGGAGGGGGTCGGTCGCCTCGGCGCGCCCGTTCCGGCCCTGGAGGGGGCCGGTCGCTTCGGCGCGCCCGTCGCGGGGATCGAGGCGCTCATGGTCTGGGGTGGAGGAGGCGCCAGGTCATGGCGCGGACGTCGTCGAAGAGCTGCAGAGC
>CAZXMW010000033.1:0-41627 GCA_964641415.1 uncultured Thermoanaerobaculia bacterium | reverse complement strand
CGTCGCCTGATCGCAATTGGGCCAAACCCCAGCGGTGGGCCAAGGCCCACCCTACAAATCGGGACGGTGGCCCACCCTCCAGATCGGGACTCCATCGCGGGCGGGACGCCCGCGCCACACGGGCGCTCAGGGACTCGGAGCGCTCACCCCCGATCGGTCTTGAGGACCGCGACGAAGGCCGACTGGGGGATCTCGACGTTGCCGACCATCTTCATCCGCTTCTTGCCCTTCTTCTGCTTCTCGAGAAGCTTGCGCTTTCTCGAGATGTCGCCGCCGTAGCACTTGGCGGTGACGTCCTTGCGATAGGCGTTGATGGTCTTGCGGGCGATGACGTCGCCGCCGATGGCGCCCTGAATGGCGATCTTGAACTGCTGGCGCGGAATGGTGTCCTCGAGCCGATCGCAGTAGTGGAGGGCGCGGGCGCGGGCGCGATCGCGGTGGACGAGCTGGGCGAGCGCGTCCACCGGCTCACCGTTGACCAGGATGTCGACCTTGACCAGGTCGGTGTCCCGGTAGTCGAGCATCTCGTAGTCGAAGGAGCCGTAGCCCTGGGTGGTCGACTTGAGCCGGTCGTAGAAGTCGAAAACGACCTCGGCGAGGGGCATCTCGGAAGTCAGCTCGACGCGGCCGACCGCCAGGTAGTTGAAGGTGGTGTTCTCGCCGCGGCGCTCCATGCACAGCTCCATCACCGGTCCGACATAGCGCTCGGGCATCATCACCGACGCCTTGATGTACGGTTCCTCCGTGCGCTCGATCTCACTGGGGTTGGGGTAGTAGCTCGGATTGTCGACCCAGCTCGCACCGCTTTCGATCGTGGTCACGCGATAGCGTACCGATGGCGCCGACAGGATGAGCGACAGGTCGTACTCCCGACGCAGCCGCTCGGTGACGACCTCGAGATGGAGCAGACCGAGGAAGCCGCACCGGAAGCCGAATCCGAGAGCCGCCGACGAGTCCTTCTCGTAGGTCAGCGCGGCGTCGTTGAGCTTGAGCTTTTCCAGGGCCTTGACCAGATCCGGGTACTCCTCGGTGGACATCGGGTACATCGACGAGAAGACGACCGGCTTGGCTTCCTTGTAGCCCGGCAGGGGCTGCTTCGCAGGCGCACCGGCGTCGGTGATGGTGTCGCCGACGTTGATGTCGGAAACCGACTTGATACCGGCGATGACGTAGCCCACGCCGCCGGCGGCGATCTCGGGCACCGCCACCTGCCTGAGCTGGAGCAGCCCGACCTCCTCGACCTCGTGGGTGCTGCTGGTGTGCATCAGCAGCAGCTGCTGCCCCGGACGCACAGCGCCCTCCATGACCCGGCAGAGCAGCACCGCACCGCGGTACGGGTCGTACTCGGCGTCGAAGACCAGGGCCTGGAGCGGCGCCTCCGGGTCGCCGGACGGCGCCGGCAGCCGGGTGACGATGGCCTCGAGCACGTCCTCGATGCCCTGCCCGGTCTTGGCCGAACACAGCACCGCTTCGTCCGGATCGAGCCCGAGATCGTCGGCGATCTCCTCCTTGACCCGGTCGACGTCCGCCGCAGGCAGGTCGATCTTGTTGATCACCGGCACCATCTCGAGGTCGTACTCGAGGGCGAGGTACATGTTGGCGACGGTCTGGGCCTCGACACCCTGCGAAGCGTCAATGAGCAGCAGCGCACCCTCGCACGACATCAGCGACCGGCGGACCTCGTGCGAGAAGTCGACGTGGCCCGGCGTGTCGATCAGGTTGAGCTGGTAGGTCTCACCGTCCTTCGCCCGATAGCTCAAGGTGACGGTGTTGGACTTGATGGTGATGCCGCGCTCGCGCTCGATGTCCATCGAATCGAGGATCTGATCGCGGAACTCCCGTTCGGCAACGCCGCCGCAGTGCTGGATCAGGCGATCCGCCAGGGTCGACTTGCCGTGGTCGATGTGAGCGATGATGCAGAAGCTGCGTGTCGTCTTCATGGTGATCTCTGCCGCCGATCGCGGACCGGGGCATTATGGCTGATCAACGAGCCGTCGGGACGCTCGATTCCGAAAACCCGGTCTCGATCCGGTCTCGAAGCGCCGACACCTCGACGTTTTCGGGGTCGAGGGCGGCTGCGCGCTCGAGCGCCTGGAGGGCCTCGGCCCGCGCCTCGGCAGGATCGCCGCCGCCGGCTGCCGCGAGCTCGGCACGCAGCTCGGCGACTCGGGCCGTGAGCAGAAGAGGGGGCATCCGGTCGGGTCGGATCAGCGCGGCCCGATCGGCGATCCGAGCGGCGCGCTCGATCATCTCCGGCGCCCGGTCGTTGCCGACACCGAGCAGCTCGACGAGCCGGACCAGACGCCGCGCCTCGGCCTCGTGGAGCCAGCCGTCGCTCCGTGCCACCGCGAGACCCCGGGCGTAGGCGTTCCCGGCTCGCTCGAGTTCGGCGACGGCCGGCTCGACGCCGCCCTCGCGCATCAACCGCTCGGCGCGGACGATGAGAAGATCGCCCTCGAGGTGGAGCGCTTCATACAGCCACGGCGCCCAAACCGCGGACTCGCGGGCGGCCGCGACGGCGTCGTCGAGCCGGCCGCTGACGCCCAGGGCGAGCGCACGGTGGAAAAGGTCGCGTTCGGCGGTCGTGGCGTCTCGCCGGCTCAGGTTGGCGACAGTGGCCTCGACCGACGGTCTCGATTTGCCGACGCCGCCCGCCGGATTGAGAATCCGCATGGCTCGGGCGATGCCGAGGGCGGTCTCGATCCGGGCGCCGTCCGCGCCGGCTGCCATGGCAGCCTCGAACCAGCCCTCCGCGGCCTCGAACTCGCGCAGCACGAGGTGGCCGAAACCGAGGGCCGAGTATGCCGATCCGAGCGCCAATGCCCCGTACTCCATGAGGCTCGCCTCGACCTCGGCCAGCTCGCGACGGACCGCGCCCTCGGCGCCACGGGTGTCGTGAACGGGCAGCATCCGCGCCCGGCGGAGCGTGGTGTCCATCCGCTCGACCCGGTGCCGGTGCTCCCGAATCAGCTCGCGACGGCGAAGGTCGCGGGTGTGCAGCCACACCGTGGCGGCAACGGCGCCGACCGTGGCGAGCGCGACGGCGGCGGCCAGCACCCCCGTGGTGCGCTTCGCCCGCAGCCACGGTCGGAGGCGGATCGTCGGATCGGTTCGCAACACCGAGATCGGCTCGCCGTCCCGCCACCGCCGCAGGTCGTCGGCCAACCTTCGGGCGCTCGGGTAGCGACGTGCGGGGTCTTTGGCCATGGCGGCCTCGGTGATGGTCTCGAGGTCGACGGGCGTGCCGGGCGCCACCAGCGACAGGCGCAGGGGCTCGGTGTTCGAAACCTGGCGCGCGGTTTCCTCAGGCGTCGCTCCGTAGAACGGCGCCTGCTCGGCGAGCACGGCATACAGCGTCGCGCCGAGACCGTAGACGTCGACGCCGACCGACGAACCGGCGGCCTCGCCGCGCAGCCGCTCGGGGGCGGTAAAGGCCGGCGCGCCGGCGGCCACCACTCGGTCATGATCGACCTTCGACCCGCGGGCGCCGGCGAGTCCGAAATCGACCACGTAGGCGTGGAGGGCGCCGCCGGGCCGGGCCTCGACCATGATGTTGCCCGGGTTGAGGTCGCGGTGGACCACGCCCGCGGCGTGGGCCGCCTGGACCGCGCGCGCCGCCTGCTCGACGAGGCGCACCTTGTCATCGAGCCCGAGCAGGGGCGCCATCGCCCACAGGGTGTCGCCGTCGACGAGCTGCATGGCGATGTAGGCCCGGCCGTTGACCTCGCCGACTTCGAAAACCCGGCATGTGTGCTCGTGCTCGAGGCTCGCCTGGGCCCGCGCTTCGCGCTGCAGACGCTCGATCTCGGCCCGATCGCGCGAGCGCAGCAGCTTGAGCGCCACCGGGCGCTCGAGCTGGCGGTCGTAGGCACGGTAGACGCGGGCCACGGTTCCCTCGCCGAGAAAGGCCTCGACCCGGTAGCGCTCACCGCCGTCCGGCAGCTCGGGGGCCACGACATTGTCGGTCATCGTGGCGGTAGGGTAGCCGATTCGAGGGCGTGCTGTCGTCGGGGCAGACCGGAGGGCGGACGCGGGTTCAGCGGATGCCGACCGCCCTGCGGACATCGTCCATCAGCGGCGCCACGGTCTCGCGCGCCCGCTCGGCGCCGGCGAGCAGGATACGCTCGATCTCCGCGGGGTCCGACATGAGCTCGTCGTAGCGGGACCGGGCATCGCCGAAGGTCGCCACGAAGAAGTCGAAGAGCCGCTTCTTCATCTCGCCGTAACCCGTGCCGCCCTCGGCGAACGCGCTCTCGACCCAGGATCGCTCTTCGGGCGGGGCGAACATCTCGAGCAGATCATGAAGCGCATTGTCCTCGGTCGGTTTCGGCGCCTCGACCGGGGTCGAGTCGGTGACCAGCGACATGATGCGCTTGCGGATCGGCTTCTCCGGTCCGAAGATGTCGATCGTGTTGCCGTACGACTTGGACATCTTCCGGCCGTCGATCCCCGGCACCACCGCGACCTCATCGCGGATCATCGGGTCGGGCAGCGTGAAGACCTCAGCGCCGTAGGCGGCCTGGAACGAGGCCGCGATGTCGCGAGTCACCTCGAGGTGTTGCTTCTGATCCCGGCCCACCGGCACCAGGTCGGAGCGGACGATGAGGATGTCGGCCGCCATGAGCACCGGGTAGGCGAACAGCCCATGGTTCGGAACCATGCCCTGCGCCACCTTGTCCTTGAAGGAATGGCAGCGCTGGAGCAGTCCCATCGAGGTCACCGTCGACAGGTACCAGGTAAGTTCGGGGATCTCAGGCAGGTCGGACTGACGGTAGATGACGCTGCGCGCGGGGTCAAGACCGAGAGCCAGATACCCGGCTGCGAGCTCGCGCACCAGGGAGCGCATCCGACCGGCATCCTGGACCGTGGTCAGGGCGTGGAGGTCGGCGAGGAAGTAGAAGCATTCGTGCTCGGACTGCAGCTGGACGAACTGCCGGATGGCGCCGAAGTAGTTCCCGATGTGCAGGGTGCCTGACGGTTGAACGCCGGAGAGTACGCGCATGGTCCTCCTCAGGCGGGGGATGATACCACTCGCTGACGAGACCGGGAGAGGCGGCGGCCGTCGGAGCTGGAGCGAGCGGCGGAGATGAAAGCGGCCGGCGCTGAGCGCCGGCCGTTGAAAAAATTCGGTGCTGCCGGACCTACTCGCCGTCGTCGCCGATGGCCTCCACCGGGCACGACTCCATGGCCTCTTCGCACTGCGCCTGTTCCTCGTCGTTCTCCGGCTGCTTCACGACGTATGAATAGCCCTCGTCTTCGTTTGCCTCGAAGTTGTTCGGAGCGGTCGTGCGACAGACGTCGCAGTCGATGCAGCTCGAGTCGACGTAGTACTTACCAGGCACCTGGTCCGGGAGCTTGTCATCAGGATCGGCCATCGTCAGTCTCCTTCCTGCGGGGGTTGCCCGCGGCCGCCGCATGCTACCACAGGCCCTCGAGCTGTCAATCTCTCCGAGGAATCGATTTCATGGCTATTTTCTCAGCTCAGGTTGGCCCAAAGACGAGGGTTACTGAGTGCGGTCTGGTCGCGCATTCTCAAGGATGCGCCGACAGATATCAATCGTGCTTTCAGATTCACTTCGGCGGAATCGCGATTGGCCGGCCGCTCGGACGACCGTTCTTGAGCCCCTCGTCGCCGCTGCCCCAGATGCACTCGACATCGTACGGATCGGCAAACGACGGCAGCACGCTCGACGGATCGCTGGTCTGGTTGTGGACCACCGAACCGTAGCTCGTCAGCATGGGACGCGGCTCCGCTGCGGCGGACGACCAGGCCGCGATCTTGACCCGGATGGTCGAGCCCTCGACGTCGCCTTCGATGGCCCAGTTCTGGGTAAACGGCCGGAACAGCTGGACGTGCGATCCCGGCGGCATGGTGAGCAGAGAGAAGATCTCGTTCTCCTCCGCGTCGACAAAAGGCTCGCCGTCGGCCTGAAACGGCTGGATCTCGACGGTGAGCGTGGTCAGGGCATCCGACGCGTTGACCACGCCGACGTTGTAGCGCCGCCGGTCGTTCTCCTCGCCGCCGGTGAGAACCTCGAAGCTGAAATCGTACTCATCGGCCACGGCGCCGCCGTCAGCCAGGTTGTACCAGGGCACGCCGGGCATGGTCTGACCGTACTCCGCGAGGCGTTCGATGAACTCGCCCGGGTTGTCGGGGTCCTCGATCCAGACCGTCGTGTCGTTGTAGATCCGGGCGTTGACGATCGCGTTTCGATAGACCCGCGAGCCGTCGTCCTCCAGGGTGTCGGCCGCGTAGGAGGCAACCACCATGGCGCCGTTGCCGCTGGCGCCGACGGTGCCGCCCCAGTACTCGCCGACGATGTCTCTGAGGAACACGGTACCGTTGGGCGGAATCGACGCGAGCGCCTCGTTGACGAAGCCGAAGCTGTCGGACTCGCGGCCGCCGAGCCACGCATCCCGGTCGGCGTACAGGCCCGAGTTGTTGAGCTGGCCCGACGGCAGGTACAGCAGGGCGACGTCGATGTCGACGTCGTCGACGTTGGTGATGTAGACGTCGGTGACCCAGTTCGAGCCGACCGCGCCCGGGCTCTTGGAGACCACGGGGATGTAGTGCAGGTCGGCCGCGCCGAAGCCGGCAGAGACCGGGGCAGCCGCCGCGGCAGCGAGCAGCAGGGTCCCGACCGCGATCCGTCGAATCATGAAGTGCCTCCTTACCGGCCCCGGAGAGGCCGGTTACCCGTTCATCTTGCCAGCTTCGTCCCCAGCGGGCAAGACGACCCGCGCCTCGAATCCACTGGGCTCGAGGTTTTCGAGCTCGATGCGGCCGTTGTGGACCTCCGCGAAGCGCTCGGCGATCGCCAGCCCGAGCCCCGAGCCGCCGCGCCGCCGGGTGTAGAACGCTTCACGGACCCGGCACAAATCGTCGTCGGGGATGCCGTCGCCGCGGTCGTTCACGATCAGGGTCGTGGTCGTCTCGGTGGCCTCTGCGGCGAGCTCGACCACGCGCCGGTCCGCCGGCTGGCCCGACACGGCCTGGACGGCGTTCAGGACCAGGTTGAGAATGACCTGGCGAAGCTGACCCTCGTCAGCCGTGACCGTGACCTGCGGGAGGTCGGCGGCGAGTCTGAGGTGAACCCCCATGCCGGTCGCCTCGGCGCGCAGGAAGTCCCGTACGTCGGTCAGCAGCGCCGGCACCGATACCGGCTGCATGTCGGGCTCTGACGGACGCGCATAGGTCAGAAAATCGCTCACCAGCTTGGCCAACCGGCCGACCTCGGTTCGGGTGACGGCGAGCGACGACTCGGCCTCCGAACCGGACTCGTCGAGATCCTCGCCGAGCAGCTCCAGATTGAGGTTGATGGAGTTGAGCGGGTTGCGGATCTCGTGGGCGAGGTTTGCAGCCAGGGTGCCCAGCGCGGCGAGCTCCTCGGCCTCGTGCTGCTTCGCTTCCGCCCTTCGAGTCCGCTGCACCAGAAGCCAGACCAGCACGAAGGCCACGACCAGGGTGGCGATGGTGAGCACGGCCACCGACACGGTCTGGGTCAGGAGCTCACGCTGCAACCGCCCCATGCGCTCGTGAACCCGGGCACGGCTGACGTTGAGCACGATCTCGCCGACGTCGTCGCCGAGCGGCACCTTGATGCGGTACGGGCTCTCGGTCTCGGTGATGGTCTCGTCGGCAGCCCCCCCCGTGATCTCGAGGTCGTCGGCCAGACGTTCCGGGAGATCCTCGAGGGACCTGAACTCGGAGCGGTAGACGACCCTGCCGTCGCGGTCGGTGACGACGATCGACTCATAGATGCGCCGTTGCGGAATGCCTTCGAGGCTCTTGAACAACTGCTCGCGGCGGCGCTCGAGAACCTCGAGGTCGAGCAGTTCCTCGCTGCCGATCTCGTCCGCGATCCGCCGCACGTCCTCGCGACCGCTGACCAGCAGGTCCTCGAGATATCTGCGCGACAGCGACCTGGAGATCAGGTGGCCGAAGAGCAGGATGATGCCGAGCACGAGCACCAGGAACACCGCCGTGGCGGCGGCGTAGTGCCGCTGCAACGAGCCCGACGTGCCGAAGATGCTCTCGAGTCGCGCCATCGTGACCTCACCCGCCCGCCGGCGCCCCGCTGATCCCTGATGCGCCGCCTACGACCCCGACCGGTCCCGGGAGATGCACGGTGCGTGCCACCGCCCCCCGGCCGAGCTCACAGCCCGCACGCGGTCCGAAGATCGTCGACCCGGCTCGTGGCCTCCCACGTGAAGTCGGGATCGTCGCGGCCGAAGTGGCCGAATGCCGCGGTCTTCTTGTAGATCGGCCGCAGCAGGTCGAGGGAGTCGATGATGCCCCGCGGCGTCAGGTCGAAGACCTCGCGGATCGCTGCCGCGATCCGGCTCACCGGCACCTGCTCGGTGCCGAACGAATCGACCATGACCGACACCGGGTCGACGACTCCGATCGCGTAGGCGAGCTGGACCTCGACTCGGGCGGCGAGACCGGCCGCGACGATGTTCTTGGCAACGTGGCGCGCCATGTAGGACGCCGACCGGTCGACCTTCGACGGGTCCTTGCCGGAAAAGGCGCCGCCGCCGTGGGACCCGACGCCGCCGTAGGTGTCGACGATGATCTTGCGCCCGGTCAGACCGCAGTCGGCCTGCGGTCCGCCGCTGACGAAGCGGCCGGTCGGGTTGATGAAGATCTTGGTGCCGCCGTCCATCATGCTCTCTGGAACCACCGGCCGGATCACCGACTCGGTGACCTGGGCCCGCAGGTCGTCGGTGGCGATCTCGTCACTGTGCTGGCACGACACGACGACCGCCTCGACGCGCCTCGGCGTCGGTCCCTCATACTCCACCGACACCTGACTCTTGCCGTCCGGCCGCAACCAGTCGAGCTCGCCCGACCGCCGGACCTCGCTGAGCCGCCTGGTCAGCCGGTGGGCGAGCAGGATCGGCATCGGCATCATTGCCTCGGTCTCGTCGGTGGCGTAGCCGAACATCAGCCCCTGATCGCCGGCGCCCCCGACGTCGACACCCTGACCGATGTCCGGGCTCTGCGGATCGATGGATGAGATGACCGCACAGGTCTCGCAGTCGAAACCGAACTTGGCGCGGGTGTAGCCGATGTCGCGGATCGTGTTGCGAACGAGCTGCGGCAGCTCGACGTAGGTCTCGGTGGTGATCTCGCCGGCGATGAAGGCGAGCCCGGTCGTCACCAGCGTCTCGCACGCCACCCGACTACCAGGGTCGCCCTCGAGCATGGCGTCCAGAACGGCGTCGGAGATCTGGTCCGCGATCTTGTCGGGGTGGCCCTCGGTCACCGATTCAGAGGAGAAGACGTAGGTGCCGTTGGGAGCCATGCAACCTCCAGTGCGACAATCGCCGCGGGCGGCGCGGTGACACGGTGACCGGACCGGCGCGACGAGCCGGCCAACGGTAGCAGTGCCCGGCCTGCACGGTCAATGCGAATGCAACGCAATTTCGACCGGGCAACGACTCTCGGGTGAAGGCCTGGCGTCGCGGGCTTCGACGAGCACCGGAGCAAAACGGAAGGCCGGTGTCGCAGGACCCCGGGGCGACGCCGGAGACCAGCCGCGTCAGTTGACCTGTCGCCGCCGCTCCGACAGATTCGCCAGCCGGGCGGCGACGTCCCGGTAACCGGGGTCGAGCCGGGCGATCTGCTCGAACAGCTCGACCGCCTGGTCGCGATCGCCGATCCGCTCGAAGGCGACCGCGAGCTCGTAGCGCAGGGCGGTTCGGGCGTCGGGCGAAAGATCGGGCGCAACCAGCGCCTTCTGGTACCACTCGGCGGCTTCGACGTGGTTGCCGACCTCGTTGGCGCAGACGCCGATCATCGAGCACGCCTCGACGAAGTACGCCGGGTCGTGGGCGGCGACCCGGAACTCGCCGATCGCCTCGTCGAGCAGGCCCATCTCCTTGTAGGCGATGCCGAGGTTGAAGTGGGTGTCCGAGTCCTCCTCGGAGAGCTGCTCGGCGACGCCCCGCTGGAACTCCCGGAACACCTCGTCGAGCATGGCCTCGCCCTTGCCCCGCCCGGTGGCCTCCTCGACCATGGCCTCCTCTTCGGCGAGTTCGGCTTCGAGCTCCTTGGCGAGGTCGATGTACTCCCCGCTGGGCTCGTCGCTCGCCCGCGGCGACGGCGCGGCGACCGCCGGCGGCTCGACCTGCCGGCTGCGATCGCCCGGCTCATGGCGCGGCGCTGCCCCGCCGGCGGCGGCACGGGCCTCGGCCAGGCGGTCGATCAGCACGGTTCTCCGGGCAGCGAGGTCGGTGTCGCCGGGGTACTCCTTGTCGAGCCGGTCGAGAATCGACACCGCGTCGTCGAGCAGCTCCTGCTCGATGAACAGATCGAGCTGGGCGAGCTCGTTGAACGACGGACCGTCGACACCGCTGATCTCGACGAGATCCTCCTCGACGATCTCGGGCCGGCTGTCGTTGGCCGCACCTTCGGCCGGGCCCGAATCGACCCGGCCGGCACTCATATCGTCGGACATCGGCATCGACGGCGGCTCGATTCCCTCGAGGTCCAGGTCATCGGTTACGGGCTCGTCGTCGATTTCGACGATGATGACCTCGTCGTCGTCCACGACGGGGGCCTCACCGAGGTTGAAGTCGCTCGCCAGCCGCTCGGCCTCGTCGTCGCGGCCCTCCCGGCGATGCTGGTCGATCACGGGCTCGATCGCCTCCGCCCCGTCGTCGCGCCTGCCGACGGCCAGGTAGAGCCTGGCGAGCTGCTCGCGCGCCCCGACATGGTCGGGCAGGCGCCGGATGACGTCCTCGAGGTGGCTGATCGCCTTTTCGTTGAGACCGTACTTGGCGAAGACCGCGGCCTCGTTGATCCGTTCGCTCGGGTCGAAGGCCGCAGTTTCGGGAACCGTCGCCTCGCCCTCGATCTCGACAATCTCGATCGTCTCGTCGTCGGTCGGAAAGCTGATGTCCGGCGGCACGCCGTCGTCGATCACGATCTCTTCGACGGCGGGCTCGTCGCCGACGAGCACCGCGCCGTCGAGCTGCGCCAGGCGCTCGCGGTAGTGCGGATTGGTCGGATCACCGGCCACCAGCTCCATGTAGAAGCGCCGGGCCTGGTCCTCCTGTCCCTCCTCGAAGCAGACATCCGCGAGAGACGCGGTCAGCTCGGTGATCATCTTCTGGTCGCCGGACGGCCGGAACGCGCGGACCGCCAGCCGCAGCACCCGTTGGTTGCGGGGTGCGATCTTGACCAGCTCCCGGAGCATCTGCTGGGCGCGGGAGTAGTCGGCCTTTTCGAGCAGGGACTCGGCGGCGGGGATCATCATTTCGGTGGCCTCGCCCTGATCGCCGTCAGAAATCAGGACGTTGCCGACCAACCCTCGAATCTCGGAGTTCTCGGGATTTTCTTCGAGGATCTTGCGGGCGAGCTCGACTGCGGACTCGGTGTCTCCCATGGCCATGGAGGCACGGACCTGCAGAGACTGCAGCGCGGGGCTTGCGGGCGAGACGTCGAGACCGGCGGTGATGAGCTCCTGGGCCGAGGTCAGGCGGTTGGCGTCGAGCAGCCGATCGCAGATCGCCACCATGATCTCACCGTCGGAGATCTCCCGGTCGAGCAGGCGGCGAAACAACTGTTCGGCCTCATCGATCTGGTCGCGGGCGAGCAGCGAATCGCCCAGAATCGCGTAGGCCTTCATGGCCTCCTCGGATGCCCCTTGGGCGAGCAGCAGGTCGGCGAACTGCCGACGGATGTTCTGGTCGCTCGGATCGATGTCGCTCAAGCGCCGGCTGACCCGAATCGCTCCCTCGATGTCGTCGCTCTTGACGTAGTGCTCGAGGAGCATCTGCAACTGGCTCTTGGCCTCGACCTTCAGGCCCTGCTCGGCATAAAGCTCGCCGAGGCGCTCGAAAATGTCCAGCCGCTGGGGCACCAGGCGGTTGATCTTCTTGTAGATGGCGATCGCCTTGGGCAGAAATCCCTGGTCGGCGAATTTCTCCGCCACTTTTTCGTACAGCTCGACGGCCCTGTCGACCTGACCGACGCGCCCGTACAGATCACCGAGACGATTGACCGTGGTGGCGTCGTCGGGTGTCAGCTGGAGGAGCTTCTCAAACTCACGAATGGCGGCCTCGAGCTTGCCTTTTTGGACAAGCTTCTCAGCGGTCTTCAGGATTTTGTCCCGTTTGATGGCCATTCGTCAGCGCTTCCCCTACCGCTTGTGGTCCGCGGGCTTCATGGTAGCACACGCACGACGCGGAAGCTTTGTCGATGCAAGTAGCTGCGACCGAAACGGGCGATCGCGCGCCGATGCTGCTCGGTCCCGTAACCGACGTTGCGCGACCAATTCCAACGGTCATCGGCGAGCGCCAATTCCTGCATGATCCGGTCGCGATGAACCTTGGCCAGAATCGACGCCGCCGCAACCGAAAAATAGAGGTCGTCGGCGCCGGTCACCGAGCGGATCGGCAGCCCCAGATCGCCGAGCTCGACGTGGTCGACCACGGCCACCGCACCGGGCGTCGCCAGCGACCGGACGGCGGCGCGCATCGCGAGCCGGGTCGCTTCGAGGATATTGACGTCATCGATGATTTCCCGCCAGACCTCGACAATCGTCCAGGACGCGCAGACGCGGCGGAGCCAGGCGGCCATCTCCCGCCGGCAGGGCTCGGACACCCGCTTGGAGTCCCGAACCCTGGGCTCGTGGGGAATCCGTTGCAGTCGGACCGCGCCGATCACCACAGGGCCGGCGAGTGCCCCGCGCCCGACCTCGTCGACGCCGATGATCGCGCTCGCGGTGCGCAGCAACAGCCGGTCGCGGCCGCCGAGAGCCCGCGACACGGGGCGCCGCGCTGCGGTCACCTCGAGAGTTCCCGGAGGATTTCGGTCGATCGGCAACCGCTCGCCCCATCGGACACCGCGTTGTTCGGCGCCGGCACGTCGGCAACCGTGGGCGCAGGGCTCAGCGGACCTGCGAGCGCTCCCGAATGCGGGCGGCCTTGCCGCGCAGGCCACGAATGTAATACAGCTTGGCCCGCCTCACCTGACCGCGGCGGCTGCACTCGATCTTGGCGATCGACGGCGAATGCAGCGGAAACGTCCGCTCGACGCCGATACCGGACGAGATCTTGCGCACCGTGAAGGTCTCCGACACGCCGCCGTGCTTGCGCGCGATCACGAGGCCTTCGAAGATCTGGATGCGTTCCTTCTCGCCTTCCTTGAGGCGGACGTGAACCTTGACGTTGTCGCCCGGGCGGAAGTCCGGAATGTCGGACTTGAGATATTCCTGAGTCACTTCTCTGATGACGTCCATCGTTCGCCTCCGTGGAAACGAGGAACCGGTGACGGGCCCTCGGGGACGCGGAGTATACACCATTTCGCACCGTCGGCAAGTGCTTTGACCTCAGTCACCAACCTCCTCAGAGGTCATCATCGGCGCCGGGATGCTGATCATGATGTAGCGGCCGCCGTGCTCGAGCAGCACGATCCGGCCGTGGGCGTCGAGAGTCGCGTTGTCCGGCGCCGGTTCGCCGGTGACGACGTCGAAGCCGCGGAAGCCGAACGGCACCTCGGCGTCGTCGGGCGCCAGCCAGTCGGGGATGATGAGATCCCAACGCTCGTCGTCCTCGGCAACCGGCCGGAACTCGAGGTCGTCGACCGCCCGGTCGCCGAGGGTTTCCTTTTTCGCCACCATCCCCTCGGCTTCCTCGAGCATCTCCTCGAGCGCCTGCTCGGTGAACGCCTGAATCAGAGCTGCATCCTCGTCCCCGTCGACCTCGGCGCTGAGCAGCAGGCGATAGCTCGAGCCGTCGAGCTCGTCGCCGGCGATGAAATCGATGGCGAACTCGGCGCCGGACTCCTCGGACTCGACGTCGAAGGACGCTCCGTGAGCGAGGTCGCGCACGATGAGCGCCAGCAGCAGCTCGTCGACCGTGTCGGCCGGAAACTCGACCTCCCAACCGGTGTTCCAGATCGCCATCGTCAACCCCCTGTCGTCCCTGCCGACCGCGGCATCCGGTGTCGTCCGGCGCGGTCGGGTTGTCAGTCGTCGGCATCCCCGCGGCGGCCGAACGCCGCTGCCACGAGAACACCGAGCAGGTAGAGCAGAATCATCGGCACCGCGAACACCGTCTGGGTCGCGATATCGGGGGTGGGCGTGATGACGGCAGCGGTCACGAAGATGCCGAGCACCGCCCACCTGAAGCCGCGCAGCAGCTGACCGGCGGTGACAATGCCGAGCCGGGCCAGGAAGAACATCAGCATCGGCATTTCGAACACCAGTCCGAGGCCGAGCAGGATCTTGGACATCATGGCGAAGTAGGCCTGAATGGTCACGACCTGCTTGAAGTTTTCACCGATGCCGAGCAGGAACTTGACCACCATGGGAAAGGCCACCATGTAGCCGAACAGCCCGCCGGCAACGAAGAACAACGACGTGAAGAAGATGAAGGGCACCGCCAGACGGCGCTCCCTCTTGTACAGGCCGGGCCTCAGGAAGAGCCAGAGCTGGAGCAGGAGAAACGGTGACGCGACGAAGATCGCCGACAGCAGGGCGACCTTGATGTACAGCATGAAGGGCGACGCGAGGTCGGTGAAGGCGAGCTGGTCGCCCTCGGGAAGCACCTCGAGGATCGGCTTCTCCAACCAGTGAAAGATGGTCGGCGACAGGTACCAACAGCCGAGAAAGGCGACGAAGACGGCGAGCACGCTGGCGAAGAGCCGCCGGCGCAGCTCGTCCAGATGATCGAGGAGCGTCATCCGCGGAAGGTCTTCAGACTCCTCGTCGAGCTCGTCCGAGCGCTCGTCCGTCACGACGTCTCCCGCTCCTTCTCGGAGCTGTCGGCAGCACCCTCGATCGTCTTCTTCACGACGTCGGCACCGGCGCTGCGAACGCTGCGGAGCTCCTCCTCCACCGACCGGATCTCCTCGGCGGAGACCTCGTCCTCGACCGTCCGCTTGAACTCGTTGGAGGCGCGACGGAACTCACCGAGAGCGCGGCCGATGGAGCGGCCGATCTGAGGCATCTTCCGCGGGCCGAAGAGCAGCAGCCCGACGATGAAGATCATGATGATTTCCGGCATTCCCAGGGGACCGAACACCAGGCACCTCCGAGCACAGTATACAGTCGGGGCCGGACGCGGCCAACGGCACGGAACGATTCCGGCGCCGGACCCGTTTACACTGAAGTTGGAATTGTCGCCGCGACGAACGCGGCCGAACGAAGGACCTCTATGAAAACACACGCGCCCCGCTTCCTCGTGGCCTCGCTGATGGCCGTCGCCCTCGTGATCGGCGCCGGGGCCGGCATGCTGTTCGGCGAGCGCTCCATTGCCGACAACGAGCGACGGCTGGTCCTGCGCGCCTCGGACATCGTGACCACGCTGCTCGATTGGTTGCCCGAGGAGCACGACCCGGCTGATATCGTCTACGACGGCATCGGCGGGATGCTGCAGGTTCTCGACCCGCACTCGAGCTACCTCGATCCGCGGTCGTTCCGGCACATGCGGGCCCGCCAGGAGGGCTCGTTCTTCGGCGTCGGGATCATCATCTCGCGCCGCAACGGCAACGTCACCGTCATCTCCCCCATCGCCGGCACGCCCGCCGCCGCCCGGGGTCTGCGCGCAGGAGACACCATCTCGAAGGTCGCGGGCGAACGCACCGAGGACCTGAGTCTCGACGAGGTCGTCGACCTGGTTCGCGGACCAGAGGGCACCTCGGTCGTTCTGACCATCGACCGCCCCGGCTTCACGGAGTCGTTCGACGTCGAGATCGAGCGGGCCCGGATCCCCCAGACCTCGGTGCGCTACTCCTTCCTGATCGATCCCGATGTCGGCTACATCCGACTCTCCGAGTTCTCCAACACCAGCACCCGGGAGGTGCAGAGCTCGATCTCCGAGCTGCGCGAGCAGGGCATGACCCGGCTCATTTTCGACCTGCGCAACAACCCCGGCGGCCCGCTCGAAGCCGCGGTCGGCGTCTCCGATCTGTTTCTCGAGCCCGGGCAGATGATCGTGACGATCCGAGGCCGGACCGGCGACAACACCGCCGCCTACCAGGCGCCCGGCGCCGACGGCGGCTTCGACGGCCCGCTCGTGGTCCTGGTCAACGAGGGCTCGGCTTCGGCGTCCGAGATCGTCGCCGGCGCGGTGCAGGATCACGACCGGGGCCTGGTCCTCGGCGAGGTGACCTGGGGCAAGGGTCTGGTCCAGACCGTGTTCACGGTCCGCGACACCGGTCTCGCCTTGACCACCGCTCGCTACTACACGCCGTCGGGCCGGTGCATCCAACGCGATTACGAGTCGTTCATCGACTACGTCACCCACCGTAACGGCGCCGATTTGTCGTCGGCGGAGATCTACGAGACCGCCGCCGGCAGGACGGTGCTCGGCGGCGGCGGCATCATGCCCGACATCGTGATCGAGAACCGGACCCTGTCGGAGTCCATGGTGCGCCTCTACACCGTCTCGGCGTTCTTCCGTTTCGCCGTCGATCTGCTGTCCGACGTGCCCGAGGAGCGCTACACCGAGTTCGCCGAGAGCTTCGACTTCGCCGGAGAAACGGCGGGCGGGTTCTGGACCTGGGTCGTCGAGGAGGAGATCCTCGACCCGACCGTCATCGAGCGCCTGCGCGAGGACCCGGTGGAGTCTGCCGACATCGCCCGCGCCGTGGCATCCGAGGTCTACAACGCGACCCTCGGGCTCAACGAGGGCTACCGCAAGGCTCTCGAAGGCGACGATCAGCTTCGGGAGGCAATCGACAACCTCGACATCGCCGAGGAGTTTTGGGAAGCCTACCGCGAGGAGCACTCGCAGTAGTTTTGAGTTGTTAGTTTTGAGTTGTTAGTTTTAAGTTTTGAGTTACCGTCGCAGAGTGATTCCATGGCGCTGCATGCCATCTGCGATGAAACTAAAAACTCAAAACTAAAAACTCAAAACTAAAAACTACTCATTGCTGTCCCACAGCAGGGTGACCGGTCCGTCGTTGACCAGCTCGACGTCCATCATGGCGCCGAACGAGCCGGTTCGGACCTCGACGCCGAGGTCATGGAGCTGTTCGACGAACGCGTCGAACAGCGGCTCGGCCTCCGGCCCGGGCATGGCGCGGTCGAAACCCGGCCTCCGTCCTTTGCGGATGGAGCCCGCCAGGGTGAACTGCGAGACCGCGAGGACGCTGCCGCCGACCTCTGCCAGGTCCAGGTTCATCCGCCGGTTCTCGTCGGAGAAGATCCGCAGCGTGGCGACCTTGTTCGCGGCTCGCTCAACCTCGCTCGCCCCATCGCCCCGCTCGAGCCCGACCAGGCAGAGCAGACCGGTCCCGATGGCGCCGACGCTGCGTTCGTCGACGCGCACCTCGGCGCGCGACACGCGCTGGATGACCAGCTTCACGGCCGCGTCCTCGGCCGCAGGGTGGCTCGCAGCTGGGCGAGCTCGCGGCCGCCGAGCAGGCTGACCCCGGCGACGTAGACCAGGGCGGCGGGGATCAGCACCGCGGTCAGCCTGGCGGCCCCCTCGAGGCTGGTGCGGTCGACGGCGGCAAGCCAGCCTCGAACCTGGAGGAGGCCGACACCGAGGACAACGGCCGCACCCAGCTGGCGCAGAACCGCGAGCAGGGTCGACGCCACCGCGTCCTGGTCGAATCCGTATCGCCGCGCGTACAAGATGGTCAGATACAACCCGAAGCAGGCCATCGCGATGGTGTTTGCCCAACCGAGACCGGGGGTGCCCAGAGGACCGACCATCCACCAGCAACCGGCGGTGAACACGAGCAGCGCAACCAGGCTGCCCCACATGGGCGTGGTCGTGTTCTTCTGGGCGAAGAACGCGCTCGCCATCACCTTGACGTGTCCGGTGCCGACCAGGGACAGCGAGTAGGCGGTCAGGGTGGCGCCGGTGACGGCGACGTCGTTCGGGGTGAAGCGCCCGCCACCGAACAACAGCCCGATCACCGGATCAGCGAGCACAGCGAGCACCACCGCCGCCGGAAGCGTGACGTAGCTGACCAGACTGACGGTCGCGAGCAGGGTCCTGGATGCCTGTGCGGCGTCTTCGCGCAGCTCGCGCGCGAGCAGCGGCAGCAGAACCGTGGTCATCTGCACCACGATCGCGCCGAACACGAGCTCGGTGACCCGGTACGCGCCGTAGGTGTAGCTGACGCCGCCGGGGATGAATGAAGCGAAACGATTGGAGATCAGCTGGTTGATCTGGTTGAGGCCGAGCACCGGGATGCCCGGCAGCATCAGCAACAGAACCTGAGAGACATTCGGGCTGCGCGCACGGCGCCACAGTGGACCGAGCGCGAACCCGAGCCGTCGCACGGCGGGCGCCTGGACCCCGGCCTGGAGCAGACCGCCGAGCAGCACGGCCCCGGCGAGCACCGGTGCCGGGTTGTCGACCCGCGGCACGACGAGCCACGCCGCGCCGGCCACGACCAGGTTGAAGAACATCGGCGTCGATGCCGAAAGCAGGAAACGTTCGTGGCTGTTCAGCACCGCCTGGAGCAGCGCGGCGATGGAAATCAGCAGCAGATAGGGGAACATGATCCGGTTCATGAGCACGGTGACGGCGAGCTTGCCGGGCACGTCGGTGAAGCCCTCGGCATAGAGCCGCACCAGCCACGGCGACGCCAGGATGCCCACGGCGACGACACCGCCGACGACCAGCAGCATGACCGCGAGCAGGCCCCGAAACAGCTCGACCGCGTCGTCTCGATCCTCGTCGCGTGACGCCAGCTGTGACAGCAGCGGAACGAAGGCGGCGTGCAGCGTGCCCTCGGCGAACAGGCCGCGGAAGGCGTTGGGAATCCGGTTCGCCGTGCGGTAGGCGTCGTACAGGAAGCCGGCGCCGATGACGGAGAACAGCGCCTTGTCGCGCAGATAACCCGAGATCCGGCAGAACAGCGTCACCACCGCCATTCGCGACGCGTGTCTCAGGAGGCGCTGTTCCTGACTCATCGGGGGAAGAGTACCACCCGAGTGTGGTGGTTTCGCGGCAGCAATTCGCCGGACGAATTGCAGTGGCCGGATCCGGATCCGTGGCCGTGGCCGTGACCGTGTCCGGATCCGTAACCGTATCCGTATCCGTATCCGTAGCCGTAGCCGTAGCCGTAGCCGTTGCCGTTGCCGTTGCCGTTGCCGTAGCCGTAGCCGGATCCGTTGCCGTTGCCGTTGCCGTTGCCGTAGCCGTAGCCGGATCCGTTGCCGTTGCCGTTGCAGTGACCTTTGCCGATGACAGCGTCCGCGCTCTTCACGTCCCCTTGTCACCGCCCCACCACCGCTGTACACTCCCCGCACGCCGTCCACGCGGGAAGGAGCGTCCCATGGGAATCAACAAGGTCATTCTGGTCGGCAACGTCGGCCGCGACCCCGAGGTCCGAGCTCTGCAGAGCGGCGTTCGACTGGCCAAGTTCTCACTTGCCACCACCGACCGGCGGTTCAAGGACGAAGACGGCAACCCCAGGACCGAGTGGCACAACCTGGTCGCCTGGAGGGGCCTGGCGGACATCGTCGAGCAGTACGTCACCAAGGGCAAGCAGCTCTACGTCGAGGGCCAGATCCGAACCCGGACCTATGAGCAGGACGGCCAGAAGAAGTACTTCACCGAGATCCACATCGAAGAAATGGAGCTGCTCGGCAGCCGCCAATCGTCCGGGGGCGGCGGGTTCAACGATCCGGCACCGTCGAGCAACTATCCGGACGACAACGACGACGTCCCGTTCTGATCCGCGCGGCAACGATGGCCGAAACCGAGACCTCCCGCCCGAGCGGGAGGTTTTTTCCGCCCCGACAGGGGAACGCTAACCCTTGACAGAGAATGAGCTTCCAGGTATCGTCGCAGTTCCTGCCGAGTGGAAGGAGGAGCGGATGATCAAGTCGGACCTCGTCGAAAGGGTGATGGCGGCGACGGACCTGCCGAAACCGAAGGCCACCGATGCCGTCAATGCACTCTTCGAGGGCATGAAGGACGCTCTGCTGCGTGGCGACCGCATCGAGCTTCGCGGCTTCGGGGTTTTTCAGGTCAAGGACCGCAAGCGCGGCATCGGCCGCAATCCGAAGACCGGCAAAGAGGTCGAGATTCCACCCGGCAAGACGATCCGCTTCAAGCCCGGTAAATCGCTGCGTAACATGGGCTGAGCGTGACCCCAACCGAGCCCGAACGACACGACGGCCCCGACGGCCTTGCCGCCGGGGCCTTTTCACCGGTCCCGCCCGACCGTCCCCGGTTCTGGCTCCACGCTCTCCTGTTCGTGCTCACCCTCGGAACCGCGACCTTCATGGGCGCCGGCTACTACGGATGGGTGCCCGGCGAGCTCGCCGAGCTCAACTGGTGGGAGTGGCTGGTTCACCCGGTCTTCCTGACCGAAGGTCTCAAGTTCGCCGTGCCGTTGCTCGCCATCCTCCTCGCGCACGAAATGGGCCACTACACGGCGGCCCGACGCCACGGTCTCGACACGACACTGCCGTTCTTCATCCCGATGCCGCTGTGGTTCATCCCGTTCAGCCCCGGCACGCTGGGCGCCGTGATGCGCATACGGGAGCCGATCCGGACCCGCGCCCAGCTGCTCGACATCGGTGCCTGGGGGCCGATTTCGGGGTTCGCGGTCGCACTGCCGGTGCTGCTCATCGGGCTCGCCAACTCGGCGGTTCGAGAGTTTCCCACCGCCGGACCGCTGGTCTACTTCGCCGAGCCGCTGCTGTTCAAATTCACCGCACGGGTGCTGTTCTTCCCCGGCTTGACCGGCTCCGAGGACATCCTGCTCCACCCCGCGGCCTGGGCTGCCTGGTGGGGGCTGCTGGTCACCGCGCTCAACATGATGCCGTTCTTTCAGCTTGACGGCGGCCACGTCTGCTACGCCCTGTTCGGCCGTCGACATCGTCGTTGGGCGCGCCCCCTGCTCGCCGCCCTGATCATCCTGACCGCGTTCTGGCCCGGCTGGGCGCTGTGGGCTGCGATCCTGGTCCTGGTCGGCCCCGAGCACCCTCGAATTCCGAACGAAGACGAACCACTCGACAGGCAGCGGACGGTCCTCGGATGGATCACCATCGCGATCTTCGTCCTGTGCTTCACCGCTGCGCCGATCCGGCTGTGGTGACCCGGTACAATCGGCCGGAATGAAACCGCCCGACCTCGACCACACCATCGGCGAGCTGCTCGCGCGGCTGGGCACGAACTTCCGGCTCGATCACCGGCTGTCCGGCCGCCCGCTGGGCGAGCTCTTCGAGGAGACCATCCGTGACGCAGCAGCTCGCGAGCTCGCCGAGTTCGGCACCCCCGGCGACCGGAGCGAGCTCGCCCGCAGCGCCGACGGGATCATGCACTTCTCCTACCGCCCGCACCTTTTTCCGGGAATGGACGAGTCACTGCGGCTCGGACACCTGGTCCAGTTCGCCTTGCTGCCCAGGGAGCTGCCGGACGACTGCCCGATCGAGGCCGCCGCCATGCTCGAGTCGTACTGCCACCTGTCAGGGGACTTCTTCGGCTGGCAGCCGGCGGGCGGAGGCAGCCTCACCGCGTGGATGCTCGACATGTCCGGCCACGGCGTCCGCGCCGGTTTCGGCGCGGTGGTGATGAATCTCATCCTGTCCGAGACCGACCCGGCACTTGCTCTGCCCGATCTCGCGGAGGAGGTCGAGCGGAAGTTCCTCGACACCCGCCACCCGGACGACCCCGGCATCCTCTACGCGACCGGCGTCTTTCTCAGCATCGCTCCGGATGGCGGGATCGACTACCTGTCGGCCGGTCATCCCCCGGTCCTGGTCCGGCGAGATGACGGCGCCGTCGAGGAGTTCGGGGCGACGTCCGTTCCGCTGGTGCTCTTCCCCGAGATGAAAGCCGCGCCGGGCCGGTTCACCGCGACTGCCGACGACACGGTGCTGGTCTACACCGACGGCCTGGTGGAGCTCTGCAACCCGGACGGCCATGGGTTCGGCATCGACCGCACTGCTCGGCTTCTGACGCAGACGCCCGGCCCGCCCACCGAGGTGCTCGAGGCCCTGACCGCGGCGGTTGCCGGCTTCCACGACCTCGAACGGCTCGACGACGATCTCAGCCTGCTCGTGATCCGGATGCGCAACCGCACGTGAGCCGCCTCGACCTCACCCGGACTGTTCAAGAGGGCCACAATCGAACAACGAAACGGGGGGCCGAAGCCCCCCGTTGATGGTGTCCGCCGCGACAGAATCCCTACTGAGGGAGCACGGTGGTCGGATCCGAGGTCATGTTGTCGAGCACCGAGCCGTAGGCGGCGAAGGCGGCACCTTCAGTCTCGGTCCAGACGTCGATGTAGCCCCCTTCGACCGGGGCTTCCCCGCCGAACACCTGGTTGAGCTGGACGTTGCCCCAGGCGGGCAGGTCGGCCATCGACTCATCCACCATCACGCCGTCTGCGGTGTAGCGGCGCCACTGGATAGTCATCTCGGAACCGGTGCCGTTGAGAATACCGATGTTCGAGCGAAAGTCGTCGGTCTCAGTGAAGAACAGGATCCGCTTCATGGTGTCTGCCGGGATCAGCTCGTCGGCCGGAATCCCCGGAATCGCCTGGCCGAAGGTACCCTGATCGCTGACGTTGAAGGTGCGCGAGAAGAAGAGCAGGTCACTGCTGTTCGAGATGAAGGCCACCGCGCCGAGCGCGTCGGTGCCGTCCGGCACGCCGAACACGGTCCCGAGCACGTCCTTCCAGCGGGTGGTCTCACCCGGCCCGATGGTGACCTCGTCGCTCGTCAGCGGATCGGAATTGTCCTCACCGCGGGGCAGCCACAGCACCTGATAGGCCGCCGTGTCCGACCCGGCGTTGTTGACGTCGATGTCGGTGATGAAGAACGAGTCGCCGACGCCGCCCGCACGCGCAGCAGCGGGCACGAAGTAGAAGTTCTCGAGCGCGCCGATGTCCGCCACGAGGCCGGTCGCGACCGCGGTGTACACCCCACCATCCTCGACGGAGACGCCGGGAAGCGACAGAGCGACGTCGCTGGTACCGGCGAGACGGGCCTCGAGATCATAAGTTCCTGCGGGAACCGGCAGATACTCCGAGAACTCCTGGAACGCCACGTTGGAGATCAACACCGCACCGCCGTCGGCAACGGCGATGTCCACCGCCTCCGCGTCGGGCGACGCGTGCAGGAAACGGACCCACGCGTTGCCCGCAGTGGGCGACGAACCGTCAGCGGTCAGGATGACCGGGCTGATGTTCGCGAGCAGATCGGTCGCGACGACGAGATAGTCGGTCGAGGCCATCAGGTCGAGATCGGCTTCGATGACCACCGGCTCGGACAGGCCGGCGGGAACGACCTTCACATTGTAGGTGCCGGCCGGCACCTCGGCGAAGTCCGACGCATCCTCGAACTGCAGGTTCGCGAAGACGACCGAGTCGTCGACGAGGACATCGACGGCCGGCGCATCCGGAGATGCGTGCAGCACCATGACGCGTGCTCCCCCCATGTTCCCGGCCGGATCGTCGGCCAGAATCACAGCGTTGAGCGGCGTCGCGGCCTGCGCCACCGGCGCCGCGACGAGCAGTACACAGCCCAGAATCACCGTTCCACAAAGTTTCGACATTTTTCTCCCCTTTTTCGGAAACTCTGACGAGTTCCACAAGATTTTCCAGGGAATGTCTAAATCTCAGCAGATTATTCCAATTCATTCAGACCTCAGGTGAGCGATTCTCACTGGCGATCTGCACCAGGCTCCTGCGCTCTGGATGGTTGCGAAAATACTCGACAACCCAAAGGGTATGCTTCCGTTTTTCGTAACTATTAGCGCATCAGTATCTTGGCAGATCTCATCCAGCAGAACCGCTCACCTGAGGTCAGAATCAACCGATCGATCCCGCTGGGCAGCCGCCCCCCGGGTCAGGGTCCGGCCCGCTGCATGAGGACGGTGAAGGCGTCGTTGGTCACTGCATCGATGACCGATGCATAGACGAAGATGCCGGCGCCGCCGACCACCGTCACCCGCGCCGAGGCTGCCGCGAGGTCGGTGCGGCCGGCCCGCTGCGACAACGGACGATTGTCCTGCCGCCACCTGCGGGGCTCGATCTCCAGCTGATACGTCGTCAGCTCGGTTCCGGTGGCGTCGAGCAGTTCGATCTCCACGGTGGCAGGCTCGTCGCCGGTGTTGACCACCCCGATGTTGGTCCGAAACGCCGCCGACTCGCGAAGCTGACCGAGCCGCGCGCTTTCACCGGCGGCCAGCCCAGCGCCGGCGTCGACCCCCGGCAGGTGCTGGCCGAAGGTCCCCAAGGGGAGACACTCGTGATCCGATTCGAGCACGTTGTAGGTCCGGGTGTCGATCGTGACGACACCGTCGGAACAGATTTCCAGCGCCGCCGAACCGGAGATCGCCGGATCGAGCCACCCGACCACGTCGACCAGGTTGACCATGGCGTCGGCCGCGACGGTGACCGGCCGGACGACGGTGCCGGCCGTCGCGTGGAATCGAAGCTCGACATCGGCGCCGTCGGGGTCAGACCCCAGCAGTCCGACGTCCGACCGCCAGACGCTGCCGTTGGCGCCGTCGGCGCGGCTGACCACCGGGACCCAGTAGGTGTGGAGACATTCGTCCGGCGGGCCGCCGGTCACCGTGAGATCGCCCGACCGGACGCAATGCGCGTCGTCGACACTCGCCGTGACCCGCCAGCGCAGGGTGCCGGTTGTCTGGTAGCTGTGGCCGGGGTTCTGCTCGGTGCTCGACGCGCCGTCACCGAACGACCAGTCGTAACCGATCGCGCCCGAGCAGCCCGCGGCGTCGGCGGCAGCGGTGAAAGGCACCGATTCGCCGAGCGCCGCCGTCTGCGGCGCGTCGGCCAAGCAGGTCAGCGTGCAGCCGGAGCCCGGAGCAACGGACAGCGTGGCGGTCACCGTGTCCGAGCCTGAGTCATTGGTCGCGGTGAGCGCCACCTCGTAGCCTCCGGCGGCGGCAAAGGCGTGCCCGGGATTTCGATCGGTGCTGGATGACCCGTCGCCGAAGTCCCAGGCCCACGAGGTCGGGCCACCGCTGGAGGTGTCGGTGAACTGAACGACCTCACCGGCGATCGGTGCAGCCGGCGAGTACGAGAAGGTCGCCACGGGGGCGGCCTGGGTCGCGGCCGGCACCACCGTCAGCTGGTCGAGGCTCGGCAGCTCGTCGCCGAAAAAGCGGTGCAGCACGACCTCGATCTGCAGGTAGCGTCCCGACGGAGTGGCCGCCAAATCGGCACCACTGGTCGCGGCCTCCCACTCCGACCAGTCGGTCTCGTCCCCGGAGCTCCGGACGCGCACGCCGATCAACGTCCCGCTCGGCGTCGAGCCCTGCCACGACACGCGGCCCCAGGGGGTGCCCGCGGCGCCGCTGTCGTGACTGACGGTCCAGGTGCCGTAGCGCGACGTCAGGTTGCGCGCCGCGATGCCGGTGAGGTCGCCGGTGGCATCGTGCCCGCCGCTGTCGATCAGCACCTTCTGGAGATCGGACTGGATCGAGTTCGGCTCGAAGCGGTAGATCGTGTCGCTGAGCGAGCCGATCACCCAGATCCGACCCTCCGCGTCGACGGCGACTCCGGTCGGCGCCCCCGGCACGTTGACCCATCGGGTCAGCACGCCCTGCCGGTTGTAACGCGAGAGGGTGCCCTCGCCCGCGGACGCCACCCACACCCGGCCGCTCTGATCGGTGGCGACACCGTTCGCCAGCCAGAACGCGGTCTGCAACCACTCGACCGCGTTGGTCGACCTGTCGACCTTCGACAGGGCGAGCTGATCCAGGCCGGTGACGTACAAACCACTGCTGTCGTCCACCGCCAGCCCGGCACTGCCGTGGCTCAGATCGATCCGTACGGTGTTGCCGCTCGCCGAATCGTAGCCGAGCACCCACGGGTCGGGCCAGCTGGACAGCCAGAGGGTGCCGTCGCCGTCGACCGCCGCCGCGGTCGGAAAGGTCTGGTCAGCGGTGAGGTCGACCTGGTCGAGAACGTCACCGGTGACGCCGTCGAGCCGGTACGCCCGGCTGCTGTCCCGCACGCCGACCCAGAGGTCGCCGGTGACGTCGACCGCGACGGCCTGCAGGTTGTTGGCGGCGTAGTCGTCGTGATCGTCGCCCGGAACGTGCACGGCCTCGCTGCCCTCGACCAACACGACCTCGAGCACGACACACTCGTCGTCGCCCCAGTCGAGCAGCTCGGAGCCGGTGATGTCGCCGTCACCATTGCGATCCGAAGAGGTCTCGATCTCGCCGTCGCCGTCACGATCGACACACCCGCCGAGACCGGGGTCGGCGATCTTGACCACCGAGCCGAGACCACGGTTGCCGACCCAGCAGGCGCCGTTGAGGTCGACGGCGGCGACGCCGGGCTCCGCGACGGCATCGGGACCGGTGCGGTAGCGGGCGAGCTCGTCGCCGCTGTCGGCGTCGACCTTGGAGATGGTCCCCGCCACCGAGCTCGGCACCCAGAGATAGGGCATGGCATCCCAGTCGTCGGAAAGCTCGAGCCGATTCGAGGTGCTCTCGACACCGACCGAGGTACCGAGCGCGAAGTCGGCGTTGGTGCTGTAGGTGAACTCCTCGTCGCCCGAGGAGCCGACGTCGACCTCGAGCTTGACGCGATCGACAAAGGCGCCCTCGAACAGACGGTTGTGGTCCGACTGGTAGACGAAGGCGATCCAGACCTCGGCGGCTCCGATGACGCTGCCGGCGGTCCCCCACGAAGCCAGGTCGGCGGTCACGGTCTGCCAACCGTTGGTGCTGGTCGAGCGGGCACTGCCGCGGTAGGTCTCGCCGTCGATCGACACCAGCCAGAAGAACACATCCTGGTAGGGTTCGGTCTCCATCCAGAGGTCGAAGGTCAACCGGCCGGAGGTCGTCTCGCTGAGATCGAACGGTCCGGCGATCGCCCAGCTCGCCGTGTTGGCCGGCGCCGGGCCGCCGTCACCGGGCGCGGCGGGCCCGAGACCGGCGCAGTAGATGCTGAAATCCCCGTCCGAGGCCCGCGCCTGCGACCGTCCCCAGTCGACGTCGGCCGCGTCCGGGGGGTGGCTGACTCGCCACGGCAGCCTTGGGAAGACGCTCTCGAACGAGGCCTCGAAAAGAACCTCGGTCGAATCGACCGGCGGCGCTTCGGCCGCGCCGGCGACCGCCGACACCACCATGACCGCGATCGTCAGCCCTGCGAGACAACCTGTCGACTCACGATCAGTCATGGGACCTCCAGCCGTGCATCAGAACTCGAAAACCGCCTTGATCTGCGGACCGCTGAAGCTCCCGGGGCCGCCGTCGAGAGTCTGGTCCCGGAGCCGCCACCCGCCCTCGATGCTGAACCGCGGCATCGGGTTCCAGCGAACGCCGAACTCGGCCCCCCACATCTGGGCCTCGATCGAGTCCTCGACCTCGACGGTCCCGCCGCCGCCGTCCGGCGGGAGAATTTCGGCGCTGCGGGTCCCCCTTGCCCAGCGGTAGAGCACGCGGCCCACCAGGTCCACCGACCGCCACAGGTTGATCGACGCGTCGGCGCCGATCACGACGCCCCAGAGATCGGAGTCGGCGGTCTCGGTGACGTCTCCGGAACCGGCGGGATCTCCGCCGAGGGTCGTGCGGGACTCGTCGAATCTGAGGTGCGTGAGCCCGATCCACGGCAGCACGCCGTTTCGACGATCGCGGCCGAGCCAGCGGCCGTAGCCGAGGTCGTAGGCCTCGGTCTCGAGCGACAGGGACTGGCTGGTGGCGGCCCCGATTTCGGGGTCGACGAAGCTGCCTTCGGCCTCGAGGGTCGGGACCCACTCGCCCGCGAGCACCACCGTGTACCGCGAACCGGTCACCAGAACCCGGACATCGGCCAGCCCGATCTCGCTGCTGTCGTCCGCCCGCCAGCTGTCGTACTTGCCCGGGTCCCACCAACCCCACGACGAGTCCGAGCTGTCGGACGGCGTGATGTCCGCGACCGTGATCTCGAGCAGGACCCCCTCGTCCGACGCGCCGGCAGCGGCGACCAGCAGCAGACCGACGATCATCAGTGTCGTTCGGCTTGTGTTCACAGGCACACCCTCCCCAGTCGGTTTCAGGCTTTTTCAGTGTACGTTGGAACCGGTCCCATCGTTGGCTCGAGGACAGCCGCGATCGGCGACCACTGGCGAAAGCCGCGGCGGCCTCGGCGCTCTCTTCCGCGTTCGATTCACATTCCGCTTGTCATCTGAAGCATCGTGCGAGATCTGCGCGGCACATCCCAGAGGACGGGCGCCGCTTAGATTCTGTTGCCGAATCACGAATCGATGCGGTGCATCCTCCTCTCTCGACCGCGCCTCGGCGACACCGAATGGTATTCTCTCCTGACCCGGGCGGAAGGCGCCGACACGTCTTCGGCTCGACGATCGACGCGGCCACGACAACCGGCCCTCGGTCACGGGAGGAACCATGTCGCGAGGTCTTTCGACACCTGGATCACTGCTGCTGACGCTTCTCGTCGCGACCGCGGCGGCCGGCGCGTCGCCCGCCGACGGATGGCTCGGCAAGGTCGACCCGTGGGTCGATGCGACGTCGCGTCGGGGCGACACCGAATTTCTGGTCCTGCTCACCGAGCAGGCCGACCTGACCCCTGCCGACAGTCTGGAGAGCAAGAGCGCCAAGGGCGTCTTCGTCGTCACGGCCCTGACCGAGACCGCCGAACGCAGCCAACGTCCGATCCTCGAGCAGCTCACGGCGCTCGGGGTCGAGCACCGGCCCTACTGGGTGGCGAACATGATCTGGGTTCGCGGCGATCGCGACACCATCGAGATCATGGCCCGGCGGGACGACGTCGCTCGCGTCTCCGCCAACCCCGCGGTCCGGATGGACGAACCGCCGGCGATGCCGCCGGACGATCCGGGAGCGCCGGACTCGGTCGAGTGGAACATCGCGCTGGTCAACGCCGACGAGGTCTGGGCCGCCGGGGTGACCGGGACCGGAGCGGTCGTCGCCGGCCAGGACACCGGCTATCTGTGGGACCATCCGGCGCTGGTCCAGCAGTACCGCGGCGGTCCCGCCGGAAACCACGACTACAACTGGTGGGACGCCATCCACTCCGGCGGCGGCAGCTGCGGCGCGAGCTCGCCGGAGCCGTGCGACGACAACGGGCACGGGACCCACACCATGGGGACCATCGTCGGCGACGACGGTCTCGGCAACCAGGTCGGAATGGCGCCGACGGCGCGGTGGATCGGCTGCCGCAACATGGACCGGGGCGTCGGGACTCCGACGACCTACGCCGAGTGCTACCAGTTCTTCATCGCGCCGACCGACCTCGCGGGCGACAACCCCGACCCGTCCAAGGCGCCCGACGTCATCAACAACTCCTGGGGCTGCCCGCCGAGCGAAGGCTGCACCGACCCCAACGTGTTGCTCACCGTCGTTCAGAACGTCCGCGCTGCCGGCATCGTCACCGTCCACTCTGCGGGCAACTCCGGCTCGAGCTGCAGCACGGTGGCGGATCCGTCGGCGATCTACGCCGAGTCATTCTCGGTCGGGGCGACCAACTCGAGCGACGGCATCGCGTCGTTCTCCAGTCGAGGCCCGGTCACGGTGGACGGCAGCAACCGGCTCAAGCCCAACATCAGCGCCCCCGGCGTCAGCATCCGGTCGAGCACCTCCGACGGCGGCTACCAGGGCGGCTGGAGCGGCACCAGCATGGCGGGTCCCCACGTCGCCGGGCTCGTCGCTCTGCTGATCTCCGCGAGCCCGGGACTCGCGGGCGACGTCGACACCATCGAGGAGGTCATCGAGCAGACCGCGGTGCCCCTGACCTCGAGCCAGGGCTGCGGCGGCAGCGGGCCGACCGACGTCCCCAACAACGTCTTCGGCTGGGGCCGCATCGACGCGCTGGCGGCGTTCAACTACGCCCTCGACTTCAGGGTCTTGGTCGACCCGGCAGAAGTGGCGGTCTGCGCCCCTGCCGACGCGGTCTACGACGTCACCATCGAGCAGTTTCAGGGCTTTTCCGAGCCGGTCACCCTGAGCGCGGTCGGGCTGCCGCCCGGCGCCGGCCCCGTGTTCTCGGCCAACCCCGTGGTGCCGCCCGGCGCGAGCACCCTGACCGTCGGCGACACCGACGCCATCGCGCCCGGCGAGCACGCCTTCGACGTCGTCGGCACCTCGTCGCCGAGCGCCATCGTGCAGCAGGCGCCGGCGCTGCTCGAGGTCTTCGACGCCGTGCCCGGCACCACGACGCTGTCGGCGCCGGCGGACGGCTCGACCGACGTGGCGCTGCTGCCGACCTTCGAGTGGAGCGGCGCGACCCAGGCCGAGGCCTATCGGCTCCAGATCGCCGACGACGTGCTCTTCGGCACCCTCGTCGTCGACACCGTCGTCGACGCGACGAGCCACACCATCGGCTCGCCGCTCCAGCCCGAGACCCTCTACCACTGGCGGGTCCGCGCCCTCAACCCGTGCGGCGACGGCAGCTGGGCGCCAACCTCCAGCTTCACCACCCGCGCCATCCCTCCGACCCTGCTGATCGACGACGACGACAACAACCCTGACGTTCGGATCACCTACACCACGGCGCTGGATGCTCTCGGCCTTCAGTACGACGTCTGGGACACCGGCAACAGCGACCTCGAACCGTCGCCGGCGGAGCTCGCCCCGTACCGAATCGTGATCTGGTTCACGGGCGACGAGTTCGGCGGCGCCGCCGGCCCGGGGGCCGCCGGCGAGGACGGTCTGGCGAGCTGGCTCGACACCGGCGCCGGCTGCCTGCTGCTCAGCTCTCAGGACTACTACTACGACCGCGGCCAGACCGCATTCATGACCGGCCACCTGGGTCTGGCGACGGCCGACAGCGACACCAACCAGACCACGGTCGTCGGCCAGGGCGTACCGTTCGGGGGTCACGGGCCGTTCTCGCTGAGCTATCCGTTCACCAACTTCAGTGACACCCTGACTCCAGCCGGTCACGGGTCGACCGCCTTCGACGGCAACCAGGGCGTCGCCGCGATCAGCGCCCGCACCGGGTTCAGCTTCGCCGCCTTCTTCGGCTTCCCGTGGGAGTCCCTGCCCACCGCCGACGATCGAGAGGCCGTGCTGCAGGCTTTTCTCGACGCCTGCAACGACGTTGCCAACGGTCTGTTCGAGGACGGCTTCGAGACCGGCGACGCCTCGGCGTGGAGCCAGAGCTCCCCGTGAAGCGCCGCGGCACGGTCTTCTCCACCGAGCTCGGCCGGACCTGCCCGACCTGCGGCTGGCCGGCGGCGAGCTGCCGGTGCTCGACCTCGATGGACCAGCCGGTCCCCGACCGGATCACCGCGCGGTTGCGGATCGAGCGGGCGGGACGGCGGGGCAAGACCGTGACCGTCGTCGAGAGCCTGCCGCGCAATGAGGGCTTCCTCAAGAAGCTGGCCGCTGAGCTCAAGCGCGCCTGCGCCACCGGCGGCAAGGCGGTCGACGACCGGATCGAGCTCCAGGGCGACCACCGGGAGCGCCTGCGCGAGCTGCTCGGAAGCAGGGGCTGGGTGGTGAAGGGGTGAGTTGTCAGTTTTGAGTCTTGGGTTTTGAGTTCTTCGTTGTCAGTTTTTGGTTTTGAGCCTTGAGGGATCGCTGGATTGTGGCGATGGTGCAGGCGCTCGGCGGGTGAGTCTGCGACAATGATCCTGCCATGCGCGTCGTGCTCATCGACATCCACCCGCACGCCGACCCGGTGACTCCGATCTCGCTCGCGAATCTGGCCGCGGTCCTGCGGCGCGACGGCCACCGGGCCGCCTTGTGGTCGCTCGGCGCGGGCCGACCGTGCAGCCCGGCCGCATTGCGTTCGGCCTTCATCGAGCTGGCGCCCGATCTGGTCGGCTTCACGGCCTATCAGCGGAACTTCTTCCAGGTCCGGGCGGTCGCGCGGATGGCCAAGGACTGCTGCCCGCGGTGCCGGGTGATGATCGGCGGGCCGCAGGCGAGCTTTCTGCCGGACACCGCTTTGGTCGAGCTGCCCGAGATCGACTTCGTCAGCCACGGCGAGGGCGAGCTGGTCGTCAGCGAGCTGGTCCGGGCCGTCGAGGCGGGCGCGCTCGATCAACCGGTCGCGGGCGTCACCACACGTCTCGATGACGGCGGCTGGTTGCGGGGGCCGGAACCGGCGCCTGGAGACGATCTCGACGACTACCCGTCGCCATGGCTCGACGGCGTGCTCGACCCGGCCGGGTGGGACGAGTCCATTCTGTTGACGTCGCGCGGCTGCCCGCACCAGTGCGCGTTCTGCGTCACTCCCGCGGTCTTCGGGCGGAGAGTCCGCAGCCACTCGGTCGAACGGGTGGTCGAGGACATTGCGGTCGTCGCTCGCCGGGGCAACGGCCGGCTGTGGTTCGCCGACCCCAACTTCTCCTTCGATACCGACCGTGTCACCGCCATTCTCGAGGGCATCGCGCGTCGCGAACTCGCAGTCAAGATGTGGATCGAGACCCGGGCCGACATGCTCACGCCCGAGCTGCTCCGCCTGCTCAAGCGATCCGGGGTCCACACCGTGGCTCTCGGTCTCGAGAGCGCAGTGCCCGAAGTGCTTGAGCGCACGGGCAAGGCGATCCGGCCTGACGAGGTCCGCGCCGCAGCGACCACCGCCCTCCGAGCCGGGCTCGACGTCGAGCTGTTCTCGCAGTACGGCCTGCCGGGCGAAAGCCGCGACGACGCGCTTGCCACGCTCCGCTTCGTTCAGGACTGCGGGGTCGCGGTGCGGGGCAACTCGAACGCCCAGCAGATGCAGCTCTACTTCGGTTCGGTCATCGCCGCCCGCCCGGACGACTACGGCATCCGGCCGCTGCGCGACGACCTTCCTCCCTACCTCGCTCCGGGCGACGAGTTCGAGACCGACTGGATGCGCCGCGATGACATGGACGCGGTCCGTGCGGCGTGGACCGCGGCCTCGGTGGACGGCGGCAAAAGGGTGGTCTCGTGACGGGTCCCGGGGGAGGGTGGGCGCCGGCCGTCCAGTGGCTCTTCCTCGACGACACGACGCCGGCCGGCGATCTCGTGTCCTGGCTCGACGCCACCCTCCCCCACTGTTCGTGGACCTGCCACGTCGTGGTCGCGGGCTCGGACCCCCGCGGCCGCATCCTCGACGCCGTGGTCAGGCACCTCGAGCGCGAACCGCTCGCCCTGGTCCACCTCCACCAGGTGGTCGGCGATGCCGAGCCGGCGGCGGCCATCGAGCCTCTGATGACCGCCGCCGAGCGCTTCCAGGCCGAGGCCTACCGCGAGCGGACGGGCGCCCGTCTGGTACCCCTGCCGATTCTCGATCTGCCGGCCGACAGCGACCCGCGACCGCTGCTCGAGCTCGCAGGCGACCTCGCCGGGCGGCTCGCCAAACCGAGCCTGCTGGTGTCGGGCCGTCCCCGCCGAGCGACTGCGAATCGAGCCGCCGAGCTCGGCCTCAGGCTCTACCCGGTGGCCGGCCGGGACGGCGACACCGTGCTCGAGGGGCTCATGGCGGCGCACGTGCTCGACAGCGTCATGGAACGGCTCGGCACCGAGGATCCTCTCCTCGCACCCTGCCGGCCGCACCTCGTCGCGCACGGCGGGCGCGTCTTCGGCTGCGCTCGGCAGTGGCAGCGCCGACTGTCGGATTCCGGTCTGGCGTCCGGCGCACCACCGGTCTGGAATCCCGTCGAGTCGCTGTGCGCCGGCTGCATCGCTGACGCCGCCGCCGCCTCCGGCCCGGCGGTCACGGCCAACCTCCGACGCCGCGAGGGCCGCGAGCTCGCGCTCCGGGTCAGCGCCGAGCTCGTCAACGCCGGCTGGTCAGCCGCCGCGGCCGGCGTCTCCGACACGGCGGTCGAGCTCTCCGACGGCGAGACCCAGAGGTCTCAAGCCCTGGTTCAGGCCGCGCTCTGCCGGCTTGACGCCGGACGCCTCGCCGATGCCGACCAGGCCCTGGTCGCGGCCGCCGGCAGCGGTGCGCCGGCCGGTCTGGTTGCCTATCACCGCGCCCACGTCCAGGTCGCCTGGCACGACGACATCGAGGCCCTGGGGAGGTTCGAAGAGGCGCTCGAGCACGGCACCGACGTGGTGACACGCGACGGCCTCCATCTGGAGATGGCGCTCAGCCACATCCGGCTCGAGGAATGGGCCGACGCCCGCGGTCACCTCGGGCACGCCGGCGAACCGTCGCCCGATGTCGCGTTCAACCTCGGAGTCTGCGACCTCAACGAGGGCCGCGCGGGACCGGCCCTGAACCACTTCGACCGAGCTCTCGAGCTCGAGCCGAATCCCGACGATGTCGGCCGGGTCCGTTTCTTCCGCGGCTACTGCCTCAAGGAGCTCGAGCGTTGGGACGAGGCGGTCGGCGACCTCGAGCGCTCGATCGAGCTCGAAACGCCCGAGCCGGCTCACCACAACCTGCTCGGCTTCTGCCTGTTCAAGCTCGGCCGGCACGCAGAGGCCGTCGAGTGCTTCGAGCGCGCCGTCCACCTCGACCCGACCTCCGCCGTCGACTGGGCCAACATCGGCGTCAACCTGGAACGGCTTGGAGAGATCGGCCGGGCCGCAGAACTGTACCGCAAGGCGCTCGGGATGGACCCGTTGATCGGGTTCGCCGCGGAAGGCCTGGAGCGGCTCGAGGGGAAGTGAACGCGGCTCCTCTCAAACCCGTCTCGATTCCGAGGCCGATCCCGTTCCCGTTCCCGATCCCGATACCGAGACCGATGACAGCGTCCGCGACCAGCGGCAGCGGCAGCGAACAGGTCCGCCTCGATCCCCGCGACGGGCGCGTTGAGGCGAACGTGCGGTCCTTGGAGTTTTTCTGCCGGAGCGCGCTCACGTTCAACTCGCGATCCGAAAAACTCCAAGGGGGCACTCGCCGAGCCCGAGCACCGAACCTCGTGCAGCCGTCCGGCCAGCAGGAAGGCCGCCGGCGCCCGGGCAGCGTGGTCTGTGCGATTCCGGCCGCCACCTCACGACCACGCTGCTCGGGCGACGCTGGCCCGCTCCGCCGCCAGGCGGGGCGGGCCAGAGGGCCGGTGTCGTAGACAACGGAATTGTCGTTGACGCGGCCCGCACGAGGGCGTACCGTCGTCACCAACGGAGTGGTTTCGGGAAGCCGGTGAGAGTCCGGCGCGGCCCCCGCCACTGTCATCGGGGACGTACCGTTCGAGAATCCATGATTCAGCCACTGGGGCGTGGCCCTGGGAAGGCGGAACGGATGCGGTTGATCCGAGAGCCAGGAGACCTGCCGCTCCGACAAGAAACGGGAGGTTTCGCATGTCTCGACGGTATTTCATCCCATCACTCGTTTTCGGCCTCACCTTGGTCTGGCTCGACGCGTCGACCCTGGCGGCACAGCAGCTGACACCGCCACAGACGCCCCCGGACACCACCTTCGGCTCCGAAATCACCGTGACCGCAACCGGTGTCGAGTCCGAGGTCGAGGAGGTGCCGGTGGCGACCACGGTGATCACCCGGGATCAGATGGACGACGCACAGACCGAATCGGTCTCGGAGCTGCTGCGTCGGGTTCCCGGGCTGTCGGTGGTCCGGTCCGGCGATGCAGGCTCGTTGACCTCGGTCTTCACCCGCGGCACCAACTCGAACCATACGCTGGTGATGCTCGACGGAGTCCGGCTCAACTCGCCGTACTACGGCGGCTATGACTGGAGCTTGCCGACGACCACCGCCATGGAGCGGATCGAGGTCGCGCGCGGCCCGTTCTCCGCGCTTTGGGGATCCGACGCGGTCGGGGGCGTCATCAATGTCATCCCGCAGCGGCGAGTCGGGGGTTTTGGCGGCCGGCTGCTCGCCGAGGGGGGCGAGGACGGCTGGCAGCGCTTCGAAGGGACCGTGGGCATCGCCGGCGGCGGCTTCGATCTCCAGGCCTCGGGCTACCAGCGGTCGAGCGACGGGTTTCTTCCGAACGGCGATTTCGAGGGCGATCAGGCCCTGGCCACGGCCGGCTACAGCTGGGGCAGGGGCAGCCGAATCGGGTTTCTCTACCAGGATCTCAGCAACGAAATCGGGATTCCGTTCACGGACCCGTTCTCGGCGACGCCCGACCGGAGGCAGGCGACCGATCAGCAGCTGATGGCGGTGCCGCTCACGTGGAGCCTGACGAAGAACTGGCGTCTCGACGTGGTCGCCTCGCGGACCGAGCGGGAGATCGATTTTTCCGACCCTGACGACCCGTTCGGGTTCACATTCAGCACGACCCAGGCCGACACCGATCAGGCTCGTTTCGCCAGCCATCACACGCTCGGCGGCCACACCCTCAGCTGGGGCGGCGAGTGGCGCGACGACACCGTGACCGACGTCAGCGCCTTCGGCGTCTCGCTCGATGGCGTGAGCGAAACCACGATCTCGGCATTCGTTCAGGACCACTGGCGGATCGGCAGCCGCCTGTCTCTGCTCGGCGGGGTGCGCTGGGACGACACCGACACATGGGGCTCGACGGTCACCGGACGGATCGATTTCGGATTGAGGCTGGCCGACACCTTCGAGCTCCGCGGCGGCTGGGGCGAGGCCTTCCGTGCTCCGGCTCTCGGCGAGCTCTACGCTCCGTTCGGCGGGAACTCCAACCTCGAGCCCGAAACCTCGAGCTCGGGCGAGGTCGGCGTCGTCTACACCCCTCTCACCGGTCAATCCAGGTGGCAGATCAACCTCTTCATCACCGACATCGAGGACCTCATCGACTACGACTTCGCTTCGTCACGGAACATCAACATCGGCTCGGCCGAGGTCCGCGGCGCCGAGCTGGTCTGGGAGCAGGGCGCGCTCGACGTCATCCGGTGGTACCTTCAGGCGACCTATCTCGACACCGAGGGCGACACCGGCCTGCCGCTGCTGCGCCGGCCCGAGCTCAGCGCCTCCTGGACCGTCAACGGCGACATCGGCAACGGCTGGGGCGGCGACGTGACCGTGCTGTGGGTTTCGAGCCGCGACGACGTCGACCCCGTGACCTTCGCGCGCACCGAGGCGTCGAGCTACCTCACCCTGAACCTGGCGGTGGCCTGGCGGACGTCGGGCGGGCTCGCATTCACCGCCCGTGCTGTCAACGTGCTCGACGAGGAGTACGAGGAGGTGCTCGGCTACCCGGCCGCGGGCCGCCGATTCTTCGCCGGCGCGCGTTGGGATTTCTGAAGCACGCCGGGCCACGGTCGGGGCTCGCGTCGGAGCGCCGGGAAGCGCACATTCGAATCGAGCTCCTCGGTTGAGCGGTTCTGCCGGATGAGATGTGCCGAGATTCTGATGAGCTGGGCGCTTGTCCCGAATCGACCCCCGGAAAACCCAAGTGGGGTTGCCGGAAGGGTTCTCGTCGAGGGTCGATTCGGGGCAGTCTCTTCTTGACGCGTGCCCCTCGGTATGTCGAGCATGTTCGCAACCATCCAGGGCGCAGGAGATTCGGTGCAGATCGCCACTGACACTCGCTCATCCGGGGGTGATGTAACCGGAAGCGGAGCACACGCCAAAAGGATTGTGTTATCGTAGTGTCGAGATCGAGAATCATTCACTTCGTGCTGCCGAAGTGAAAAGACACCAAAAAGGAGTAGCTGCCATGAAGAAGTTGATGTCCATCTGTGGAGTGTTCGTGTTCGCGCTGTCGGTCGCCGGAATCGCCGCCGCGGGTGAGGGGAACTGCGACACGAGCGCCGTCAAGACCGCCGCATACGACGGCGAGGGCTGCGACAAGAGCGCCGTGAAGACCGCCGCATACGACGGCGAGAACTGCGACAAGAGCGCCGTCGAGACCGCCGCGTACGACGGCGAGGGCTGCGACAAGGGCGCCGTGAAGACCGCCGCGTACGACGGCGAGGGCTGCGACAAGAGCGCCGTCAAAACCGCTGGCAACAAGGGCGGGGGTTGCGACCTGACCGCCGCCAAGGCCGCCTATGACGCCAAGCTCGCCGAGTCCGGCTGCGAGAAATCGGCCAAGACGGCCTACGTCCACACCCTGGCCGAGCAGAGCTACGACAAAGCCTACGAGGAGTCGCACTGCTCGAAGTCGGCCGCCAAGGCCGCCTACGACACCGTTCTCGCCGACACCGGCTGCACCGCCACCGCGTCGAACGCGGCCCACCACGCCGTCGCCCAGGCCGCGTACGACAAGACCCTCAAAGCGACCGGTTGCTCCAAGACGTCCAAGGCCGCCTACGACAAGGCCATGCAGGCGTCGGCCGAGCTCGAGATTGGAAGCGACAAGACCGCTTCGTAGCCACGATGACCAAACCGAGTTCGACACACCCGGGCGCAAGCCCGGGTTTTTCGCGCCCCCGTCGGAAACGCCTCCATTCCGGCCCGAGACGCCCTCGACACAGCCACACGCACCGCAGGCATCTCGATCTCACTTGTGATGCGGGTTCCAGAGGCGCTCCGGACGTCGGCGGATCAGGAATCGGCGCCCGAGCGTCCGTGTTGTCCCGCTCGTTCGCATGTGCCAAGAAGCCAAGTCAGGGGGAGAGCCGCGCGCCACACGCCGGACAACGCTGATGCCGAATCACAGAGCACCTCAGAACCGACCGGACGGTCGAATCTCCGAGCACGGCCCGCCGCTGCCCTCGCAGGACGCGGTGACGACGTGGCTCCAGCGCTGGGGATATGGCGACGCGGAGGCGGTGAACGCGGTCTTCCCGGCGGTGTACAGGGAGCTCAGGCAGGTCGGTCACCGCATGCTGGCCGGAGAGCGGCCCGACCACACGCTGTCGACCACCGGCCTCGTCCACGAGGCATATCTGCGGCTGCTCGACCAGGATCAGCTGCGGGCGCGGGATCGGCAGGAGTTCTTCGCGATCGCCGGAATCACGATGCGGCGGATTCTGGTCGACTCCGCTCGGCGGAAGAAACGCCTCAAGCGGGGCGGCGACGCTGTCAAGGTCGACCTCGACGAGGCCGTCGGGTGGCTCTCCGCGGCCCAGGCTGAGGAGGCCGAGGCGCTCGACGAAGCTCTCGACCGATTGGCCGAGCACAACTCCCGCGCTTCGCTCATCGTCCACCTGCGTTTCTTCGTCGGCCTCACCTGCGATGAAATTGCCCGGCTGCTGGGCCTGACCGATCGGACCGTCCGTCGCGACTGGTCGCTGGCCCGCGCCTGGCTGCGGCGCGAGATTCGAACCACGATCGGAGAGGAACGCAGGTGACGGACACGGGCGGATTGGACTGGCGCCGGCTGGGCGAGGTCTTCGCCGAGCTCAGGGCGATGACCGACTCGGACCGGGAGGCGCGCCTGGCGCTGATCGCCCGGGATGATCAGTCCCTGGCCGACGAGCTCAGGGATCTGCTGAGCCACGACGCCACAGGTCAGCCGCTCGAGATCGAGTCTCTCCTCATCGACGCAGACCCCGCGCGGCAGAACCCGGCCCTCGGCCGCGTGATCGGTCCGTATCGACTGGTTTCGCTCCTCGGCCGGGGAGGGATGGGCGAGGTCTTCCTCGCGGAACGAAGCGACGGGCTGTTCGAGCAGCGGGTCGCGCTCAAGCTCGTCCGCTCGGCGATCGACGACCCGGAGACGAGGTCGCGATTTCTCTCCGAGCGGCAGATCCTGGCCCGGCTGCGGCACCCCAACGTGGCCCGCCTTCTCGACGGCGGCGTCACCGAAGAGGGCGCGCCGTATCTCGCCATGGAGTACATCGAGGGCGAGCAGCTCACCGACTCCTGCGACCGTCTCGAGCTCGGCATTTCGGACCGGCTGGAGCTCATCATCCAGGTCTGCGAGGCGGTGCACTCGGCCCACCGACAGCTGGTGGTCCATCGTGACCTCAAACCGTCGAACATCATGGTGGACGGCGACGGCGAGGTGAAACTGCTCGATTTCGGGATCGCCAAGATGCTCGAGCCCGGTCCGTCGGACGACGCGCCGCTGACGCAGACCGGCGCCTACCTGCTGACCCCGGAGTACGCGAGCCCCGAGCAGGTCTCAGGCGAGCCGATCGGCACGAGCTCCGACGTCTACGCCATCGGTCTCGTCGCCTACCGTCTCCTGACCGGGATTTCCGGCCAGGCCGTGGTGACCCGGTCGCCCGCCGGCATCCACCAGGCCGTATGTTTCGACACACCGCTGACCATGAGCCGGGCCGTGCTCGACGATGCCGACGGCGGCGCCGAGGATCGAGCCCGACTGCGGGGCGGGTTGTCGGCAGTCCGGCTCTCTCGGAGGCTGGCCGGCGACCTCGACATGATCGTTGAAAAGGCCCTCCGCAAGGAGCCGGATCGACGCTATCTCTCGGCTGAAGATCTGGCGGCGGATCTGCGACGGCACCTGTCCAGAATGCCCGTCAAGGCCCGCGGGGACCGGCTCGGATACCTGGCGCAGCGCTTCGTCAGCCGACACAAGACCGCGGTGCTCACGGCTTCGGCGGCCTTTCTCGCCCTCGCAGCGAGCCTCGTGGTCGCGCTCTCCAGCCTCGACGCCGCGCGCCGGTCGGAAGCCCGCGCCGTTGCAGAGGCCCAAAGCTCGCGTCAGCTCGTGGACTTCGTTGTCGGGCTCTTCGCCGCCTCCGACCCGACAGCCGCACCGGGCAACGAGATCACCGCCCGTTTTCTCCTCGATCGGGGGGCCGAATCGATCCGCGACGACGATCTCGAGGCCAAGCCGGAGTTGGTCGGCGACATGCTCCTGGCGATCGGGGGGGCCTACGCCAAGCTGGGGTACTCGGACGAGGCCGTCGCATACCTGGAGGAGTCCGCCGAGCTGCACGCTGCTTCGTCCGACCCGATGCGCCACTCGAAGGCCCTTCAGAAGCTCTCGTCGGTCCAGACGAATTCAGGAAGCTATGAGCCCGCAGTGGCCAATGCCCGGCACGCGGTGGAGATTCTCGAGGCGGCAAAAGACACTGATACCGAAGACCTCGCCGATTCGTACTCCAATCTCGGCGGCATTCTCTTCGCGATTCGACGCGGCGACGAGGCCATCGGGATTCTCGAACGGGCCGTGGCCCTCAGACGATCCGATCAAAAGCCGAACATCCGGCGACTGGCCATGGATCTGGACTACCTCGGCAACTCGATCTTCGACAGCGGTGACTTCGACAGGGGCCTCCGGATTCTCTACGACGCGGTGGACACCCTCGAGCGAGCCGACGCCACACCATCCGAGATCGCCAACAACCAGACCCGCCTCGGGCTTCGGCTGGTGGCAGCCGGCCGGTACGACGAGGCCGAATCGGAGCTCGCACACTCACTCGAGCGCGCCCGCACGGCCGCTGCCGGAGGCCACCATCCCGAGCTGCAGGACGCGTTGGTCGCCAGCGCGACGCTCGCCGAAGCACAGGGGGACTTGGACGCGGCGGCGGCTCATCTCGAGGCGGCGCTGTCACAGTCGCGCGCGATCTGGGGCGCCGAACACCCGAAGACAGCCATGGTTCTCCTGCGGCGCGGCAAGGTTTTGCTCGCAGCCGGGGCCCACGAGACCGCGATCATCGAGCTCGAGACCGGACGGGCGGCGCTGGCCGGCCGGTCCGGCGGGCACCGCGGTCACCTCGCCGCGTTCGATCTACCCCTGGCACAGGCGCTTGCCGCTGTCGGACGCACCAAAGAGGCCGTCGAGATCGCCCGGCCCATCGCCGACAATCCTACATCCCGCTACGCCGGGCCTGCTCAAGAGATCCTCGACGCGCACGGTTCCTGATCCAGCACTCGGGCGGACTGCCACAAGGCTCGACACGACTTCCTGTCCCGAGCCGTGTCCGGTTTCCGATCGACCCGGCGCGATCATCAGAGACAGCACCGAATCGTTCGAAAGGAACGCGTCTAATCCGAAGTTCCCCGCGCGTCCAGGCAGGCATCCATCGTGTTATCTGAAGGTTACG
>CAZXMW010000032.1:0-42826 GCA_964641415.1 uncultured Thermoanaerobaculia bacterium | reverse complement strand
GCCGGCCAGGACGTCTACCAGCGCTACGGCCTGATGGACCACGGCAGCGTCTGGGGCCACGGATCCCAGCGCGGCATGGAGTTTTCCGCGGTCTCGCTGCACCGGATCGCAGAGTCGGTGCGCTCCCAGATCGCGCAGCGGGACTTCGGTAGGCCTTACGCAGATATGGTCGGCGAGGACAGGGATCTGGTCGACCTCCGCACTCGGCGCGAGGTCAAGGCCAACCGCTATGATGCCGAGCGGGACCGGCTCGAGCTGAGCGTGCTTCAGATTGCGGCGCTCGAGGACAACCAGCGCTTCTGGGAACGGACCTTCGCCAAAGGCGATGCCGACTACGGCTTCCTGCCGGACACCGTGCCTACCGCGGAAGAGCGCGAGCAGATCGGCCGCTTCTTCTTCTGGACCGCCTGGGTCGCCTCGGCCAACCGGCCCGGCAGTGACTACAGCTACACCAACAACTGGCCGCCCGACCGCTCGATCGGCAACGTCGCGACCACCGAAACCTACATCTGGTCGATCGGCGGCATCATCTCCCTGTTCGTGGTGCTCGGCCTGTTCATCTACTGGGTCCATCGCGACAAGCTGTGGTACGGCGAGGCCAGGGGCGTCGCGCTCGCCGACCGGCTGATCGACGCGCCCCTGACCTCGAGCCAGCTCAAGGCGGCGAAATTCTTCCTGGTGGTGATCCTGCTGTTCCTGGTCCAGACCAGCTTCGGCGGCCTGCTCGCCCACTACACGGTCCACCCCGGGGCCTTCTACCTCGACATCGTCGGCGAGGTGATCCCCTACAGCTGGGCCAAGTCGTGGCACCTGCAGATCGCGATCTTCTGGATCGCGACCACCTGGGTGGCGTCGTCGATCTATCTGGCGCCGATCGTCGGCGGCCGCGAGCCGAAGAAACAGGGCATTCTCGTTCAGCTGCTCTTCGCCGCGATCCTGTTGGTCGCGGTCGGCAGCCTGGTCGGCCAGGTGATCGGGATCTACGGTGGGTTCGGCGACCTCTGGTTCTGGTTCGGCCATCAGGGTTGGGAGTACCTGGAACTCGGCCGCTTCTGGCAGATTCTGCTCTTCGTGGGCCTCGTCTTCTGGCTGGTCATCGTCTACCGAGCGGTCGGGCGCGGCAGCTTGAAGGCGAAGGACCCCCACTTCAGCTCGCTGGTCCGCTTCTACGTCGCCTCGGCGATGCTGGTGGTGTTCTTCTTCGCTTTCGGGCTGCTCTTCAGTCGCGGCTCGCACATCACGGTCGCCGACTACTGGCGATGGTTCGTGGTCCACATCTGGGTCGAGAGCATCTTCGAGTTCTTCGGCCTCGCGGTGATCGCCGTGCTCATGGTCGCCATGGGCCTGGTTGCCGCCAAGTCGGCGCTGCGGGTCGCCTACTTCACCGCCGCCCTGGTCTTCCTGAGCGGCATCCTCGGCACCGCCCACCACTTCTTCTGGTACGGCGGCTCGTCGATCTGGCTCGCCATCGGGTCGGTGTTCTCGTCGATCGAGCCGGTGCCGATGTTCGGCCTCGTGGTGCGGGGCCTCATGGAGTACCGGTCGATTCGCGAGGAAGGCAGAGACTTCCCGTACAAGTGGCCGATGTACTTCCTGGTCGCCAGCTCGTTCTGGAACTTCGTCGGCGCCGGCATCTTCGGCTTCCTGATCAACCTGCCGGTGGTCAATTACTTCGAGCACGGCACCTACCTCACCGTCAACCACGCTCACGGCGCCCTGTTCGGGGTCTACGGGATGCTGTCCATCGCGCTTTTGCTGTTCTCGTGGCGTGGGCTCGTGGAGCGGAAGCACTGGAACGACAAGCTGCTGGCAGTGTCGTTCTGGGGCCTCAACGGCGGCCTCATCGTCATGACCCTGGTGACTCTGTTCCCGGTCGGCGTCGCCCAGGCCTGGACGAGCTATGCCGAGGGCCTGTGGGTCGCGCGCGATGCCAGCTTCTTCGAACGGCCGATGGTCTCGCTGCTCGGTCAGCTGCGGGCGATTCCCGACACCATCATCATCGTCATCGGCGTGCTGCCGTTGGTCTGGTTCCTGTTCCGCACCTTCCCGCACCTCAAGGCGACGCGCATCGAGGATGGTGAGTCGGTGTGGCAGCGGCTCGGCGTCGACCTCTGATCCGAAAGCCCGAACCGCGGGGCGCCCGGCGACGGGCGCCCCGCCGTGCCCTCGAAAGGAGCACCGACATGACCATGGATCCCCTCGAGACGCTGTCCAACGAGCACGGCCTGATCCGCCAGTATGTCGACACCCTGGGCATGGCGGCCGACCACATCGAGCATGGCCGCCGGCCCTCGACCGCGTTCTTTGAAAAAGCGGTCGACTTCGCGCGCGGCTTCGCCGACGGCTACCATCACTTCAAGGAGGAGCACGTGCTGTTCGTGCGTATGGCGCAGGAGAAGAGGGGAGAGGTCGACGCCCAGCTCGACGCCCTGCGACACCAGCACGAGCGAAGCCGGGAGCTGGTCAGCGCTATCAGCTCGTCGATCGACGGCTACGCCGCCCAGGACCCGATCAAGACCGCCGACCTGCTCGAGGCTGTGGTAGCGTACGGCTCGTTACTGCGCCACCATATCCACTTGGAGGACCACCTGTTCTACCCGATGGCGCGCAAGACCCTGACCGCTTCCGACCTCGAGGAGGTCGGGAAGGAGTTCGCCAGGGAGCGCGAGCGCCACGGGGAGGACGCCTTCGAGCGCCACCACAAGACGGTGGTCGACATGGGTTCCATCATCACCCACCTGCGCGAGCCGGCGCACTGAGGCCGACCCGCGGACGTTCGAACCGCGGCGCCTGCATCGAGGCCTGCCCGGCCGTCCCCGAAGCGCCCCTGAGTTTCGGCTTCGGTGCGGCGTCGAGTTCCCGTGACGAGTCAGACACCGCTTCGATCCGAGCCTCATGGCCTCTCCGGTTGAACCGTCGACGGCATCCACGCGGTGCTAAGGTATCGTCCGATGACCCGACGAGCTATGGCAGGATCGCCGGCCTGGGTCCGCCGGCTGATGGGTGCTGACTGGTGACCTCCGGACCCCCCGGTCTCGCGGTGGTGGTCCCGACTCTCGACGAGGAGCTCGTGATCGGCGCCTGTCTTGACGCCATCGGTCACCCGCCCGGCACTGCGCTCGCGGTAACCGACGGCGGCAGCGCCGACGGCACGCTGGCGATGGTGGCGCGACTGCGGCCCGACGCGATCGTCGTCCGGGGCGCGCCCGGGCGGGGCGGCCAGCTGCGGCGCGGGGTCGGGGCTCTGGCGGCCGACGCGTATCTCTTTCTTCACGCCGACTGCCGGCTGCCGCCCGGGTGGCACGACGCCGTGGTCGAGGCGCTGAACGACCCTGCCGTCGCGCTGGGCTGCTTCCGGCTCCACACCGAGCCGCCGCCGGACGGCCGCCGCGATCTCCCGGCCCGGGCCTGGTGGCGGCTGCTCGATCTGCGCAGCCGGGGTCTCGGCCTGCCCTACGGCGACCAGGCCATGTTCTGCCGGCGCGACGTCCTCGAGGCGGTCGGTGGCTTCCCGGCGATCCCGCTCATGGAGGACCTGGAGCTCGCGCGGCGCTGCCTGCGCGTCGGGCGCCTCGCCCGGCTTCCGCTCGAGGTCCGGACCACGGCTCGGCGCTTCGCCCGACATCCGATCCGCGCCCGCGCCTGCCTGCTGACCTTTCCGATGCTGTACCGGCTCGGGGTCGGCCCGGAGCGCCTGGCGCGGTGGTACGGGGTCGTGCGGTGAGGCGCGAGATCGTGGTCTTCGGCCGGGTTCCGGTTCCCGGTCGCGTCAAGACCCGGCTCGCGGCCGCGATCGGCTCGGAAGCGGCGGCCGAGATCTACCGCCTGCTCCTCGACCATGCCCTGGCCGAGGCCCGCGCGGTTGGGCCGGCGGTGGTGCTCGCCCTCGCCGAGGCCGCACCGGCCGGGGTCGACTGGCGCCCGCCGCCTGCGATCGCAGTCGAGATCCAGGGGGGCGGGGATCTCGGCGCGAGGATGCGTGCAGCCTTCGACCGGCGCTTCGCGGCCGGCGCCGGCGCGGTGGTCCTGGTCGGCTCCGACCTTCCCGGGCTGAGCGCCGCCATGATCGCCGACGCCTTTTGCAGGCTCGAGCAGGCGCCGGTCGTGCTCGGCCCTTCGGACGACGGCGGCTACTGGCTGGTCGGGCAGCGGCGACCGGGCTGCGACCTATTCTCGGGAATCCGGTGGTCCTCGTCCGAGGTTCTGCAGTCGACCCGGCGCCGGCTGCTCGAACTCGAAGCCGGGCACGTCGAGCTCCCTCCCCTTCGAGACCTCGACACGGTTGCGGACCTCGAGGTGCTCGCGGCCGATCCCGGGGTCGCTGACGAGCTTCGCACCCTGCTCGCCGAGGCGGTCGACGGAGGTGATGACCGATCGCGAGCGAAGTTCGACCGCGGCAGCGACGCCGAACCCGGGCTGTAACGGATCGCAGCTCCGGAAGACCAACAGCAGGAGGAGAGACCATGAGCGACTACTACAAAAAGGAGCACCTGCCGAGCTTCGCTTCGATCGGCGAGGGCCAGCCGGACCTGGCGCGGAGGTTCTTCGACTACTACGGAGCGGTCTTCGAGGCCGGCGCGCTGACGCCCCGGGAGAAGGCGCTGATCGCCCTCGCCGTGGCGCATGCGGTCCAGTGCCCGTACTGCATCGACGCCTACACCCAGGAGAGCCTGTCCAAGGGCGCCGACCTCGAGCAGATGACCGAGGCGGTGCACGTGGCGGTGGCGATCCGCGGCGGCGCCTCGCTGGTCCATGGGATCCAGATGCTCGAGGGCGTCCGCGGGTCGTCCATGTGAGACAGCCCGTGCAGGACCCACAACACTCCTCGCCGCTTCCGGTTGGCCGTCCCCACCCGCAGCCAAATCTCGGCGAACGGCCCCGCGTGACCTCGCTGCGTTCGCGGCGATTGCCGCTGGCCGACCCCGCACATCAGATCGAGCTCCTCGAAGCCCTCGACCTCGGGGCCTGTCCGCACGGCGGCAGCTTCGAGGCCGCGCTCGAGGCCGGGGGCCGGCCCGCGCTGACCCCGGCCCGCCTCGAGATCTTCCAGGTCAACCTCGGCAAGCTCTGCAACATGGCCTGCCGCCACTGCCACGTCGACGCGGGACCGGATCGCGGCGACGCGGTCATGAGCCGGGAGATCGCAGAGCACTGCCTGCGGGCCCTCGACCGCAGCGGCGCCCACATCCTCGACCTGACCGGAGGCGCGCCCGAGCTCAACCCCAACTTCCGCTGGCTGGTAAAAGAGGCCTCTGCCCGCGGGCTGCACGTCATCGACCGCTGCAACCTGACCGTGCTGCTGACCCCGGCCGCGCGCGACCTGCCGGCCTTCTTCGCCGAGCACAAGGTCGAGGTCGTGTGCTCGCTGCCCCACGTCCGGCAGCGCAGCACTGACGCTCAGCGCGGCAACGGGACCTACGAGCGGTCGATCAGGGCACTGCGGGTCCTCAACGAGCACGGCTACGGCCAGGGCGATCCGACGCGGGTCCTGACCCTGGTCACCAACCCCACCGGCGCCTTCCTGCCGTCGGGGCAGGCGGCCATGGAACGGGAGTGGAAGGAGGCGCTCGCCCGCGATCACGGGCTCGGCTTCGACCGCCTGATCGCGCTCGCCAACCTGCCGATCGCGCGCTTTTTGGAGTGGCTCGAGGAAAGCGGCAACCTGCAGTCGTACATGGAGCTGCTCGTCAACGCCTTCAACCCGGCGACCGTCTCGGGCCTGATGTGCCGCAACACGATCTCGGTGTCCTGGGATGGCCGGGTCTTCGACTGCGACTTCAACCAGATGCTCGACCTCGAGGTCGAGAGCAAGGACTCCGGCGCCCTCCACATCAGAGATTTCGACCCCGAGGCCTTCGCGGCACGGAGGATCGTCACCGGCCGACACTGCTTCGGCTGCACCGCCGGCGCCGGCAGCTCCTGCGGCGGCGCCCTGGCGGAGTGACGTGAGCTCGGCAACCGGAAGCGGGATGATGCCGGACGGCAGGGGAGTCGAAGGGCTCGACTCCGTCCGCTACCGGGCGTTGCGGCTGCTGCTGCCCGTGTTGCCCCTCGGCGTCGAGATCGAAGCCTTCGCCCGCTGGGTCGAGGACAGCTTCGCGGCCGATGGACGCGAGCCCCTGCGGATCGTGGTCGAGGGCGGGCGGGCTCGGCTCGACGGGGACCGCAACGGCGGTCCCTTCGAGCGCTGGCGCCGGGTGTGGCGCCTGCTCGAGGGCCTCGGCATCACCGTGATCGAGCTCGACGGCCGTCTCGAGAGCAACCAGGTCGCGGACATCCTGACCCTGCTGGTCAGCCAACGCCGCTCGCTGCGCCGGCGGAGCGACAGAAGCTCGAGCGACGCGACCGTGCGTCTCACCTCTGCGGAGGGGCTCGCCTTTTCCTGCACCGTCGCGCGCATCGACGGCCGTCGCCTGGAGATCTCGTACTCGTACTGCATGACCCGATTCAGCGCTTTGGTTCGGTGGTTCAAGAACCGCCAGACCCACCTCCGCGACCACCGCACTCTGTTCCGCGCCGCGCCCCGGTACGCGGCCGCGGCGGGGTTCGCGCCGATACTCGTTTTCCTGCTCTACGCGGCGCACGGCAACTGGTCGCTGCTGCTCGCGACCAGCCTGCTCGGCTCGGCGCTGCTGGCGGGCGGCACCTACCTGGTCTTCATGGCGGTCGGCAGCGTCGAGTACGACAACGAGGAGCAGGCGCACAAGCTGCGGCAGGCGTACGACCAGCTCAGGGTCTACGCCGACCGCATCAGGGACGACATGGAGCGCGCCCGAGCGGTCCAGGAGCGGCTTCTGCCAGACCTCGGCAGCATGCCGCGCTCCGACGTCCTGTCGTGGGCCGCGAGCTTCGAGCCCCAGGACGACGTCGGTGGCGATTACTTCGACGCGGTCGAGATGGCGGACGGGCGGGTGGCGGTGATCTTCGCCGACGTCAGCGGCCACGGGCTGGGGGCAGCTCTTGTGACTGCGATTCTCAAGAGCACCTTCGAGTCGTGGCTCGACCGCGACGCCGGTGTCACCGAGCTGGTGCAGATGCTGAACCACCGCCTCGTCGAGCTCACCCCGGAACGGAGCCTCGCCGCGGTCGTGGTCGCGATCGTTGAACCGGACGCCCGGGTTCTTCACTACTGCAACTGCGGCCATAGCCCCCGGCCCTTCCTGATCCGGGCTCGAGACCGGCGGCCGCGGACCCTGGACGTCGGCAGCGCCATGATCCTCGGCGTCATGCCCGACATCAACGTCCGGCCGGCAAAGGTCGGTCTGGAATCTGGCGACATCTTATTTCTCGCCACCGACGGCATCACCGAGGCCGAGAGCCGGCAGGACGAGGAGTACGGCGTCGAGCGCCTCGAGGCGTTTCTGCACGAGCACGCCGACTCCCCCGTTGACGCCCTCGTCGGGGCTCTCGGCGAGGACGTGGTGCGGTTCAGCTCCGGGCGCGAGCAGAGCGACGACCGGACGGTCCTCGCCGTCCAGGTGCGGCACCGCGCCGAACCCGGTCCGGGAGCGGCGACGCCGTGAGCAGCCTGCCGCGCGACCGGATGTGTCTGACCTCAGGTGAGGTCTGAATCAAGGTGGCTGAATGACGAGAGACCAGGATCGTGCGCGGCAATTTGTTGGAATGCTCGTGCTGGCTCTGACGGCCCTCACAGTCGACGCCGGCGCCGGCGAGGCCGAGGCGCAGGCCGGAGGGCGACCGAACCAGAGCTTTCGAGTCGAGTGGTTCCCGGACGCGGAGTTCTACCCCCAGTACACCGCCGATCCGCTTCGACCGCAATCGGCGCTGAAGGTCGTCGCCGTGACCGACTCCGAGATCCCCGAGACCGGGAGCGGCCGCTTCGCCCTCCACCTCGGCGGCCGCTTCGGTCTGGTCCGCTGGCATCCCGAAGGCCGACCGGACCGCGGTTGGCAGCTCGACTTCGAGGGTGGGTTCTTCGGTCATTTCGACGTCGGCAACAGCCTCGACAACATCGGCTGGGACGGTCTCTTCGGGCTCTACCTGAGCTGGCTGCCGCGGCCCGGCCTCGGCATGCGCGTGGGCACCAAGCACGACTCTGCGCATGTCGGCGACGAGTACGCCGAGCGCACCGGCAGGCAGCGCGTCGGCGCCACGAGAGAAGAGCTGGTGATCGGCGTCAGCCTCCGGCCGACGGCGCTGTGGAGGCTCTATGCGGAAGGCGGCCTGGGTTACGGTCTCGAGGAGTTCCAGGAGCCCGGGCGGCTGCAAGCAGGCGCCGAGCGGCTCGGCGCCCGCCGGTTCTGGGACGGTCGCCTGTCGTGGTACGCGGCCGTCGACCTCCAGTCCTTCCAGGAAAACGAATGGAAGCCGCGGTCCGCGCTCCAGGCGGGCTTCCTGCTGCCGACCGGTCGTGGGACGGGTCGCTACCGGCTTGCCTTCGAGCTGGTCCACGGCCCCTCGGTGATGGGCGAGTTCGCCTCCCACGACGAGACGTCGATCGGTGTCGGATGGTACTTCGATTTCTAGTGCTTCAGGGTTTGCGTAAGAATCACTACCGAGAATGGAAAAGGGTTGGGACATGTGTGACAGCCTTGTGAGGCGCTTCCGATCGTCGAGCTTCGTGCGGGCGGCAGCGGTGCTGACAATCATCGTCGCATTCGGTCTGCCTGCGGCTGCGGCGCCGGATCGGGTCAAGAAGCGAGACAGCGCGATCGAGTTCTCTGGCGACCTCGACCGCGCCCTCGAGCGGGCAGAGGCCGCGGGTGCGCCGGTCTTTCTCGCTTTCGGCGCGGTGTGGTGCCCGGTATGCCGTGAGATGGAGGAGAGGACGCTCCTCGAGCCCGCAATTCAGTCTCTCGCCGGTGAGCTGATCTGGGTCAAGATCGACGTGGACCGCAACATGAGCATGGCGCGCGAGTGGGGGGTCGAGATGACGCCGACGATCTTCCTGCTCGACCCGGCCGGCGCCCGTCGACATGAGATCGTCGGCGGTGCTTCGGCTGACGAGCTGGCGGCGATCCTCCGGGGTTTTCTCGCCGAGCTCGGAGTCGAGCCTTCAACCGCGGACGCCGAGACGCCGATCGACGTCTTTTCGAGCTCTCAGCTGACCGTGACGCCAGCCGGGTTCCGCGGCAGGTCGATCTGCTTCTCCCACGTCGGCTACGGCCCGCTCGGGATCCGCAGCCAGTCGCCCTTCCAGTCATTGCGGTTGGGAATCACGCCGCGGACGCCGTCGACCCTGTCCAGCGGCGAGCACCAGCTCCGGGTCGGCGGCACATGGGCGAACACATGGGCCAACGACGAGGCGACCTTTGACCCGGTCGGCGGCGACCTCGGGGACTTCCTGCTCGATTTCGAGTCCTTCGACGCGAGCCTCGCCTACGCCTACGGCCTCTTCGACACGCTTCAGCTCGAGCTCGAGCTCGAGCAGAGGTGGCGTTTCGGCGGCGTGATGGACTCCTTCATCGAGGGCTTCCACGACCTCTTCAGCCTCGGCCAGGCCGGTCGCGAGGAGTTTCCGCGGGACCAGACCAACATCTCTGTGGCCGCCCGCAACGGCTCTCCCGAGGTCGCGCTGCTCGGCAGCGACGCCGGCGGGAGCTTCTCACGTAACCTCCTCCTGACGGTCCAGCACAACATCACCTGCGGCACCTCGAAGTGGCCGGCGCTGTCGTGGTCGGCGACGGTGCGGACGAGCCTCGGCAACCCCGGCGACCTCGAGGGCGACTCGGTGGACGTCGCCCTGTCGGTGGCCGCCGCCCGCCGCTTCGGCCGGTTCTACGCCTATCTCACGCTCGGCTACGCCTGGTACGGCAGCAACGCCGTCTACGGGCTCGATCTCGAGCGAACCCAGGCGTCGGTGCTCGCCGCCGGCGAGTGGCGCTTCAGGCCCCGGATGTCGCTTCTGATCCAGTACCTGGGAACCCAGGGGGTGGCGACGGACCTCGGCGTCTTCTCCGACCCCTCGCACGAGGTCGTCCTCGGTTGGAAGTGGGAAATCCGCCAGGCCGGGGTCCTCGAGGTCGGCCTTCTCGAGAACATCATCGAGTTCAGCAACAGCCCGGACTTCGGCGTCCACGTCGGGTGGACCCAGCGGTTTTGACCGCAGTTGTTCGAGGGAACCGATTGCGCCGCGTCATCACACTGAAGGTCAATGACGCGATCTCTGGCATCGGCTTCTTGTCTGAAAGGACCGGTCAGTGAATTCCACGACGTCCGTCCCGGATGATCTCGCCCTCGTGCTCGGTGGCGGCGGCGCGCGCAGCGCCTACCAGGCGGGGGTGGTGCGCTGGCTCGCCCGCCGACACCCCGAGCTCCGGTTTCCCGTCATCACGGGGGTGTCGGCCGGCGCCATCAACGCGTCGTTCCTCGCCGCCTTCGAGGGGACCGCTGCCGAGGCGTCGGACGCTCTGTGCAGCATGTGGGGCGGGCTCTCGGTGGACGCTGTCTTCCGTTCCGACGTCTGGTCGCTGGCGAAGAAGTTTCTCGGCTGGGGGTGCCGGCTGGCGTCGTGCGGCCTGCCGATCGGTCCCCAGCCGCGCGGCCTGGTCGACACCGGTCCCCTGAGGCGCCTGCTCCGGACCACCATCGGCGACGATCGCGGGGCGATTCCGGGTATCGCCCGTAACATTGAGGCGGGAATCCTCCGGGCGGTCGCCGTCACCACCGTCGACTACGGAACCGGGCAGTCGGTGGTCTGGACGCAGGGGCGAGGCGTGCGCTCGTGGCGCAAAACCCAGCGGATCGGGATCGCCGGTGAGATCGGTGTCGAGCACGTCATGGCGTCGGCCGCTCTGCCGCTGTTCTTTCCGGCGGTGCGGCTCGCCTCCGGCTGGCACGGCGACGGCGGCATTCGCCTTGCGCCGCCGTTCGCGCCCGCCCTCAAGCTCGGGGCGCGACGCATCCTCGCGATCTCGACCCGGTACGATCGCAGCCAGGAGGAGGCCGACCGCAGTGCGGTCGCCGGCTACCCGCCACCGGCACAGATCCTCGGCCAACTCATGAACGCGATCTTCCTCGACCTGTTCGACGAGGATGCCGAGCGCATCGAGCGGCTCAACGCCCTGATCGAGTGTCAGCCGACGGACGCTTCGGCCGGCCTGCGCAGGGTCGCCACCCTGGTGCTGCGTCCCACCTTCGACCTCGGACTTTTGGCGGCCGAGGTCGAGCCGCGCCTTCCTTGGGCCTTCCGTTGGGCGACACGGGGGCTCGGCACACGCGAGACCGCAAGCCCCGATGCGCTGAGCACGGTTCTCTTCCAGTCCGATTACACCCGGCGCCTCGTCGAGCTCGGCGAAGCCGACGCCGAGTCGCGCCGCGACCTCATCGACGCCTTCCTGACAGCGTAACGAATCCGCCGGCCGAAGGACCCACCGACAGGCGAATGAACCACCGTTCAGAACGCCCAACGGGAGGTCCGACATGGCAATCGATCAGTCTGCATCAGAACAGAAGGCCCTGCAGCTGGCTGAGGCATCGCGGGAGAGACGGTGGCGCCGGCCGAGCTTCCTGAGGGAGGTGTTCCTCGGGCGGTACCGACCCGAGCTCCTCGACCTCGACCAGGAGCCGCCGGAGCGCCCCGAGTTCACCATCTTCCTGGACCGGCTCGCGCGCTTCCTGCGCGAGGAGGTCGACTCCGCGCAGATCGACGCCACCGGCGAGTACCCGCCCGAGGTCATCCGCGGTCTCGCCGAGCTTGGCGCCTTCGGCATGAAGATCCCCGAGGAGTACGGCGGGCTCGGCCTCAACCAGTGGGAGTACGGGCGGGTCATGGCCCTGCTCGGCTCGGTCGACGGCAACCTGACCGCCCTGCTGTCGGCTCACCAGTCGATCGGCGTGCCGCAGCCGGTCAAGATCTTCGGTACCGAGGTTCAGAAGCGCCGTTTCCTGCCGCGCTGCGCGGCTGGGGCTATCTCGGGCTTCGCGCTCACCGAGCCCGACGTCGGCTCCGATCCCGCCTCCCTCGCCACCACGGCCGAGCCGTCGGCCGACGGCGCCCATTTCATCCTCAACGGCGAGAAGCTGTGGTGCACCAACGGCACCCTCGCCGAGCTGCTGGTGGTGATGGCGAGGAACCCCGTGACCGACGCGATCTCGGCCTTCGTCGTCGAGACCTCGTGGCCCGGGGTGGCCGTCGCCCACCGCTGCCGCTTCATGGGTCTGAGGGCCCTGGCCAACGGCGTCATCACCTTCGACAACGTCAAGGTGCCGCGGGAGAATCTCATCGGCGAGGAGGGCAAGGGGCTCAAGATCGCCCTCGTGACCCTCAACACCGGACGACTGACCCTGCCCGCTGGCACCGCGGGCACTGCCGCGACCTGCCTGGAGACCTGTCGCAAGTGGTCCTCGGTGCGCGAGCAGTGGGGCTATCCGATCGGTAAGCACGAGGCGGTGGCCCACATGCTGTCGGACATGGCCGCGACGACCTTCGCAATGGAGGCAGTGGCCGACGTCACCGCGGTGGCTGCCGATGACGGGGGCCTCGACATCCGTCTCGAGTCGGCCGCCGCCAAGGAGTGGAACACGGTCCGGGGCTGGGATCTGGTCGACCAAGCGCTCCAGATCCGTGGCGGACGCGGCTACGAGAACGAGGCCTCGCTGGCCGCGCGTGGCGAGGCGCCGATCCCTATCGAGAGGCTCCTGCGCGACTCCCGGATCAATCGCATCTTCGAAGGCTCGTCCGAGATCATGCACCTGTTCATGGCCCGCGAGGCGGTCGACCGGCACCTCGAGGTCGCGGGCGCCCTCATCGATGCAGGGGCGACCGTTGCGGACAAGCTGGCCGCTCTGCCGCGCATCGTCGCCTTCTACGCCACCTGGTACCCGGGTCTGTGGCTCGGGTGGGGCCGCTGGCCCCGGTATGGCCGCTTCCTCGGTCTCGCCCGCCACATCCGCGTCGCCGAGCGCTCGAGCCGCAAGCTCGCGCGCGAGATCTTCCACGGCATGAACCGTTTCCAGGCGGGCATGCAACGGAGGCAGGCGTTCCTGTTTCGCACCGTCGACATCGCCACCGAGATCTTCGTCATGACCGCGACCGCGCTGCGAGCGGTGCGGATGGCCGAGCGGGGCACCGCCGGCGCCGACGAGGCGCTGCGGCTCGCCGACCTGTTCTGCCGCTCCTCGCGGCGGCGGGTCCGGCGGCTGTTCGAAGATCTCTGGTCGAACGACGACGCCCTGGCCTATGGCATCGGCCAACGCACGGTCGACGGCCGCTTCGCCTTCCTCGAGAGCTGGGGCCTGGGTCTCGGGCTCGACGCGGACGACCTGCGTCCGGTGAGGGTGTCCGGCCTGCGGCCGCGGGGCACGCGGGAATCGGCGGCATGACGGCTCGCCGGGGTGCTGCCGCGACCGCCTGGCCCGCACCGACGCTCGGGCGCCGCTTCCAGCGATGACCGCTTCAGCCGCGGTCGTCTCGGCTGCTCTGGCCGGAGTCGTCGGCTTTTCGGTGCACCGGGCGAGCCTGTGCAACGTGATCGGAGTCGCCGAGCTGCTGTCGACGGCGGCCCTGCTGCTCGGCGCCGCCAACGGCGTCCTGTTCGCGCGCTTCGGCTCCTGGACCTACACGAGCACGGCAGGCGAAAGCCTCAGCCACCTCCTGCTGGGAGATCCGGCGCCGGGCCCGTTCCGGTGGGTTCTATTTGCGGCTCTGCTCGGAGGCGTGGTGGTGTCGAGCCTGATCCGGGGCGACTTCACAGCCGACTGGCGCCCGCGCGTCGGGTGGCTCGTCAACCTGATGGGCGGGGCTCTGATGGGCGTCGGCGCGGCTCTCGTCCCCGGGGGCAACGACGCCCTCATCCTGCACGGAATCCCCGGCGGCTCGCCGCACGCCCTTGCCGCCTACTTCGCGCTGCTGGTGGGGGCCGCCGCCGGTCTAGTCGTGATCAAGCAAGCCGCGGGTATGGCGGTCCAGGTCGAGTGCTCCGGCGACATCTGCCGGTTGAAGAAAGAGGGCGTCCGATGACAACCGATGAGCCGGATCACGCTGAACACTGGCGAGCCGCCGCACTCGTCCACCTGTCCGGGCCGAAGCGGGGCGTCACCGAGGCCCTCGACGGCGACGCTGCGATCATGGTCGCGGTTCCCGGCGGAGGGGTCGAACTCGCCGCCCCGGATGGAGATTCCCGCGACCGGATCGCCGTGCTCGAGCGCCGGGGCCAGACCTACCGGCTTGTGTCCGGACCTGGGGCCGGGGCCTGGGTCAACGGCGAGCGGATCGACGAGCTGGTCCTGGCCTCGGGCGACGTCGTCGAGCTCGGCAACGGCGCCGTGCTGCGCTTCCGGCTCTACCCCCCGGGGCGGGGTCGCCACAAGACCAAGACCATGACCGAGGCATTTTCCGACTGCATCGACTGCGCGCGTTACGGCGCGGACACCCCGCTCGCCAGGGCCGGGGTCTTCGTGTCGCGGGTCGGGCCCGAGCTGGCGTCGACCACCCCGCGGGTACGGCTCGCCCTGGCGGCCCTGATGCTGCTCGCCGTCGCACTGTCGGGCGCAGCGCTGGTGCGAAGCCTCGGCGTCGAGTCGAAGCTCGAGGTCGCGGCGACCCGGGTCGAGGGTCTGGCCCGGATGCTCGAGCGATCCGACGACCGGACCGTCGGCGCCGAGGAGCTGGCGACGATCCGGGCCGAGATCGACCTGCTGAAGGTCGCCGACGCGCGGCTCGAGGACCGGCCAGCCGACCGGGCTGGCCTCATCGCTCGAGCCGCCGGCGCGGTGGTCTTCCTGCAGGGCGCGTACGGCTTCGTCGAGCCCGAGTCCGGGCGCTGGCTGAGCATCGTCGTCGACTCCGACGGACGGCCGGTCTCGAGCCCCGGCGGTCAGCCGGCGGTCGCGCTCGGTGGCGACGGGCCCGAGCTCGAGATCCTGTACACCGGCACCGGCTTCGTCGCCACCGCCGACGGGCGCGTCGTGACCAATCGCCACGTCGCCGAGCCGTGGCTCTTCGACGGGCAGGCGCAGGCGCTCTCGGCCCAGGGCCTGCGGCCGGTCATGCGTCGCTTCATCGGCTACCTGCCGGGGCTGGCCGAGTCCTTCGACGTCGTCCTCGCCGCCGCGAGCGAGACCGCCGACGTCGCCGTGTTGCGCTGCGGCGCTCCGACCGCGTCCCTCGCGCCGCTTGCTCTCGACGCCCGTGCTCTCGCCCCGGGCGAGGAGATCACGGTCCTCGGCTATCCGACCGGCATCCGGGCGATGATCGCACGCTCCCAGCGGGCGGTCCTGCCGGTGCTCGAGGCGCGCGGCGAGGTCGACTTCTGGGAGGTCGCGAAGGTCCTGGCCGCCGGCGGCCACATCAGGCCGCTGGCGACCAGCGGCATCGTCGGCCAGGTGAACTCCGACAGCGTGGTCTACGACGCCGGCACGACCCACGGCGGCAGCGGTGGGCCGGTCATCGACGTCAGGGGCAACGTGGTCGCGGTCAACTCCGCGATCATGCCCGACTTCGCCGGCGCCAACCTCGGCGTGCCCGCGTCGGAGGCGCTGCGGCTCGTTGAGTCGGCCGGACCGTAGGCCATCAGAAGCGCCTCTTTCCGGGGGTTCATCGGCCCGTAGCGGCAGCGCGCGAAGGCGAATCGCGGCCTCAGAAGACCTCGAGTCGTGCTTCGTGGCCCGGCGCGGCCGCGAGCTTGTCGGCGCTGGCGAGAATTGATCCACCGGCGCTCGGATAGAGTGACCCGGCTGAGAAACGGTGTGAATCGCCATCATCCACGCCGAAGGCGTGTGCGGTGACGTTGTGCCGCATCTCCCAGATGTGGTCCAGGAAAAGGTCGTGGGGGTACCTCTCGATCGGGAGGCCGCGATCATCCTGCAGCGCCTGCTCCCCGCGGAGCGGCTCGAGGTCGCCGGAGAGGCTGTAGCGGCGAAGGACCTGGGCGACCTCGAGGTCGATCAGGTGGGGACCTCTCAAGGCCCTCGAAGACCGGTCTTCCGGTGAGCGCATGGACAATCTGGGTCGTCGGATTTCATGAGACGAACTGTTTGCTTCGCCATCGTCGTGGCAGTCGTTTCCATCCCGACATTCTCCCGCGCAGAGGTACCGACCTACGGGATCGACGTCGTGGCGACCTACGCGATTTCAACCACCTTGCGCGGCGCCAGCGAGTCGGGACACATGGTTGGCGACCAGGTGGTCGAAGGGCAGGTACGCGCGTTCATCGCTCGAGCGGGTCACGGCATCGACCTGCTCCCTCTCCCCCCGGGCTATTCCTCGAGTATCGCTTTCGACGTCAACAGCGCGGGGGTCGTGGTCGGCACGGTGGCCGACAACGGATTTCCATACGACCTCGGGGAACCCGCCACATGGTCGCCGGACGGCATGGGAGGGTACACGGTCTCGATTCCCCAACAGTTCGCGACGCTCCCGAGTCCGTTGGGCAGTCTGAGTATTTTCGGCGGCCAGATCGTGGCCGTGAACGAGGCAGGTGTTCTGATTGGCTGGTCACGTTTTCAGGGGTTTCAGGGCGGTCCTCCGACTCGGTTCTTCGCCGCCGGACCGCCGGTCGACCTGCGCCAACTCGGGTTCGACGCCACTCCACGCGACATCAGCGACACCGATTTGGTTATCGGTGATCAGAAGGTGCTCGACCTCGCTCAAGGAACCGTGATCGACCTGGAGTGACGGTCGACCCTGCAGCCGGCAACCGGTCGACCTCACGGTTGCCAAGTCAGACGGTTGAGACGACTCGTCTGGATCATTTGAGCCGGCGGGGAGTGAAAAGGTGCCCAGTCACGCGATGACGAACGGACTTGGCGGCCTCGATCATGCTGTCGCCCAGGCGATCGCCATCGCCACACAATCACGGAATAGCGTGACCGGAACCTTCTGTATGGCCCAGCCTTTTACAACTACGGAACTGCGGATCTGGCACCTGTGCGCGACAGCCATCTTCGGCACCCGGAGTGTGGGCGGTCACGGCGCCGAGTAGCTCCACGCCAACTGGCCACCGCATTCGAAGGTGTCAGAGAAGATCAAGCTCTCATCTCCGATGACCCGAACGACCGTCAGCAGGCTCTCCGAGGGCGCGGTCGAGATTTTGCCTGCGACCACGATCTTGCTGTCGTGGGGCTGAAAGGCGACCGCGTGTCCATAGGAGTCGGATGCGAAATCGACGAGGACCCAACCGTTGCCTCCCATCGCCGAGTCGAGCCCACCGTCGGGCCGAAAGCGCACGATCGCCAGATTCTGCCGTCCACCGAAGTAACCGGTGCCGACCACGACAGCTCGGCCGTCTCTTTGGAGAGCAACGTCATACCCCTGGTCGGGCCCGAGAACGAGGTCCAGTGTCGCCATCCCGTCACCGCTGAAGGTCGTGTCGAGCATCCCGTCAACGGTCAACCGCGCGACCGCGATCGCAGTCGAGGCGTCGGTGAACCCGGCGACGACGATTCGACCGTCAGGCTGGAGTGCGACCCCGCGGCCCTCCGAGTACACGCCGAAGTCAATGGCAGTGGCACCTCCGCCTCCAGGGCCGAACGAGGTATCCACCGCGCCGTCGGTGAGCAGCCGCGCTGCGACGACGACTGATCCTCCACCGACCGAGGCCGTGCCGACCACGACAATTCGACCGTTCGGCTGGATCGCCACGTCCCACCCGTCGTCGTCGCCAAGGGTGAAGTCGATCAAAACGATGCCGTCGTCGTCGAACGAGGTGTCAAGGACCCCGGACGAGGTGAGGCGCGCGACCGCCAACGCTGTGGTGTTCTGAGCGCTCCCGACAACGACGATCCGACCGTCGTCCTGGAGCGCGACGCCGCGCGGACGCGAACTGCCGCCAAACTGAAAGGTGTGGAACCCATCGGTCGAAAACGACGGATCGAGCTGTCCGGACGCGGTCAGACGTGCCACCACGACCTTCCACCCCGCGAACCAGTCGTCCACGAACCCGATCGCCACGATCTTGCCGTCGGTCTGAACCGCAAGATCCCAACCGGCACCGGCAGGGTATGAGAAATCGTGAGTGAAGATGCCGCCGGTCGCGAACGAGGCGTCCAGGCTCCCGTCAGGATCGTAACGAGCGACCAGAAGGCGCGCATACTCTGCAACAGCATCGGCCATGCCCACCACCACGACCTTGCCATCGCACTGCAACGCGACTCCCTGAGCGCGATAGTAGGTGTTGGTCACACCCAAGGTGAGCGAACCGTCACCGTCCCACGTGGGATCCAGAGCACCGTCGTACGCTGCGCACGGAACGATCGGCGCGAGCACCGAAAGCAATACCGCAAGCGTTGGAACGCCAACGTTGGACATGACACGACAATCGCCGCAAACTCTGCCGATCATGAGATCGTGTCCCCCTTGGTCTTCTTTCTGCTGATTGTATCAATGTATCAAAACGGTCCCGGAACGGATAGGAGTTTCCCCTGACCAACAGCAGCTCCGCCGCGTGTTTGTGCATGAAAAGAACTCCAGTCACGGAAAGCACGGAAAGCAAGGGCGCCAGACCCAACGAAATCGCGATTGTCGTGCGGTGACCAACGAGCGACGCCGACAGCGGCCACGACAAGGCGAGCCGGCAAACGTCGCTGCCGAACGACTTCAGGTTCGTCGAAGGTGCTACCATCCAGCTCCATGCGAGAAGTGACTCCGGATATCGTCGTGGTCAGCGAGAGGATCTCCCCCGCCGACCTCGCGGCGCTCGTCGACCGGTTTTTCGCGGACATGGTCAAGTTCGTCGTCGACGTGCGGCGCGGCGTCGCGGCGGTCGGCGGCGAGCTCCACGCTGACGCGGAGCTTCAGTTGCTCGAGGAGGGGAGCCTGCAGGAGGACGTCTGGGGCGCGAACTACTACCCCGGCCGCGGTCCGGACGGTTGCGTCGAGTTCACGTCCCTCATCAACATCCGGCCGTCGCAGGGCAACCCGAGCATGGAGGTCGAGGATGCCGAGGTTCGCGACCAGGTTCGCGAGCTGGCCCACCGGTTGCTCGGACGCGGCGAGGACTTGCCGTGACCCAGCACTCGGGACTCACCGCGGATCGCTGGCGCCGATTCTCCCGAGCACAGAGGATCCTGATGATCGGCAACGAAATGAACCGGGCAACCGGGCTCATGGCGCCCGCTGACCGCGCAAGCCGCCGACTGGCCTACGAACGGGTGCTTCGGCTGGTCGACCTGACGGTGGAGGTGGCAGAGCGACGGTCGAGCCGCCGCGAGCTGCTCCGCTGGCGCGACCTGGTGGCCGAGCTCTACATCGACGTGCAGCCGCGGCCCGACCACCACCGCGAGGCCCTCCGAGCCCTCCTCCAGCAGACCCCGGCCTCGGCCGCTCAGGTCGGAGCGCTGGGCCTCTAACCCGGACCTCTCACCGGGTTTCGTTGCGAAATCGGCGGCTTGCCCTCGTCGGTAAGAACTCATAAGATCTTACTGGAGGTCGGCATGCAGGTCACGAGCAAGGGACAGGTCACGATCCCGGTCGAGATCCGGGAGCGTCTCGGCATTCTGCCCAACTGCGAGGTCGAGTTCGAGGTCGTCGGCGACGCGGTGGTCATCCGCAGGGCGAGTGGTCGACGCAAGCGTGGCCGGTCGGTGGTGTCGCGGATGAAGGGCAGGGCGACGGTCACGATGACGACCGACGAGATCCTCGAGCTGACCCGGGGCGCTGCGTGAGCACGATACTGGTCGACAGCAACGTTATCCTCGACATCGTCACGGAGGATGCGACCTGGTGCACATGGTCGGCCGAGCAGCTGGAGCGGCTCGCGGAGTCCCACGTGCTTGCCGTCAATCCGATCATCTATGCAGAGGTTTCGATCGGCTTCGATCGGATCGAGGATTTGGAGGAGGCGATTCCGGAGGAGTTGTTCGCTCGCCTTCCCCTGCCCTGGGAGGCGGCGTTCGCCGCCGGCAAGTGCTTTCTCGAGTACCGCAGGCGACGTGGGGCGCGCCGTTCTCCACTTCCGGATTTCTACATCGGCGCCCATGCCGCGGTCGCGCGGATCCCGCTTCTGACTCGCGACGCGAGGCTGTACCGGACGTGCTTTCCGGGCGTCGAGATGATCGCGCCCGAATAGCTGAGCCGGCACGAGCCGTTGCTGCCTCAGACCGGCGCTCTCGCTTTCCGGGTTGCCGCCCGTCGGGCGCGAGCGCGGTCGATCACGGCCCTGACTCGACCTCGACGGCGGCGAACAGGCCCTCGCTGATCCAGGTCTTGAACCACGAGAAGACCTTGGCCTGGCGGCGCGGCGAGGGCGACGAGCCGATCGCGCCTGCGAGCGCCTCGCCGAGGGGCACGCCGGCGGTGAGCGCGGTCAGGAGCGCGTACTGGGACCGGTCGAGCTCGAGGCGCAGCACCGAGTACCGGCGCCGGTAGACCGCGACCCGGCTCGGCCGTCGCCGGGCCGCGGGCGGCGGCTGGTCACGGTGGTAGGCCGTGAGGTGGGGCAGCACCGCGTGGCCGAACTCGAGCAGGCGCAGGGCGGCGATCGGTCGCAGCCGGGCGGTCTCCCAGGCGTCGGGCGGCACCGCCTCGAGGTCGTCGGTCGACAGGGTGGGGGACTCCGCCTCGTCGAAGACCTCGGTCATGGCGAGCTCGAAGTGGGCGAGGTCGTGGAGAAAGGCGGCGCCGGGCCACCCCGGCCGCTCGTTGAAGAAGCGGGGCAGGTGGTCGCCGAGACGGTTGAGGGTGTAGCTCCTGGACGGGAAGCGCTCGACGTACTCGGCGACAAGCTCGCCGAAGCGGTCGTCGCCGAGCAGTCGCGTGACGAGCGGGTAGTCGGCGGCGAGCGCCTCCTCCATACGGAGCAGGTACATGCCGTGGTAGACGCCGACCCGTTCGGCCGGACTCAGCGTCGCCGACGGCCGGACCACGTCGCCGAGGCGCTCGGGCGGCAGCTCGGCGCGGGCCTGCTCGGAGGCGATGGCGTCGTCGACGTCGCCGGGGTGGACGACGACCGCCTGCAGCCAGCGCTGGAGGGCGGGCAGCTCGAGGGTTTCACGCGACACGGGCCACCTCCTGACGCCGCCAGGCATCCGCCTTGAGGGCCTCCGCGTGGACGACTTCGAACGGCGGGATGTCGGCGTCCCACTCGAGCAGCGTGGCGCGCAGGCCGACGGTGCGGACGGCGTGGCCGTAGAGCTCCCAGACCTCGTCGACAACGTGGTCGGAGTGGGTGTCGATGATGTGCGTGCCCTTGTGGGTGTGACCGGCGAGGTGGATCTGGCAGACCCGCTCGCCCGGGATGGCGTCGATGTAGGCGACCGGGTCCCAGCCGTGGTTGAAGGCCGAGACGTAGACGTTGTTGACGTCGAGCAGCAGCCCGCAGTCGGCGTCATCGGCGAGGCGCGCGACAAACTCCCACTCGATCATGTCGTCGACCGCGAACTCGAGGTAGGTGGAAGGGTTCTCGAGGACGAGTGGGCGCTCAATGACCTCCTGGATGATGCGGACCCGCTCGACGGCGTGGCGCAGGCTCTCCTCGGTGTAGGGCAGCGGCAGCAGGTCGTGGGTGTTGCGGCCGAGGACACCGGTCCAGCAGATGTGGTCGGAGATCCAGCGCGCGCCGGTGCGCTCGGCGAGCGCCTTGACCTTGGCCAGGTAGTCGTGGTCGATCGGGTCGGTCGAACCGATCGACATCGAGACGCCGTGCATCACCGTTGGGTAGCGCTCGGCGATCCGGTCGAGGATGTGGAGCGGCCGGCCGCCGGTGTCCAGGTAGTTCTCGGTCAGGATCTCGAAGAAGCCGATCTCGGGCTGTTCGGACAGGATGTGGGCGTAGTGGGCGCCCCGGAGCCCGATGCCGAGCCCGAGGTCTTCAAGGCCCCAACGGTTGCTGGTCATGGTCGTCCTCCTCGTTGACGTTGGCGGCGGAGTGTCCATCGCGCGAAGGCGCCCGTCGGGCGACCTCGCGCGATGGGGTGCGGGCATCGCGCCCGCACCCCATACCGGTTGTCAGGCCTTCTCGGCCTCGTCCTTGGCCTTCTTGGCCTCGTCGGTCGGAACGGCGCAGCCGCCCTGGCCCTTGCACGAGTTCTTGGCGGCGCAGCCGTTGTCGCCCGAGGAGCAGCCGCCGAGGCCCTTGCAGTCGTTCTGGCCCTTGCAGGCGTGCCTGGCGTCCTCGGAGGCGCAGCCGCCCTGGCCCTTGCACGAGTTCTTGCCGGCGCAGCCGTTGTCGCCCGCGGCGCAGTTGCCCTGACCCTTACAGGCGTTGAGGCCCTTACAGGCGTGGCGCTCGCCTTGCTTCGCCTCGTCGCCGCCGGACTTGGCGCCGCAGCCGTCCTTGCCGCCGCAGCCGTTCTGGACCGCCGTCGGCCCGGTCGCGGCCGAGGCCGCCGGGGCCGGGGTCATGGCGCCGGCGCCGGCGATCATCCCCGCCATCGCTGCGTGAACCAGAAGCTTCTTCATGTTCGGTTTCATCTCAGTTCTCCTTTCGGGTCAAGTTCGAGCCGTTGATCTTCGTCTCAGGAGTGAGTCTCTGTCTCGATCGATTCGTTACAAATTTTCGTGCGGGCCCCAACGAGTCCCGGAAGAACGGTGTGGTTTCAGGCTCAGGAGGAGCGGACGGCGACGGTCGCGGCCGGAGCGGACGTGCGGTCGTCGCTGTGCCCGAGACCCAGGACGGCGCGCAGCAACGCGTCGACCGAAACCCGGCCGGCGCCGTAGACCACCAGCCAGAGCAGGAAGAGCAGGAAGGTGAAGGCGGTGACGTCGGTGGGTGACAGCTCGCTCGCGCTGCTCCATGACGCCAGGAAGTCGGCGGTGTCGGCGGTGAGCAGGGCGACCACCATGGTCACGGTCAGACCGGAGGCGAAGAAACGGGTCAGCACGCCGACGATCAATGCGGCGCCGCCGACCAGCTCCATGGTCGCCACCAAATGGGCGTTGAAGGCCGGAAAGGGGATCCCGAGCGAGTCGAAGAAGCCGACGACGTTGGGCATGTGCCGCCACTTGCCGAGCCCGGCCTCGAAGAAGGCGAGTCCGATGACGATCCGGGTCGCCAGCGGCGCGATGAATCCGAGCCGGCGGGCGACGGTGGTGACGATGCCGTCGATACGGTGTGCGATCGGTCGGATGCTCATGATGTCCTCCATTCAGTTTGGGCCGCCTCCCGCGTGGTCGGCCGGTCCACGGTCGGTCATCGATGCCGTCTCGGGTCTCGAACCGCGATCGGGCGTCGCTCGTTGCGGGTGTCCCGGGCGGACCGTGTGCGTTACACTTCCCGGCGCATGAACCAGGGTTCCGACGACAGCGCGCTGGTGGCGCGGCTCCGCGCCGGCGACGAGAGCGCGTTCCGCGATCTCCTCGTCGCCCACCACGCGAGCATGGTGCGGGTCGCGCGGTCCTTCGTCCGCAACCCGGCCACCGCCGAGGAGGTCGCGCAGGAGACCTGGCTCAAGGTCATCGAGGGTCTCGATCGCTTCGAGGGACGCTCGTCGCTGCGCTCGTGGATCTTCGCCATCCTCGCCAACCGGTCGCGCACGAGGGCGGTGCGGGACGGACGCATGCTGCTGTTCTCGGACATGGCACGGGATGCGGGTGACGACGAGCCCGCGGTCGACCCGTCGCGCTTCAACGCCTCAGGCTACTGGCACGAGCCGCCGCGGCCGTGGGACGACCTGACACCGGAGCGGCTGGCGGGCTCGCAGCAGATCATGGACCACTTCGAGCGTGCCCTCGACGAGCTGCCCGACGCCCAACGCGCGGTGGTGGTGCTGCGCGACGTCGAGGGCTGCTCGTCCGAGGAGGCCTGTAACGTCCTCGGCGTTTCCGAGACCAACCAACGAGTGCTGCTCCACCGCGGCCGCTCGCGGCTCCGCCGCCTGCTCGAACCCGTGATGGAAGGGTGCTAGGGCTGGGAGGCCCCTGAGACATGCTGGTCTGCCGCGACATCACCGAGCTCGTCACCGACTACGTGGAGGGTCGGATGGGCGTCATGGACCGGCTGCGCTTCCAGCTTCACCTCGGGATGTGCCGCCACTGCCGAGAGTACGTGCGCCAGATGCGCCGCACCCTCGAGCTCACCGGCAGCCTGCCGAAGCAGGCGCCGCCACCCGATGTCGAGGCCGAGCTGCTGCGGCGGTTCAAGGAATGGAAGAAGGCATGACCGGGGTCGGGCCGTTCCCGCGCCCGACCACACGGTTGACGGCCTGCCTGCTCGCCGTCGTGCTGCCGACCTTCGGTGCGGCGTGCGCCGCCCTCAGCGGCGGCGGTGACCGGCTGCCTCACATCACGGTGGTCCGCCCGGTGGTGATCGTGCCCGGGACCCTCGGCTCGCGGCTCGAGGACGAGCGCAACGGGCGGGTGGTCTGGGGCAAGCTCTTCCAGCTGCGCGCGTTGACCGTGCACGAGACCCTGATCCAGCCCGACTTCGACGGCAAGGACGGGCTCGAGCTGCCGATCGCGTCGCCCGATTTCCGAGCGAACCGCGACCACCTCATTGCCACCGGGATCCTCGACCGCTTCGCGATCATCCCGCATGTCGCCGAGGTCCAGGCCTACCAGCGCCTGCTCGAGGCCCTCGAGGTCTGCGGCTACCGGCCCGGCGAGGTCGCGAGCTGCGGTCTGGCAGCCAACGCTTCGGTGTTCCCGTACGACTGGCGGCGGGACCTCGTCGAGAACGCGCAGCGGCTGGCCGAGGCGGTTCGCGGGATCCGGCAACGGGCCGGCGGCGCCGAAACCCGGGTCGACCTCATCGCCCACAGCATGGGAGGCCTCATCGTCGAGTACTACCTGCTCTACGGCGACGAGGACGTCCTCGACCAGGCGCCCTTGCCGCCGCCGAGCTTCGCGGGGGCGGCCAACGTTCGTCACGTCATCCTGCTCGGGGTTCCCCACCTGGGATCGGTGGAGGCTCTCGGGATCCTTGACCGGGGGCGCCGAGTCGGTTGGCGAAAGATCAGCAATGAGGCGACCTTCACCATGCCGTCGCTGTACCAGCTGCTGCCGGCCGGCGCGGCGGTCCACGCCCACGACTCTGCGGGCGCCGCCGCCTTCGACCTCGACGACGCGGACGACTGGCAGAGCTTCGGGCTGTCGGTGTTCTCGGCCGGTTCCCGGAAGGCCTTTCTGAGACGCTGCAAGGTCCTCTTCCCGAGCGACTGGCAGCGCCAGAGCGACGAGCTGTACACCATGTTCCCCGCCCATCTCGAGCGGGTCCTCGAGAGGTCGGCCCGGCTGCGGCGGGCCCTCGCCGTGTTCCCGACAAGACCGCCCGACGGCGTCGAGGTGCACCTCATCGGCAGCGCTACGCGGTCGACCCCGGCTTCGGCCGAGCTCAGCCGCGACCGGGACGGCTGGCGGCTCGCGGTCGGCGCCGGGCCCGGCGGCGGCGAGGCGCCCGGCGACGGCACGGTCACCGCCGAGTCGTTCACGTGGGGCGCCGTCGACGGCGCTGCTCCCGTCAGTGGCGACGGCGGACTGCCGTTCGAGGTCGAGTGGGTTGACGCCGCGCACTCGAAGCTGCCGCGCAACCCCGAGGTGCTGCGCCGGATCGCCGAGATTCTGGCGGAGTGAACGGCGCCCCGCCTTCATCTTAGATTCATGTAACGAAACCAGATCTCAGCGGACCCACGGTGCATGTGGGAGGTCGAGATGAAACTGACCCTGAACGCAATCTCGAAAATCGCCGCGGGCGTCCTGATGCTTGCCGCCTTGATCCCGTCTGCGGCCGCTGCGGGGCTCGACACCGTGGCCTACGCCCGGGTCCTCGATCGCTTCGTCACCGCCGACGGCGGCGTCCGCTACGCGGCCCTCAAGGCCGACCCGGTCGACCTCGACCGGGCCCTGGCGGGCTTCGCGGCGATGGCGCCGGCGCAGCTCGAAGGCCTGCCCGAGCCCGATCGCATCGCTTTCTGGATCAACGCCTACAATGCAGTTACGTTGAAAACGATCATCGACAGCTACCCGATCAAGGCCGGCGGTTTTTCGGCCCTGCGCTACCCGTCGTCGAGCATCCGCCAGATCTCCGGCGCCTGGAGCAACCGCGACTGGACCGTCGCCGGACGGCGGATGTCCCTCAACGACATCGAGCACGAGACGCTGAGGAAGCGCTTCGACGAGCCCCGCATCCACATGGCACTGGTGTGCGCGGCGAAGGGCTGCCCGCCGCTGCTCACGGCGCCCTACCGGGGCGACCGCCTCGACGAGCAGCTCGACGATCAGGCCCGCCGCTACCTGGCGAGCCCGGCCGGGCTGCGGGTCGAGCCGGACGGCCGCAGGGTCGCGGTGTCGGCGATCTTCAAGTGGTTCGACGACGACTTCGACTCCACCGGCGGCGTTCGCGCCTTTGTCGCCAGATACGCCCCGGCCGCGGCGCAAGCCGCCCTCGCCGACCCGAAGACCAAGATCGCCTCCCTCGACTACGACTGGCGCCTCAACGAGGCTCAGGGAGACTGACATGGGCCGCACCGACACTCAGCACAACGACCCTGGTCGCGGCTCCGGAACCGAGCGCCAGGTCCAGACAACGTCGAGACCGTGGATTCGGCCCCTGCTGCTGGCCCTCGTCGTGGTCGCCCTGCTGGTCGCGGCCAAGGTCTTCGGCCTCGGCGACCGCCTCGAAGAGGCGCGCGCCTGGATCCTCGAACTCGGCCCCTGGGGACCGCTGGTGTTCATCGTGGTGTACGCGGTCGCGGTGGTCGCGGCCGTCCCGGGCTCGGTCCTGACCATCGCCGCAGGGGCCATGTTCGGCTCGGTCCTCGGCGTGGCGGTGGTCAGTGTCGCTTCGACTCTCGGAGCGGCGCTGGCCTTCGCCGCCGCCCGGTGGTTCGCCCGCGACTCGGTCGCGAGCTGGCTCGCCGGCAACGAGAGGTTCGCGAAGCTCGACCGCATGACCGGCCGGCACGGTGCGATCATGGTGGCGATCACCCGGCTGGTGCCGATCTTTCCCTTCACCCTGCTCAACTACGGCTTCGGTCTGACCGGGGTGCCGTTCAGAACCTACGTCTTCTGGTCGTGGCTGTGTATGCTGCCGGGAACGATCCTGTACGTGGTCGGCGCCGACGCGGTGACGAGGGGCTTGGCCGAGGGCCGTGTGCCCTGGCCTCTGGTCGGCGTCGTGGCCGCCACCGCGGTCATCCTGACCCTGATCGTGCGGCGCGCCCGCCGCGCCCTGAACGATGACGACGAAGCCGACGTTGACGAACGCGAGCAAGGAGCAACCGGTGAGCACGCTGCCTGAAATCACCCCCCTCGACGAGCACAACCGCACGCTGATCGCCAACGTCCACCCTCCCGACTGGGTCAACCCGACGCCGGACGGCCGCTACAACCTGGTGGTCGTCGGCGCCGGTACCGCCGGCCTGGTGAGCGCCGCCGGCGCCGCCGGGATGGGCGCCAAGGTCGCGCTCGTCGAGCGCCACCTCATGGGCGGCGACTGCCTCAACGTCGGCTGCGTGCCGTCCAAGACCCTGATCCGGGCCGGCCACGCCGTCGCCGACGTCCGCGCCGCGAGCCGCTTCGGGATCGGGGGCGCCGCCGCCGACGCCGCCGTCGACTTTCCGGCGGTCATGGAGCGGCTCCGAAAGGTCCGCGCCGGCATCAGCCCGCACGACTCGGCGCGTCGCTTCCGGGACGAGTACGGCATCGACGTGTTCCTCGGCAGCGGCCGCTTCACCGGCGCCGACTCGATCGAGGTCGGCGGCGCGACGCTGCGATTCGAACGGGCGGTGATCGCCACCGGCGCGCGCGCCGCCGTGCCGCCGGTCCCCGGCCTCGCCGACGCCGGTTTCCTGACCAACGAGACCGTCTTCAACCTGACTGAGCTGCCGGCCCGGCTGGCCGTGCTCGGCGGCGGACCGATCGGCTGCGAGCTCGCCCAGGCCTTTGCCCGGCTCGGCAGCCGGGTCACCATCATCGAGATGGGCGAGCGCTTCCTGCCCCGCGAGGACGCCGACGCGGTCGAGATCCTGCGCGGCGCCTTCGAGCGTGACGGGGTCGACGTCCGGCTTGGAACCACGCTCGACAGGGTCGAGGTGGCCGGGGGCGCGAAGATCCTCCACCTTTCGACCGCCGGCCCGCCGGCGACCCTCGAGGCCGACGCGATCCTGGTCGGCGTCGGCCGCACGCCCAACGTCGACGGCCTCGGGCTCGACGCCGCCGGGGTCCGCTTCGGCCGCACCGGCGTCGAGGTCGACGACTTTCTTCGCACCTCGAACCGCCGGATCTACGCCGCCGGCGACGTCTGTTCGCCGTACAAGTTCACCCACGCCGCCGACTTCATGGCCCGGGCGGTGATCCAGAACGCCTTCTTCGGTTTCGCGGGCCGCAAGAAGGTCAGCTCGCTCGTCATCCCGTGGTCGACCTACACCGACCCGGAGATCGCCCACGTCGGCCTCTACGAGCACGAGGCCGAGCGCGACGGCGTCGCGATCGACACCTTCACCGTGCCCATGTCCGGCGTCGACCGCGCCATCACCGACGGCGACACCGAGGGCTTCGTCAAGATCCATGTCGCCAAGGGCGGCGACAAGATTCTCGGCGCGACCGTGGTCGCGCGACATGCCGGCGACATGATCTCCGAGATCACCACCGCCATGGCGGGCAAGATCGGCCTCGGCAAGCTCGCCGCCGTGATCCACCCCTACCCGACCCAGGCCGAGGCGATCCGCAGGGCCGGCGACCTCTACAACCGGACGCGGCTCACCGAGGGCCGGGCCAAGCTGCTCCGGAGGTACTTCTCGTGGCGGCGATGACAGCGCAGTCGAGGATCAGACGAGAACGCCGAATTGGAACCGAGCGGATTCTCAGAAGGAGTGAACCACGATGTCGCTGACTGCGAGCCGAACACTCGTTGAAGATGTTGTCGAAGCGGCCGCCGGCGGACAGCCCGTCGCCGACCCGGAACAGATCGCGGCCCTGCTCGAGGTGCCGCTCTTCTCGCCCGAGTCGGCGCTCCTGCAGGCGGAGGCGCGCCGGTTCTCCGAGGCGGCCTGCCGAGGTCGGGCCGAGGTCCACGGCCAGGTCGCCGTCAACGTCGGCCCGTGCCCGCGCAACTGCCTGTTCTGCGCCTTCGCCGCCTGCAACCACGTCTTCGACGAGCAGCACGAGGCGCCGCTCGACTACGTCGTCTCGAGCTGCCGGCAGTTCGAAGCCGACGGCGCGAACGCCGTGTTCGTCATGGCCACGGGGGTCTATCCCTTCGACCGCTTCGTCGACCGAATCGCCGCCGTGCGCGAGGCCCTCCGACCGGAGACACTCCTGGTCGCCAATGTCGGCGACTTTTCGGCCGACGAAGCGGTGCAGCTGAGGGCGGCAGGGTGCGACGGCATCTACCACGCTGTGCGCCTCGGAGAGGGCGAGGTGACCCGGATCCCGGCGGCCAAGCGGCTCGAGACCTTCGCAGCGGCGCGCGAGGCCGGTCTGTCGCTCGGCACCTGCCTCGAGCCGGTGGGGCCCGAGCACACCACGAACGAGCTGATCGAGAAGCTCCTGATCACCCGCGACGCACGGCCGGTCTACTCCGGCGCAGCCCGACGGATCGCCATTCCCGGTACCGAGCTGGCGGTTCACGGCGCGGTCAGCGAGGCGCGGATGGCGCACATCCTGGCCGTGACCCGGCTCGTGCTGCCGCTCGAGGTCGCGGGCAACTGCACCCACGAGCCCAACGCCCTCGGGGCCTGCGCCGGCGCCAACCTCCTGTGGGCCGAGGTCGGGGGCAACCCGCGCGACACCAGCGAGCGCACCGAGGAGGGGCGGGGGATGACCGTCGCCCGGTGCCGAGAGGTGCTCGCCGAGGCCGAGTGGCAGGTGCTCGACGGCCCGTCCGCGTTCTACAGACGGTCCGCATTCGCGGAATGACCCTCCAATCGCGTTGCCCTGCCGAAGGCTGAGAACGAGGTTCCCCGATCCGGGTGCCGCCGCCCCGTGGCTCAGCGCCGAGCAGATGATCGAGGTCGACCGGGCGATGGTCGAGGATTTTCGCATTGGGCTCGTCCAGATGATGGAGAACGCGGGCCGACGGCGGGCGGCAGCACGACGGCAAGCTCTACCTGGCCGAAATCGGGGTCCCGTCCGAGCTGTTCGCGATCCCGAGCCTGCGGCTCGCGGTCGGCCCGGTCTACGCTCGCGGAGAGATCCTGGTGCTGGAACGGCCGGGGCGGCAGAGGCCCTGCGGCAGCGAAGGTCCGACGAGAATCGGGGTTTTCGGACGGTGCCTATGATCTTCGCCGGCGACCAGCTTTTGGGCGGGCTCCAGGACGTCATGGCACTGCACGGCCGGGGCGAGCTCCTGCCTCGGCTCGGCCGTTGAGCCGGGCGCCGTGCATCGCCGGCCGCAACAGATGGCCGGTGAGAAGGGCGGGTTAGACTGAGCCCGTGACTGACAACAGGGGCGCCGACCTCCCTCTGCCCGACGCGCGCTTCGACGAGCGCGACACAATGTTCGCGCGGGCGGCGCGCCGGGAGGGCACGCCGGCCTACGAGGAGTACTACGCCCGCAGGCCCGAGCTGCGGGCGGTCGACGACCGGCTGCGGCGGATGCCGGGCCTGCTGCAGCCGGGCGGGCGCTTCTTCGACCCCGAGCTGTCGCCGGCGGCCGACCGGCTCTTCGACGAGGTCGCCGACACCGTCGCCGACCGAGCCGCGGTGGCGCAGTGGCGGGGCCGTCTCGACGCCGCCGCCGATCCGGGCGAGCTGATCCGCGCCATGGTGCGCTCGCTCGGAGCGGCGGCGGTCGGCTTCGCCCGCCTCGAGGAGGCATTCGTGTACTCGGCGAAGGGCCGGCACGACCGCGACTACGGCCGTCCCGTCGAGATCCACCGTCAGCACCGGACGGCGATCGTCTTTCTGGTCGAGATGGACTTCGACGCCATGCAGCGCTCGCCGAGGGTCGAGGCGACCCTCGAGTCGGCGCGGCAGTACCGGCGCGCCGCCTCAATCGCGAAGACGGCGGCAACCGTGCTCGAGGCCTGCGGCCACTGGGCGAAGGCCCACTTCGACGCCAGCTACGACGTCATCCTGCCGCCGCTCGCGGTAACCGCCGGGCTCGGCGAGCTCGGCCGCAACAACATCCTCATCGCCGAGGGCTTCGGCAGCCGGGTGCGGATCGGGGCGGTCACCACGGACCTGCCGCTGCCGGCCGACGCGCCGGTGTCGCTCGGCGCCAACCACTTCTGCGCGCTGTGCAGGAAGTGCGCCGACAACTGCCCGTCGGGCGCTCTCGCGACCGGCGGCAAGGAACGGGTGCGCGGGGTGTGGAAGTGGCCGACCCACGTCGAGCGCTGCTACGGCTACTGGCGGGTGACCGGGACCGACTGCGGCGTTTGCATGGCGGTGTGTCCCTTTTCCCACAGGAGCAACTGGTTCCACAACCTCGTGCGAGCCGCAATCCGGCGCTTCGAGTGGTGTCACTCATTCGCGCTGTGGTGCGACGACCTGATCTACGGCCGCAGGTGGAGAAACCTCGAAGGCGGCCGCGAGGACGTGTTGGGCGACCGACGACCTAGGGAGTTCCCATCCGGAAACTCCGATGGGGACTGAGCAGTTCTCGATTCGGAAACGAGGGGTTTTTGTGCAAGGTCAAGGAAGATCAGAATGTACGCGGAGGCGTACTTCTGTACGCCGCACAAGGAAATTCGTCATCTGACGCCGAGATTGCCAAAAAGCGCCGTTTCCGGACGGGAACTAGGGAGTGATCTGCCCGGTCGCGGGAGGAGCTTCGCCAGGGGTCAGCATCCGCGCCGGTCGGTCATGTGGGGACTTCGTCACCCCGAAATGGCGAAAGCGAGGCCTGGGTCAAAGGAAATCCCTATTGGAATCTCGTTACGATGCCGGGAAAAACTCTCTGAGAGGTTCCCCCTGAACCCGGGAACCGTTTCTAACGGAACGCCTCAGGCCAGCTCCAGGTCGGCTTGTTCGAAGTCGCTTCCCGCGCACAGGAGTGGTTTTCCGGAAAGGGCGGCTGCCGCATGCCCGTTGGTGGGTCGAGTATTTTCGCAACTTCGCCTGCTACAGAAACGTTTCGCGTGGCCGCCGGGGAAAAGGCAGAGAGGCGCCCCTGACGCCGGGGCACACAAAGCGAACCGAGGAGTTTCTCGACCTGACCGCTGTGATCTGGCGGGAGGGTCGGGACTTCGTTTCCCTGTGCCCGGAGCTCGGCGTTTCGTCGTGTGGGGATTTTCTCGAAGAGTCCACAGCGATGCTTCTTCTGCAAAAGTCGTGGGGCCTGGGAGCCAGATCATCGACCTGCATTCCGTTCCGGATGAGACGAAATTCTCCGCTGCCGGGAATCGTTTCGTTACGTGTATCGGGTCGGTTTCCGGGCCCGAACACAAATAACTGGAGGATCAAGAAATGGACGACTCACAGCGCAACGACGAGATCATCAAGGCCCTCGCCAAGGCCTACAACATGGAGCTCGAGACCGTGATGAACTACATTGCGGTTTCGGTCAACTTGGACGGGGTCCGGGCCAAGCACATCAAGGACGAGCTGGCGGCGGATGTGCCGACCGAGATCGGCCACGCGCAGCTCATTGCCAACCGCATCAAGACCATCGGCGGCGTGGTGCCGGGTTCGCTGCAGCTCACGATGGAGCAGAGCTTCATGCAAAGCCCCGAGGACTCCACCGACATCGAGACGGTGATCAAGGGAGTCATCGAGGCCGAGGACGGTGCGATCGCCCAGTACAAGAAAATTATTGGGCTCGCGAGCGGTTTCGACCCCGCGACCGAGGACCTGGCGATCACCGCGCTTGGCGACGAGGAGGGGCACCGCCGCGAGTTCAAGGGCTTCCTCAAAGAGGTGGAGGCCGGTCGCCTCGGCTGAAGTCCGAAGCCGGCGAGTTTTTTCGGCTCCGGAGAGGTGCTCCTCTCCGGGCCTTTGTTTGTCGGTCGGATGCCATCTGGCCGAGGTCAAGATGCGCAGTCGCCGGTCCTCGGCTGCCGCTTCCTGGGTTGAACGGCCTGCAGGTCGTCGAAACCCACCCGCTCGTAGTTGAACCACGAAGACAACGAGGCACAAAGACCTTCACGAAGAGAAAACCCGATGTTCCTCTTGGCGCCTTTGTGGTTGCGACGGCTCGCGTTGACGCCCCGAAAATTGCGTCGGGTCAAGGAAATGTCGCATGCGTGGTGGTCGCCCTCCTCGCATCGGTGGAGAAAACAAAGTGAACAAAGTTGGGTAGGTCCGGGTTGCGGGGGATCGGTTGCCGCGCGACCTGAGGGTGTTTGTCGAGGGCGGTTTGTGCCGCGTCTCAATGGGTGCTAGGTCCGCAGAAACGCTGTGCCGACCAACAACTACGGAACTGCGGGCTTGGCGCCCATACGCCTCGGGAACCTCCCGGATACATTGTCCGGAAACGCCAGGGACCGGGAAACGACGAAGCTGCGTCAGATGGGGGCGACCCTTGGAATCGAGCGGTGGGAGCAGCGATCCGGATACTTCGGGAAAGCTTTGGGCAAACATCCGGACGTCGTCAGTCGCTGGGCCTGATCAGGCGTGGACAGAAGATCGACGAATCCAGAGTTCGCCGAACTCCTCGACGAGTTGGACGCAAAGCTGTCGGAAGCCTGCCGTGAACGAAGCAAGATCGTCTGAATCGTCTGAACTGGCACCCGCAGGGCCTTGACGCAACGACTCAGAACTTCAGGGTCATCACGGTCGTGCCGTGCTTGAAGGTGGCGTCCATGATGCCGGCGGGGCCCTGGGCCTTGAAGTGCTCGGGGATCGCGTCCCAGCCCTCGTAGATGGAACCCCGGATGACGATCCGCTGCTTTTCCGGCGGCGTCTCGTCGACCGGCTTGCCGAACACGTCGTAGACCCTGCCCGGCAGTGCTTCGTCGACCGTTTCTCCGAACGGCACGAGCTCATAGAGCCCGTCGCCGTCGACGTCGACGCGGATACAGCCGACGTTCAGGATCTCGGCGTAGCTGCCGTCGCCCTGCATGGCGCGGATCTCGCGGTCGAAGGCGGCGATGATCCGTTCGGCGCCGGCGACGTCCCGCCGAAGCGCGAGGTGCAGGGGCCGTTTGGCCAACGGCGCCATGCCGATCTCCAGGTTGGCCTCGACCTCTTCGGGCTGGAAGTCGAGCAGATGGCGGACCACCAGCTCGTCGACGAGCATGAAGTCGACCTCGCCGGCGATCAGCCGGTCGAGGCTGTCCTGGTCGTCGCGGGCGCCGACGAAGAGCACGCCCACTGCCGCATCCACAACGTCGCCGTAGGCGTGATTGCCGACCACGGCCACCCGTCTACCGGCGAGTTCGGTCAGCCGCCGGGCCGATACGTCGCTGCCGCTGAGTCCCACCAGCACGAGGCGGTTTTCAAGGTACGGCTGCGAAAACACGAGCTCCTGCTGCCGCCGGTTGCTGCGCCACATGGCCGGGCTGCCGTCGAGATCGCCGCGGCGGATTCCCTCCTGAACCGCTTTCCATTCCGAGATCGTGGTCTCGGCGGCGATCTCGGCCCGGTCGAGGGCGGCGTGGACCAGGTCGAGGGCCGCCCGCTCGGCGCCGGGTCCGGCGGTGAACGGCGGCCACTCGTCGGCGCCGAGTCTGAGGTGCCCTGTTTCGGCGGCCGAGGCCGCCGCTGTCGCTGCGACCAGCGACACGGCGATGCCGAGTCGCAGGAGGCGAAGGAGGAGGGACCGACTCGCGGTCAACCGCGTCGGCACAGGTCGGTCGGAGAGTGTGGGGACGTTTCGCCGGTCGCGCATGGGGGCCTTCCTTTCGTGGTTCGGACCGTCTGCGGCGCTGTTGGATGATCGGCCATTTCACTGCAGGGTCGACGCGGTCTGGAAGACCGGGTCGCCGGTGCCGTTGTCGACGGTCGAGGCGTAGGCGAGAACCCGGCCGTCCACGGTCACGACCTCGACGAGCGCCCGCACGCCGGTCGCCTCGTCGGCGCCGATCTCGCCGAGCACCCGGTCGATCTGGACGTACTCGAAGGGCGTCAGCTCCGGGTGCAGCCGCCCGAGCTCGGATCCGTCCTCGGCGAAGAAGGTGAGGTCAACCCGTGCCGGGGTGTCGCGGAGATTGACGAGCCCGAGGTTGGTACGCCGACCGGCGGCGCCCGCGGTCTCGACGAGCCCGGCAAGGTGACCCGGCCGGGCAGGCCGGATGGTGGTGTCATCGCTGGGGTCGAGGCCGGGGATCAGCTGGCCGAAGGTGCCGCTTGCGGCGTCGTTGAAGGTCCGGCTGGTGGCCATCAGCCCGTCGCTGCCGTGGATCGCCAGGGCGGCCGCGCCGCCGGTGCCGAACAGGGTGTCGAGGACGTCGGCGATGGGGAGACTCCGACCGGCTGCGACGGTCAGCGAGGCGGTCTCGGCGTCACGGTTGTCGGCGTCGCGGTCCCAGCGGGAGACGGTGAGTTCGACTGGCTCCGGGCGAGCATTGTGGATCAGGACGTCCGATCTCCACAGGGTGCCGTTGGCGCCGCCGGCGCGGGCGGCGGCAGGCACGACGACGTCGATGGCGTGGGTGTTGAGCCGGGCCTCGACGAAGGTCGGGTCGCCGGAGGCGGCATCGACGACGGAGGCGTAGGGCACGACGCCGCCTTCCGGGGTGACGACGCGGACCTCGGCGCGGAAGCCCGAAAGCTCAGCGCTGGTGAGCTCGCGAAGAACCCGATTGACCTGGATGGCGCCGCGCGGCGGCAGATCATAGCCGAGCACGCCGAGCTCGTCGCCCGACGCCGAGATCAGCCTGACGTCAACGGAAATCTGCTCCGGGACCAGGTTGACGAGCCCGAGGTTGGTGCGGAAGGACGCTGTCTCTGCGAGCCCGACGAGGTGCCCGTTCTGCCCCTCGCGGACCGCCGTCCGGTGGTCGACGGCCGGGATGAGCTGGCCGAAGGTGCCGTCCGGGGTCAGGTTCGAGGTTCGGCTGACGATCACCTGCCGGCGGTCTGAGACCGCGACGAGCGCGCCCGAGCCGGCCTCGCCGAAGGTCTCGCCGACGACGTCGCTCAGGGTGACCGACCGGCCGCCGTCAACGGTGACGACGTGCTCGGCGGCGTTCGTGTTGTCGCGATCGCGCGGCAGGTAGGCGAGGGTGGTCGTGACCGGCTCGGCGTGGGGGTTGGCGATGGTGACCTCGCTGCTCCAGTCGGTGTCGCCGAATCCGGTCAGTCGGGCCACGGCGGGAATGACCGCGGTGGCGCTCCGGTCGACGCCGCGGTAGCAGCCCGGAGGGTCCGCGAGGTAGGCGTCGAGAAAGGCCTCGAGCTCGTCGACATCGGCGAGCGGCAGCCCGCACCACTGCGTCTGCGGCGTCGCCCAGGCCCAGGGCTCCAGAATGTGAACCTGCCGGTCGCAGTCAATGAACCAGCCGACGTAGAACCCGGAGCGGTACCAATGCCACTGGTTGACGCCGTTCATCTCGTCGATGACGTAGGGGAAGCTCAGGTCGAAGTCGTGCTTGAGCCAGCGGGCGCGCTGGGCGCGGTCCTCCTTGCTGACGGTGTTGCGCGAGGGGTGGTTCCAGCCCAGGTCGGCGGTCGACCCGCAGGGCGCGGTGGCGGGGTTCGGGTGGGCCTCCTGGACGTACATGTAGAGGAAGTTCACGCGATCGCCGTACTCCTGATACAGACCTTCCACGACCGGAAGGTTGAGAAACGACGGCTGTCACGTGGCCGAGCCGTAGAGGAACACGAGCGGCGCGCCGTCGACGAGGTCGGCCATGTCGAAGGCTCGCATCCTCTCGTCCACCGAGACGATCATCGGCGCGGTGTCGCCCTCGATGACGTTGGCGGCCGCCGGCCAGGTCATGAGGCTCGCGAGCGTGAGTACCGTCACTGTGCGCATGGGGCCCTCCCGGAGGCGTTTTGCTGGTGATTCCTAGTCCGGCGGGGGTGACGAGGTTACGGGTTGCCGGCTTCACCGAGGCGAATGCCCTACACTGATTCCGATGAGCGACCGCAACGCCGCCGGTCCCGCGATTCCCGACGATCGTGGCGCCCGCCGGATCGGGCCTCGCTGACCGCGGCTGGCCGCGCCAAGAATGGAGGCTCGCGATGACCAGGACCCTCTTCATCCTCAACGACCCGCCTTACGGCACCGAGCGCAGCTACAACGGCCTTCGCCTGGCCGGCGCACTCGCCAAGCAGGACGACCAGCAGGTCCGCGTCTTCCTCATGGGCGACGCGGCAGCCTGCGCCAAGGCCGGCCAGCAGACCCCCAACGGCTACTACAACCTCGAGCGCATGCTGCGCGCCGTCACCAACCGCGGCGGCGAGATCGCGGTCTGCGGCACCTGCATGGACGCCCGGGGCATCGCCGCCGACGAGCTCGCCGACGGCGCGGCGCGCAGCACCCTCGACGAGCTCGCCGAGTGGACCTTGTGGGCCGATCGGGTCCTGGTGTTCTGAGGAGATCCTGTGCACGCCCCGATTGTGCCCAAACCATGAGCTTCATCGCCGAGCACGAGCCGGCGGTGCGCCTTGCGGCGTTCCTCTCGGTGTTCGCGCTGATGGCGGTGTGGGAGCTCGTCGCGGCGCGCCGCGTCCTCAGCGCCGCAAGAGGTTCGCGCTGGCTCGCCAACCTCGGGATGCTGGCAGTTGGCACGATCGTGATCCGGTTGCTTTTTCCGGCCGCCGCGGTGGGTGGTGCCGTGCTCGCCGAGGAGAGGGGCTGGGGCCTCCTCAACGCCGTCCAGCTTCCCACGGCGGTGTCCTTCTTCGTGGCCGTGGTGGTGCTGGACCTCGCGCTGTACCTGCAGCACGTCCTATTCCACGCTGTGCCGGCTCTCTGGCGCCTGCACATGGTTCACCATGCGGACCTCGACTTCGACGTCACGACCGGGCTGCGCTTTCACCCGTTGGAGATCGTCCTGTCGATGGCGATCAAGCTGGCGGTCGTCGCAGCTCTGGGGCCGCCGCCGGGGGCGGTTCTGGTCTTCGAGGTGCTGCTCAACGCGACCTCCATGTTCAACCACGGGAATGTCCGGTTGGGCGCCCGGCTCGACCGCGCCCTGCGCTGGGCCGTCGTGACGCCTGACATGCACCGCGTGCACCACTCCGTGCGGACCTTCGAGACCAACAGCAATTTCGGCTTCAACCTCCCATGGTGGGACCGCGTGCTCGGCACCTACCGGGACCAGCCGGCGGACGGTCACGAAGCGATGGCGATCGGCCTCGAACAGTTCCAGACGCCGTCGCGCCAGTCACTGTGGCGGCTGCTGGCCCTTCCGTTCACCGGCGCCGGCGGCGGGTATCCGATCAGTCGCGACCCGGGCGCCTGATCCGGTCGGGTGGAGTCCCGGTCCCCCTCACCCGCTCGACAGGCCGTGTGTCAGCGGCTGCTGGACTACGCACACGACGTGGCGACCGGCTCACGGCAGGTGGCAGATGTTAGATGGGGCTTTATCCGCGGCTGCTCCGTCAGCGGTGGCAGAAGGGGGCTGCCCGAGTCGCGCCTTGTCATCCGTCTGGCACATTCGGTGGTTCCGTGGACGCGCCAGCGTCGGGCGCACCGGTGTGCTATCGTTGCGTGCAATAGGCCATGGTTCAAGCAAGCAGACGGCGCACTCTAGGGACGTCTGTTCTACGCGACCAGATAAACAGCAACGAACGCAGAAGATGGGAGAGCAAAACAATGTGGAGCAAACTGAGTATCGTGCTGGTTTTGGTGATGCTGGCAGTGTTCCTGGGCGGATGCGATCAGAGCGGCTCGTCGACGTCCCCCGAGGATACCAAGAGCGAGCACCCGTCCACGGAGACCCCGACGGGTGATCACCCGGACAGCGAAGATCCCGAAGCCGAGCATCCGACGGGTGAGCACTCGGAGAGCGTAGATCCCGAAGCCGAGCATCCGAAAGATGAGAGCCCGGACAGCGAAGGTTCGAAGAACGAGCATCCGAAGACTGAGCACCCGGGCTAGCGAGGTCGGTGCTGCCCGGCTCGGCCGAAAGAGGGAAGGCGTCCATGCCGCGCCTGTTCGCCACCCTCGTGATTCTGCTCCTGCTCGCCGTGGTGGCGGGCTGCTCGCGCGAAGCGGAACGAAGCGCCTCGTCCGACGACGGACCGAAGGTCGTCACGGAAGACATCGAGGCCGGGATTCGGAAACACATTGACGATCGGATCCGCGACGGGGACGGGACCTTCGCTCTTTCCTTCGGCGACCAGGACCTCCGCCTCAAGCTCGTCCGCGTCCACACGGAGTACCTCGCGAATCTCGGGCCACGGCGGCACTTTGCGTGCGTCGACCTCGTCGACGTCAGCGGCGACCTCTACGACGTCGATTTCTTCCTCGAGGGTGACCCGGGTGCGATGACCGTTACCGAGACGACGGTCCACAAGGTCAACGGCCAACCGTACTACGCCTGGGAGCAACGCGAGGACGGGACCTGGCAGCGCATCCCCGTCGAGAGTGCCTCGGCCGCACACCTCGGCGTCGTCAGGGTGCGCGACGAGTTCGAGTTCATCTACCGCGCCACGCTGCCAGAGATCCCCGCCCCGGCACGTATCTGGGTCCCGCTCGCCACGAGCGACGAGTTCCAGACCGTCGACGTCACGCGCATGGACATGCCCGCCGAGCACCGGGTCCTGGAAGAGAAGAAGCACGGCAACCGCATCCTGTTCATGGAGCTCGGCCCGGAGCACAGTGGGGAGCTGCTCGAGATTCAATACCAGGTCGTGCGCCGCGAAAAGGCCGCATACGAGGCGGACGTGCCGGACCCCTGGGAGTACCTCACCCCGGACCGGCTCGTGCCGGGGGGCCACGACTTCGAGGCCATCGCCCGGGAGGTCGTGGGGAAAAAGAAGGAAACTGCTCTCATGCAGGCGCGGGCGCTGTACGACCACACCATCGACCGGATGAGCTACATCAAGGCCGGCGACGGCTGGGGCGAGGGCGACGCCGTTCATGCCTGTGACGCCCGCACCGGGAACTGCAGCGACTTCCACTCCTACTTCATGGCGCTCGCCCGATCGATCGGAATTCCCGTCCGCTTCACCATCGGGGCCGGGATTCCGTCCGAGCGAAACAGCGGTGGCATCGACGGTTACCACTGCTGGGTCGAGTTCTACGCCGACGGCAAGTGGTGGCCCGTCGACATCAGCGAAGGCGACAAGTACTCCAGCCTCGCCACGTACTACTTCGGGCACCACCCCGCGAACCGCCTCGCACTCAGCCACGGGCGCGACCTCGTGGTCGATCCCGCCCCCGTGTCCGGCCCGATCAACTTCCTCGCCTACCCCCTGCTCGAAGTCGACGGCCGGCCCGTCCGGACCCGGACCGACTTTCTCTTCCGGCGGTACGGTCCGCTACCGACGGCGAAGCAAGCGGGTGGCCCGAACGCCAAACCGGGTACCGGATGAACCGCGCCGGGCCGGTTTTGACCACAGAGCATCGTGCCAGGACGTCGAGGAGACCGGCCTGCTCATCTCCTATCTGGCACGCCCTTCGACACCCCCCTCGTCGGCCTGCTGGTGCGTGAAGTACTTCCGAAGTGAGAACAGGTTGTAGCGCTCGATGAGAACCGGAAGCAGGAAGAAGAGCGCGGCCATGACGCCGCCGCCGAGCCAGCCGATCCAGCGGTTTCCCAGCACCAGGTGCCCCGCCGAGTTGTAGACGAAGGTCAGGGGCAGCATGCCGAGGAAGGACGCCACCGCGAACTTGACCGCCGACATCCGGGTCAGCCCCGCGCTGTAGCTGATCAGGTCGAAGGACACCACCGGTACCAGGCGCCCGAGGAGGACCAGCTTGGTCATCAGCCGGTTCGAGCACTGGCGGCACAGCAGGATGTGCCCTTTGAAGAAGCGCGCGACGAGGTCGCGTCCGAACCAGCGGGCGAGCTGGAAGCTGACCAGCGAGCCGGCGGTGGCGCCGAGGTCCGAGTACAGGGTGCCCAGGACGGGCCCGAAGAAGCGCCCGGCGAGGAAGTCGAGGGGCATCGTCGGCAGCGGCGTCACCACAGTAACGGCCATGACCACCATGTAGACCAGGGGCGCGAGGACGCCGGTCCGGTCGAGCCACGCTTCGACCCGAGCGACGCTGAGCAGGCGTCCGGCGTCCGAAAATACGCCGAGACGGAGCTCGAGGACCGCGAGAGTGACGACGAGACCGAAGAGAACGAGAAGCTTGATGGCCCGCACCGAGCGCCGTCGAGGCTCCTCCGTTCGACTCGTTTGTCTGGCCGCCGACGGCTGCCCGCGATCGGGGTCGTTGCCGGGGAAGGCTGCCGTGGTCACTCGGCCACCGCCGTGTTGGGGTAGAACGAGCTCCAGGCGAACCAGTACGCTGTGGTGACGGGGAGCCGCTCGAGGGTGGCGCCGGCAAGGGGGCCGTCAACGGCAACGCCGCGGTCGAGGTCCCAGCTCGAGCCGGTCCCCCGGTCCTTGACCACCTCACCTGACAGCGGGGTCAGGGCGAGGGCCTCGCCGCCGGCCTCGGCGATGAAGGCGTGGACGCCGCCGTCGGCTGCCCGCCACAGGGCGATGCGCGTCTCGCCGAGGGTGGCGCCGATGAGCCCCTTGAGATCGGCGTCGGGCACCGCGAGGGCGTGTGGGCCGAGGGCGATCCCGTGGACCAGAGTCTTGCCGGGCATCTTGCCGGTCAGCCAGCGGGCGCGGAACAGGCCGATGCGCTCGGGATCCTCGAAGTAGCTCTGGTAGTGCGAGCCGGAGACAACCCGGTCCTTCTCGAGGAGCTTGGTGTCGGGGTGCGCTCCAAACCACTGCGCCCACGTCGTCTGGACCGACGGCACGACGTCGAGACGGGCGCCCTCGGCGGGGCCGTGGATGGCCTCTCCGGTGATGTGGCTCCACAGCGAGCCGGTCTCGACATCCTGCATGATGAGGCTGTTGCGCCACAGCTTGCCGGAGACGATGAAGGTGTAGGTGCGGCTGCCGGCGGTGCGGGCGTAGACCACGCCCGTGTGGCAGAGGGGTCACCAGGAGGCGGCGATGGCGGCGCCCGCGATCTGGTCGTTGACGATCTCGTGAGCGTCGAGGTGCCAGGTCGAGTAGGCGTGCGCCTCGCCGTCGACGACGACGCCGATGACCGGCTCGTCTGGCTTCATCTGGGCGTCGGCCGCTCGCCCGGTGACGAAGGACGGCTTCCGGATCGCCGGGATCGCGTCGGGCTCGAGCACGGTGTAGATGGGGTCGCCGTCGACCTCGGCGAAGACTTTCGGCTCGGGGCGTTGCGCGCCGGCCGGGAGAGCCGTCGCCAGCACCGCGATCGCGGCCGCCGCGGCGACGATCGATCCGAATCGTGGTCTGTTGAGCTGAGTGGTCATCGTGTCGTTCCTTTCTTCACCGGGCCCGGGCTCGGGCCGGGCCGGGTCGCTTCCGGCTGCCGATCTCCGGGCAGCCTCTCGGGTCGTGCAATCGCCTCGGGGCCTTTGCCCTGTCGGCCGCGATCAAGGATCGCCCCGACGCCCGAGGCGGTCGATACACAGTACGGCACCAGCACCGTGAGAGCCATCTTGAGCAGGTCCGAGCCGTCGACGGCGCCGGCGACGATGGCGTCGCCCTGGTTGATGGCGATGAGCACCGCGCCGACCACGACCGCGGTGCCGAGCGCCCTGCGTACCACCGCCGGTTCGGCCGCCGTCGCGAGCCATCCCGATGTGCGTCCGGTGTCACTGTCGTGGGGCATCAATCCTCCAATTGGTCAGACGCCGGTCAGCAGCAGGCGCCGGTCTTGAGGTCTCCGGTCTTCTGCAGCACCCTGCCGTCGTACTCGCGCAGCGCCGCCTGGCTCACAATGTGATCATCCATGTGATCTTCAGTCCTCCGTGGACGACGAGGCCGGACCGCGTGAGCGGCTGCACCCTCGCCCGTATGTCCCTCGGCGGGCGGTTCCGTTACACCATGGGGCTCCGGCGCCGTCGCGATGCCACTCCCAGCCCGGAACGACCGCTCGACGGCTCAGAGCCCCGCTCGGCCGCCGAACCGATCGGAGCACCATGGGTGCCTCTATCGGGAGTCAAGCTCCAATCTGAGAACCTGCGTCTCCGGTTGCTTAAGGTCATGGTATAATTCAGCCATAAACGG
>CAZXMW010000031.1:0-42995 GCA_964641415.1 uncultured Thermoanaerobaculia bacterium | reverse complement strand
TGATCGTCATGAATCACGCCAGCGGCCTTCTTACACCACTTGACTGGACATGACCTTTGTCGCTTGCATTCATCTTGCGGGGCAAGATATGTCAGACTCGACATAGTGTCAAGTTGATTCGGATGCTAGCGTTTTGTTCGGCTGCTACCCGCACGTAGTGCGATCGCAAGCGATGATGTGCCTCGGCTGATCGCCAAGATCAAGGTGTTGCCGCAGGAGCTCCGAGAGTAGCTCTGCGGGTTGGCCCCGGCAGATCTTCGACCCCGAGAGCGGCGCCGCCATCGAGCGCTGCGTCCCCACCATCCCCCTCAGCCAGGACGAGCGGCGCTACGAGGATCTCCGCCGTTCATTGGCGGTGTAACACGAATCAACCCCGCAGTTGCTTCAACCTAGTCGTCGGTATCAGGTCGATGGACGCGGATTCGTCCGAGCTCAACGATCCAGATGGCTCCCTCCGGGTCGGTGATGCGATGCAGGGCTCCGGCAAGCGCTTCGATGATGAGGGAGTGAGTTGGGCGGTGGAGGCGAACGACGATGACTCCCGAAGCCTGGTCCGGAGGGAACCGGAGCGGATTCGAAAAGTCGAGATCCAGGGTTACAAGCATGCGTCGCTCCGACGCAGCGGCCGCGAAGACCGAGGCATCGTCAGCACCGCAGAGGTTCTCACCAGCTACTGTCGCAACGTCATGCTGTTTTGCCCGCAAGTACTCGGCAACGGAAGCGCCGAGGTTCTCGTCCAGCTTCAGCCTCACGTGCGTATCTCGACTTCAGCGGGGAGGATCCTCTCGCGAGCAACCTCGGCGGCATACGCCAGAGCCGCTCGGATGTCGTCCTCTTCGAGGTAGGGGTACTCTTCGAGGATCTGCGCGTGAGACCAGCCATCGGCAAGGAACTCAACGATGAGCGCTACCCAGATTCTGGTCCCGCGAATCGTCGGCTTACCGAAGCAAACGTTCGGATCGACGACGATGCGTTTGAGGAGCTCGCTTCTCATCTGGGCCTCCAAGGCCCATTGTCCCACAGGAGGAGGAGCGCCCATCTCCAGATGGGCGTTCTGGCAGGTATCGTCGTCATCAACGCCGAGCTGGAGCTCGGCGCTCCAAGGCGCGAGCGCCAGTGTGGGGCAGACATCCTGCCACGTGGTGCTCAGTGATGATTCGTCGGCAGGCTGGAAGCCTGCCGCTACACAAAACCCGGAAATGGTGTGGCGGCAGGCATCCTGCCTGCCGACCGGGTCGGCATGGCGCCAACGCCGGCGGGCAGGCTTCGCTGTCAGCTTCGCCCGGCCGGGGGAGCTCGGCGCTCCAAGACGCGAGCGACAAAAAAACCGGCCTGTTCGGACAGGCCGGTTTGACTGTGAAAGAAATTTCTACTCGATGCTGAAGGACTGGAGCTCGACCGGAACGGTTCCCAGGATGGGTTGGCCGACACCCGAAATCGTGCCATCAAAGGGGCCCTCGCCACCGGCGCTAAATGCGTTCGCAATCACGTAGTACTGCACACCGGCCGTCAGGGTGACATCGACGATCTCGGAGTCCGCCAAGCCGCCGGGGCCGTCATCGTCGAGGGCGATCAGGTTGAGGCACTGATCGAGCGGGTCGAAGGCGGTCTCGTAAAGGTGGAGGTAGCCGTCAAACCCGGTCCACGCGACATAGATCGTGTAGAGCCCGGTCGTATCGACGTGAAAATCCTGCACGACATAGGACACAGGACCGGAACCGGAGATCGTGCAACTGCCGGAGGCGCCCGTGCCCACAGAAAGGGGCCGATCCCAAGAGGCGGCGCCGGTTGTGTCACCACTGAAGGGCACCGACGCGAACGGATTGTCGATCTGTGAGGGTGTGTAGTTTTCCTGTTCAAGCTGTTTAGCAGCGAGCTCTTGAGCGGGGGTCGCGGCCGAAACCGCAAAGCTGATCAGAATGATGCCGGCCAGGACGAAAAATGTTCTTTTCATGTGTTCCCCTCTTTCGTGAAAAATAAAAAATGCGTTGTGTGCGTTTTTTTGACTCAAACCCTGTGTCTGTCTTTTGCGGTGACGAGACGGGGAGGCGGCACCGGTGGCCGGGGAGGCGTTCCCCGGTTGAGGTCGTCAGGAGCGCAGAGCAGGTCTCTGCTCGAGATTCCGTGGTCTTCGTCGGTCGACTCGAGCAGTCCGAAGCCAGCTCTCGAACCAGAGGTCGCCGTCGAGTCGGTCTGATCCATCTGCGGTTCGAGGCAATTCACCAACGCAAGGGACGATTCACGTCCGTCGGGCATGACAACGCAGAGTCGGTAGAGCACCTGGAGTCCAGCCCGGTTTCGGCGATCCACATAGTGGTAGGTGTTGACCCCGCGCCGCGCGTCTTCCTCGGTGAGGAGGGTCGACGAACCGGACGCATCAACGGCGTAGAGCCTGAGCAGGGCGCCATCCGCCACCGTTCTCGCCGTCCAGGTAATGGTGAGGTCGCCGTCATCGGGGATGAGCATCGTGGTTGTGCCGCGCGCCGCCCAAGCCACAGGCGTGAGCATGATGACCATGGCCACGAGGACGGAGATTCTGCAAGTCGTTTTCAAAATTACCCGATGATCTGATCCGAGAAGAATTCTACCACGGATTCCCATCGAGAACGCCTTCGAAGGGGTTGACGGGAAACTACGGATGCCAGGTCAGACGGTCCAGACGGTCTTGGCTAGAAAAAGGTACCGGTCACGCTATTATGTTGTTGTGAGAAGGGAAGGAGATAGAAGCTTATAGCGGAACAGCGTGACTGGCACCCTTTCCTTTCTCTTCTTGGCACCCTTTCCTGAGGGTTCTGAGTTCGTAGCATCCTTTACGGTCAACGCCCGTACTGATAGGATCGTGGAACTTGACGAAGGGTTGGAAATCTCATCATGAACGAGCCCGGGGATCGGAACGCGCAGTTGTTGACCGAGGTGAAGAATCACTTCGATGTGGTTGCCGAGTCGCTCGAGAGCAAGATCCAACTGGTTGCCGAAGGCGTGCTCAACATCAACCAGAAACTCGATCGCCTGCAGGTAGAGATGCAAGGAGAATCACAGGAGACCCGGGCTTTAATCAAGCTCTCTTACACCGAGCTTGACCGCCGCCTCACAACGCTCGAGGGTACGGTCGAGTCCTTGACTCGAAGGGTTGGGGATCTTGAGGTGAGGCAGAGCTGAATCGAACCATCGGCATCGGTGCCTGTACCATCGGTGCCAGGAGAAATAAAGTAAACAAAGTTGTACGGGTGTACCGGATGGTCTTCGGCCCACCTCGGCAGGAGGACTTTCTGGCGTACCTGGTCGACCGCGTGCCGCCGGAGCGGTTGGAGGTGCTACGGGGGGTTGCTGCAGATCGACCTGCGGCCTGTAAGCAACCTCGCCGACAGAATAGAGCCACCTCTAGCAACCGATGATTCGGGCGATCGAGTGCGGGAGGAATTGTAGCGCCCATCTCCAGAAGGGCGATCTGACATGAAAAGGTGCCGGTCACGCTATTACGTTGTTGTGAGAAGGGATGGGGATAGAAGCTTATAGCGGAACAGCGTGACTGGCACCCTTTAGGGCACCCTTTAGGCACCCTTTCCGAGATTAACAATGCAACAATGGTGAACGTGGTACCAATCCCAATCCCAATCCAATCCTCATTACCAGGAGACATCAATGTCTGAACCAGCTGACGGGCCCAACAACGCGGTTGATACGGAACAAAAAAACGTCCGTGATCAACTGAAGCGGCTGGAGTGGATGCTGTCCGGCAAGCCGCTTCCGGACTCTGACGCCCGGCCGGAAACGTATGGCCAGGACTATGGCGACCTGACGGCATTGAACCGTGATGGATTGATCCTGAAATCCATCGGCCGCGAACGCCTGGCACGTTTTGCCAACGACTACCTGGAACTGCTCGGGACATCCTCCGCCATCTACGAAGCAAACGGGGACTATGCCCTGGGGATTTTTTCTTCGGGATGGTGCCGGATGCTGGACTGCGCCTCGCGCAGGCTGTGCGATACGCCGGACAATGCGGAAGCGCTGGGCTCGGGCCAATGGTTGTGCCATGAATCCTGCTGGACGGAGTGCTGTAAACGAGCCATTGCCGAAGGTGCACCCGTGGATGTCGCCTGCCACGGCGGCCTGCGGATTTCCGCGGTACCGATCCTTGCGAACGGCAAGGCCGTGGGGGCCATCAATTTCGGATACGGCGATCCGCCCAAAGATCCGGAAACACTGCAAAAAGTTGCCAAGGCGTATCAGCTTGATAACGGGGATCTGGTCCGCGCGGCCGGGGCATACGACTCCCGTCCGCCGTTCATTATTGAGCTGGCTAAAAAACGGCTGCATGCCACCGCCGGGCTGATCGGCTCCATGATCGAGACAAAGCTGGCCCAGGAGGCGCTGTGTGAACGGGAATCCTTTATCAATGCGGTCATGGAACATCTTCCCATAGGCATAGCCGTGAATTCAGTGGATCCCGGCGTTGAGTTCAGTTACATGAACGGGGAATTTCCGAAAATCTACCGCACTACCAAAGAGGCCCTTGCTAGGCCGGACGCCTTCTGGGATGTCGTCTACGAAGATCCCGGCTTCAGAGAAAAAATCAAAAACAAAGTAGTTGAGGATGTCAACAGCGGCGATCCGCACCGGATGAACTGGGAGGATGTCCCTTTCACCCGGAACGGCCAGGGCCCGTTTTACATTTGCGCCCGCAATATCCCGCTGGAAGATAAGTCGATGATGATATCCACCGTCTGGGATGTCACCGACCGCAAGCAGACCGAAGAGGCGTTGCGCCGGAGCGAAGAAACGTTGCGCACCACCCTTAATTCCATCGGTGACGCGGTAGTCTCCACCGGCATTGACGGCTGCGTGGCTTCTATGAATCCCGTGGCGGAATCGCTGACCGGCTGGACTCAGCAGGAGGCGGCCGGGCAGCCGTTGGAAACCGTTTTCCGGATCATCAACGAACAAACCAGGCAGCCGGTTGCAAGCCCGGTCACCACTGTTCTGAAAAGCGGCCTGATTGTCGGGCTCGCCAACCATGCGCTTTTAATTGCCAGGGACGGACGGGAAATTCCCATTGCCGACAGCGGCGCGCCCATCCGTAATGATGCCGGCGAAATCACCGGTGTGGTGCTGGTGTTCCGCGACCAGACCAGTGAACGCGCGGCCCGGGAGGCGCTGGAAGAAAGCGAAGCGCGTTTCCGCGGCATCTACAACACCATAGCCACCGGGGTTGCCCGCGTTTCGCTGGATTTTCACATTCAAGCCGCCAACCAGGCCTACTGCACTATGCTCGGCTACACCGAACAGGAGCTGATCGGCAAACATTTCAAAGAGATCAGCGATCCTGAAATAATCGAAGACAATTTGAAGAAACAGCACCAGCTGGCCAAAGGGCATATTGATCATTACCGAATGGAAAAAACCTTCATCCATAAAGATGGGAGCAAAAGATACGGGCTGCTGGATGCCAATCTCATTCGCGACGCACAGGGGAAACCTGCATATTTTCTGGGCAGCGTTGTGGACATCACCGAGCGCAAACAGGCAGAGGAAAAATTAGAAATACAATACAGACTCTTAAAGATTGCCGGCGACACCGCTGCATTCGGCGGTTGGGACGTGGAATTAAAAACCAATATTTCAACCTGGTCGGACGCGGTGGCGGATATTCATGAGGTTCCGCACGGCTACGCACCACCGGTGGAGGAGGGCATTAATTTTTATGCTCCCGAATGGCGGGCAAAGATAACGGAGGTTTTCAGTGCCTGCGCGGAAAAGGGCATTCCTTACGATGAGGAAATGGAGATCATCACTTCAAAAGGAAAACGTGTATGGGTACGGACCATCGGCAGAGCGATGAAGGACCCAAAGGGCTCAATCATCAAGGTGCAGGGTTCTTTTCAGGACATTACGGAATATAAACGACAGGAAGATAATCTCTGCCAGAGCGAAGAGCGCCACCGTCTGCTGGCAGACAATACGCTTGACGTGATCTGGGTGATGTCGATGGATGCGCGTTTTACCTATGTCAATCCGGCTGTGCGAGCGATGTTCGGCTTTGCCCCGGACGAATGGATCGGAACCGGGTTATGGGAGCATTGCGATGAGCGGCATTTCGCCTGGATGAAAACGCTGATCGAACAGGAAACCGCCAAGGGCCCTGATCAGCCGGGCGTGATTTTTGAGACACAAATGCTGCGGCGCGACGGCAGTGTCATAGCCGTCGAGATTCACGGCCAGGTCATCTTCGACGACCGGAATCGCCCGGTTTCCCTGCAGGGCGTAACGCGCGACATCACCGACCGCAAGCGGGCCGAAGCGGAGCGGGATAAAATGCAGGCCCAGCTCCTCCAATCCCAGAAAATGGAATCCGTGGGCCGGCTGGCCGGGGGCGTGGCGCACGACTTCAACAACATGCTGGGGGTGATTATCGGCAATGCGGAACTGGCGCTGGACCGGATGCCCCCGGACGATCCGCTGCATGCGGACCTGCAGGAAATACTCGACGCGGCCGGACGTTCCACGGACATCACCCGGCAGCTTTTGGCCTTTGCCAGAAAACAGACCATTGCGCCCCGGGCACTCAATTTAAACGATACCGTGGAAGGTATGCTCAAGATGCTGCGCCGGCTCATCGGCGAAGACATCAACCTGACCTGGCAGCCCGGCCCGGGCCCTATGCCGGTCTTTATGGATCCCTCCCAGCTCGACCAGATTTTGGCCAACCTCCTGGTTAATGCCCGGGACTCCATCGGTGGGGTGGGCAAGGTCACCATCGAAACGGCCGGTGTCCGTTTTGATACGGAATACTGCGCCGATCATGCCGGGTTTATGCCGGGTGAGTTCATCATGCTGGCTGTCAGCGACGACGGCTGCGGCATGGACCGGAAAACCCTGGACACTATCTTTGAGCCGTTTTTTACCACCAAGGGGGTGGGTAAAGGCACCGGCCTGGGGCTCTCTACGGTCTTCGGCATTGTCCGGCAGAACGACGGGTTCATCAACGTATACAGCGAGCCGGACCGGGGCACGACCTTCAGGATCTATCTGGCACGTCATGAGGAAGAGGCCGGGAAAGTGGCTGACCGGGACGTGACGGAGATACCGGCGGGCCGGGGCGAAACCGTTCTGATCTTGGAAGACGAGGCCTCGATTTTAAAGCTGGCCACGCGGATGCTGGAAAAGCAGGGCTACACGGTGCTGGCCGCCGCCGCCCCGGGCGAAGCAGAGGCTTTGGCCAAAGAACACGCCGGCGGCATCCAGCTGCTGATCACCGACGTGGTGATGCCGGAGATGAACGGCCGGGACCTGGCGCAAAGCCTGAAGACCCACTATCCGGCGCTGAAGGTTCTGTTCATGTCGGGCTATACCGCCAACGTCATCGCCCATCACGGCGTGCTGGACAAAGGGGTGAACTTTATCCAGAAACCATTTTCCAGCCGGGAGCTTAGCTTGAAAGTGCGGAAGGCCCTGGGTGGTGAGTAGGGGGAAGAGGGCCCAAGCAAAGCACTTGATGAAGGCAGCAAAAGGTGCCTCTATCGGAAGTCGTTGGCGCCGATCTCGCCGCCGCCGTCGAGCGCCGCGTCCCCACCACCCCACTCAGCCCGGGCGAGCGCGACTCCGAGGACCTCGGTGGGAGTGGTGCTCGTGACATCCGGTGTGCGTGGCGTAAAATCGCGAAAGATTCTCAATACACACGGGCCATCCAGGACGCCGTGCTCCAGGAGAGATCACCATGGCAGACAACGACCGTTCTCTCGATCCGACAACATCGCCCGAGCCCGGCGGTGATGAGGACCGCACCGAGCTCCTCGACAGCGAGGACAACGCAGCTTCGGGTTTCGAGGACGAGACCATCAGCGGACCGGAGGTGATGCCCGCTTCGGAGGCGCCGGGCCGGACTCCCTCCCACATCGGCCGCTACAGCATCATCGGCAAGCTCGGCGAGGGCGGTATGGGGATGGTCTTCGAGGCCGAGCAGGAGCGGCCGAAACGGCGGGTGGCGCTCAAGGTCATGCGCTCGAGCCACATGGTGGACGAGCTCCACGCGAAGATGTTCCAGCGCGAGGCGGAGACCCTCGGCCGCCTCAAGCACCCCAACATCGCGGCGATCTACGAGTCGGGTCACACCGAGGACGGGCGGGACTTCTTCGCCATGGAGCTGGTCCGCGGCCAGACCCTGGACCACTGGCTCGCCGACCGGCCGAAGTTGGTGACCGAGCGCGAGCTCAAGCTCCGCCTGAGACTGTTCGAGACGATCTGCCAGGCGGTCCACTACGCCCACCAGCGCGGGGTCATCCACCGCGATCTCAAGCCGTCGAACATCCTCGTCACCGATGAGTCGACCTCGACCTCGGGCGTTTCCGCGACCGGCCCGACGTCCGTTCCGGTGGTGAAGATCCTCGACTTCGGCCTCGCCCGCGTAACCGACGCCGACGTCCAGGCGGCATCCCTGCTCACCGAGGTCGGGATGATCAAGGGCACCCTGCCCTACATGGCGCCGGAGCAGGCGCGCGGCGACGCCGAGGCGATTGATGTCCGGACCGATGTCTACGCACTCGGAGTGCTGTTCTACGAGATGATCGCCGGGCGGCGGCCCTACGATGTCGGGCGCGCCTCGATCGTCGAGGCGGTTCGGGTGATCTGCGAGGACAGCCCGGCAGCCATGGGCCGGGAGTGGAGCGGCTCACGCCGGCTCGATCCGGACATCGAGACCATCGCCGGCAAGGCGCTGGAGAAGGAGCCCGACCGGCGCTACGCGTCTGCCGCCGCCCTGGGGGACGATGTCGACCGCTATCTCGAGTCGCAACCGATTCTCGCCCGCCCGCCGAGTGCGGCCTACCAGCTCCGCAAGCTGGTCTCGCGCCACCGGTTGCCCTTCGCCTTCGCCGCTCTGATGCTGGTGCTCGTCGCGGGGTTCGGAATCGGGATGGGGATTCTCTACGCCGACTCCCAGCGCAATCTCCGCCGGGCCGAGGCGGCTGAGCGCAAGGCGGCCCGCGAGGCGGAGACCGCCACCCGCACCACCGACTTCCTGCTCGGGCTGTTCTCGAGTTCGAACCCGGAGGAGACCGCCGGTGAGACGATCACCGCCAGGGAGGTGATGGACGAGGGCGCCGAGCGGGTCCGGGACGAGCTCGCCGACGAGCCGCTGACCCAGGCGCGGCTCATGCACACCCTGGGCAAGGTCTACATGAGCCTCGCCCTGTACGACGACTCGAGACGCCAGATCGAGGACGCCCTGGCGCTGCGCCGCGAGCACCTCCCGGATGGCCACGTGGAGATCGCGGACACGCTGCACCAGCTGGCGCGGGTGACCGAGTATCAGGGCGATCTCAAAGCAGCGGCGCCGCTGTACGTCGAGTGCGTCGAGCGGTACGAGACGCTCGGGGAGGACGGCCTGGGCGGTCTGACCGACACCCTCGGCAACTACGGCTGGCTGCTCGATCGGCTCGGCGAGCTCGACCGCGCCACCGAGGTCTTCGACCGCGCCATCGGTCTCGTCCTCGCCGAGGATGAGCCGGACGAGGCCCGTCTGATCGCCCTGCTCAGCAACCGTTCGACAACGGCCATGAACCGCGGCGACTTCGATGCCGCCCGGGAGGATCTCGACCGGTCGCTCGAGCTCTCGCGCCGGATCTTCGGCGATGTCCATCATCAGACGGCCGACGCGCTGACCAATCTCGGGGTCGTCAACTCGATGGCCGGAACGCCCGCGGCAGCAGAGCCGTACCACCTCGAAGCTCTCGCGATCTACGAGCAGGTCTACGGAGACGCCAGCCCCGACGTGGCGCGCGCGGTCGGCAATCTCGCCATCGTCTACGCCGAAACGGGACGGCTCGACGAGGCGGGAACGTACTTCGAGCGCTCGCTTGCGGTCCAGGAGGCGATCTACGGGCCCGACCACCCCAACGTGGCTCAGTCCCTGACCAACCTCGGTCTTCAGCGTCTCCAGACCGGCCGTCCCGAGGAGGCGGTGGCGCTGCTGCAGCGGGCGGTCGACATCCGGTCGCAGACCAACGTCGAGAACATCTCCATGTCGTTCGCCCTGTATCACCTGGCCTCGGCAAGGGCGGAGCTGGGCGAGCTCGCCACCGCGCGGCGGCTGCTCGAGCGGGTGGTGGCCATCGACGAGCGGATCTTCGGCCCGGAGTCCGGGGAGGTTGCCGACGATCTCGAGGCGCTGGTCGAGGTCAACCGCGCCATCGGGAACGACGCCGCGGCCCAACGCCACGAGGCCCGGATGAACGGCATTCGCCGGCAGCTCGAGGCCTCGGCCGCGGGGGCCGGCTGACCACTCGGGGAGCGGAGAAAACCGGTCATCACCGGCATCGTTTTTGACTGAGGCACCTTTTCCTGACCAACCTCGGTCTCCAGCGTCTCCAGACCGGCCGTCCCGAGGAGGCGGTGGGGCTGCTGCAGTGGGCGGTCGACATCCGGTCGCAGACCAACGTCGAGAACATCTCCATGTCGTTCGCCCCGTATCACCCGGCCTTGGCGAGGGCGGAGCCGGGCGGGCTCGCCACCGCGCGGCGGCTGCTCGATGAGGGTCGTGGCTGACGGCTACTCGAGCGGCAGGTCGAAGCAGCTGTTGATGCTCGGGCAGAAGCGGAGCTGGAATGGCGTCGGCTCGAGGTCGAGGGACTTGAGGGCGTCCGCGCGGGGCGAGTCACCGAGCCGGAGCGCGGGGGTGTCGGCAGACCCTCCCCTCCTCCACAGCAACCCGAGGTTGGTGGTGACCGTGAAGTCGCCCTTGAAGCAGGTGCGGCTCTTGAGCAGCTCGCCACCGCGGGTGGTGTACAGGAACCCGGTCTCGTCGAAGTGTTTCGGCGAGCCCGTCGTGGGAACGGTCAGCTCGAAGTAGGTCTCGCCGTGCTCGTCTTTGGCGACGGTGGTGCAGCTGTCGCCGTCGGTGGTGACATCGATCTCCTCGACGATCTTGGGCAGGCCCCAGATCCGGGTGCCGCGGATCTGGTTCTCGAGCGAGGTCACGGGCATGGAGAACACGAAGTAGCCCTTCTGCTTGAAGTCCATCACCAGGGGCAGCAGCGGCGGCGCCCAGCCGCCCCCGACCATGATCGGGATGGTCATGGCGATCTCGTTGTACGGGGCGATGTTCATCACCTTCGTGTACTCGTAGCACGAGATGATCACCACCGAGCGGCCGCCCGGCATGGCGACCGGCCGCATCGAGGGGTGAGGCAGCAGCGCCCGGGCGCGATCGCGGTCGCAGAGGAAGATGGCGATGGCGCAGGTGACGTCGGCGTAGAAGGTCGGGAACGAGTAGGTCTTGGAGATCTCGCTCGTGAGCTTCAGCGGGGCCGGCGCCGGGCGTAGATCGAAGCGTTGGAAGAACGGATCGGCAAAGCGGTCGGCATTGTCGACCAGGTCGGGCGAGAGTTTCGTATTCGGCTGCATTGGGACATTGTAGCGCCAGTGTCGTCCGATCACCGCTCGGGGGAACGCCACCCCCCGAAATCGCATCGCCGACGAACAGGTCTCCCGTGCTGCCTCGTCGTGCCGGAAGGCGCCGGCGTCACGGTGGACCGCAAGCTCAGCTCAGGCGTCAGAGAGCCGCGCAAAGCGCGCCAGGATGTCGCCTCCCCAGCGCGTTTCCCGAACCCCGGCGAGCAGGCGGCCGGGGTCCAGACCCTCCGCCTGTATGTCGTCCCGCTTGGCCTCGATGTAGCTCCGGGTGGCCGCGGCGGAAAACTCGGGGTGGAACTGGAGACCCCAGACCGGGCGGTTCGGCATGCCAAAGGCGTGGTGCGGATCCAGATCCGAAGAGGCGAGCAGCGTCGCGCCCGGGGGAAGCTCGAGAACGCTCTCCAGGTGCGTGGCCTGGACGTCGATCCGGGCGGGGAAACCGCCGAGCAGCGGGTCGACCGAGGCGCTCTCGGCCAAGGTAACGCTGATGGTGCCGATCTCCCGACCGAGGGGGTTCGGTCCGACCCGGCCGCCGAGCAGGTGAGCCAGGAGCTGGTGGCCGAAGCAGATGCCGAGGACCGGCACGCCCGCCCCGATGGCGGCGTGCAGCCACTCCGCCGTTTGCTCCTCCCACTCCTCGTTGTCGCCGACCATGGCGGCCGATCCGGTCACGACCGCTGCGTCGACTTCGTCCGGGGCGGGCAGCGTCTCGCCCTCGAACACTCTGCACACCTGCACCGGGCGCCCGAGCCCGCGCGCGAACCAATCCTCGAAGTCGCCGTCGAGATCGTCGATCGCCGTGCGCACGGTTCCGGTTTTCACGATCAGCATCGACCCTCCAGTGTCACAGGATACGCAACCGCCGCGGCCGGGGCGAGTCGTCGCCGGCTCTCGGCTCGAAAAGTCCACGACAAAAAGCCGTTCCCGGCAGATTGTCGGCACCTTTTCGGCAGCGTCTCCGGTGCTTCTCCGGAACGGCCGGGCCGGCCGGTGCGACCGGGACGGTGGGCCCAGGCCCACCCTCCGTCGGCCGCACCGCCCCTGGCCGACCGGATACGACCAAGTCCGGCGCGCATCCCGGCCACCGTCGCTGTGGTCCATGCCGCGCCGGGTCCCCTCCGGCGATCGAGGCGACCTGTGCTGCCGCCGCCCTGTGGTAGGGTGACGGCCGCTTCCGGGAGGGGGCGTCATGAAGCCCGAGAGACTCATCGACAGCACGCCGACGCCGGGCGGCGACGAGCTTTGCCTCTACGAGCGCGACGGCACCTACACCCTGCGGATCAGCGGGGTCGAGCTCATGACCAGCCGGGCGCACGCGTCGGAAGAAAAGATGGCCTCGATGGCCATGAAGCTCGTCGGCCGGAAACGCGGCCCCCGGGTCCTCGTCGGCGGTCTCGGGATGGGCTACACGGCGCGGGCGGCGCTCGACGCGTCTCCCCGGCCGAGCGAGGTCGTCGTGGCCGAGCTCCTCCCGGCGGTCGTGCGCTGGAACCGCGATCACATCGGCCACCTCGCCGGCAGGCCGATGGACGATCCGCGGCTGACGGTCGTCGAGGAAGACCTCTACACGGTGATCACCAAGAGCCCGGGCGCCTTCGACGTGATCCTCAACGATGTCGACAACGGCCCCGACGGGTGCGTTCTGGACGGCAACGAGCGGCTGTACCGGCCCGCGGGGCTCGCGGCCCTCCGGCGGTGCCTGCGGCCGGGGGGCATGCTCGCGGTGTGGTGCGTCGAGGATGACCCTCGATTCGTCAAGGCCATGGCCGGAGCCGGGTTCAGGGCCCGTGCAGAGACGGTCTACGCTCGGAACATCCCGAGCGGGCATCGGCACACGGTGTTCATCGGCCGGGTGTGACGACGAGCGACGGTCCGGCGGGACGAGCCGGAATCCGAGCCGGCGGTCAGGCGCCGCCGCACCGGGACCGGCTCGTGGGACAATGAGAAGAACGCGATTTTATCGGGACCACTGACACGACGATCGGCATCTCGCGGCACAGCTGTGACGTCGCCCGACGATGCCGGGCGAGAGGGGCGGAGACCATGGCGAACGAAGACCACCGGCAGAAGCTTCTTTCCGGGGAGTGGCACCGGTGGCGGACCGAGAACCCGACGGCGGTCCCCGACCTTCAGAGCGCCGACCTCGGCGGCCTCGATTTGGCCGGGCTGGACTTGACCAACGCCGCCATGCGCGGGGCTCGGTTGCAGGGTGCAAACCTCCGCGGCGCGAAGCTCGCGAAGGCCCAGCTCCAGCACGCGGTCTTCGACAAAACAGTTTTCGACGACGCCGACTGCACCGCGGCCGTGCTCGCCGAGACCGAAATGAACGGCTCGTCCTTCGTCGGGACAATCATGACCGGCGCATCGCTGCAGCGCACCGACCTCAGCGGCTGCGACATGAAGGGCGCCAGATTGGAGCGGGCCAATCTGGCGAGCGCGGTGCTCAGCGCGACCGATCTCTCGGGCGCCGACCTGTCGGGGGCCGATCTTCGATCCGCGAGCTTCAGCGACAGCACGCTGGCTGGTGGCCGGCTGTCGAGAGCGATCATGGACGGCGTGATCTTCAACGGGGTCAACCTCGCGAGCACCCAGCTCGACCACGTCAGCGCCAAGGGTGCTCAGTTCGTCGGCGCCAATTTCTACGGCGCCAAAATCGTCAATGCGACGTTCAGGGAGGCGAACTTCCTCCGGGCGCGGATGGCGACCGCCGAGCTCGTCGAAAGCGATCTGAGCCGCGCGGTCTTCGAGAGCGCGGACCTGACCGGAGCACGGATCTTCGCCTGCGATGCCCAGGCGGCGGACTTCCGCGGCGCCACGATCTCGGACCTCGCGCTGGAAGGGGTTCAGCTCGCCGCTGCCAGACTCGACGACCTGGATCTGACGGAGGCGCGGGCGACGGGGCTGTCCCTGATTCGCGCGAGCCTCAGCGGCGCGACCCTGGCCGGCATGAAGATGAGCGGCTGGCGGATGGAGCAGGTTCGCCTCGACCGGGCCGAGCTCAGCAACGCCGACCTGGAGGGCAACGACCTCACGGGGGCGACATTCATCCGGGCGAACCTCAGGGGCGTCAACCTCAGCGGCGCCGACCTGAGCAAGATCGTCGCAGCCCACGCGACGATGGCGCACTGCGATCTGTCATCGGCGAACCTCGGGGGCGCCGACCTGCGTCGCGCGGATCTCCGGTCGGCAATGCTCACCGGCGCGGACTGCAGCCGATGCCGGTTCTCCGGCGCCGACCTCCGGGGCGCTGATTTTTCGAAGGCGACCCTCGCCGGGGCCAAGCTCTGGGGCGCCCGCGTGGGAAAGACGACCTTCCCCGCCGGCGCCATTCACTGGAAGCTTCTGTTGAACTTGGTCGGTGGCTTCGCGACACCCAAGGCCGCGGGCAGGAGATGAGCTGAGCTGAGGGCATGGTCGTTGCCGACCGCGGCGATGACGATGGCCCCGCTGCCCGCCCGGTCGATCTTCTTGATGGCGCCGTCGGTGGCGAATCCGATCCACTGGCTGTCCGGCGACCAGAACGGCCGGAAGGCGCCGTCGGTGCCGGCCAGCGGGTGAGGCTCGGTGGAGGACAGACGAACCCGGGACGGGCCGTCGATGTGATTGCATTTCCAGACCTCGCGCCCCACATTGGAAGACGAGCTTTCCGAAGACCTGGATGCTGGAGGAGAACCCGTGAGCACTTTCGTTCGCGACCGTTTCGTGGTCGCCTGTCTGTTGATGATCGTCACGGGCATGCACATCCTGCACCGCCCGGCCGCCGCCGGTCTGAGCGACTGTCTGGACTTCGGCTTCTCGGTGGAGCAGACGTTCCTCACCCGCGGCCCGTTACCACCCGACGGCAACCCGATCATCTCCGACGGCGACCTGCTGGCGGCCGACGGCGCGGTGTGCGCCCGCAACTCCGAGCTCCTCGCCGTTTTCTCGACCACGGTGGACCTCGGCCTCGATGCGGTCGCCGTGGTCGGCTCGAGCCCGGTCATCGCCGCGTTCTCGACCGAGATCGGCGACCCGAGCGGGACCTTCACCGCGGGCGACCTCCTGTGCACGAACGGCGCCATCGTCTCCAACGCGGCGCTGCTGAATGCGATCGGCCTCACCTCCGATCTCGGGCTCGATTCAATCGTCCTGGTGGGAGATCCGGGCGACCTCCACGCCCTGTTTTCCGGCATCGTCCAGTCCCCGCTGCCTGATCCCCAGGCTCTCGCCTACCGGCTCGGCGTGCACGACGTCGACATCGTGTTCTCGACCGAGATGGTCGCACCGGGCATCAATCCCCAGTTCCTGGCGGGCGACCTCGTCTCCGCCAGATACGGCACGGTGGTCGCGCGAAACGCCGACCTGCTGCCGCCGAGCGTTCCTGCCGGCATCCCGATGCGCGGCGTGGACTTCGGCCTCGACGCTGCCACAGCGGACGCCTCCGCCTACCTGTTCTCGACCGAGCTGGAGATCGAGGAGCTCGACGCCGGGGCGTCGGATCTACTGGACACAAACGGTCGAGTCCGCGCCGACGCTGCAAATCTGGTCGCGAATTTCGAGCCGCTCGCCGACGAGCTGGGGCTCGACGCCGTGTCCGGGTCGATCCCGCATGAGCCCCTCGGCTGGCTCACCGGCGCCGTGCTCGACATGGAGACCGGCACGGTGACCTGCACGACGGCCACGGTCACCGTCGACGCGATGCCCGCGATCCCGTGCGATGGCTGCAGCGGCGGTTACGGACCGATCGCGGTGGCCCCCAACAGCTACGCCGTACTCGCCGAGGCCGACGGCTATCAGAACGACGCACAGAACGTCACCGTGGTGGACGGCGGAACGACGACGGCCAACTTCTACCCGTCACGCCCGGTCGTCACCGTCGCCCCGGTCGCGGTGGCGGCGCACGCCGAGGTCGGCCAGACCGTGAGCGTTCCGCTCGTCCTGGGCAACGAGGGACACGTCGCCTCCTCCTACAGCGTGACCGGGGCCGGCGGATGGCTCGACGTCGTGCCCAACACGGGGACCATCCCGGCGCTCGGCTCGACGACTCCGATGGTGGTCATTCACTGCCTGGCGGAGGGAACCGTGGCGGCGTCCCTGTTCGTCGACCACGAGGACCCCTGTCTGTCGGTGGTCGAGGTCGCCGTGACCGCGACCTGCGTCCCCGAGTCGCTGCTGTTCGGCGACGGCTTCGAGACCGGCGACCTGTCGGGCTGGTCGAGCTCGAGCTCCTAGCCCGATGGACTCATGCTGTCAGTTGCGGCCGACGATGCATCCGCGTCAGCCGCGATTGCTCATCACGGGGACTCGAGCCGCGTTGTCCAGCCGGCCACGACGCGAACCGGCAGCTCGGCCTGGCTGCCTTCGCCGTCGATCGTGACCGCGACGATACCGCGGTCGCCGTCGGGCACGGCCTCAAGATCGATCTCACCCCTGAGCACCGGGGCCAGCACCTCGGTCGCCGAGCTCGCCTCGAACAGCCGGCGCCCGGTGAGCATCTCCCACAGCTGGACCCCGAAGGCCCAGATGTCGGCCCGCGTGTCGACCGTCTGGCCGCGCGCCTGCTCGGGGCTCATGGAGGCGGCGGTGCCGAGGATCACCCCGGCCTGGGTCATCTGCGCGGTGAGGGTCGGCGACAGGCTCAGGTCCGCGGCGCCGCCGGTCGGCTCGAACGCGGTGGCGCGAGGCCGTCTCTCGAACCGGAGATCCCCGGAGAGCGCGTTACCCCGTGGTCGCCCGCGCGGTGGGATCGGCGATCCAGACCAGACGCCTCACCCACCAGAAGGCCAAAATCGTCGAGCACACGCCGCCGGCGAGCGCGCTTGCCCACACCGCCTCGATGGGCGCACCCGCCAGCAGTACCAGGGCATACGCCAACGGAACGGCGACGATCAGCACCCGCACGCTGGTGATCGCCAGAGACGGTATGCCATGGCCGAGGCCCTGCAGCAGCCGGCCGGAGGTCATCCCGAAGGCCATCATCGGGTAGGCGAAGAGCATGAAGGCCAGGTAGGTGTGGCCGATGGCGAGGGCCTGCGCATCGTCGGTGAACAGCCGCAGGATGTGCTGCGAGCCTAGGAAGGCGGCCGCCCCGATCAGCGTGGCGAGGACGACGGCCCAGCGGTAGGTGTAGAGAGCCGTCGAGCGCACGAGATCGATCCGACCGGCGCCGGCGAACATGCCGACGACGCTGACCGCCGCGCCGGCGAGCCCGAGGATCGGCAGCGCCACGATCATGTCGACCTTCGACGCCGCGCCGTACGCCGCCACCGCGATCTCGCCGAAGCCGGCCAGCAGGCGGTTGAAGAGCAGGCCCCCGACCGACATCACCGCCATTCCGGCGGCGGTGGGTGCGGCCAGGCCGACGATGCGGCCCAGGACGAGTCGCGACGGCGCCAGGTGCGCCACCCGAAAGCGAACATAGGCCGTGCGCCGCATGAGGATCAGGAAGGCGAAGGTCGACAGGGAGACCAGCACCGAAGCCGCCGTGGCCAGGGCGGCGCCGCGAAGACCGAGGTCGAGCACGAGGATGAAGAGGGCGTCGAGCGCGATGTTGAGCACCGTCGAGATGAACAGCACCACCATCGGCGTGCGGGCGTCCCCCTCGCCGGTGAGCACCGCACGGAAGACCGTTGAAATGAAGAACAGAGGCACGGCCAGACTGACGATCTGGAAGTAGTGCCAGGCCAAGACGGCGTTCTCTCCGCTCGCGCCGAGGTGCTCGAGCAGGGTCGGTCCGGTCGACAGACCGACGATCGCCAGCACGCTCCCCATGGCGATACCGAAGGACATGGCGGTTCCGGCGACCCGGTCGGCCGCGTCGGCGTCTTGCCGGCCCACCGCCTGGGCGACGAGCGCCGTCACCGCGGTGCCCAGACCCATGGTCATCGCCACCATCAGAAAAAAGACCGGCCCGACAAAGGTCGCGGCCGCCAGTGCCTCGGTGCCGAGGCTTCCGATGAAGGCGGTATCCACGATCATGTAGAGGGTATGGACGGCCATGCCGGCCATCATCGGCGCGGCCATGGTCCACACCGCGCGCCGCGGAGCGGCAAGGTAGCGGTCCAACCGATCCGAAGAGCGGTGGCCGTGCGGCGGAGGTGCGGCGTCGTCCATTCCAGGCAACCTACGCGTGAACGGGTGCTTTCGCAAGGTGGCCGGGTCGCCTGCCCGTGCCTGCAGGATTCACGGACAACCTCGACGACCCTCCGCGATCGCCGGCGGCGACGCCGGTGCTCCGACGTCCGCTCTTCGGCGCTGTGCCGCGTGTGTCGGCCGCGACCTCGACACGGGCCCCAAGCCAGGCCCCATCCCCGGCCACCAAACCGGCGAGCAGGATGGTGAAGATGGAGATCCCGATCCCCCGCTCCATACCGTCGATGACGAGGCCCCGTGCGGTGGAGGTCTCGACGTCGATGAAGATGATCTCGTCGAGGCCGACGAGTCCCAGGGCGAGCCCGGGCGCGGCAGCGGCGAGAACCCCGGTCAGCAGGCCCTCGAGCAGGGGCCGTCCGGCCACCAACAGCGCGACCACGAGCGCCGGGGGCGATGACCATCATGAAGCGACGGCAGGCGCACTACTCCTCGACCTCCCGGCTCCAGCCCTGGCCCAGGTACTTTTCGAACCACGCCAGGTCCCAGGCCATCTTGGCCTTGCGGTGGGTGTAGGTGGTGAGCCCGTGGTGAGCGCCCGGGTAGACGACGAGCTCGGTGGGCACGCCGAGGTAGATCTTGAGGGCGCGGTACAGACCGCGGGAGTGGGCCGGGGGCACCCGCGGGTCGCTGCCTCCGACGTGAATCAGGGTCGGGGTCGTTGCCGAGGCCAGGCCGTACAGCGGTGAGCCCTTCAGGTAGCGCTCGGGCTCGTGCCAGGGCAGCGCCGCGCCCATGAAGTTGACGACGTGGCCCGGGGTGTCCTCGATCGCCCACTGGATCACCTGGTCGAGGACGCCGGCGCCCGACGAGGCCGCCTTGAAGCGGCCGGTGGCGGCGATCAGCGCGTTGGTCAGGAAGCCGCCGTTGGACCAGCCCATGACGCCGAGCCGGTCGGGATCGGCGATGCCGCGGCCGACCATGGCGTCGACCCCGGCCAGGATGTCCTCAACCTCGATGTCGTTCTCGCGGCCGACCAGCTGGGTCAGGAACTCGTCGCCGTAGCCGGTCGAGCCACGGTAGTTCGGGCTCAGCAGGGCGTAGCCCTGGGCGGCCATCAGGGTCCGGCCGTAGATCCAGAAGCGCATCGCCAGCTGGGTCGCCGACGTCGGGCCGCCGTGGATCTCGACGATCATCGGCAGCGGGCCGTCGTCCGGGGTCCAGCCCGGGGGCAGCTCGAGGATGCCCTCGACCCGGGACCCGTCGGGCGCCGTCCAGTGCACGACCTCGATGGTCGGCAGCATCCAGTCGTCGATCTGGGGGTTGATGCGGGTGACCCGCGCGAGCGCGCCGTGCTCGGCGACGAGGTAGAGGTCCTCCGGGGTCTTCAGGGTGTTCGCGGTGACCAGGATCCTCGACCCGTCGACGTCGAAGGCGACCGAGCCGACGACGACGTCTCCCGTCGTCACCACCGTCGCGGGCTGGCCCGGCTGCCGGCGATAGAGATGCACCCGGGCTCGGTCGTCACCGGTGAAGAACAGAGCACGGGAACCCGGACCCCAGCGCAGCGAGCCGCCTCTCACGAAGACCCCGGTGGGACGATCGAGCTCGGTCAGAGCCCAGTCGCCCGCGTCGGTCGACGCGGTGTAGATCCGGGTCGGATAGCCGTCGAAGGAGATCGTGAAGGCGAGGGCCCGGCCGTCGTCGGCCAGCCGCACATCGTCGATCCAGCCGAAGGGCGAGTCGTGGTCGTCGCGCCAGGGCGACCTCGTCACCTCGGTCAGCTCGCCGGTCGCGATGTCGAGCACCTCGACCCGCGACCACCCCTCGTGGTGGACGAGCTCGTTGTCCGGCGCCGTCACCAGGGCCGCGAGGTGCCCGTCCGCGCTCAGGTCGAGGCTGCGGATTACCCGCTCGCCGTCGAACACGGTGCGGGTGCGCCAGGTTGCCGTGTCGAGCCGGTGGACCTCGGAAAACGCCGTGATGCCGTGGCCGTACTCGAGGTCGGGAAAGGTCTCGCGGAGCTCCTTCCACTCGTCCTCGGTGTTGTTCGAGCTCACCGTGTAGACGAGGATCGCGCCGTCAGCGGAGAGGTCCCAGAGCCCGATCCCGTCCGTCACCGAGGTCAGCTTCGTCGGAACGCCGCCGTCAGCTGCAATGCGCCAGATCTGGCCGGCCCCCTCGTCGTCGTCGGCGGCGAAGACGATCGAGCGGCCGTCGGAGCTGAAGCGGATCCCGGACGGGCCCATGCCGTCGAAGGTCAATCGCTTCGCCTTCCCGGTCGCCACCTCGACGGTCCACAGCTCGGTCAGTCGGCGGTCGGCCCCGACATCCCACCGCGACTCGGCCCAGGCCGCGGTTCTGCCGTCGGGCGACAGGGCGATGCCGGTGATGCCGGCGATCGAGAAGTAGTCCTCGGCCTCGATCCGGTGGCTTCGTTCCGCGGCGCCGCCGGCGGCTGCGGTCAGAGCGAGGATCATCGTCAACGTCAACGGCATGCGCTTCATGGCTCGTCCTCCCCGGCGCGTCTGTCATCACGCCCAACACTAGCTTATCCGGTGGAAACTGGGCAGTTCTCGATTCGGAAACCAGGGGTTTTTGTGCAAGGTCAAGGAAGATCAGAATGTACGCGGAGGCGTACGTCTGTTCGCCGCACAAGGAAATTCGTCATCTGACGCCGAGATTGCCAAAAAGCGCCGATTCCGGACGGCAACCGGCGTAGTCGAGCGGGGAACGAGCACGGTGCCTCAGCCGGCGACGGAGCGCCGCCGCAGCCCGGCAGCGTCGACGCGGCGAGCACGATCCCGGATCGCACCTGATCGGGCCTTTGGACCATGGCGTTGCAGTGCACGTCCAGGTAGTCCGTGCGGACCCGCCACGCCGTCACAAAATCCGAGCGCGGCGGCAACCCTCGACGACCGGGACATTGTCACCTCAAATGAGCGATTGTCACCGGCGATCCGCACCGAGCTCCTGCGCTTTGGATGGTTGCGGAAAGACTCGACATCCCAAGGGGTATGCCTCCTTTTTCGCAGCCACCAGCGCATCAGGATCTTGGCACATCTCATCCGGCAGAATCGCTCATCTGAAGTGTCAAAGAAATTTCACAGCCCGATTTTCGGCCGTATACTTCGGCGATGTCCGATGACGACAAGCTGCCGCGGGAGGAGCTCGAGAAAATCGTCTTTCAGGGCGTGCTGCACGCCCGGGTCGAGGAGTACGAGGAAGCGGCCAAGATCTTCGCCGAGCACCTGCCGGCGCTGGCGGGCGGCACCGACGACGACAAGATCCTTTCGGCGTCTGCCTTGTCGTACTACGGGCTGTGCATCGCTCACCTCTACAAGCAGTACTCCGACGCCATCGACTACTGCAACATTTCGATTCGGGTCCAGCCGTCGAATCCCGAGCACTACGAGAACCTCGGCAAGATCCACCTGATGACGCGGAGTCGCCGGAAGGCGATCGACGCCTTCTTCGCCGGGTTGAATCAGGAGCCCGGCAACGCGTCGATCACGCGCATTCTCAATCGAATCGGCCGGCGGCGCGAACCGGTGATCCGGTTTCTATCGCGCGATTTTCCGCTCAACGTCTGGCTCGGGCGGAAGCGCCACGAGAAGGAAATGATGCAGCGGCGGCAGCTCGCGCGCATCAGGCGTGCGAAGAGCGAACGGGCCAAGACCACCGTCGCTGACGTCCGTCTCAGGCACGCCCGGACCCGCGCCGAGGCGCACCAGAAGGACAAAAACCACCGAGGTCGAGGCACGGCGTAGCGGCGGCCGCGTCCTTCGAGACCGAGGACGCCCGCAGGTGACGATCGCTCGAGCCGCTTCGGACGAGCTCAGCCGAGCAGTCCCCCACCCCTCCCGACGCGATTGCGAGCAGGCCGAAGAAGCCGAGCATCAACGCGAAACCCCGGTCGGCGCCCGGCAACCCGCAACCGACGGCGATGCACACGGTCCCCCAACATGAGATCCGGATGCCGAAGCCGGACCTCGATCAGCCGTGTCCATGACCTTCGCCGATCGCCCCGAATACGAGCACGATCCGCGGCAGGAGAGGACCAATGCAAGCCAAATCACAAAATCATTCGCGAAAGCTGGTCTAGAATCGCGAACGAGGAGTGAATGAGCATTCATTCAGTACCGGTCGGCCGGTGATTCATGGTTGAACAACCCCAGGAGGAAGACATGGCGTTCTCTCGCAAAGTGTGTCGCGATCACTTCAAAACAGCGGTCATGGCCGCTCTGGCCGTTGGCTTTTCTGCGGTCGCGCTCGGGGCGGACGGCCCGGCGACCGGCCCAGCCAGTCTGGACGCTCCGCGAGAGGCTCACGCGGTCCTGCCGGCCGGCGTCCTCCAAGCGTCGCCCCCGATCAAGCTCACCACCGGCAGCACCCTGCTGACCGAGGGCTTCGAAGGGTCGTTCCCGGGCGGGACCTGGCAGCTCTACCACCCGAGCGCCGCCCCGGACGTCGACTGGGGCAAGAGCACGTACCGCAAGAGCGCGGGCACGTACAGCATCTGGTGCGCCAAGTCGGGCAGCCAGTCGCCGGGACCGGGCGGAATGACCCCGGTCAACATGGAGTCGTGGGCCTACGCCGGACCGTTCGACCTGAGCGGTGCGACATCGGGTGAGATCCAGTTCGACCTCTGGCTGTCCACCGAAGCGGAATACGATGCCTTCAAGTGGCTGGCTTCGACCAACGGCACCAACTTCAGCGGCTACTTCACGACCACCAGCACCAGCGGCTTCCAGACCGTGACCACCGACCTGTCGGACTGGGGCAGCGCCGGCAACCTGCTCGGGCAGTCCCAGGTCTGGATCGCCTTCATCTACGAATCCGATCAGAGCAACACCTTCGAGGGCGCGTACGTCGACCAGGTTTCGCTCACCGTCAATGGCGGCGGCGGCAGCAACTGCGGCACCTACGTCGTCACCGAGGACAACGACAACAACAGCTACGCCGGCAGCCCCGACGGCGACTGGAACAAGTGCCTGTACAACAACGAGCCGGAGCACCCCATCGAGTTCCACATCGATGTCAACGAGAGCTCGATCTCGTCGGCCCAGCTGCTGCTGCTGTGCCATGACGTCGACCAGTTCACCGAGCCCCAGAACCCGGAGATCGACAAGGTCTTCATCAACGGGACCTACGTCGGCGACCTCACCGGGGCCAACGACCAGGACTCGACCACCGTCTTCACGATCCCGGCCTCCTCCATCTCGCCGGGCAGAAACCGGTTCCGGATCGACGTCAATCAGAACCCGGGGTCGAGCCCGGATGACTGGTGCGTCGAGCTCAAGCAGGCACAGCTGATCATCAACGGCGGCTGCACCGGCCAGGCGAGCTGCCGATCGGTGACCACCAACAAGCCGAGCTACTCGGCGGGCGAGACCGTCGCGGTGACCTACGAGATCGACACCTCGGCCGCATCGCAGCAGATCCGCGTCGAGTCCAACCTGGTCAATCCGGACGGCGTCATCATCGCCGGCGCCGAGCGCAACTACACGACCAACGGCTCGGCGAACGACCCCAAGACCGTCAACCTCGCCCTGCCGGGCAACGCGGCGGCGGGCAACTACACGGCCCAGGTTCTGGTCTTCGACTCAGCCTCGGGCCGGCTCGAGTCGACGTGCGAAGCCGCGTTCACCGTCGGCGGCGGCAGCAGCTGCAACATCAACTGCTCCGCCAGCGTGCCGGCCACCGCGCAGGTCGGCCAGACGGTCAACTTCAACGGTTCGGCCACCACCAGCGGCAGCTGCGGCACCGTCGAGTACTTCTGGTATCCGGAAGAGGGCTACAGCACGGCCACCATCTTCGGCCGGAACGGAAGCTGGGCCTACAGCGAGCCCGGCACCTACAACTGGAGCTTCATCGTCATCGGCGACAACGGCGGCCGCTGCGAGCGCAGGGGCACGATCACGGTCACCGGCGGCGGCGGCAGCTGCAACATCAACTGCACCGCGAGCGTGCCCGGGACCGCCCAGGCCGGCCAGGCGGTCAACTTCACCGGCTCGGCAACCACGAGCGGCAACTGCGGCACCGTCGAGTACTTCTGGTTCCCCGAGGACGGCTACAGCACGGCCACAATCTTCGGCGAGAACGGCGGGTGGGTGTACGAGACGCCCGGCACCTACAACTGGAGCTTCTCCGTCATCGGCGACAACGGCGGCCGCTGCGACCGCTCCGGCACCATCAACATCACGGGCAGCGGCGGCGGCGGTGACGGCGTCATCTGGATCCCGGTCGGCAGCCGCGCCACGGGCCTGAACAACAGCATCTGGCGGACCGACATCGGGATCTTCAACCCGACATCGGTGACCGTGACGGTGACCATCTACATCTGGATCCCCAACGGTCCGATCTCGCGAACCATCACCCTGGTGCCCTTCGGAACCCGGATCATCACCGACGTCATCGGCTGGATCAGCCCGAACACCTTCACCTCGGCGGCGATCTCCATCGTCTCCTCTCAAACCCTGATCATCACGTCGAGGACCTACAACCAGATTGCGGTCGGGGCCATCTGCTTCCCGACCGGAACCCTCGGCCAGGCGCTGATGGGCGGCGTGCGCTCGGGCGCACTGCGGAGCGGTCAGACCGCGTGGATCCCGCAGCTCGTCGAGAACGCCGCCTTCCGGTCGAACATCGGCTACACCAACACCGGTACGACCTCGGCAGCGCTCAACGTCAAGCTCTACAACTCCAACGGTAACCAGGTCGGCAGCTACGACGTCACCCTGCTCCCCGGCCAGTGGAAGCAGAAGAGCCGTCCGTTCAGCACCGTCGCCGGTCTGAGCAGCATGAACGGCGGGTCGGCGCGGATCTCGGTCAACAGCGGCAGCGGCATCGTGGTCTACGGCTCGGTGGTCGACAACGTCACCGGCGACCCGACGACCATTCCGTTCTACCGCTGAGTCCGACCGCTCCGACAACGACTCGCGGCGCCCGGCCTCGGCCGGGCGCCTTTGTCGTCGGGCGCGCCTCTTCCAGCTCCGGATCGACTGTCACCTCAGATGGGCGATTCACAAACCCGTCAAACAGCGGCGTGAGCCGGTGATTCTGTCGTCGGCGTCCTTCACGCACGACCTGCCACGGTGCCATGCCCGGATGACGAGCGGAGGAGAATGTGTTGTCCTCGGAGTCCGCACCGAGCCGGGCGACAACCGGCGCCCCGGTGCGCGATCGGAGGTACGGATGATCTCATTTCTCAACCGGCTGTTCGGGCGCGAGGACAACATTTCGGCGCGGCAGGCATCGAGCGACACCGAGACCGTGCGACGCATTGTCGGCGAGCTCGACCGACTCGACCCCGAGGAGGCGCGCTACCTCGCCGCCTTCGCCTTCGTGCTGGCTCGAGTCGCCAACTCGGACTCCGACATCAGCCCGGACGAGAGCCGGCGCATGGAACAGGTGGTTCGCGAGATCGGTGGCCTCACCGAGGCCCAGGCGGTGCTCGTGGTCGAGATCGCCAAGGCCCAGCAGGTGCTCAAGGGCGGCACCGAGAACTATCTGGTGACCCGGGAGTTCGACAGGATCTCGACCCGCGAGCAGAAGGAGCGGCTGCTCCACTGCCTGTTCGAGGTCACGGCCGCCGACGACGAGATCTCGCTGGTCGAGGAGAACGAGGTCAAGACCATCGCCGGCGAGCTCAAGTTCGAGCACAAGGAGTTCTCGGCCATCCGCTCGAACTACAACGAGCAGCGCACCATCCTGCGGTAGTCTCCGGTTTTCCCGCGACCTTTCTGCCGCAGCGGGCTGGTCAGGGGTCGAAGCTGCGCCGCTCGGGATCTGGGTCCGGATCGTCGCCGGTCGACCACTCGGCGTCGAGTACGACCGGCCGGCCGGGCTGCATCCGACGCCGGAATGCCTCGACCAGCGCGCGGCGCACGGCGGCTCGGGTCGGCGGGATGAGCAGCAGAAAACCGACGACATCGGTGATCAGACCCGGGGTGAGCAGCACCGCGCCGGCGACCAGGATGAGCAGGCCGTCAACCAGGGCGCCGGTGGGGACCCGGCCCTCGGCCATCTCGTTCTGGACGCGGCGCAGGGTGGCGAGCCCCTGCCAGCGGGCGAGCGCCGCACCCGCAGCGCCCGTGATCAGGACCAGTGCGATGGTCGGTGCGAGCCCGATGAGGCGGCCGAGCTGGATCAGCAGCGCGAGCTCGAACAGGGGGACGACGGTGAACAGCAGAAGCAGGCGGAAGAACACCCGCCGAGGGTAGCACCCGCCCGCGTCGCCGCGGGTCGCGGGTCGTGAACGACCCGCAAACGGAGGCTGTGGCACGACTCCGTGGCGGGTTTCCGCGCTACAGTTGGGCGGTGACCTCACCCGACCGGATGACCGAGCGCGACCGCTTCCTCGCCACCATCGGCGGCGGCGTACCCGATCGGATCCCGGTCTTCGATCTCGAGCCCGCCGAGTCCACCGTCGGGCTGTGGCGGCGACAGGGCCTACCGGAGGGTGTCACCGTTGACGAGCACTTCAGCCTCGAGCTCCACGAGCCGGTCGGGCTCGAGATCCGCAGTGCGCCCTTCTACCGGGGCGCGCCGGACCTGCTCGACGGGCTCGAGGCCTTCGACCGACACTACGATCCCGACGACCCGGACCGGATCCCCTCCGACCTCGAGGAACGGTGCGCCCGGGCCCACCGCAACGGTCGCGTGGTCTCGATCAGCGCGTCGGGCGGCGGGCTCCTCCAGATGCTCGGCGTCAACAGCTGGGAGTCGCTGGTGGCGGCGTGCGAGGCGCTGATCGAGCGGCCGGCCTTTGTCGAGGCGCTGCTCGAGCGCACCGCCGACTTCCACTGCCTGATGCTCGATCGGGTGCTTTCCCGGGTCGAGGTCGACGTCGCGACGGTGTACGAGCCGATCGCGTCCAACACCGGTCCGGTTGTGTCGCCCGAGATGTTCGAGCGCTACGCGATGCCCGGCTACCGGCGGGTGCTCGCGCTGCTCGAGCGCCACGGCGTCCGACACCGTTTCCTGTGCACCACCGGCGGCGACCTGAGCTCGTTGCTGCCGCTCCTCCTCGACGCCGGGGTCTCCGGGTTGTGGATCAGCAACATCATGACGCCCGAGATGGAGTATCGGAACCTTCGCCGGACCTACGGCGCCGAGATCGCCCTGATCGGCGGCATCGACGCGACGGCGCTCACCCGAGGCGCGGACGCCGTGCGCCGCGCCGTCGAGGACTCCGTGCCGCCGCTGCTCGAGGGCGGACGCTTCCTCCCCTGCCTCAACGACCGGCCGCGCGACGACACCCCGTTCGACATGTACGCCCTGTACCGCGACGTGCTCGCCGAGGTCGCCGACGCCACACCGGGCGGGTGACGCTCCGGCATCCCGAGAAAGTCGGTGCCCTCCCGGCCGCCGGCCCTCCCGGACCGGGACTCCTGCGGTTTTGGACCGCACACGATTCCTCAAGGAGGCGATCAACTGCGACTGGAGCGTCAATACCAGATCACACCGCGCTCGGTGACCGGGGCGCCGGCGGCGCTCGCGGGCAGAATGGCGGCCTCGCCGCGCAGGCAGCGCCAGGCGGTGCGGGCGACCACGGCGGCGTCGAGCAGGTCGTCGGGCGGGACCCTGCCGGCATCGTCGTCGAGGCGGTCGGGCAGCTCGACGCCGGCGTCGGCGAGCAGCGCTCGCCTCTCCATCTGGCCGTTCCAGCTCTTCTTCGTGGACTCGAGGGGCGCGCCCTTCAGAGCGGCGAAGCATGCCTCGGGGTGGGCCTCGATGGCGTCGGGAAACTCGGCGACGTAGGCCGCGGCCTCGAGGATGCGCTCGCGCAGACCCCAGGTCTGGCGTGTCAGACCCTTGCCGGTGAGCGCGCGGTGGCGGCGGTTGGAGGCCGCGTACTCAGGCTCGGCGAGCACCGGCAGCGGCGGCGCGAGGAAGACGCTCGCCCGACGCGGGCCGACCAGGGCGCGGGCCTCGAGGTCGGCCGGCCTCGGCCAGCCCTCGCCACCCGCGGGCAGCCCGATGGGGATGTCGAGGCCGAGCAGCTTCGGAACCCCGAGCCGACCGCGAAGCTGGAGCAGGTGCTCGATCACGGTGGCCCCGGCAAAGCGCCCGTTGTCGAGCGCCACGACCACCCACCGGCCCTTCGTGACATCGGCGCCGACGACGAACCCGGCGTTGGATCGAGCTGTCATCACTGTCGGCCTCCCGGAGTCGGGGTTCATTGTATGCCCTGCGTCCCGGCAGGCACAATGAAGACGCGAATTGCGCCAAGGATTCGAAGCTCGCGGCTACAATCACAATGCAATGACATACAACTTCGACCCCGAGGCATGGTTGGAGCGCCACCTCGCGGCGCTCGAGGCGCGGCGCGAGCGCGGCGAGATCGATGATCCGACCTTCCAGGCCGAGCGCGCCGAACTCGACCGGCGCTACGACGAGATGGTCGCGCGGCTCGACGGCACCTACGAGATCCCGGCAACCCGGTCATCCGACCGGAGCTGACTCACGGCAGGCGCTCCACCGTCTCACGCGGTCATCCCCGGCACCGGAACCACGGGGCGGCCCTGATCGTCCAGCTCGATTTCAGCCGGCAGCTCGAAGCCGGGGTCGAGGTCACGAAGCCTCTCAAGATCGGCGCCGAGCAGACGAAAACCGACCGCGCCGTCGTCGTCGAGCCGCACCGGTACACCGGTGAGGCCGAAGTCGCACTCGCCGAGGGCGGTCTGGACGATCAGTCGCGGCAGCTCGCGGCCGCTGCCGTGACGACGCAGGAAGGTCGCCAGATCGACCACGCGGCCGATCGCCACCGGGTGGTCGTCGGCCCAGCCGCGCTCCTGCAGGGGGTGGCCGGCGAGCACCAGATGGTGGACCTCGATGCCGAAGCGCCGGCAGCCCGAGGTGATGGCGAGCAGCTCCTCCTCGAGGTCGTTGACGAAGGCGAGCAGCGGCACGACGGCGTACACGGTGATGCCGTGCCGGCGCAGGCGCCAGACAACGCGACCGAGATCGTCGGTGAGCTCGGACGAGTGGAGCAGCGGCAGCTCGATCTCGAGGCGCAGCGGTCGGATCGGCCGGATCCGGTTGAGGCTGCCGAGCCGGCCCACCACGCCATCGCTGAAGACGCCCGGCTCGGTGACCAGCCGGCGACTGCGCAGCCGCAGGCCGGTGACGTGTGGCGCGTCGAGCAGACGCGCCTGGACCCGGCAGACGGTGGGCACGCAGCGGGTGATGTCCCGGTCTGCATACGCGACGACATCGGTGATCCGACGGTCGGCCGCGATCACGTCGAGGGCGGCCGCGAGCCCGGTTTCGTCGGCCTCGAGGTCAAGCTCGACCCGGGTCCGGTGGACCCGGGTGATCGCCGCCGGGCCGCCGGCGATCATGGCGGGGGCCGACGGTCCCTGCCTGGCCGCCGCGACGCGCTGGGCGTCGGCGAGCGCCGAGTGGGTGCGCTCCGGAGTGAAGTCGGCCGGGTCGGGGGCGGTGCGGCTCCAGCCGTGGCTTTCTCGGGGGCCGAGCAGCCACCCGTCATCGCCCGCATCGACCCAGTACCGCGCGTCGAGAGTGCCCTCGGCGTTGGGCCGGGCGATCTGCGACAGGTCGAGGATCGGCGCGAAGCTCTCGAAGTATTCGGTGGTGTAGGGCGTGCGCAGCCACAGGTATCGGGGGTCCTCGGCGTCGGACTCGACCGCCCAACCGCTGCCGCCCCAGTCGATCTTGCCGATCGAGGTGGCGGTGCACAGGTGCGGCACCGCGCGGTCGGATGCGTTCGCCCTGAGGTGGGCGAAGGCCCGGAAGCCGTCGGCCAGCGACGACCGGTAGGGCCGGTTGCCCTGGAGCGGGCTGCACGGCATGAAAATATAGTGCATCTCGGCGCCGGCGCTTCGCAGCAGACCATAGAGCTCGACCAGCTCGAGACCGCTGTCATTGCAGCCGCCGAGAAACGGGGTCTGGACGTAGACCGGGACGCCGCGCGAGGTCAGCTCCGAGATCACCTCGAGGGAGTGGCGCGAGATCTCGTCGGGGTGGATGAAGTGGGTCGCGACCTCGAGCCGCTTGCCCTTGTGGGCGAGCTCGAGCTGCTTGCGCTCGAGCCAGTCGATCCACCAGCTGTCGCGCGCGGTGAACAGCGCCGGATGATAGGCCAGCGAACGGGTCGCGAGACGCAGTGTTTCGACGTGGCGGATGTTGATCATGCCGTCCACCGCCCAGGTCAGGGTCGGCCGGTTCATGAACGGGTCGCCGCCGGTGACGACGATCTCCTTGATGGCAGGCGTCTCGCGGATGTAGCGGGTGCCTTCGGAGACGTGGCGCTGAGTCGGCGGCCGCTGGGTCCGGCACTCCTTGTGCTTGCGGAAGCAGAAGCGGCAGTAGACCGGGCAGCTCATGTTGAGGACGAAGATCACCCGGTTGCGGTACATCTGCTCGATGACGCCGCGGTGGAACTGGCCGACCCAGGTGTGGACCAGGCCGTCGGGGTCGAGCTCCTCGACGAAGGGCAGGTACTGGTAGGCGACCGCGGGCGACAGCCGCGACTGACGCACGACATGGCTCGACAGCCGGACCGGGTAGAGATCGAGGACCTGCTGCATCTCTTCGCGCCGGTCCGGGGGCAGCCTGCAGTTGGTCAGCTTCTCGAGCCGGGCGAGGCGTTTGACGTCGAACAGCTCGTTCCCCGGCAACACCTGCTCGAGCAGCTCGAGCAGCAGCGACTGTGGGAGGCGAACGCCGCCCACCGTCGGGTCGACGGGACGCTGCCACGACGACGCCGCGAAGCGCTCGAGAAGCTCGAGGAAGAACCTCTCCGCATCGCCGTCGTAGCCGGTCGCGGCGAGGAGCGCGGCGAGCCGCTGCTCACCGTCCCCCGGCCCGACCACGGCTTTGAACTCGCCGTCGACCAGAGGCTCGTCAGCCCACAGATCGAAGTACTCGACCAGCGCGTCGCGCAGCCTCCCCAGATCGACCTCGGCGCGCTGTCGGGAGGGTGTGAACTCGACCGTGCTGGACACTCCGCGGTGCGACATTTCGACCTTCCTCCGGTTCGGATCGGCTCGGGCTCGCTCGGCCCCGCCCGATCCCCAGACTATGCAGGGCCGATCAGGCCGTCAACCACTCATCGTCACGGTTTTCGGTGGCCGCCGGTTCCGCCGGCTCGTCCGACTCGTCGTCCGGGGCACCCTGCCCCGCGTCGTGCGCCCGAGGAACGGACCGCTGTCGCGGCGCCGAGCAGGTGAAAACCGACCGCGCCGTCGTCGTCGAGCCGCACCGGCACACCGGTGACGCCCGACTCGGGCTCGAACGGTCCTTCATTCGCGCAAATGTTGTACCACCACACGTTAAGTTGCAATTCGGGCTCATTCAAGGCTATGGTGTTCGGACCATGGAAGGGAGGCATCATGGCCGACGAACCGAAGGGATGCGCCCGCGTCACGGGGGCTGTCCTGGGCGAAGACCCGCCCGAAACCGATCCCACCATCGAAACACCCGAACCCATCAAGGAGGAGCGCATGACTGCCAAGGTCGGAGGCAAGGCACCGGACTTCAACGCGCCGGCCTATTACCAGGGAGCATTCACCAACGTCCAGCTGTCGGACCACTTCGGCAAGTGGATCCTGCTGTGCTTCTACCCGGGTGACTTCACCTTCGTTTGAGCGACCGAGGTGTCGGCGGTCGCCGACAAGTATCAGGAGATCAAGGATCTCGGCTGCGAGGTGTTCTCGGTCAGCGTCGACTCGCACTTCGTGCACAAGATGTGGAACGACCACGAGCTGGTCAAGATGACCGACAACGGTGTGCCCTACCACATGCTGTCGGATCAGGCCGGCAACATCGGCCGGGCCTACGGCGTCTTCGACGAGACCCAGGGCATCGAGCTGCGGGGCCGGTTCATCATCGACCCCGACGGCGTCATCCAGGCCATGGAGGTGCTGACACCGCCGGTGGGTCGCAAGATCGCGGAGACCATCCGCCAGGTTCAGGCGTTCCAGGTGGTTCGCGCCAGCGGCGGTGCCGAGGCCACACCGGCCGGTTGGATGCCCGGCGACATGGTGCTCAAGCCGGGCCCGGAACTGGTCGGCAACGTCTGGAAGGTCTGGAAGCCGGACATGGAGAAGTAGACGAGTCGCCGACGCCACATTGGCAGTGCGTGAGGCTCAACAAGGACGACGCCGGCGGGCGGGGCAATCCCGCCCGCCGTTTCGTACGACGATCCGAGCGGGTCTCCGGCACGAAGTTCGTGCCGGAGGGGTTCATTTTCCCGATCAGAACCTCACGGCGCTCGGCGCGCCCAGCCGGAACTCGACCGGAGGAGGATCAGCCGCCGGAGGCCTCTGACTCGGCGCCCCCGGCATCCTCGAAGCCCTCCTCCATGCCGCCCATCATGCCCTCGAGGAACGGCCCGAGGAGGCCCTGGATGGACTGCTCGAACTCCTCGGAGGTCTCGACCGCTTCGAGCTGCATCACGACGCCCTGCATCATGCCGATGAACATCATGGCCTGCATGGAGCCCTGCTCGATCTCGTCGTCGGTGAGGACGTTGAGCTTCGACCTGGCTTCGGCGACCTTGTCGTCCCATCCGTCGGCCATCTCGGCGGGGACCCAGCGGCTCTCGACCCGAACGAGTTCCATCTCCTCCGGGTCGTCATCGGGCGCGGTCACCTTGACCGTCGCCCGATCGCCGTCGCGCGAAATGACCTCGACCTCGGTGTTCTGGAGCTTCTTGGTGAACTCCTCGTCGAAGGTGTCGTCGCCGCTCGCCTTGGAGCGCTCGGCGGCCATCTTCATGAGGTCGCGCCCGGTGGTCGTGAAGTAGCTCTCCCAGTCCATGGTCTGGAGCTTGTCGAGGCTCGAGATGTCGCTCGAGAAGAAGGCGCCGAGCAGGCTGATCACGGTGTCCCAGCTGTTCTCGACGCTCTTTCGCTCTTCGCCGGCCATGTCCGCGTACGAGCTTTGGAGCATGATCTCCTTTTTGTCTCGCAGCAGCGCGGTGGTGCGGTTGCCGAGGGCGAAGGTCGCATCCCAGACCTCGGGATCCATCTTGGACGCGAACAGGTGGGTCAGCTCGGTGATGTCCTGCTGGTAGCTCGGAGGAAGCGCCTGCCAGATGATCTCGGGCTTGCGATCGACGAGCTGCTCCATGACGACCCGGACGGTGCCGTCGGGTGAGTCGGGGAGCTCGGTGGCGGTGACCGGCGCGGCGAACGCGGCCGCGACGGCCACCATCAGTGGGACGAAGAGGCATTTCAGGTACGGCTGTCGGGACATGGTGCTCTCCTTATGCGACGTTGTCGCAGAGATTATCGCACAAACCGCTCGACCATGCTCGACCACCCGAATCGGACCTCAGAGCTCGTCGACCGGCACCACCGCCTGCTCGTCATCGCCCGGCGCCAGCAGCTCGCCCGAGAAGAGGCTCGAGTTCTTGACGAAGAAGACGACCTGCGCGTCGCCGGCCAGATCGGCGAGCCGCTCGGCGTAGTCGAGCTCCTCGCCGTCGTCGGCCTTCGCCAGGCCCAAGAACACGACGTCGGCCTCGGAGTTTCGCGAGCGGATGATGTCGCCGACCGTCTCGCCCGAGTCCTCGTCGTGGACCAGAACCTCGGTCTCGACGTCGATCCGGATCTCGGACAGCAGCTCGGCCAGGTGGTGCTCGGTGCGCTGCCGCATGAGGTCGTTGGAGGCGAGGCTGAGCACCCGGACCCGGGCGTGGTGCCAGTCGTGGTTGCGGGTCAGCAGGTAGGCGAGCAGCAGCATCAGATCGCTGTTGCGCTGCAGCCCGCCCCACCAGATGTAGATGGTGCGCGGCTCGCTCGCCATCGGAAACAGATGGCGGCGGGGCCGGATGCGCGAGATGATGAACGACACCGAGTACCGTTCAAGCCGCTTCATGGCTTTCAGGAAGTCGGCCAGGCGGGACCGCTCGTCGGGCCAGCCGACCATCACCGTGTTGCTCGCCAGGCCCGCGATTCCGTTGGCCTGGGCGATGTCGACCATTCCGGCCACAAGTTCGCCGACCTCTTCGAACTCGGGGAAAACAACCAGCCCCTCGCGCTCGAACACCCGCCGCATTTCGGCCTCGCGCGCGCGGACATCCGGCGGGTCGTCGGAGACACCGACCTGGAGGTGGCACACCGTGACGATCCCGCGTCCCTGGGAGAACCAGTCGGCGAAACGGATGGCGTCCATGGAGCCCACCGGGTCCGACGCGAACATCAGGATGTGCGGCCGCCAGCTGCGAGCGCTCACCGGCTGGGAGGCGAGCCGGATCAGCGCCCACCGGATGAGCGACTCGTAGCTTCCGCGCCGTGCGTCGCCCCAACGAGAACGCCGCTCGCGACGCGCCAGCAGCACCCAGATGGCGGCCACCGCCGCCGTCGCGAACAGACACGCCAGGGGATTGACCAGCAGCATGGCGCCGGCACAGGCCGCGCCGCCGAGCAGATTGATGCTCCAGTGAACCTTGAGCCGCGGCCGCCACGACGGGTCGCCGCTCAGGGTCTCGATGGCGGCGGCGACGTTGATCACCGCGTACACCGTCAGGAAGAACATGGTGATGAACGGCGCCATGCGGTTGAGATCGCCGATGGCCACCGCGCCCAGGGCGATCGCCAGTGACAGCGCGTAGCCCGGCGCCAGCGCTCTCCAGCCGCTGCCCGAGCGACCGAAGACGCGCGGCGCGATCCGGTCCATGGCCAGGGCCTGGAGCGTCCTGGGGGCACCGAGCATGGAGCCGACCGCGGACGAGAAGATGGCCCCGAGCAGCCCCGGAACGATGAGCCACGGTCCGAACAACGCCACCCGGGTCCAGATCAACGAGTCGCCGCGCAACTGCTCCGGCGTCGCGGCGATGGACAGCAGAAACGGGATCGTCAGGTAGACCACGAAACCGGTGAGCACCGCGAGAATGGAGCCGACGGGGATCGCCCTGCCGGGCTCGCGCAGGTCGCCCGACATGCCGAGCCCGGCCATGACGCCGGTGACCGCCGGGAAGAACACGGCGAAGCCGGCCCAGAATCCGAGCTCGCCGCTGCCGACCGTCATGGAGATCCGGTGCCCACCCGAGGCCGTCACCGCGCCGATTGTCAAAGCCAGCAACGATGCCGCAACCAGGATCAGGATCGGCACCTGGGTTTTGAGCGCGAAGTCGGCGCCGATCAGCGACAGTGCACCGACGACGACAACCATGACCAGCGCCGCGGGCTGGATCGGGACCGCCGGCCAGACCAGCCGAAGCGCCTCGGCAAAGCCGAAGGCGTACAGAGTGACCGAAAATGCCTGCGAGAAGAACAGCGGCACACCGACCGCGCCGCCGATCTCGGGACCGAGACTGCGCGAGGCGATGTAGTAGGCGCCGCCCGTACCGACCGTGATGTTGGTTGCGATGGACGAGAACGACAGGGTCGTGACCAGGGTGATCAGGTTGGCGGCGACGATCACCAGGATGGCGCGCGCCAGCCCGAGATGGCCGACCAACCAACCCGAGCGCAGATACATGATGACGCCGAGGATGGTCAGCGTCGTCGGCAGGTAGACGCCGAGGAACGCCCCCAGCTTCGGCGCCCCGGCAGCGGCGCTCTTCACAGCCGACCCCGCAGCTCGCGGGCGAGACGCAGCCCGGCGGCGGTGAGCGACGGGTACCAGCTCAGGCGCTGGCCGTCGACGGCCAACGCGGCCGTCGAGCCGCCGATGAACCAGTCTCCGGCCCGCTCGGCCGGCGCACCACCGAACACGTCGAGGTCGCGCGGCAGCTCGAAGTCGTAGGGCTCCGACGAGAACAGCAGCGCGTCCGGCTCCAGAGCGAGCGCATCGGCCGGCTCGAGCTTTGGATAGCGGGCCCTCTCCCCTGGGATGGCGTTGCGCCAGCCGGCCGCACAGAGCAGCTCGCTGATGTAGGTGTCGCGGCCGGCGGCCATCCAGGGGTCCTTCCAGATCCAGTAGACGAACGCCGGAGGCGCCGATGGCGCCGCGTCCGCGCACCGCTCCAGCTCGAGCTCGACCTCCCGGCTTAAGATGTCGGCCGCACCTCGGCGACCGACCAGTTCGCCGAGCTCGCGCCACAACGCCGGAACATCGCGCGGCCCTCCGGGATCGGTGACCATCACCGGCACGTGCTCGGCGAGCCTCTCGATACGCCGGCGGGTGTTCTCTTCGCGGTTGGCGAGCACCAGGTCGGGCGCCAGCTCCAGCACCCGGTCGACCTTCGGGTTCTTGGTCCCGCCGACCGGCTCGACGGCATCGACGCCGTCCGCCGGCCGAACGCAGAAATCGGTGCGGCCGACCACCGCGTCGCCGGCCCCGAGCTCGAACACGGCGTGAGTCAGGCTCGGCACCAGCGACACCAACCGCCGGGCCGGTCCCAGGAAGTCGGGCCCGAGCCAGGTCGAGGTCGACGGCGGCGCTTCGGTCAACGGTCTCCTGGTCATGGCTTCCGGCCGTAGTCCACCTTACAGCCGCAGCCGTCCCACATCCGCTCGTAGGTCGCCAGCCGGTCGTCGACCAGAGCGTCCGCCGCGGCCCGCGATTCGACCCGGCGAACCAGGATCTCGCCCTGCTGGGTCTGCTCCTGCACCATGACGACATCGTCGGCCACGAGAATCCGGATTCGGCCGGCCAGGCAGGTGTCTGCGTCGCGAACCACCTCGACCGCGTCCATCAGCGCAACCAGCCCATCCCGATCGAGCACCAGCGGCGGGTGGTGCACGATCCGCTCCACAAGCTCGCGGGCCGGTCGCTGGTCGCTGCTGCTGGCCGATGAGGTCATGGTGCCACCATGGTAGCCGAGCGATGCCAGAACACCATCGGGGGCCGCCGGGTGTGTCGCGCCCGGGCCGCGACGGTTTCGGTTCTGCGATCAGCCGCCACCTCGTGGAGGCCCACCGATCGAGCTCGCCGACCCGCAGGTCGGCACCGCGTGGTAGGCTCGTCACAGACGGAAGGAACTCCTTCGGTGCGTCTCCGACGACCACTCCGCGCTCTGCAGGTGGAGCCCACCAGCCGCTGCACCCGCAGTTGCGCCGTGTGTCCCCGCACGCCCTTGTCGGCGCGCTGGCGTGATGGCGATCTGGACCGGTCGACGTGGCAGCAGCTGCGTCCCCAGCTGGACCTCGCCCGCCACGTCCACCTCCAGGGCTGGGGCGAACCGCTGCTCCACCCCGAGCTTCGGACAATGGTCCGCGACGCCAAGGCGGCGCACTGCCGGGTCGGGATGACCACCAACGGTGATCTGCTCGACGCGCTCGTGCCGTGGATCATCGAGGGGGACATCGATCTGTTGGCGATTTCGGTCGCCGGCACCGCGTCGACCCACGCCCGGTTGCGTGACGGCTCCGAGCTCGACCGCGTGTGGGCCGTCCTCTCGATCCTCGCGGAGCAGCGCCACCGCCGCCGACCCCGACTGCAGGTCTCCTATCTGCTCACTGCCGACAATGCCGGGGATCTGCCCGAGGTTGTCGAAGACGCCGCCGCTGCCGGGGCGGACGAGGTCTTCGTGATTCACCTCGACGCGCTGCCGACCGCCGGGCTGGCGAAGCGGACCGCGTTCAGCGGTGACGTGCTGCGATCGGGGGTCGCCGCCGCCCTCGACCGGGCCGAGGACGCGGCCGCTGTCGCGGGAATCGGCTTTCGCGGGCCCGCACGCACCACCGAGGAGCTGCTGGCCTGCGCCCTCGATCCGACCCGCTTCGCCTTCGTGACCTGGGACGGTCTCGTCGCCCCGTGCGTCAATCTCGGTGTTCCGGTGGCCGGCCCGATTCCGCGGTTCGTCGATGGTCGACGGCACGAGGTTCGGCACGTCATCTGGGGCGACCTTCACGAGCAGTCGCTGTCCGACATTCTCGCCGGCGACCGTGCTCGGAGATTTCGGGCGCCGTTCGCCGCGAGGACGGAGGCCGAGCGGCGCTTCCTGCTTCGACAGCGCGGCTGGGGCACCACCGCCCTGCGCCGTCTCGAGCGCAGCGCCCGGGACCGTCAGGCGCACTTCGACGCGAACCCCTTCCCACCGGAGTGCCGCGGCTGCCCGAAGCAGCGGGGCTGGTGACTGGAACCACCGGCGCTCCTGCTCGGGGGCCGACAGCGAATCCGAACGGCCCGGTCGCCGTGACCCGATGAATCGACCCCACCGGGAGGGGGAGGAACCTCCACCGGGAACCCGAACAGCCGACGTCTATACATCTGAGCCTTTATTTAGAAGGTCTTCGAATCAATTCGATCAATTTTCATTCCAATATTTGACAAAGATCGACTCATATCATATATTTTGCATTGAGGCGGCGGGTCTCGAGCCGCTTCACGACATCTGGTCACGGTGAGGTGAACAGGTGACGCGAAAGAGCCACTACGCCGTGCTGGGCATCGGCCGGAACGAGAACGCCGACGGCGTCCGGTCGGCCTACCTCCAGCTCGTCAAGGACTTTCACCCGGACCACTCCGGGCTCGCGAGCGCGGGGGAGTTCCGTGCGGTTCAGGAGGCGTACGACGTCCTGTCCGATCCGGTACGGCGGCGGGTCTACGACCGCGAGCTCGACAGCCGGCGTTTCGGGGTTGCCACCCGACCCGTCACCGTCGACCGGCGCCGGCCCGTCGAACCGCTGATTCCGGAGGCGCCGGCCGAGGCGCTTTCCCCGGCCGGCCGCATCGCCTTCGGGCGAGACCTCGGCAGCCTCTTCGACGCCGTGTCGGGCGACCTCGGGTCGAGCGGTATCCTCGCCGACGAACCGGCGTCCGAGCCAGACATCGAGGTCTGGATCCCGGCCGAGGTCGCGGCTCGCGGTGGCGACGTCGAGGTCGAGTTGCCGGTCCGGATCCCGTGCCCCGCGTGCGGCGGAACCGGCGCTGGCTGGCCGTTCGGCTGCGTCGGCTGCGGCGGGCGCGGTTGGCTGCCGGCCCGGCGGGCATTTCGGCTGAGCCTGCCGCCGGCCCTCCGACCGAACACTCTGGTTCGGCTCGAATCCGCCGGAGGGCTGCCGCTCACGCTCCGGCTGAAGATCGGTCGGCGGTAGCGTGCTCCGCCGGTCCTGTAGCAACGTCGAACTTCGTTCAAACGACCCATTCACGATCACCGAGAAAGGAGTCATCCCATGAGTCTCTTGAGATTTGGAGCAGATCCCTTCGACAATATCCTGCGGCTGCAGCGCGAGCTGACGCGGTCGCTTGACAACCCGTTCTTCGGCGGCTGGACGCCCTCGGGACGCGGCGTCTTTCCCGCGCTGAACATCCTCGAGGAGGAGGACGGCAATGCGGTCGTGCTCAAGGCGGAGGTCCCGGGCATGGATCGCGACAGCCTCAGCATCGAGAGCGTCGGTAACCGCCTGTCCGTCGCCGGGACCCGGGAGATTCCACCGCCCGAGGGCGAGTACCGGTACCACCGCCGCGAGCGCCGGGCCGGCGAGTTCCGTCGCGTCTTCCGTCTCCCCTACGAGGTCGACCAAGACTCGGCAACCGCAAGCTACAAGGACGGCGTACTGACCGTGCGTCTCGAAAAGGCGGAGGCCGCGAAACCCAGAAAGATCACGATCAGCGGCTGAGCGGCCACGACCAATGAACGTGAACGACTGTTGGAGGAAACCATGAGCAACGACATCGAAACCACCGAGAAGCAGGCTCTCGAGGAGACCGAGGAGGCCACGTGGGCCGGCGTCACCTACGTGCCGGCAGTCGACATCTGGGAAACCGAACAGACCATCACGCTCAAGGCCGACGTGCCCGGCGTCCGCAACGAGGACGTCGAGATCGGCCTCGAGGACGACGTGTTGACCCTCAACGGCCGGGTGGCGCTCGACCAGTACGACGGTTTGCGGCCGCTGTACAGCGAGTTCAACGTCGGCAACTTCTTCCGCCGCTTCACCCTCGGCGAGGCCATCGACCAGGGAAAGATCGAGGCCGACATGAAAGACGGGGTGCTCACGGTCACCCTGCCCAAGAAGGAGAAGGCGCTGCCGCGCAAGATCGAGGTCACCTGACCCGGGCCGGGTCGCCTGAAACCGAACGCCGTGACGGGCGCCCGCCCGTCACGGCGTTCCTCCTCGGCTCGAAAGCGCGACCGGCGCCTCGCGATCGAGCAGCCTGAAACCGTCGGACCCGGCGCCGGCGGGTCAGGCGCCGTCGATCCAGCTCGCCAGCTCGCGCAGGGCGGCCGGATCGAGCACCTCCACCGAGCGCGCCGTCACCCGCAGCACGCCCTCGTCCTCGAGCCGCCGGAAGGTCCGCGACAGCACCTCGGGCGCGGTGCCGATCTGGGCCGCGATCAGGTTCTTCGGGTCTTCCAGCTCGATCCGCTCGCCGGCCGTGCGGGGGCCGTCGTCCTGGCGGCCGACCAGGTAGACCGCCAGCCGTTCCTCGACCCGGCGCTGGGTCAGCAGGTCGAGCTGCGTGACCAGGCGACGGGTCCACTGGGACAGCGAGGCGAGCATCGCCAACCCGAGCTCGGGCGACTGCCGGACGACCCCGAGCAAACCGCTGCGCGGCAGGGCCCAGACCCGGCTCTTCGCGACCGCCTGGGCCGCCGCAGGGTAGGTCCGGCTGCCGAACAGTGCCGCCTCGGCGAAGGTCTGGCCGGGATACACCAGGTGCAGCAGCAGCTCCTTGCCGTCGGGGGCATAGCGCACGAGCTTCAGCCGACCGCTGACGAGAACGAACATGGCCTCAGCCGGCTCGGCCTCGTGGAACAAAAGCTCGCCCTTGTCGAGGCGCCGCTCGTAACCGGAGCCCAACAGCCGGCACCGCTGCCCGGGCTCGAGGTGTTCGAACAGCGGGATTTCACCCAGCACATCCAGCAGCGCTTGCATCGAACGATTATGGCAGAGCTTGACCCACGTCAAGGACCGGGCCGACCGGCGCCGTCATGATCGTAGGTGACCGGCCGAACGCGGCCGGCGGGAGGCTCACATGTCCGATCCTACGTCCACCACGCTCGAACCCGCCAAACCGGAGCGACTCACCGAGCTCGTCGACATCGCCGAGCACGCGGTGGTCAGTCGGACTCTTGCCAAGAGCTCCGGCGGCACCGTCACGGTCTTCGCCTTCGACACAGGCCAGAGTCTGTCCGAGCACTCGGCGCCGTTCGACGCGCTCGTTCAGGTGCTCGACGGATCGCTCGAGGTCACGATCGGCGGCCGACCGTACGAGCTCGACGCCGGTCAGTGCGTGCTGATGCCCGCCGACGTCCCACACGCCGTGCGCTGCACCGCGGCCGCGCGAATGCTGCTGGTCATGCTGCGCGGCGCCGCGAAGGAGTAAGCGCGATGCCGATCCGCGATGTCATTTCGATCGACGAGGCGCTGTGCGACGGCTGCGGCGACTGCGTCTCCGCCTGCGCCGAGGGCGCGATCCGGATCATCGACGGCAAGGCCCGGCTCATCACCGACGTCTACTGCGACGGCCTCGGCGCCTGTCTCGGGCACTGCCCGACCGGTGCGCTGACCGTGGTGCAACGGGAGGCCGCGGCCTTCGACGAGCGGGCGGTCGAGGCCCACCTCGAGCGTGAGCGCGCGACGGCCGAGCTGCCGGTTCGAGGTCAGGCCGGCGGCTGCCCCGGCTCCATGCAGCAGTCGTTCAGCCCGGCTTCGGCCGTCGACGGAATCGCACGGCAGAAAACAACTCCTTCGCCGTCCCGGCTGACCCAGTGGCCGGTCCAGCTGCACCTGCTCCAGCCCACGGCGCCGTTTTTCAGTGGTCGGGACCTGCTCGTCGCCGCCGACTGCGTCGCCTTCTCGGTGGGCGGCTTTCACGACCACTTCCTCGCGGATCACTCGCTCGCCATCGCCTGCCCGAAGCTCGACTCGCATCAGGAGGTCTACCTCGAGAAGCTGACGGCAATGATCGACCACGGCGGCGTCCGGTCGATCGCCGTGATGGTCATGGAGGTGCCGTGCTGTGGTGGTCTGATCCAGCTCGTCGAGCGCGCAGTTGCAGCTGCGAACCGACCGATCCCGGCCACCGTCCGCGTCGTTTCGATCCGCGGCGAGGTGCTGTCGGAGCAACGGATCGAGGCCGCCCCCGGGCCCGAGGCCGGGAACTCTTCGATCGTCGGTTCTCGGTAACGTATGACGGTTCCTGCGCCGCACCGAGCTCGGATTCTGCAAACGACGGGGTGTCGTACTTCACAACCTGAGAAAGTTGCATGTTCAATCCTCGCGGGTGCGAGAAGCCGAGAGGCGTCCGTCGAGCTCATCGAGCTTCGCCGCGGAGTCCGGGTCGTCCTGTCGTCGGCGCGCCCCTTCCCCCGCCCAGAAGCTCACGACATCCGGTTTCTTGCTCAGCACGGCGGCCAGAGCGGTCCTCCTCTGACTCCAACGTTCGACGCCGAGCGTTGCGACCACTTTGCGGGCATCGGCGGTATCCCGGTCTCTCGACCTCGAGGCGAGCTGATCGGGATCGAAAGCCGCAACCTCGCAAACTCGGCGGATGAACTCCTCCGCGTCCAATTCCGGTCGCTCGAGATCGGTCGTCCGGCCCTGGACCCCCGCGCCACGCCGGAACGGTGGATGTTCGCAAGACAACATGTACGTGCTATGTGGAGCGCGCGGTTATGCGAAGTTGTCGATTCCTCCTCAATCCAC
>CAZXMW010000030.1:0-43624 GCA_964641415.1 uncultured Thermoanaerobaculia bacterium | reverse complement strand
GAGGTCGGGGCCGCCCCGCCGGCCGATCTCGTGATCGACGGAGTCATCGGCTACAGCCTGCACGGGGCCCCGCGTGGCGCCGCCGCCGACCTCATCCGGTGGGCCGGCGCCCAGGGCGCCCCGGTGCTCGCCCTCGATGCGCCGTCCGGGATCGACGCCGCGACCGGTGCGGTCCACGACCCGGCGATCAGGGCCGCTGCCACCATGACTCTCGCGCTGCCCAAGCGCGGGCTGCGCGCCGATGGCGTGCGGCAGCACGTCGGCGAGCTCTACCTGGCCGACATCGGGGTCCCGCCGTCGCTCTACTCGGGGGAGAAGCTCGGCCTCGACGTGGGCCCGGTGTTCGCGAAGAACGATATCGTGAGATTGAGTTAAGCCATGATCAAGATCAAACCCGAAGTGCTGAGAGACTTCGAACGCTGCAGCGAGCTCGAGTGGTTGGAAACCAACGGTCTCGGGGGCTGGGCGAGCTCGACTGTGGCGGGCGCTCACAGCCGCCGCTACCACGGCCTGCTGGTGGCCGCGCTCGACCCGCCGGTTCACCGGGTGGTGCTGGTCTCCAAGCTCGACGAGACCCTCCATGTCGACGGAAGTACCCACCCGCTCGCCAGCAACCGGTTCCCCGGCGTCGTCCACCCCGCCGGGCACGCCCGGCTGTCGGCGTTCCATCGCGACCTGTTCCCGGTCTTCGAGTGGCAGGTCGCGGGGGTCGAGCTGCGCAAGACGGTTGCCGGGATCGACGGCGAGAATACGACGGTGGTGCTGTACGAGGTGCTGGCGGCGCCCGGGCGCGTCACGCTCGTGCTGCAGCCCTTCCTGACCTTCCGCGACATCCATCACCTGGGGCCCGATGCCGCGATCTCGGAGCGGGTCGACTTCGACGACCATACGCTGCGGTGGCGCCCGGTGGAAAACGGCCCGGAGGTCTGGATCCAGGCGCCCGGCGGCGAGCTTGAGAGCGATCCCTCGTGGTTTCACCGTTTCGAGCACGAGATCGAGCGCCGGCGCGGGTTCGACTGCAGCGAGGATCTGTGGACGCCCGGCCGGATCTCGGTCGAGCTGGGGGAGGGCGACCGTTTCGGCGTGATCCTCTCCACCCGCCCGCCCGGCGGCCGCGACGGCGCAGCTCTGCTTGCCGCCGAGGCCGCCCGCCGGCAGGCCCTGCTCGAGCGGCTGCCGGCGCCCACCGATCTCGGGCGCGCGCTGGCCCTGGCCGCCGACCAGCTGATCGTGCGGCGGGGCCGCGACCTGCGGACGATCGTCGCCGGCTACCACTGGTTCACCGACTGGGGCCGCGACACCATGATCGCCCTTCCCGGCCTGTGCCTTGCAACCGGCCGCAGCGGCGATGCGCGTCTCATCCTGCGCGCGTTCGCGGCCGCCGTCGACCGCGGCATGCTGCCGAACCGGTTTCCGGACTCCGGCGAAGAACCGGAGTACAACACGGTCGACGCCACGCTGTGGTTCTTCGTGGCCGCCCACAGCTACCTCCATGCGACCGGCGATCTCGAGCTGATTCGCGAGGAGCTGCTGCCGGTGCTGCGGGACATCATCCGCTGGCACGACCGCGGCGCCCGCTACGGGATCCGGGTCGACGGCGACGGTCTTCTGCTGGCGGGCGAGCCGGGTGTGCAGCTGACCTGGATGGACGCCAAGGTCGGCGACTGGGTGGTGACCCCGCGCCACGGCAAGGCGGTGGAGGTCAACGCCCTGTGGTACAACGCGCTCGCCATCCTCGCCGATCTCGAGGAGGCGTGCGGGAGTCCCGATACCGCAGTGACGCTGCGCCGCCGCGCCGAGCGGGTCCGACGAGCGTTCGCGCACCTGTTCTGGAACGAGGCAACCGGCTGCCTCAGCGACGTCGTCGGCGAGGACGGGGCGGTCGACGCCTCGATCCGCCCCAACCAGATCTTCGCCCTGTCGCTGCCCTTCCCGCTGTTGTCGAAGGCTCTCGCACAGCGGGTTCTTGACGTGGTCGAGGCACACCTGCTGACCCCCTTCGGGCTGCGCAGCCTGTCGCGCGATGATCCCGCCTACCGGCCGGACTATGCCGGAGATTCGCGGTCACGGGACAGCGCCTACCACCAGGGCACGGTGTGGTCGTGGCTGCTCGGACCCTACGTCGACGCTCTCGTCCGCACCCGCGGCGGCGACGGCCGCGAGCAGGCGCGGCGGCTCATCGACGGCTTCGAGCGCCACCTCGGCGAGGCGTGCGTCGGCTCGGTGTCCGAGATCTTCGACGGCGACCCGCCGCACGCCCCCCGCGGCGCCGCCGCCCAGGCCTGGAGCGTCGCCGAGCTGCTGCGCGCCCTCGCCGTCATCCGCTCCTCGTAGGCCCGCTCTGAGGGAGGCACATCGTCATCGGGACAAGGATGCGCCGGGACGCGCCTGTTGCTGTTGGTCGGCTCGGCGCCGTCAGCGTGACGACGAGCCCGGAGGGGTCCACTTCTGCGTGTTGAACGTGCCGTCCAGGGGCGTTTCCGTGAGGTGGTTGACGTAGTTCGACAGGGTCTTCTGGGTGACGCCGAGGATCACATCGAGGAGCTGGCGCTGGGTGAAGCCGGCGGCCAGGAAGGCCTCGGCCTCGGACGTCGGAAGATCGGCTCGCCGGCGCGTGACGGCGCCGGTGAAGGAGCCCAGCGCCTGGAGCTTCGCGTCAGCGATGGGGGTGCCTTCGCGCAGAGCCGCGACCACGTCCTCGGGCACGCCCTCCATGAGGGCGAGGCCGCTGTGAGCGGCCATGCAGTAGTCGCAGCCGTTCTCGAAGCTCACCGTGAGCAGCACGACGTGGCGCTCCACAGCGGACAGCGAGCTCGACTCGAACAGTCTCGCGAGCGTCAGATAGGCCTCGAGCGCGGCCGGCGACTCGGCGAGGATGCCCATCAGGTTGGGAACGAAGCCGAGCTGCTGCTCGACGGCGCCGAGCAGCTCGCGGGCGCCCTCGGGCGCGCTCTCGTTGGTGTGGACGTCGAACGGGGTCGTCATGTTCAGGTCTCCTTTCGCGGTCCGGGGACGGGTCCGGCCGGCCGCTTGGGGAGACAGTCTCCCCGGGGCAGGATCCGTTACAGAATCACCCGAGCTCGGCTCTCGACGGACTCGATTCGGGCGCCACGTCAGACGGTCTGGACGATCTTGCGTCAATCGTCGTCTGAATCGTCTGACCTGACACGGGTGAAAACGGCGCCGAACCGGCCGCAGGATCGGGCCGATTCCTGTCGCCTCGCCGACCACTTCGGGTTCGAGGAGGACCGATACCGGTCCCCAGGCTCTGTCACGTCGCCGAGGGTTTCGGGAGCCGGGTGCGGTATCCTGTTTGCGACGAAGGGAGTCAGCCATGCAGAGAGTCATCGGCCTACTGGCCGCGGCGGCCGCGGCGGCCGCGGCGATCGCGGCGGCGGCAGGGTGCGGGTCGACGACGCCGGCCATGCAGAGGCCAATCACGGAGCCCGTGGTCGACCGGCCCGGGCAGAACATCGTCCGCTACCGGGACGCGGTCATCGAGGTGGTCCTGGAGACGACCTTCGCCACCCAGAGCCTGGGCGACCGCTGGATGGTTCTCAACGTCGCCTTCAGCGGCATGACTGGCGGTGCGTCCATGGTCGAGCGCGACCGGGTTTCGGTGCGGGCGCCGGACGGCAGCGTCATCCCGCTGCCGACTTACCGCGACTTCATCGGCGTCAACGACAAAGAGCTCGCGTCGGCCGCCCGCCGCGCCGCGGTCGCGAGCCGCCCCCTCGACTTCACCCGCGCCAACCGCCGGTCGTGCGAGCTCGACTTCATGCCCCTGCCGGGGTCGGGCCGGTCGGCCCGGTCCGCGCTCAACGTGACCAAGAACGAGCTCTGTACCGGCCTGTTGTTCTTCCCGGTCGAGGGCGGCGTGCAGCCGGGGCGCTGGCGGCTGGTGATCGATTTCGAGGAGACCAGGGCGGTGGTTCCCTTCACTCTCGGCGACCGATGACCCGACCGCGGCATGAAACGGCGCCGGGGCGACGGCGGCTCGTCCGCCTGACAGCGCGCGCGGTCGCGCTGCTCTCGGTCGTCGCCGCGCTGTCGGCGTCGGGCGACGGGATGGCCAGGCGGGATGTGATCGGCGGGCTTGCCTTCGTCGACGAGATCGACGTGACGGTGGTCAACATCGACGTTCTCGTCCGCGACCGCGCCGACAGGGTGGTCACCGACCTGAAGCGAGAGGATTTCCGCCTTCTCATCGACGGCCAGGAGCGGCCCCTCAGCAACTTCGCTGCCTACACGGAGCAGGCGATTGCCGACGCCGCGGTGAGTCAGCCACCCGGCGGAGCGGCCTTTCCGGCTCCGACGGCTGTCACCGGTGTCGAGGATCCGGGGCCGGCTGCGGCGGCGGGGGAGATTCCGATCCAGCCCGTGCATGTCGTGCTGTTCGTGGACAACGAAAACCTGCGGCCCATGGATCGCAATCGAGTCCTTCCCCAGGTACTTCGTTTCGTGCGCACGATCATGCTGCCGCACGTCCGGGTCATGGTGGTGTCGGCCGAGCGCTCCGTCAGGGTGGTTCAGGGCTTCACCGCCGAGATCCGCGAGGTCGAGGCGGCCCTTCGGAGCCTGCGCAGGGTCTCCGGCGGCCGCGCCGACGACGACAGAACCCGCAATCGCCTGATTCGCGACATCCAGAAGATCGAGGACCAGAAGATGTCCTCGGGGGGGCGGGTCGACCCCCGCGACGCCATGCTGGCCGAGGAGATGATCCGGAGCTACGGCGAGGAGGTGGCCTTCGAGCTCGACTACACGGCGGCGGGCATGCGCGAGATCACCGCGAGCCTCGCCGGCCTGCCGGGCCGCAAGGTGATGATCCACGTCTCCAACGGCCTGCCCATGATCGCGGCTCGCGACCTGGTGATGTGGTGGGGCGAGATCTTCCAGCAGAGGCCCTCGCTGCCCATGCTCAGCCGCTTCAACCGGAGCGCCCTGTACGAGTCCCTGGCTGCGGCCGCCAACGCCCAGGGAGTGTCGCTGTACACCGTCGACGCGAGCGGGGTCAGCGGTACGGCCGGGGCCTCGGCGGAGTTCTCGCGGCCCCTGGATCCGATGGTGAGCACCAACTACACGATCAACCACCAGCAGCCGCTCCAGTACCTCGCCGAGGCGACCGGCGGCCGCGCGATTCTGGATTCCAACGACGTCGCCGACGACCTGGCGCGGCTCCGGGCGGATCTCTTCACCTACTATTCGCTCGGCTTCGACCTGTCGGCAGCCGGGGGCGACACGGTCCATCGCCTGGAGGTCGAGCTTCCCAACCATCCCGAGCATCGCCTCCTCTACCGGCAGACCTTCGTCGAAAAGTCGCTCGAGAGCAGGGTCCAGGACGAGGTCGTGAGCAGCCTGGTGCTCGAGGTCGAGAGCAACGCGATGGGGATCGCCGTGGTCACCGGCACGCCGCGCCCGACCTCGGGGGACCGCTGGCTACTGCCGGTCGAGATCAGCTTTCCGATCGAATCGGTGGCTCTGCTGCCCGAGCAGGGAGACTATGTGGGACGGGTGGTGGCCTACCTGGCGACCCGGAACATTGTCGGCCGCCAGTCGGAGATCCAGCGCCGCGAGTTCGAGATCCGGATGCCGGCCGCCGACTACGAGGAGCGCGGCGGCGAGCACTTCACGGCGAGCTTCGACCTGCTCATGGAGGAGGGTGTCCACCGGATCGTGGTCGGCATCCTCGACCCGCTGACCCGACAGTCGTCCTACGCCCGCACGCTGCAGGCGGTGCCCGAGGGCGGGGGCCAGTGACCCGCCGACAAGGGCCGGAAAAATCCGGTTTTTCGGACCAGTGTCCGAAAAGGCGAACGTTCCCGGGTTTGGCCGGACCCGGCCGCCGATGACCGCTTCGTGCAATTCTGGCACGCGTCGTGCTACCCTACCCAGTGATCATATTGCGGCCTCCGTTTGCCGCCGCCGAAGGTTCGTGGATGTCGGGGCGGCGACGGTGCTCTCCGGAGGCCATAACGAGTATCGAGGAGGTATTTATGCGGTTTCGTCTGTTACTGACCAGCTTCGTGATCGTTGCCGTGCTCGGAGCGGGAACTGTTCTCGCCCAGACCGGCGAGTTGAACGGCCGCGTCGTCTACCAGGAGGCGCCGCTGCCCGGGGTCCAGGTGAACGTGGAATCGCCGGCTCTCCAGGGCCAGCAGACCACCGTCACCAACGCCCAGGGCGACTTCATCTTCAAGGCGCTGCCCGCCGGCGACTACCAGGTGCGCTTCGAGCTCGCCTCCTTCGCCGTGCTCGAGTATAACGTCCGGATCTCCACCAACCAGCCCCGGACCCTGGACGCGGTGATGTACCCCGAGGCGATGCAGGAGGAGATCATCGTCACCGGCCAGTACGAGTCGGTGTCCACGGGCTCGCAGGGCTCGGAGACCATGCAGCAGTCGGTGCTCGAGAAGCTGCCGGTGGCCCGCACCATCCAGCAGGCGGTCGGTCTCGCCGCGGGCACCTCGGCGACCGGGCCCAATGACAACGTCTCGATCTCGGGCGCCCAGTCGTACGAGAACCTCTACACCCTGAACGGCGTCGTGCTCAACGAGAACCTGCGCGGCCAGCCCTTCAACATGTACATCGAGGACGCGGTCCTCGAGACCACGACCATGACCTCGAACATGTCGGCCGAGTACGGCCGCTTCTCGGGCGGTGTGGTCAACATGGTCACCAAGTCGGGCGGCAACGAGTTCTCGGGCTCGTTCCGCGTCAACGTCGACAACGACAGCTGGAACGGGGAGACCCCGCTCACCACCGAGCAGGAGGACACGGACAACCTGACCTACGAGGCCACCTTCGGCGGCTACATCCTGCGCGACCACCTGTGGTTCTTTGCCGCCGGCCGGACCTTCGAGACCGACTCGTCAGGCCAGCTCGTAACTCCGGGTCAGCCGGAAGCCGGCGTCGCCTTCCCCCAAAGCCAGAGCGAGGACCGCTACGAGGGCAAGCTGACCTACTCGCCGACCGCGAGCCACCGGGTCATGGGCAGCTACTTCAAGCGTGACTTCGACGACATCAACAGCGCTTTCTTCACCCCCGCCGACACCAACGCCATCGACCCGGCCCGCGAGCTGCCCATCGAGGGTCTGGCGCTGACCTACAACGGCGTCCTCTCCGACAACTTCTTCTTCGAGGCCCTGTACTCCAAGCGCGACTTCTCCTTCGTCGACTCGGGCGGCGACGACCAGCGCCTCGGCGCCACCCCGGTGTGGGACCTGCTCGAGGGCACCGGGTTCAACGCCCACATCTTCTGCGCCAGCTGCGGCGACGAGGAGCGCAACAACCAGAACTACTACGCCAAGGGCTCGTGGTTCTTCTCCGCCGCCGGCACCCACGACCTGGTGTTCGGCGTGGACGTCTTCGAGGATGAGCGCATCTCGGACAACTGGCAGTCGGCGACCGGCTACATCTGGGCCCCCTTCGTGCCCCAGGACTACAGCACCCCCGGCGACCCGCTGACCGTGATCGTGCCTTTCGGCGGCTACATCATCTGGGGCTCGGTGCTCGAGAGCTCCCAGGGCGCGACGATGGAGACCAGCTCCGCCTTCGTCAACGACACCTGGCGCATCACCGACAAGCTCACGCTCAGCGCGGGCCTGCGCTACGACCGGAACGAGGGCGTGGATGCCGGCGGTCTCACCACCACCGACGACTCGCGCCTGAGCCCGCGCGCGTCGGCGTCCTTCGACGTGTTCGGCGACGGCAAGCTGGTGCTCAATGCCGGCGCCTCGCGCTATGCCATGTCGATCACCCAGAACGCCTTCGACGCGGGCTCCGCGGCCGGCCAGCCGACCTGGGCCGGTTTCTTCTACAACGGCCCCGAGATCTTCGCGGGCACGCCGGAGTACCCGACCAACTTTGATGCCATGGAAGGCATGTTCGACTGGTTCTTCAACGTCTACGGCGGTCCCACCAACACCTCGCTGGCCGCCTGGTACGACATCCCGGGCCTCAGCCCGAAGGTATCCGGCGCCCTCGAGTCGCCCTACGGCGACGAGTACACCATCGGCGCGTCGCTGCGCCTGGGCAACCGCGGCGTCCTGCGCGCCGACTACGTCTACCGTGACTACGGCAGCTTCTACATGTCGGAGATCGTGCCCAACCGTCAGGTCGAGATCCCCAACGTGGGCACGTTGATCGACCAGGCGCTGTACGTCAACAACGACAGCATTCTGAGCCGCGAGTACAACGCCCTGCAGATGCGCTTCGACTACCGCATCGGCTCGCGCTGGAACATCGGCGGCACCTACACCTACTCCGAGGCCGACGGCAACTTCGACGGCGAGACCGGCGGCTCCGGACCGGTGCCGAGCGGTCTGCTCGAGTACGCCGAGTACCAGGACCCGGCCTGGAGCGCTCCCGACGGCTACCTCGGCATCGACCAGCGCCACAAGGCGCGCGCCTGGGTGGTCTGGGACGCCATCGCCTCGACCCGGCACAACCTGAGCGTCAGCCTGCTCCAGAGCTACTGGAGCGGGACGCCGTACAGCGCGGTGGGCTCGGTCGACGCGGTGCCCTACGTGGGCGACCCGGCCGACCTCGGCTACGCGGGTAACCCCGGTCTCTCGACCTACTTCTTCTCGGACCGCGGCGCCTTCCGTTGGGACAGCGTGACCCGCACCGACATCTCCCTCAACTACTCCTTCTTCCTCAACCTCGGCGGCACTCAGCTCGAGCTCTTCCTGCAGCCCGAGGTCCTCAATGTCTTCAACGAGGACGCGGTTGTCGGCGGCAACAGCTCCGTCTTCGACGCCACCAACGGCGATCTCGCGGCCTTCAACCCCTTCACCGAGACCCCCGTCGAGGGCGTCAACTGGGAGAAGGGCCCCGAGTTCGGAGAGCCGACGGGCGAGGGCAGCTTCCAAGCCCCCCGCATCGTCCGATTCTCGGTCGGCGTGCGCTTCTGAATTCTTCCGGAATCGTGACAACCGGCCCCGGCGCTTCGGCGCCGGGGCCGGTTTTTGTGCGGCCGTTGCCGGGTTCATCTCTGCTACCATGACCGGCAGCGTGTGGGGCAGAGGAGGCACAGAGGAGGCACCATGAACACACCGACGAGGATTCTGGCGATGATCACGGCCTGTGCGGTCCTGTGGGCTGCTGCGCCCGAGGCTGTCGCCCAGGCCCAGATGGGGCGCGTGTCGCTCAAGGTGGTCGACCCCGACGGCCGGCCGCTGCCCGACGTCACCGTCACCGTCACCTCGCCGGCCCTGGATACCTTCGAGCTCGTCAAGACCACCAACAAGAAGGGCAAGGCGCTGCTCGCGATCTCCGATACCACCCTGCCCTACACGATCCGCCTCGAGAAGAACGGCTGGGCACCCCGCGAGGAGCCGCTGCAGGTCCTTGCCGGCGGGACCTTCGCCGTGGAGCTCATGTTGGCGCCGGTGCAGGTCGCGGCGCCGGCTGTTCCGGACGAGGAAGTTGGCGAACAACGAGGCGGCCCGCGGTCGGTGCGCACCTACAACGAGGGCGTCGAGGCTCAGCGCCTGGGCGATCTCGAGCTGGCGGCCGCCAGGTACCTCGAGGCCGCCGGGCTCGACCCCGAGCTCGCGGCGGCCCGCACGTCCCTCGCCGCGGTCGCCCTGATCCAGGACGACTACGCCGCCGCTGCCGAGCATGCCGAGGCGGCACTCGCCATCGATCCCGACGACGTTCGCGCCATGCAGCTGCGCTTCGACGCCTATCGGCTTGGCGGCGACGCCGACCGGGCGGCCGCGTCGGCGGAGGCGCTGCGCGCGATCGGCGATCTCGCCGATGCCGCGGCGCGGATCTTCAACGAGGGCGTGGACGCGTTCACCGACGGCCGGATCGGTGAGGCGATCTCCAAGTTCAAGCAGGTGACCGAGCTCGATCCCGAGCACGTCGCCGCCTACCTGGCCCTCGCCCAGGTGAGCCTCGCCGAGGGCGCTCCGACCGAGGCGCTGGCAATGGCCGATCAGGCGCTCGAGCTGGAGCCGGACAACGTCCGCGCCAACAAGCTCGCCTTCGACGCCGCGCGGCTGGCCGGCGACACGGGCACGGCCGCCGGCGCCCTCGATCGCCTGGTGGAGCTCGACCCGGAGTGGATTCGGACCACGCTCTACGAGCACGCCGCCGAGTTGTTCAACGCCAACCGGCCCGAGGCGGCGGCCTTCGAGCTCGCCTACGTGGTCAGAGCCCACCCCGAGCTCGCGAAGGCGCGTTTCATGTACGGCGTTGCGCTTTTCAACAACGGCCGGGTGGACGAGGGGCGGGAGCAGCTCCGGGTTTTCGTCGAGCTTGCTCCGGACGATCCCGACGCGGGGATCGCGCGCGGGCTCGTGGACTACGGAGGCTCCTAGGAGGCGCCCCGGGGCGCCGCAGGCAAGAGGCTCGAAAATCAAACCGGGGACCGCCGACGGAGGTCCCCGGTTTTTCGGTCGGTGGTCTCGCTACGAGCCGAGCACGGCTACAGTTGCGCGTCCACCCCGAGACGACAGTGCGCCCTCGCAGTCGATGTCAATGCTCGCCACCTGCTTCGGACCGGCATCGATGGCGATGGCTTCGCTTCCCGTGCCGGGCTTGACATCGAACCGGTCCTCGACGACCTGATTGCTGCCGTCGCTGAAGTTGAGTACGAGCCGGCTGACGCGAATCCAGTCTCCGCTCACCTTGAGTCTGATCTGCTCCACCTGCGCGTCCTTGGCGTTCACCGTGACGGTCACCGGTTTGTCCTTCAAAGCGACGGCCTTGGAGCCCAGCTTCCGCCAGTCGTCAGCCGCAGCCAGGGATGCCGCTGCAATCACCGCCACCGCCACCAGGGTCGTCAGAATCTGTTTCAGGTTCATATCATCTTCTCCTTTCGTTGCTGCCGTTATTCCGTGCCGTGGCTTCGCGGGCCATGACGCTTGGTCGTTGGGTTTGAAGGCCGGAGGAATCTGATGACGAACCTCCGCGCCCTTGACCCTCTTGTACGTGAATGTGCGGCCATTGGTTCATTGTTCCCTGATGCGATTACCCGGGGCAGAGGATCCGGGCGAAGCCATGCCTCTGCTCGCACCTCTCCCCGCACCGGTTCAGAATCTGCCGGGAGTGACGCCGCCCCTCAGTCTCCGATTGCCGGCGGGACCCTCCGATGGGTGGCATGCTCGTAGGCGGAGGCGATCTCGATGAGCGTCGGTTCCGACAGCGCCGTGGCGATGAACGAGATCCCGACCGGCAACCCGTGCACCATCCCCATCGGGACGGTGATGTTGGGGTAGCCGGCGCGTGCCGGGAAGCTGGAGCTGCCGCCGAGGAAATGGTCGCCGTTGACAAGGTCGATCTTCCACGCCGCCGAGCCGGTGGGCGCGACCAGGGCGTCGAGGTCATGCTCGGTGAGCAGGCTGTCGATGCCGTTTCGCGAGGCGTCGACGGTCAGCCCGAGCGCCTCGATGTAGGCCGGATCCTCGAGCGGGCCCTTGGACTGGCTCTTGAGGAAGATCTCCTGGCCGAACCACGGCATCTCGGCGTCGGCATGCTTGTCGTTGAAGGCGATCAGCTCCTCGAGGGTCGACGCCGGCAGCCGGTCGGCCCCGGGAAGACCCGCCAGGTAGTCGTTGAGGCCGTGCTTGAATTCGTACAGCAGCACATCGTATGCCGCCTGCCCGAGATCGCGAGGCGAATCGAACTCGAGGTCGTCGACCAACGTCGCTCCCGCCGCCCGCAGGTCCGAGAGGGCGCGCTCGAACAGCGCGTCGACCGTGTCGTGGAACCCGGTGTTCGACCGCATCACGCCAATCCGCTTGCCCTTCAGGCCGTCCGGTCCCAGGTGGTCGGCCAGCGTCCACGAGGCGGCCCTGTCCGCGATCCGCGTGGCGGGGTCCCGGTCGTCGACGCCGATCATCGCCTCGAAGGTGACCACCGCGTCCGCTACCGTGCGCGCCATCGCCCCGGCCGTGTCCTGGGTGTGCGAGATCGGCACCACTCCGAAGCGGCTCACGAGCCCGACCGTGGGCTTGATCCCGACGAGACCGTTCGAGGTCGCCGGACACACCACCGAGCCGTTGGTCTCGGTGCCGATGGCGACCGGCGTGAAGCCGACCGCCACCGCGACCCCGGATCCCGAGCTCGATCCGCACGGCGAGCGGGTCGGATCATACGGGTTGCGGGTCTGGCCGCCCACGCCGCTCCAGCCGGACGACGACTGCTCCGAGCGGAAGTTCGCCCACTCGCTGAGGTTGGTCTTGCCGAGGATCACGGCCCCGGCCTCGCGCAGGCGTTCGACGAGCCCGGCGTCACGCCCTGTCACGTTGCCGACCAACGCGAGCGACCCTGCGGTGGTCGCCATCGGGTCGGCGGACTCGATGTTGTCCTTGAGCAGCACCGGGATCCCGTGCAGCGGTCCGCGCACCTGCTTCGCGCGTCGCTCCGCGTCGCGCTCGCGGGCCTGGGCCGACGCCTCCGGATTGACGACGAGGACCGACCGCAGCTCCCCGTCGAGTCGTCCGATTCTGCCGATGCACGCGGCAGTCAACGACTCCGACGTGATCGTCCCGTCCGCCATCATCCGCTGGAGATCGGCGATCGACGCCTCGGCGACGATCCGCTCCAAGCCGGACTGAGCGCCGACGGTCCCCGCCGACACTGCCACCAACACCAATCCCACGACGACGAACCGGTTCATCAACCGCATGGATCCTCCCCTGAAGTCTGTCCAAGTGTGCACGACTCACGCGAGCAACGCCAGTCCGGGATCCCGTCGGCAGCGTCGCCGTCGATGGACCGGCATGTCGAGCCGCCGTCGTCGGTCCGGTCCACGTGCGCACCTGCGGCATGTCGGAGACGAGGGATTTCATCTCACCGACGTCGAACGCGACACGCATATCGTCCCGCGAACCTGCACCGGAACCGCCGACCGTGGCGTACACGAAAAAGCCGGGCGCCCCGCGGGGCGCCCGGTGGTGTGTCGGAGCGGGCATTCGCCGCCCGCCGTCCCGGATCAATCCACGGCCGTCAGAACGGACGTCGCGGTCCCACCGCCGAGCTGGGCCGGCAGCGTCTTGACGGCGCGGACGACCAGGTGCGGCGCTTCGGTGGCCACCCAGGTCGTCTGGCCGCCGCCGGCATCGTCCAGTGGCTCGATCACGAGCTTCATCGCCTCGTAGGCGCCGGCCGGTACCTCGACGGTCTCGGCGCCCGCGACCTCGAGCGACCACAACCGCACCTTCTGCGACATCAGGTCGAAGGTGCGCAGGAACGCCTCGTCCCCCGGCTCCAGGTCGAGCCCTGCCAGGTACAGATCCAGCGCCGCGCCGTCGCCGGCGACCGGGGCCTCGAGATCCACCTCGATGGGCATCTGCTGGCCCTGCATGTCGATGCCGCCGCTGATGGAGTCGGCCGCGTAGCTCATGGTCACCGTCGCCGGACCCTGCTCTGCGATGCGCTTGATCGGCAGCAGCGTCGTGGGATCGAGCAGGACGACGTCCTTCGACGATCCCATCGGGCTCCGGTCGTCTGAGACGACCTGCCACAGCTCGTTTCCGTCCTTCGTCTCGCGAGAGACCGTGACCGTGGACGTCACCTCGATCTCCTGGCCGCCCAGCGACATGGTGGTGGTGTAGCTCGACACCGAGGGGTTCACGCGGTCGGCGTCGGGCATCGAGAGCTCGGCCGTCGACGCGGCGTCGGCGCCCTTGTTCGGCACCGGCATGGTGACGGTGGCGATGTCGACGGTGATCTCGCGCAGGCGCTTCTCGACCTCGGGCGCCATGCTCTTCTGGGAGCGCCCGCCCAGGTGCTCGGCGAGGAACTCTTCGATCGCGGCGAACATGGCCAGCCGGTTCTCCTCTCCGGCAAAGCCGTGGCCCTCGTCCGGCGCCACGATGTACTTCACCGGGAGCTCGAGCTCGCGCATGGCCACCACGATCTGGTCGGCCTCGGCCTTCTTCACCCGCGGGTCATTGGCGCCCTGGATCACCAGCAGCGGGGCCTCGATGTTGTCAGCGAAGAACAGCGGAGACTGCGCCTCCAGCCGCTCCTTGTCCTCGGCCACGCCCGGGTCGCCGACGCGGACGTCGAACAACTTCTTGATCGGGCCCCAGTACGGCGGGATCGACTCGAGCAGCGTGATGATGTTCGAGGGGCCGACGATGTCGACACCGGCCGCGTACAGGTCCGGGGTGAAGGTCAGACCCGCCAGCGTCGCGTAGCCGCCGTAGGAGCCGCCCATGATGGCGACCTCGTCCTCTGCGGCGATGCCGTTTCCGACCAGGTATTTGACCGCATCGGACAGGTCGTGCTGCATGCGGCCGGTGCCCCACTCGTTGTTGCCGGCGTTGAGAAAGGCCTTGCCGTATCCGGTCGATCCGCGGAAGTTGGGCTGAAGCACCGCGTACCCGCGGTTGGCCAGGAACTGCGCGAACGAGTCGTAACCCCAGTAGTCACGGGCCCACGGACCACCGTGAGGCAGAATGATCGTCGGCACCGGCGTGCCCTCGCCGACGCCCTTGGGGATCGTCAGGTAGCCCGGAATCCGGGCGCCGTCGCGAGCCGGGTAGCGGATGGCCGTCATCGGCGCCAGATGCTCGGTGGGCAGCTCGGGCCGGGAGTCGTACAGCTTGGTCACCGACGGCTTCGTGGTGTCGTAGACGTAGACCGAGCCGGGATTCACGTCGCGGCTGACCGACACCAGCATGATCGTCTCGTCCTCGGTCGACGCGAGCAGGCTGATCTCGCCGTCCGGCAGCTCGGAGCGCAGATACTCCAGCCGCCGCTTCAACTCGTCGGTGTGAGGGTAGATCCGCACTCGGTCGCCGACGTAGAAGGTTCCGATGATCCCCTCTGTGGCGTCGGAGAAGATGGGGCCGCCGAAGTCCACCTCGCCCTCGGGGTCGGACTCCACGAGCTCGGTTTCGCCGGTCTCGGCATCCATCAGCATCAGACGGGTGAGGTCGATTCCGGTCCCCTTGTTGCTCTGGATGTAGACCTGCTCGCCGTTCGTGTGAAACCGCAAGGGCGCGCACGTTTCCTCGAACGTGCAGCTGTAAATCGCCTCGCCGAGCTTGCCGTCGACCACGCGCAGCATCTCGCTGCCGGCGTCGGCCGTTTGGCGGTAGGCCAGATGGATCTCACCCTCCAGGTCGGGGACCCAGGCCGCCACGTTGCTGTCGTTCTGGATCAGGAGCTCGCGCTCGCCGGTGTCCAGGTCCAGTCGGTACACGTCGTGGAGGGACGGGTCGCGGTCGTTGAGACCGACGAGAATCTCGTTCGGCGTCGCCTCCGGCACGGCGTAGATCAGCGCCCGGACGCCCTCCAGCGGGGTCAGGTCCCGCGCCGGGGGCACGCCCGTCGCCTCCTCCGGCTCCGCCTTCGGGTCCACGGCGTACACATGGTAGTTCTCGTTGCCGCCCTTGTCCTGGACGTACAGCACGTACCGGCTGTCCTCCGACCAGAAGCTCCCGCGGACCGGTCGCTTCGTGTCGGCGGTGATCGGCCGGGCCTCGTCGAACGGCTCGTCGATCCCCTTGACCCAGATGTTCATCACGTCCCGGTACTTCTTGCGGAACGAGATCCACGCGCCATCGGGCGATATCTGAGCCCCGGCCAGCTCCGGGTCGCCGAAGAACACGTCGCGGTCGATCAGCGGCGGCAGATCGTCGAGGTAGGTCCGTTCGGCGGCGGCCTCCTCGGCGCCCACCGGCATGGCCAACGCCGCGATCACTGCCACCACCATGAGAGAGAGAACTCTGTTGGGCATCATTGCTGTTTCCTCCTGATCGCTGTTTGTCCGAGGCACCCTGCGGTGGCCTCGTCTGGGTACGCGCGTCACCGCCGTTCGGTCTCGGCGAGATGATACGCGATCTTACCGGGCACGGACTTTTTTGTTTAACGTTGTCATTGCGCTGTGCTGTTCCCTCGCCCTCGAACGGGTCGGCCGCGAGATTGCCGGCGCTTCGAGTGGTGTCACCCATTCGCGCTGTTGAACGCATTGTGCGGCGATCTGCACCAAAATCCTGCGCTCTGGATGGTTGCGAAATGACTCGACAACCCAACGGGCATGCCTCCGTTTTTCGCAACCACCAGCGCATCAGAATCTTGGCACATCTCATCCAGCAGAATCGCTCAGCTGGGGTCGACCTTGACTTGCGCAATTTTGATTCGCGTTCTCACTTCCGTGCTAGGCTGTGCGACGACATTCGGGGAGGAACTCGTGGCCCGCATCGGTTCAACCATCGGCTCGATTTGGCTCACCGCGGTGCTCGGCCGGGGTGGGAGGGCAGAGGTCTGTCAGGCCTTCCGGTGTCGGCCGAACGCAGATGACGTCGACGAGCCCGACGAGCTCGCCGCCATGGCGCGCGGGGATGCGGGTGGAGCGTCGTCGTGACGGACTTCGCCGAGCTTTCCCTGACCGAACTCGTGGAGCTCCGAGACCGGGTGGCTCGCGAGCTGACCCTCAGATTCGAGCAACGGCTGGCGCTGCTGTTCACCGATGTCGTCGGCTCGACCACCTACCTCGCCCGGCACGGCGATGTCGCCGGGCGGGAGCTGCTGCACCGGCACCACCGACTGCTCGGGCGGGTCATCGACGAGGTCGGCGGCCGAATCGTCGACATCGCCGGCGACGGCGCCTTCTGCACGTTGCCGGACGCTCGCGCCGGTGCTGCCGCCATGGTCCGCTTCCACAACGCCGCGCTCGAAGACAATGCCGGCGTCGAGCCGGCTCACCGGCTGCGGGTGCGAAGCGCACTGCACTGGGTGCCGGTGCTGGTCGACGGCGACCACGTGACGGGCGAGGCCGTCCACACGGCGGCCCGGCTGTGCGATGCCGCCAAAGCGAGCGAGATCCGCCTCAGCGAGGCCGCGTTCCGGGCCCTCCCGACAACGCTGAAGGCGCTGTGCCGACCGCTGGCCGACGTCGAGGCGCGCGGTCTCGACGGGCCCGTCCCGACCTTCGTGCTCGATTGGCGCGACCCGTGTCGGATCCCGACGGCGGTCGAGATCGTCGAAACCGGGATCGAGGCGCAGCTCCCATTCACCGACACGGTCTCGGTCGGCCGGCTCGCGGTGCTTGACGGCCGGCCGGTCAACGACATCGTCATCGAGCTGCCGAATTCCGATCTCGCCCGGCGGATCAGCCGCTGGCACGTCGAGCTCGACCTCACCCCTGGGGGATACGTGCTGCGACCGGTCGGACGGGGGCTGACCGAGGTCGGAGGCGAGGTCGTCGAGACCGGGACCGCGAGGTTGATTCGTCCGGGCGATGAGGTCCGATTGGCGAAGGTGGTGACCCTGCGATTCTTCGCGCCGACGTTCGATGTCGGAACGACCACGGTCGCGACCCTCACGACTCCGTCGCTTACCGAGCTTGGCGGCGACGATGTCGATCGGCAGGCTTGAATGAGTTGCGGTCGCAAAAATCATGAATGACGCGAAGCTCCAACCGGATGATTGGCGGCGGCGAGTTGTGCCGGTCGAACAGGCCGTGGGCGCGGTCCGGTCCGGCGACCACGTCTACCTGGGCACGGCCTGTGCCACGCCGCGGGCGTTGGTTCGCGCCCTCGAGCGGCGCGACGAGCCCGCCGCCGACATCCGCTACGTCCATTTTCTGACTGACGGTGCGGTGCCGGAGTACGCCCAGGGCCCGTACTCCCGCTACCGCCACCGCACCTTCTTCGTCGGCAGCGACATGCGGGCGCTCGCCGGAACCGGGAAGCTCGATTACATTCCTGCGCCGGCGTCGCAGATCCACCGACTGATGCTCACCGGCCGGGTCCCGGTGGACGTCGCCATGATTCAGGTCGCGCCCCCCGATGCCGAAGGCCGCTGCAATCTGGGAGTGTCGGTCGACCTGGCGCGGGTCGCCATCGAGCGGGCGCGGACGGTGCTTGCCGAGATCGTTCCCGAGATGCCGCGCACACGGGGGTCATCGTGGGTGCCGGTCGAGTGGATCGATCACCTGGTCGAGATCGACACACCGGTCATCGAGTACCTCCACGAGCCGGCGGACGAGGTCGGCAAGCAGATCGCGCGCTACGTCGCGCGGATCATCGACGACGGCAGCACCCTGCAGATCGGGCTCGGCCGGATTCCCAACGAGATGCTCAAGCACCTGACCAACCGGCGCGACCTGGGGATCCACTCGGACGTGATCACCGAGCCGCTGGTCGATCTCGTCGAGAGCGGAGTGGTCAACGGAATCCGCAAGACCGCGCACCGGGGCGTTGTCGTGGCGAGCTACTGCATGGGCACACGTCGGCTCTACGACCTGGTCAACGACAACCCGGCATTCCGGTTCCTGCCGCTCAGCGAGACCTGCGATCCCGAGACCATCGCCAAGAACGCGCGCATGGTGTCGGTGTCGCAGGCCTTCGCGGTCGACCTCACCGGTCAGGTCTGTGCCGACCAGTTCGGCGGTGAGTTCTACAGCGGCGTGTCGTCCCAGCCCGACTTTCTGCGTGGCGCCGCGGCTTCGCCGGGAGGCAAGGCGATCATCTGTCTCGCCTCGACCACCGACGACGGCGGCGAGTCGAGAATCCGGGCGCGGCTCAGGGAGGGCGAGGGCGTCACCGTGGCGCGCTCGGACGTTCATTACGTGGTCACCGAGTACGGCATCGCCTACCTGTTCGGCCGGTCGATCCCCGAGCGTGCGCTGGCTCTGATCGAGGTCGCCCACCCGGACTTCCGTGAGTCGCTGCTCGACGACGCCCGGAAGCTGGGTTACCTCGGCGCCGATCACCGCCTGCGCAGCCGCACCGCCTACCCCGAGCACGAGGAGCGGCGGGTGACCCTGAAGGACGGCCGAACCGTCCTGCTGCGGCCGAGTCGGGCAGGCGACGTCGACTCCATGCAGGAGCTTTTCTACAGCCTGAGCGCGGAGGACGTGGCGACCCGGTTCTTCACCAATCTGAGCTCGCTGCCGGTAGCCAAGGCCCAGCACCTGTGCAGCGTCAGTTTCGACGAGGAGATGGCGCTGGTCGCCGTCGACGGCGATCCCGACGCCGGGCGGGTGGTCGGCAGCGGCTGCTACTACGTCGATCCCTCGAGCAACCTCGCCGACGTTGCCTATATGATCCACCCCGACTGGCAGGGCAGCGGTCTCGGCACCGCGCTGCAGGACCGGCTCGTGGAGTACGCTCGCGGCAAGGGTCTGCGTGGTTTCACGGCCGATGTTCTGTGCGACAACGAGGCCATGCTCGCCGTGCTCGCCAAGAGCGGTTGCCGAATCGAGAAAAGGGTCGTCTCGGGGGTTTACGAGGTGACGATGTGGTTCGAGCCGGCCTGATTTCGACCTGAGATGAGCGGTCGTGTGTGAGCCGGGTACGTGGCGCCCTTGTGTCCATCGCCGGGCGCCGCGTGGTCAGTCCGACCTGCAGCAGGCGGCGTGGAAGAGAGTGGCGTAAAGGGCGGCGGCGCGGTGGACCTCGGCGAGCGCCACGTGCTCAGCCGGGGGTTGGGCGGCCTCGAGGCGGCCCGGCCCGCAGACCACCGGCGTGGTGCCGCGGTGGTACAGCGGGCTCGCGTCGGAGTGGGAGCGAAAGCTCGCGGGCTCGAAGGCGAGTCCGATCTCGGCATCTCGCCCGTCACGACATCGCCCGACGGATCGATTGGATCGCCTCGTCCAGGCTCTGCAGAAACCTGGATCGGTCGCGCTTCGTCAGCGGCGGAGGACCTCCCGTGATCTCGCCGGCACCGCGGAGGTCGGACAGCAGATCCCGGGTTGCCAGAGCCGGTCCGATGTTGGCGTCCGTGAACGGCTTCCCCGTGGTGCCGATCACGACCGCGCCTTTCTTCAGACAACGACTCGCCAGCGGGATGTCCGCGGTGATGACGATGTCGCTCGGGCTCACGTGCTCGACGATCCAGTCGTCTGCGGCATCGAGCCCGTCGCGCACGACCTCGAGCGTGATCCATGGCTCGTCGGGAACCCGCATCCGGGAGTTCGTCACCAGGGTGACCTCGAGGCGGCATCTTCCCGCCACGCGGTACACCTCCTGCTTCACAGGGCACGCATCGGCATCGACGTAGATGTGCAGCACGAGCCTCCCGCTCCCGGCGTCGTGAACGAATGCCGGGCACGACGTCGGGCGATGTGCCCGGAGCCGCCAGCGGCGGAAACGTACCACGGAAAAGTCCCGGACAGGCGCCTGCCCCCAGCCGGTGTCGTCGGGCACGGAAACGGAAACGGGCGCGGGAAGGGGTCGGCCCTACTCGTCGGGTCTGCGCTTCCCGGCGCCGCCGGGTAGCCGACCTTCCCGCTGAAGTGCGCGGCGCAGGATGATCTCGACCTGGGCGTTGACCGATCGCAGGTCGTCCCGGGCCCAGCGCCGGATGGCGTCGAGAACCTCGGGATCGACCCGGATCAGGAACGCTTCACGCTTGGCCACGTCAGGTGTAGAGGCTGCCGGTGTTGACCACGGGCTGAGTGTGGCGGTCGGAGCACAGCACCACGAGCAGGTTCGAGACCATGGCCGCGCGGCGCTCGTCGTCGAGCTCGACGATGTGCTCCGCTGCGAGCTGGTTGAGGGCCATCTCGACCATGCCCACCGCTCCCTCGACGATCTTGGTCCGGGCCGCGACCACGGCCTGGGCCTGCTGGCGCTGGAGCATGGCGGCGGCGATCTCGGGGGCGTAGGCGAGGTGGCTGATCCGCGCCTCGATGACGTCGACCCCGGCCTTGTCGAGACGCTCCTGGATGTCGCTCTTGAGCTGGTCGCAGATCTCCTCGATGTTGCCGCGCAGGGAGGTCTCGTGGTCCTCGCTGTCGTAGGGGTGGCGGCTCGCCAGATTGCGCAGGGCGGACTCGCTCTGGACCGCGACGAAGTCCTCGAAGTCGTCGACCTCGAACAGGGCCTCGGCGGTGTTGACGACCCGCCACACCACCACCGCCGAGATCTCGATCGGATTGCCGTCGCGGTCGTTGACCTTGGAGGGCCGTCCGGAGGTCCGGCTCGCCTTCTGGACGACCTTGCCCTCGGCGTTCTTCTGTTCGGGGTTGTGCGTCGAGCCGGTCTCGAAGTTGCGCACCCGCAGCGAGATCTTCTTCTTCGAGTAGAACGGGTTGACCCAGAAGAAGCCCGATTTCAGCGTCGAGCCCTTGTAGGTGCCGAACAGCAGGTAGGCCCGGGCCTGGTTGGGGGAGATGGCCTGGAAGCCGAAGATCGCCAGGACGCCGAGCAGGAGCAGAGCGATGCCCGCGACGAGCTGCGCCAGGTCCGCCGGCGACCCGGTCGCGCCGAGGCCCACGGCGCCCTTGATCAGGATCCACGGACCCGCAACGATGAACACGATGGTGACGATGAGTGGCATCCAGCCTGAGATCGGGTGGTAGGTCTTTTCGGTGATCATGTCATTCCTCCCGTCGAATGATGTCACTATGATATCGCTGAAATCGTCAAAAGGTTGCATCAAGATGGCCGAAAGGCAAATCCAGAGTCGTACAGCCCGCCGCTCGCGCCTCCCCGATCCCCTCGGGTCAGCTCTGTCGGGAGTCGACGACGACGGCTGTGGCACCCGAACCGACGCAGATTGGTGGGCAACCCCCTGCTCGCGAGTTGGTTACGGCGGCGACGAATCGGGAGGCGACCCGTCGTCGCTGCCGAAGAAGCCCTCCGGGACCTCGATGCTGGGGCTCGAGTGGACCAGGTTTCGGCCCTGATGTTTGGCGACGTACAAGCTGGCGTCGGCTCGGCGAATCAGATCCTCGGGTTTCCTCTCGCGGTCGGGTACCACCGTCGCCACGCCGACGCTGACCGTGATCGCCGCCGATCGCGGCGCCCCGGCGAGCTCGAGCGACTGCACATGGTGGCGGACTCTCTCGGCAAGCCGGGTCGCGTCATCGTTGTCGGTCTCAGGCAGAATGGCGGCGAACTCCTCGCCGCCGAACCGCGCCACCAGGTCGGCCGCCCGTCCGATCGAGTCGGAGAGTCGCTCGGCGACAGCCTGGAGGCAGGCGTCGCCGGCGATGTGGCCGTGATCGTCGTTGAAGGTCTTGAAGTGGTCGATGTCGATCATCAGAACCGACAGCGGCCGACCGTTGCGCCGGCAGCGGCGCCACTCGATACCGATGCGCTCGTCGAAGACCCGCCGGTTGGCGAGTCCGGTGAGGCTGTCGGTGGCGGCGGCGTGAGCGAGCCGGCGGTTTGCCTCCTCGAGCTGGCGGGTGGTTTCGAGCAGGCTGTCATACAGACGGCTCTTCTCGATCGCGAGGGACAGCTGGCCGGAAATCCGCTCGAGCAACCGGGTGTGTTCGAGTGTGTACGAGCTCGGAGTCTGGCTCGAGAAGAACAGGAAGCCGATCCGGTTGCCCCTGGCCGCCAGCGGGACGGTCATGCTCGAGCGCATACCCTCGTCGACGATGGCGCGGGTGGCTTCGGAGCTCGGGTGGCTCTCGAGGTAGCGGACGAGGTCACCGATGATTCGCGGTTTTCCCGAGTCGAGGATTCTCCCGAGACTCGTCTGCTCGAGCGGCGCCGAGTAGCCGGTGCCGATTTTGATCTCGGAGGCGTCGGAGCGCGCCCACACGGCCCGCACGCATCGGCTGTCGTCGATGAGATCGGCGAAACCGATGCGGTTGTACGGCAGGATCGTCCGACACGACTCCCAGACATGCTCAAGCACCTCCTCGAGACCGACCGCGTTGTTGATCTTCTCGGTCAGACTGCCGAGGCTGCGCAGCTCGAGGGTGCGGAGGTCGACCAGCCGCTCGAGCTCGAGCTCCCGTTTCCGTGACGCGATCAGTCGGGCGCGGGTGATGCCCCACGCGGTCAGAGCCGACGCTGCAAACACCGCCAGCGCCGGCCACCACCAGCTGAGCGTGCCGCTTTCGCCGATCACGGGAGGGCCCGCCCGACCGGCTGCGCCCGGCAGCTTCTCGACCCCGACAACCCAAGCGGTCGCGCCGGAGGGCGCGGGTTGCAGAAACCGTCGGAGTATCGTCGATACACGCCTTGCATGATACGACGTCTCGATGCTCTGCGTGATACGATGAGGGGTATGCCGCTTCGGCGACGGCTCAGCCCCGGTACACAGGCTCGTCTGCGGGACGACACCCGCGGAGGAGACGCTCTGTGAGCGCCCGGCAGAGGCTCCGGAAGCGTCTTTTCGAAGGCCTCGCCGAGGACAACCTCGAGCTGATCCACAACCAGCCTCGGGGGACCATCCGGCGCCGGCGCCGGTTTGAGGTCGAGCGATTGCAACGCCGCCGTCGGGCGCTGCTCGCGGGTGGATCGCTGGTCGTAGCGGCGATGGCCGTGGTCACGCTCGGTCTGCGAACCGACGCCATTGCCGACCGCAGCGAGACGGCGACCGAGCCCGCGTTCGCGGCGGCGCCGCCGCCGGCGGGCGGGATCGCCGACCCCGGCAGCACGTTCGCCGACATCCTCTCCGGGCGTCGTGCGCACGCACTCGACCCCGACGTGATTCCGCTCGCGGTCCGGACCGTCGTCGTCGATCCCGGACACGGCGGCCGGGACAGCGGGACCCTCCTGCCGGCCTACGGCCTGCTCGAGAAGGACGTGACCTGGGACATCGCCGACCGGTTGCGCGGCCTGCTCGAGGACGAGTTCGTGGTGGTCATGACCCGCGAAGGCGACGAGACCGTCGAGCTCGCCCGGCGGGCGGAGATCGCCAACAGTGGCGGCGCGGATCTGTTCGTCTCGATCCACGTCAACTGGCTCCCGGACCGCGAGGCGCGCGGTTTCGAGACCTACTTCGCGGGCGCCACCGTCGACCCGTTCATCGAGCGCCTCGCCGCTTCCGAGAACAAGGGCTCGGGGTTCTCGGTGGCCGACAGCCGCCGGCTCCTCGATGGCATCTACTCCGGGGTTCGCCGGCAGGAGAGCCGGCGCCTCGCCGAGTGGGTCGGCAGCTCGCTCTACGACACCCTCAGGCTGCGCAACCCGGCGGTGGTCGACCGCGGTGTCATGCGTGCGCCGTTCGTGGTTCTCGTGGCCACCGACATGCCGGCAGTGCTGGCCGAGGTGGCGTGTATTTCCAACGACCGTGAGGCCCGGCTGCTCGGCTTCCCGTGGTACCGGGAGAGCATCGCCCAGGCACTCGCCGCCGGTATCAGGGGCTACGCCGCCGAGGTGAGCTCCACCAACGACAAGGAGACGACATGACCGAAAAGGCCCAACACCTGCTCGTCGGCATCGACCTCGGCACCTCGCAGAGCGCGATCTCGACGTCGAGCGGGGTGCGCAAGGTGGTCGACAGCTACGTCGGATGGCCGGTCGACGCTGTCGCGAGGAAGATCCTCAAGCGGGAGGTCGTGTTCGGGATCGACGCGGTCGAGAACCGCACCATGCTCGAGGTCCACCGTCCGCTCGAGCGGGGGCTGCTCAAAGAAGGTTCCGACAAGGACCAACAGGCGATCCGGGAGCTGCTCGGCCATCTGCTCGAGCTCGCCGGCGTCGACGAGGTGCGCAGGAGGGGAGGCAAGGTCAGGGTGGTCGTCGGCGTGCCCGCGGAGGCGCTGCGTGTCAACAAGCAGCACGTCCGGAAGGCCTTGGGCGGGCTCGTTGACGGAGTGATCATCGTGTCCGAACCGTTTGCCGTCGCCTACGGCCTCGACGCTCTGCTCCACGCCATGGTGGTCGACGTCGGCGCCGGCACGACCGACTTCTGCGTCATGAAGGGCCGGTACCCGACCGAGGAGGACCAACGCACCCTGACCAATGCCGGCGACTGGGTCGACGAGCAGTTCCACACCCTGCTCGCTGAACGCCACCCCGGGATCTCGGTGTCGATCCACACCGTCCGCGACTGGAAAGAGCAGTACAGCTTCATCGGTCGGGAGGCCGATCCGGTCACGGTGTCGGTTCCGATCGGCGGCAAGCCCTCGGAGATCGACATCACCGAGGAGGTGCGCCAGGCCTGTGAGAGCCTGGGGCCGCCGGTCGCCGAGACCATGCTCGACCTCATCGCCGGCGTCGAGTCGGAGTACCAGGAGCAGGTCCGCAACAACGTCATTCTCGCCGGCGGCACGTCACGCATGCCGGGCTTCGGTCCGTACCTCGAACGGGCCATGGACGACTACGGCAGCGGCAAGGTCAAGGTCGTCAAAGACCCGGTCTACGTCGGCGCGGATGGCGGTCTCGCTCTCGCTCAGGACGCCCCGAAGTCCGACTGGGAGAAGCTGCCGGACTGACGTTAGGAACCCTGCGGACCGCTGCGGACGTAGTGACAGCTGTAGCCGCCGGGGTTCTTGATCAGGTAGTCCTGGTGGAACTCCTCGGCGATCTTGAATCGCCCGGCGGGCGAGATCTCGGTAACCAGCGGCCGCTTCCAGAAGCCGGAGGCGTCGACGTCGGCCAGTACCCGCTCGGCGACGGCGCGTTGACCGTCATCCAGGACGAAGATCGCCGAACGGTACTGGGCGCCACGATCATTGCCCTGACGGTTTCTCGTGGTCGGGTCGTGGATGCGGAAGTAGTGGCGCAGGATGTCCTCGTAGCTGATGCGCTCGGCGTCGAAGACGATCTTCACCGCTTCGGCTGGTTCGGCCTTCTTGTCGCCTTCGACCGAGGCGTACCCGACCTCGGTGTCGGCGACGCCGTCGAGCTCGCGCAGCAGCTGCTCCATTCCCCAGAAGCAGCCTCCGGCCAGGATCGCGGTTTCGGTGGCGCCGGTCTGGAGTGCTGTCTTCCCGCCGTCGGAGGAGGCGACGGCGGGTCCCGCCGCCGGAAGCGTGGCGAGCAGTATCACCGCAGCCGCGATGGTTGTGGCCGTGGCGTCGAATCCGAAATGTCTGAGCATGTCACCTCCCGTCGTCGATATGCTGCAACCTCCGACCGGGTTTCAGTATTCTGAGCAACGTGAAGACGGGATCGGCACGAACCTGGGTCGGCCGGACGCTGCTGGTGCTGGCGTCCCTGGCGCTGGTGCTCGGCGCGTGCGAGCTCGGTGCGCGCCTGCTGCTGCCGCCGGCCCGGCTCGTCGTGGTCGAGGAACCCGGCAGCGCCGCCGGAAGCTTCGGTCGCCTCGAGGCGCGCAGCGAGATCGATCTCGCTCTGTTGCAGATGCACGGCCCGGCAGGGCGGCGGCTCAGACCGAACGCGCGGGCGGTCAGCCGCTCGGTGTTTCGAGGCCTCGACGTCGAGGTTGTGATCGAGACCAACTCGCTCGGGCTTCGCTATGACGAGCTCGGTCCGAAGCCCGCCGACGAGTTCCGGGTGCTGGTGCTCGGCGACTCGGTGACCATGGGCATTGAGGTTCACGACGGTGAGCTGTTCACGCGGCAGGCCGAGCAGCGGGCCGCCGGCCGCGCGCAGCGGATCCGTTTCGTCAACGCCGGGATCGTGTCGGCCGATCTGGGGCCGTCCTTCTACCACATGCTCGAGCTTCTGGATCCCGTCGATCCGGACGTCGTAATGATTCAGCTGTATCTCAACGATGCCCGGGACTCCGGCATGTTCTACGTCGATGTCGTCCCCGAGCGGTTGCGGTGGAGCCGCTTTCTCATGTGGGCGGTCGACAGCGTCGACGCATGGCGGCAGAGCTCGAGAGTACGGGTCGCCGGCATCGAGCACGACTGGGACGCGTGGGCCGACGAGTTCGTCGAGCACCAGCGGACGGTCTACGGCGGCGATCCGGAGAGCTTCCTGCGGTTCGAGGCCGAGACCCGGGATCGTGCGGCGACCGACTACGGGCTCGGGTGGAATCCGCTCGCCTGGGCCGAGATCGAGAAAATCATGTCGGCGGCGTCCGACATCCTGACGGAGCGGCAGCTGCCGCTGGTCGTGATGCTCGCGCCGGTCGACCTCCAGGTGTACGGCGCGACCATCGACCGGGTGCCGCAGCAGCACTTCGACGCCATGTGCCGGCGGCTCGACCTGACCTGCCTCGATCTGCTGCCGCCGCTTCGCGAGCACCGGCAGTCAACGGGTGATCCGGTGCTCTACGACCAGTGCCACCTGACTCCCATCGGCCACGCCGTGACCGCCGCCTCGCTGGTCTCGTTCCTCGACGGACACGGCATGCTCCCCAGGTGATCCGGCGCCTCGGACTTGGTTCGCCCGTGGTCTGGAAGAACCGACCTGTGGTGATCCGTTGAGCGGCGGGGAGGGTAGACTCATGGCGATTGCAGCCAGACTTCAACAGCTTGTGTACGACGACCGGGCCTTCGAGCGAGCCGACGACGGTGCCGACAGCGAGTTCTACGCCGATGACCGGATGGTGGCTCACCTGGATGCTGAAGCGCTCAAGGCGGTGTCTGAGATCATCGAGGCCCTCATTGTCGAGGACCGGCCGGAAATTCTCGACCTGATGGCGAGCTGGGACTCCCACCTCGGGGCGGGGAAGGGCGCGGCCAGGGTCGTCGGGCTCGGGCTCAACCGCAACGAGCTCGACGCCAACCCGGTGCTGGACGAGCGCGTGGTGCACGATCTGAATCGGGACCCGAAGCTGCCCTTCGCCGATGATTCGTTCGACGTCGTGATCAATACAGTGTCGGTCGACTACCTCACGCGACCGTTCGAGGTCGTGGCCGAGGCCGCGCGGGTGCTCCGACCCGGTGGTTTGTTCCTGGTGCTGTTCTCAAATCGTTTCTTTCCCGAGAAGGTGGTTCGGATCTGGCGCGAGGCGTCGGACAAGGAGCGGTTGATGATCGTCGAGGACTACCTGCGCTCCAGCGACCTGCTCGGCGAGATTTCGAGCTTCGCGGTCCAGGGCCGGCCGCGGCCGGAGACCGACCGCTACGCCCATCTCGGACTGCCGAGCGACCCGGTATTCGCTGTCTGGGCCGAGAAAGCCGGCGGTCCGGTCGGTCGTCCCGCCCGACGACCGCCCGACCTCGATCCGTGGTTCGTTCGCGAACCCGAGGAGCTCAAGCGCCGCAAGGAAGCGGTGGCCGAGTCCAAGGCCTGTCCCTACTGCGCCGAGCGGCTGAGCAAGTGGGAGGTCCCGCAGACTCCGTTCACCGAGTGGGACCAGGAGCACATGTACATCTGCTTCAACGACCGTTGTCCCTATCTGCTGCGCGGCTGGCGGGCGATGGCGGAGCAGGGCAACTCCGGCTTCTCCTATCGACTGATGTTCAACCCGGGCAACCGGAGGTGTCTGCCCATGCCGGTGCCCAACCTGAAGGCTCTGCGGGAGAACATCGTCGACGAGTGATCCGGCGCATCGTGGTCGCGGCCCGCGCAATGTAGACTTGACGGCGTGACTTCGATGCGGTGGCACAGGAATCGTTCTCGCGCCCTGCACGGGCTCGTCGCGTGCTCGGTGTGGCTGTGCGGCCTGCCGGTCGTGGACGCCCAGGCGCCGGTGTGCGGCTTTCAGATCGTTGCCGAGTACCCCCACGATGCCGGCGCATTCACCCAGGGTTTGATCTACGTCGGCGACCGGCTGGTCGAGAGCACCGGTCTGTACGGCTCCTCCACCCTGCGCCGGGTGGAGCTGGAGACCGGGCAGGTGCTGCAGTCGATCGACCTCCCTTCGGTGTACTTCGGCGAGGGTCTCACCGTGTGGCAGGACCAGCTCCTCCAGCTGACCTGGCAGGAGCAGACCTGTTTCCTGTGGGATCTCGAAACCTTTCTTCCCGAAGGCAGCTTCACGTATGCCGGCCAGGGTTGGGGCCTGACCCACGACGGACAGGTGCTCGTCCTGAGCGACGGAACCTCGTCCCTGCGCTTTCTCGACCCGGTGACCCATGTCGAGCTCGGGTCCGTGGTCGTCAGGGACGGCTTGACGCCCATCGACATGCTCAACGAGCTCGAGTGGATTCGCGGCGAGGTGTTCGCCAACCGGCTCCTGAGCGACTTCATCGCGCGCATCGATCCCGACACCGGCAAGGTCATGTCCTGGGTCGACCTCACCGGGCTCGGACCCGATCCGCAGCCCGGTCCCCTCAACGGTATCGCCTGGGACGATGACGACGAGCGGCTCTTCGTCACCGGCAAGAACTGGCCGAGCCTGTTCGAGGTCGACATGGTCGGCTGTCCCGAGCTCCGGCTGTTCGGCAACGGCTTCGAGTCCGGCGACACCCGCCGGTGGTCCGCGATCTCACCGTGATCGGCAAGAAATTCGCCTCCTTCTGCGCAGACCGAACCGCAAAGACGCGCAGCACGCCAGGTCCGGGAAGCATCCCGATGAGGCTCGGGCTCCTGTGACGAGGACATCTTACTCTCGTCGGCAACGGCGACCGCGGCGGTCCATCACCGCCGATGCGATCATGATAGCTTCGGGGCAGAGCGGGCTGGTCCGCTGGTCGGACGCCGTGCCCTGAGCCGGCCGGCCGTGGCATCATGGCGGACCGGCCCGGAGCCGGAGAGGAGAGGCCCCATGACCCAACTTTCGATCGCCGTCACCGTCGCAATGGCGCTCGCGCTCGCGGGCACGACCTCGGCACAGCTTCCGAGCTACGACGGCGGCCTCGAGCTCCAGGTCCGCAGCAACATCGTCGACGGTTTCAACCTGCCGCCGAACTCGTCGTTCAACAGCAAGTCGCCGTCGCTGGCCTCGGACGCCAGCGTCGCCATCAGCCTCGGCATCGTCGCCGGCAGCGTCGACACGGTGGGTCTGTGGCTCGGTGGCAGCGGCGCGGGGTCGGTGGTGTGGAGTGATTCCTCGGGTCCGATCATCTCGGACTGCTCGCTCAACGACGCCGGTCTCGCGGTCTTTCCGCTCAGCTTCGCGAGCCCCGACGGGCTCTACTTCTACGACGACTCGAACGGCAGCTCGGGCCTGCTCACGACGCGGCCGATCGGTACCTCGGCATGGACCGGAGCCGAGGTCAACGCCTCCGGCCAGACAGCCTTCCGTGCGAGCTTCTCCGGTCAGCACGCCTGGGTCTCCTACGACGGCGAGACCAACCCGCCGCTGCACGCTCTCGAGGTCGGGCTCGAGCCGTCGAGCCCGTACTGGTACCTGTACTCGCCTTCCTTCAACGACTCGCGCCTGATCGCCGGCAAGGTGAGCCTGGAGGCGAACCACGCTGCCGATCAGATCGTCGTCTGCGACGCCGCGGGGAGCTGCACTGTCCTGGTCGAGGACGCGGATGCCGACCCGGCGTCGCCCTACGCCGGCTTCACCAACTCGGTGTCCCTGACCGACGACAACCGGGTCGCCTTCATCGCGACCCTGGTCGGCGGCGGGGAGGGGGTGTTCCTCACCGACGGCGTGACCACCACCACCATCGCCACCACCGCCCTGCCCGAGGTCTCGGCCATCGACTTCTTCCCGCCGCGCGCCAACAATCACGGCCAGGTCGTGTTCCGGGCCTTCGACGGCGCCGGGCTCATGACGATCTTCGTCGGCGACGGCGCGGGCCTCGTCCGGGTCGTCACCGAGCACGACGTCGTTCCCACCGACCTCGGCGACGGCCGCATCGACCAGCACGACTCGTCGGTGGTCTTCGGCGGCGCACCGGCCATCAACGACGCCGGCGACGTCGCCTTCGTTGCCGCGCTGACGCCGGCGGACAACAACCAGATCGAGTGGGGCTCGGGCCTCTTCATCGCCTCCGGCTCACGGATCTTCGCCGACGGCTTCGAGTCCGGCGACACCGGCGGCTGGACGGGGACTGCGCCGTAGAAGCGGTCGACAGGCGTTCGCCCCACCTCATCGGCGATGCGAAATGGATGTCGTGCGCGGGTGACGAAAGGGCCCGTCGACGACGGCAGGCCCAGGACGGTCGAAACCGGATCGTCGGCCGTATCACCTCATCACGGCGCGGTGCTGCCCCAGGCGCTGGTGTCTCCCGTCTCGAAGCCGTCGCCGAACAGCCCCGCATCGGAGAAATCGTAGTAGATCTCGTAGACCGGCAGACCGGTGCGATAATCCGACCGTGCGATGCCGACATGGTCGGTGGACCAGTTCGAGGTGATGCCCTTCTTGGGATAGTCTCCACTCGGTTGCGCGCTGAGATCGGTGATTCGGTCGTGGATGGCGGAGAAATATTGCGTCAGGTCCTGGGGACGACTGGCCCGGTAGATGTCGCCGCCTCTCGTCACCGCGACGTGGAAGCTCCCGCCGCCCTCGTTGGCGGTGACCTCGACGGATTCCTCGAAGGACGATGGGTCCCGAAGGTCGTTGTAGGGGACCGTCCAGGTGACACCCGCGTCTGTCGAGTACAGGTAGGCGGTGTCCTCCGTGGTCGAGTCGACGAAGCGCCACGTCATCCCGATGAAGAGGTTGTCGCGATTGGTCGCGGCCTCGATATCGGGATTCACGCGAAAGGGCGAGGCATCCGGCGAGGCGATTTCGACCGCGGGTTCGAAAGTCGCGCCCAAGTCCGTGCTCCGCCTGTACTGCAGCGTGTCGGTGGTTTCGTTGTAGCACACCACGAAGACGTCACTTCCGGTCGTGCCGTAGGCGCCGTCCGGGTCGGCCCATGTCTCGGCGTCGAAGTTCCCCCACGGGATCTCGAATGAATCCCACGTGATGCCGTCGGTGCTGCGGCTGAACGTCACGTTTCGGTTCGTCGCCGTGTCGACCTCCGCCTCGGCGGTCATGTACGCGTACCACGCGGACCAGTCATAGGAATCAGTCCAGATGACCGGTCGGTAGTACTTCCAGTTGGGGAGGGTCACCGAACGGATCGTGAAGACTCCGGTGTCGAGGGGAGCGGTCGCGACCTCGACGTAGCGGTCCACCCCGTCGTCGACCGTATAGGCGAGCAACAGGAGGTTCCTCGAGCTCGTGTCCTCGCCGATCGCGATGCTCGGATCTTCAAGGTTGGCGGATCCGTTGGTGATCGAGCCCCAGCTGATCCACGTGGCTCCTTGATCCGTTGACTTCCAGACGTTCAGCCAGAAATCGCCGGTGAACTCATCGTCGTCCTGCCAGACAACGTAGAAGTTCCCCGCCGAGTCGGAGGCCATCGAGGGATTGCGTTCGATGTCGTCGGGCCAGGGGCTGGACACCTTCACGTCATCGCCCCAGATCTTGAGCTGCTCGGGCGCACGGATCTCGTCCCGATGGCCGTTGACGGTCGTGCTGATCCGGGGGGAAAACGGGGCCAGGGCGCTCTCACCGACCGGTGCCGCCGAGCCGCGGAGCTGGGCCGTCAGGGAGTACACGAGGTCGGTGTCGCCGGCTGCCCGCGCCTCGTGCAGGGCCTGTGCGAGTGGGCTCCGCTGGGCGGCAGCTCCTGTGGTGGCTGCGATCACCCTGTCCGGGCCCTCCTCCATGGCATGGGTGGCCGCGGGTACAATCAGTGCCATCAACAGCAGCGACGAAACAACAACCTGCTTCACGTGGAACTCCTTTTTTCTCGCCGCGGTCCCGATCAACCGATTGACGTTCCGCCGGCCCATTCCGTGGCGTGTATTCCGTTGCGGTTTGTGCGGCCTGTTCACTGCCGGGGTACCCTATCAGGTCCTGGTGGCCCGTGCACGGGAATGCCGCGCGGGCAAACGGCGATGGCACCCGGACTGGGGTGCCCGTCAGGAGGTCCGGAGAACCAGTCGGGGGCAACTTCAGTGTGCCGTGCTGCCCAGGGGACATGAGTGTCCGGTGGCCGGATCACAGACCGAGCAGCAGCCCCCACATCGCCCGCGACCCCAGGTCGGCGGATCCGCCGGAACCCGCCTGCCGGGCCTGCCACTGCTCGCGGGTCAAGGGAGCGAGCGGCTCGAGGTCGCGCCGGGTCAGGATCCGGTTGAGGTCTTCGACCGCGGCTGCCGTGGCCTCGAGCTCGCCCCGCTTGGCCTCGAGCTCGGCGCCCAGATCGGCGGCTCGCTGGAGCTGCGATGCGGACGGCCGCCCGTCGTAGGAGACGATCTCGCCGAACAGGTTGCCGAGCCGTTCACGGAGCTCCTCCTGGCCGGAGATCCAGCCGGCGTCGCCGGTTACCACCAGCGTGCGGTGCAGCTCGTCGAGCCGGTCGGCGAAGGCGTCGAGGGCCGCTTCGTCCTTTCGCGTGAGCTCCTGCGCGCGCTCTCTCGCCTGGTCCCTCAGATCGGTCACCCGGTCCGCGAGGAAGGTCAGCTCGGCGAGCGAGTCGTAGACCTCGAGCGCCGTGCGCTGCTGCAGCAGGCGGTGCTCCTTCGGGTGTGGGTTGCGCGGGTCGGCGACCAGATTCACCGTGCCCTCGACCTCGTCTGAGCCCTTGACGAGCTTGAAGGTGTACTCGCCCTCGGGGACCCTCGGTCCCTGGAAGGCCATGACCAGCGCGGTGGCCGGCGGCATGGTCGGCGCCTTGAGCCGCATGGGCCAACCGACGCGATTGATGCCGCGGCGCTTGCGACCCGGGATGGTGGTCAGCAGCTCGCCGTTTGCGTCGTAGACCTCGATCCTGAGATCGCCGAACAGGTGGCGGCGGGCCAACCAGTAGTTGATGGACGCCGACTCGTCGGGGTTCGAGCCGACGAACTCGTCGTCGGAGCCGAACCAGCTCATCCCGCCCGACAGCACCTGGGGCGCCGGGCGCGACGGCAGCAGGGCCACCTTCGACGCCATGACCTCGTCAGTCAGTGCGCGCAGGGCCGTCAGGTCGTCGAGGATGTAGATGCCGCGACCGTGGGTGGCGATGATCAGGTCGTGCTCGGTGGGATGGATGGCGAGGTCGTGGACGGCCACCCGCGGCAGATTTTCGGAAAAGCGCGCCCAGCCGCCGCCGCCATCGAGCGAGATGAACAGTCCGAGCTCGGTACCGGCGTAGAGCAGTTCGGGATTGACCGCGTCCTGCTTGACGGTCCACACGGAGCCTTCGATCCCGTCGCCCGCGATGGAGATCCAGCTGGCGCCGAGGTCGTCGGTTCGGAAAAGATACGGCGTCATGTCGCCGCGTCGATGGTCGTCGACGGTGACGAAAGCGGTCTCACGGTCGTGGGGGCCGGCGTGAACTGACGAGACCCAGGCGCCCGCCGCGAGATCGGCGATGGCGTCGGAGACCTTCGACCACGCCGTGCCGCCGTCGCTGGTGACGTGGACCAGCCCATCGTCGGTGCCGACCCACACGACCTCGGGGTCGAGGGGCGACTCGGCGATGGCGTAGATCGTCGTGTTGTTCTCCGCCGTCGAGTTGTCGATGGTCAGTCCGCCGGAGTCCTTCTGTCGTTGGCGGTCGGGGTCGTCGGTGGTGAGGTCGGGCGAGATCGTCGTCCACGAGTCGCCCCGGTCGGTGGAGAAGTGCAGGTACTGGGAGCCGTAGTACAGGGTTCCGGGGCGGGTCGGACTGAGGTGGATCGGCGTGTTCCAGTTGAACCGCAGCTCCTCCTCGCCCTCGCGGGCGAAGGGCTTGATGCTCTTGGACTCCCCGGTCGACACGGTGACCCGGCTGAGCTGGCCGCCCTGATACTCGACGTACAGGGTGTCGGAGTCCTGGGGATCGGCGAAGGCCCAGAAGCCGTCGCCTTGGCCCACCACCTGCCAGTCGCCGGCGGAAATCCCGCCCGGACTGCGCGACGGGCCCTTCCATGTGCCGTTGTCCTGGAGTCCGCCGTACACGTTGTACGGCCACTCGAGGTCGTGACTGACGTGGTAGAACTGCGACACCGGCAGCGACCGCACGTGACGCCAGCTTGTCGCCCGATCCTCGGAGATGTAGGCGCCGCCGTCGGTGCCGAGCACGAGCCGGTGGGGGTTTCGCGGGTCGATCCACAGGGCGTGGTGGTCGGGGTGGACCGCGCCCATGGAGAAGCCCGCTCCGAACAGCCCGCTGAAGCTGTCGCCGCCGTCGGTGCTCACCGTGAGGGTGAAGCCGGGCTTGTAGACCCGCTCGTGGTCGGTGGGGTCGACCACCAGCTCGGAAAAGTAGAAGGGGCGCATCTGGACGTTGGTCGAGTCGTCGGTCATGCGCCAGTTGTTGCCGAGATCGTCCGAGCGGTACAGGGCGGTGGTCTCGGCCTCGACCGTGGCGTAGAGCACCGACGGTCGCGACGGCGCGATGGCGAGGGCGATCCGGCCCTTGTCGCCCTCGGGCAGGCCCTGGGTGAGCTCGGTCCAGGTCGCACCGCCGTCCAGGGTGCGGTACAGCCCGCTGCCGGGGCCGCCGGAGGTGAAGAAATCGGGCGCCCGCCGGAACTGCCACATGGCGGCGTAGAGGATGCGCGGCTCCTGGGGGTCCATGTCGAGGTCGGCGCAGCCGGTGTCGTCATCCACCGACAGCATCAGCTCCCAGGTCGCGCCGCCGTCGGTGGTCTTGTAGACCCCGCGCTCGGGGTTGGCGCTCCACAGCGCCCCGGTGGCGCAGACCCAGACCGTGTCCGGATCCTCGGGGTGAACCTCGATCTTGGCGATGCGCTCGGTGGCCCCGAGGCCCAGGTGCTGCCAGGTGTCGCCGCCGTCTTTCGTCCGGTAGACCCCGTCGCCCACCGACACGCTGTTGCGGACCCAGGTCTCGCCGGCGCCGACCCAGACCGTGTCCGGGTTCGAGGGGTCGACGCGGATCGCGCCGATCGACTGGGTGTGGTCGTCGAACACCGGCTCGAAGACCGTACCGGCGTCGTCGGACTTCCAGACCCCGCCGCTCGCCGAGCCGACCCAGATGGTCACCGGGTCGTCGGCGACGGCGTCGATCGCCGAGATCCGGCCGCTCATCACCGCCGGCCCGATGGCCCTCGCCCGCAGGCCTCCGAAGGTCGCCGAGTCGATCTTCAGCTCCTCCGCGTTCGCGAATGCGACCGACGCCGCAAGAACCATCGAAACGAACAGTGCCGTGCGAGCTCTCATACTACCCCCCCAAGGGCCGTGTGCGCCGGAGAGGCGCATCTCTTCGAGTTGACTTCGTTGCTTCGCGGTCGAGGGTGCTGAAATCACAGAAATGCGGAGACGCAGATCGAGCTGTTTTGGAGAACGACCGTGGGAATGGTGGAGGCTTCGGTGAAACGGGTTTCATCAGGTGAACGCTCCGCGTGTCTCTGAGTTCTCTGTGCCTCTGGAGTGAGCCCACGATGCGGCTCGGAGTCGGTCACGATTCCGACCTGCCGCGGCCGGTTCCGACGCTCGAGCTGCGCGGCCGGCGATCACTCCGCTGGAGCTTCCTCGGCGGCAGGCTTCTCGGGCATGGCGAAGCGATCCTCGCCGAGCTCGACGCCGAGCTCGATGTCCTCGATGGTGAGCACCTGCTGGATGCCGCCCTCGCCGTATGCCATCTCCATGGAGTGGGCGAAGAGCAGGCCGTCGACTTCCTTGTAGTCGCCGAGTACGGTCGAGACCGTGATCTTCGTGCCCTGGACCTCGCGCTCCGACTCGATCTTGAACTCGACGAAGTACTCCTCGTCGAGGTAGAGATAGTCCACGTCGCCGTTCTCGCGGGTCACCTTGAGCTTGTAGGCCGGGGTGCCGTCGACCTCCTCATTGCCGACCAGCTCGACAGCGTGGCCCTTCTCCTTCCAGTTGACGAGGACGCCCTCGAAATCGGCCTGGTTCTTGAGCTGCTTGACCTGGTCCTCGGCCATCTCCTCGGGCTCGGTCTTGCCGAGAAACGGCATGATCGCCCAGCCTGTTGTGCCGTCGAAGGCCTGGATTGCGGTCATTCCCTGCATGGTGAACTCGAGCCGCAGCTTGTCTGGCTTCTTGAACTCGACGGTGAAGGGGACCTCGATGGCGCCCGCGGCGCCGCCGCCCATCCGCATGGTTCCGTGCATGCGTCCGGTCTCGAGGGCGATCCAGGCGTCCTCGCCGCCCTTGACCTCGAGGTTGGCGGCGACGATCTCATCGACGGTCTCCTCGGCCGCCGCGAATCCGCCGATGAGCAGCAGCGAGCAGGTGAGCAGCAGGGTGGTTGGACGATGCATGTTGAATCTCTCCTTCTCGGGTTGACGGTGAGTCGTGTTCGCACCGGGGTGGCGGTGCGCGGATGCCGTTGTCGGGAATGTAGCACCTCCCGGTGGGGATACATGGTCATGCGAATGACGACACGACGACGGGAGGTCCCAACCCATGCGAGATACGGTACGCCTGCTGGTTTGTTTTGCCCTGTTCCTTTCGGTCGCGGCGCCGGGGTCGGCCGGAACGCTGCTCGTGGCCAACAAGTCCGAGGCGACGGTGTCGCTGGTCGACACCGCCAGCGGCGAGGTCCGGGCGACCCTGCCGACCGGCAACGCGCCACACGAGGTGGCGGTGTCGCCCGACGGCCGGCTCGCCCTGGTCGGCAACTACGGCACCCGGGACGAGCCCGGGTCGACGCTGACCCTGGTTGACGTGCCCGCTGCGAGGGTCGTGAAGACCATCGCGCTCGCCGAACACACCCGGCCGCACGGCATCGTCTGGCGCAACGGTCGGGTGGCGCTGGTCACCGCCGAGGACCAGCGGCAGCTGATCGCGGTCGACGTGACCACCGGCGAGGTGGTGCAGGCGGTGGCGACCGACGCCGAGATCTCGCACATGGTGGCCGCGGCGCCCGGCGGCGCCCGCGCCTTCGTCACCAACATCGGTTCGGGATCGGTGACGGTCGTCGACCTGACGGCAGGCGAGAAGCTCGCAACCATCGCCACCGGCGACGGCGCCGAGGGCGTGGCCGTGACGCCCGACCGGCGCCATGTGTGGGTCACCAACCGGGGCGCCGACACCGTGACCGTGCTCGACGCTGAGACCCTCGAGCCCCTTGCCGAACTCGAGGCGGGGTCGTTCCCGATCCGGGCCGAGGCGACCGCCGACGGCGTCCACGTGCTCGTGACCAACGCCAGGGGCAACGACCTGTCGGTGTTCTCCACCGCGAAGCTCGAGGAGATCCGGCGGGTCCCCTTTGCGGCGGTGAGCAAGGACGCCGGGGGCCGACTGTTCAGCGATCGCTTCGGTTCGAGCTCGGTGCCCATCGGCATCGAGATCGTCGACGCCGAGGGTCGGGCCTACGTCGCCCACGCCAACGCCGACGACATCTCCATCGTCGACCTCGAGAGCTGGCAGGTCGTGGGTACATTGTCGGCCGGCCGCGAGCCCGACGGCATGGGCTTCTCGCCGCTGACCGTCGCAAACGAGGAGTGACGCGAGAAAGTTGAGAGTTGAGAGTTGACGCCATCGGAACTGCCACGACTGACTCCTCACCCCTCACCCCTCTCTCCTCACTCCTCACCCCTCACTCCTCACCCCTCACTCCCGAAGCGGTATCCTGTCTGCCCTGACGCAGGAGGGACGACGTGAACCGATCGATCTTCGACCCCGTCACCATCAACGGCCTCGAGATGCGCAACCGGCTGGTGAGGTCGGCGACCTGGGAGGGCCTCGGCGCCCCCGACGGTTCGGTGACCGATCCTCTGGTCGGGGTCTACCGCGAGCTCGCCGACGGTGGGGTGGGGCTCATCATCACCGGCTACATGGCGGTCCGCGCCGACGGCCGCCAGCAGCTCACCCAGCTGCTCGCCGACCGCGACGAGCTCCTGCCCGGGCTGGCACGGATCGCCGACGCGGTCCACGAGCGGGGTGGCCGGGTGTTGGCACAGCTGGTCCACTGCGGCGGCCAGGCGAGCCGCGAGGCGACCGGCCTCGACCCGGTGGCGCCGAGCGCGGTGGCGAGCCCCGGCTACGCCGAGGTGCCGCTCGAGCTCGACGAGGCTGACATTCGGGAGGTCATCCGGTGCTTTGCAGCCGCGGCCTGCAGGATCCGGGAGGCCGGCTACGACGGCGTTCAGCTCCACGGCGCCCACGGCTACCTGCTCGCCCAGTTCCTGTCGCCGTCGCGCAACCGCCGCGACGACCGCTGGGGCGGCGGAGTTGCCGACCGCTGCCGATTCGCCCGCGAGGTCTACGCCGCGGTCCGTGCGGCGGTCGGTTTTGACTGGCCGGTGATGATCAAGCTCAACGCCAACGACTTCCTCGACGGCTCGACCACCGAGGCCGACGCCGCGGCCCTCGCGGCAGTCCTCGCCGGGGACGGCATCGACGCCATCGAGGTCTCGGGTGGCACCGGGGGCTCCGGCAAGCTCGGCGCGGCCCGGGCGAAGATCGAGACCGAGGCCGACGAAGCCTACTTCCTGCCCCAGTCCGAGGCGATCCGGGAGGCCGCACCCGGGGTACACCTGACTTTGGTGGGTGGGGTGCGCTCCATGGCCGTCATGGAACGGATCCTCGCCGCCGGCACCGCCGACTCCTTCTCCATGTCCCGGCCGCTGATCCGCGAGCCGGGGCTGCCCAACCGATGGGCCGCCGGCGACCGCCGGCGCGCCGCCTGCGTCTCGTGCAGCGGCTGTTTCGGTCCCGCGCGAACGGGAGAGGGCATCCGCTGCGTCCAAACCTGAGCTGCCGGGGAGGCGACGACATCGCAGTTCATCGCAGTTCATCGCAGAGGCGCAGAGGCGCAGAGCCTCCACCCACCAAGTTCAACGCAAAGACGCGAAGGCGCAAAGGACATCGCAGCCATCGGATTTCATCGCAGAGACGCAGAGGACATCGCACCATCGCAGCCATCGCATTTCATGGTGGGTGCCACGTACACACTTCCACACTTGTTGAACACCAACGACACGAGATGAAGACTCCAGAGGAGCCAACAGAAATCTGAGTCTTCAGAAACGACGAGGTCGTGAACGCCGCTCAGGCCTGATCGCTCCCACACTCCTTGGTCATAACTCAATGACTGGCTGCCTCAACCATCCCCTTCATCCCGAAGCCGAGAGCAGGTACGTGTGGAAGTGTGTACGTGGCAGCGCCCCCGCCCCGTGGACTCAAGCCGAAACCGGGATCGGGTCCACGGCATCGACGTCCACGGTCTGCCGCGCATGCCAGAGATCGTAGCTGCCCTGCATCGCGAGCCAGCTCTCGGGCGATCGGCCCAGGCCTTTCGACAAGCGCAGCGCCATTTCGGGGCTGACTCCGGACTGTCCTTTCACGAGGCGAAGGAAGGTCGACGGCGACACACCCAGTCTCAGCGCCACACCTCGGCAGCTCATCTCGAGGTTCGCGAGAAAGACCTCCTGGATGAAGGCGCCGGGATGGGGGGGGTTGTGCATGGTCATCAATGGTAGTCCTCATAGTCCACGACGAATGCGTTGCCCTCTTCAAAGGCGAAGACGATTCGCCAGTTCCTGTTGACGTCGACCGCCCAGAGCCCCTTGCGATCGCCCTTCAGTGGATGAAGACGGAAGCCCGGGAGGTCCATATCTTCAATACACGTCGCGGTGTCCAACGCAGTCAGGCGCATTCTGAGCCTTCCTTCATGCTCAGTTTTGATTCCGGCTTTTCTCCCAGTCTCGAAGTACTGTTGAAGCCCTTTGTGCCGGAAACTCTTGATCACGGCATCAGTATAGCATGTTGCGCATCGCGCACAGAATAGCAGCGAACGGTGGGTGGGTGCCACGGGGTGGCTGCCACGTACACACTTCCACACTTGTTGAACACCAACGACACGCGATGAAGACTCCAGAGGAGCCAACAGAAATCTGAGTCTTCAGAAACGAGGAGGTCTACCCCAAGGACTATTCTGATGGGCACTCCCTCTACTCGGGACTGGACGCGTACTTCGACTTCTACAACAACGAGAGGAAGCACTCGTCTCTGGACAAACGAACGCCGGCCGAGGGGGGAGCGGAGCGACGGCATGATGTTCGGGGGCATCGAAGGGCTCCCTGCACATGAAACAGGGCGTGTTGGATTCCACCTAAAAAACGCCGCCCGGTGGTCGAAGATTGGGGGTAGGCGCACTGTTCTCGAAAATCACCGCGAGCCAACGACGGCTCAACGAGTGATTGCGAAGTGCGGCACTCATTCTGCTAAAGCAGGCCCCGTTTTTGCGCCATGGCTACCACCTGGTCTCGGGTGTTCTCGGGGGGGACGCGCTGCAGCTCCTGCGGTTTGGGGTGTAGGCCGAGGGCCCCGGAGGGACAGGTCGTCACGCAGAGGCCACAACCGATGCACCGTTCCACCATCAGTTCGCAGACGCCGCTGCCGCCCATGGTCAGGGCGTCCATCTGGCAGCGCTCCACGCAGGTTTCGCAGCCGGAGCACTCGTCGCTGTCGAGTGCCGCCACGTAGTTGGAGAACACCAGCGTCGCCGGTCTGGGGTGCTTCTTCATCGCCCCCAGTGAGCCGCAACAATCGCCGCAGCAGTTGCACATGCCACCGGGGTTCTGGGACGAGGCCGGCTGCGTCACCAAGCCGGCCTCATGACACGTCTCGAGGATCGACACCGCCTCGTCCAGAGAGATCCGCCGACCCATGCCGCGGTCCACGTAATACTGTCCCATGGAGCCGAACATTAAACAGACCTCCAGGGGCTTGCCGCAGTCTTGCTCCATCCTGCCCGCGCGGACGCGGCAGACGCAGTTGGTGACGACGATCTTCTCGACGCCCTTCAAGATCTCGACGGCGTCGTCGTAGCTGGCGACGCGAAGGTCGGCATCGATGGACCGGTTGACGGGAATGGTGCGCAGGAACAGATCCCCGTTCCGGCACATGGCCTCGTGGAAAACCTCGTCGAAATAGACCTGGATTTTCTTGGCCAGGTCACGGCTCATGTCTCCCACTTGAAACTCGAAGATGCCGTGAACGAAAGGGATGGCCGCGTACTTCCTCTGATCACCCTTTTTGACTCTGAACAGCAGACCACGTTCGGCCATGTCGTCCAACTCCTGGAACAGGTCGTCCACCGGCCGGCGCAGCCGCTGGGCAACCGCATCGGGGGTCTCAAGAAACGGTGTCATCCGGGTGAAAAGGATGGCGTCGGATTCGGAAAAGAGGCTGCGCAGGATTTCAAGTTCGATACCCGAGGCGGCCTCCGGGAAACCCATCGAGTATTGGTTCAGTTGCTGTTGCAGACGACGATACAGGCTGTCAGACACGATCGAGCACCTCCGCGCTGGCGCGGGGCGCCTTCGAGCCCGCCCCGTACCATGCATCATAGTGGAAACCGCATGGACGCCTGATGGGTGCCACCCTGGAATGGGGACTGCCTGCCAGGCATTTTTAGGGCACCGTTACCAAACGGCGTCAGGTATCACGACCTCACAGCTTGACAGCTGCCGCCGGCACGAGCCGGCCCGCGGCGGGCCTGCGACCCCCGTGGCAGCGGCCACGAATTGCAGCCGGTGGCGCAAGCGGAGCCCCGTCAGAAGATCTTCCCGCTCCACAATCATCGGATGAAATCACGGTAAGGCATGATTTCGATTCCATCGGATGTCTTTCGCGGTCGGTCCTCCATGCACACCACGATCCGCCGCTCGACGTTCGGATGGTCGACGACGATCTGCCGCAATCCCCTCAGGTGGTGCGAGGAGATCGTGCGAGATGACTTGGCTTCGATGGCAACCGCCATGTCGTTGAAATCGCGAGTCGAGCGGCCATGAGGGTCGGTGACCGGACGTCGAGGTTCCAGTGTTCGGCGAGATTGGTGCTCAGAACGCCCCAACCGAGCAGATGTTCTGGGTGTGCGGCGCAAAATCGAGGGATGATGGGCGTGGGACCTTCGAGGTGGGTGAAAGGGAATTCCTATCGGAGCTACACGGGCACGTACCGCCGAAAGGCCGACACAGCCAAGCCCCGACCTAACGTCGCGCGCGCCATGGCTCTATCCCGACCGCCATCATTTGAGGCCGATTGACGCCGACGACAGTACTCAGTAATCTTCGATGATGAACTCACCACTGACCGCAAGGAGACGACGATGAGCGAAAGCTGCTGTGGACCCGACAAGTTGTGCTCGATGACCTGCTGCCCCTGTACGATCGAACTCGAGAAGATCAAGCCGCTGGTCGACGAGCCAAAGTTCATCTGCACCGCCTGCGCCCGAGCGGCCAACGAGGCGACCAACCTCTGCCAGCCAGAGCCGTTGAAGTGACCGTTTCGGACGATTTCGAGACGCGAACAATACCGCCAGCCACCTCGAGCTAGGTGGATGGCAGCACGTCGTTCCGTCGGGGTCAGAATCGAAGGCGACCCACCAATCGCACGTCGCGGCAAGGGTTGAGCGTGAACGCCTCGACGCGAACATCGCGGACGGAATAGAAAACCCGAGCCTCGGGTTAAAACGTAAACTTCGTTTGCTCGACAAAATTTTCGGTAGTAACTCGCGGCTTGTGACACGAAGACACCACCGGATGGAGGCTGACCACAATGACAAACGCTTTTTCCCGCAATGCCATGATGACCGTTTTGTTCCTCTCGCTGGTCGTCGCCGGGTGCGCCCAGCAGGCGCCGTCCGGCAACGGTTACGAAGGCGATGCCACCGCCACCGCTGACGCTGCGACGACCGCCAACCCCATCACCGAGAACGAGGTCGTGGCCGCTCAGAAAGCCTGGGGTGACGGCATCGTCGCCATCGGCAAGGTCTATCGCGAGGAGGGCGACTACGTTGCCCGGGCCAGCGAGCACATCCACACGCTGTACGCCTATGATCTCGGGCCGGTGCTCTTCAAGCCGACGCTCGCCTCCGTCGACCAGTACCGCGAGACCTTCGAGCAGGCGCTCAGCTACTTCGTCGGCGGCAACGATAACCATCCCGAGGACAAGGGCTTTGCGATCGCGCCCTACACGAATGTCCGCTGGGACGAGACCGCTATCTCCGTGCTCGGCGACACCGCGATCGCGATGGGCAACTACTACTTCACCAACGAGGAGGGTGTCGAAACCAAGGTCGAATACTCATTCGGCTACATCCGCGACGCTGAGGGCAACCTCCGCATCAACCTGCATCACTCGTCGTTGCCGTTCTCGCCGGCCGACTGATCCGCCGCGCGCGGCTTCAACCACGCCCGGGAACCTCAGCACGCGCTCAGTTCTCGAAATCGCCGCCCTTTCGCTGTGCGAAAGGGCGGCACTGGGGTTTGGCCCAATTGCGATCAGGCGACGGCGTAGAGGACGGCACTTT
>CAZXMW010000029.1:0-45487 GCA_964641415.1 uncultured Thermoanaerobaculia bacterium | reverse complement strand
CTCCGGCGAGCAGGAAGGCCGCCGGCGCCCGAGCAGCGCGGCAGCAGCTTCATCGTTTCCCTCCGAGCGCCGCGCTGCTCGGGCGACGCTGGGCTGCCATGCCGCCAGGCAGGGCAGCCCAAAAGGCCGGTGGCGTAGAACCGTATCCGTATCCGTATCCGTGTCCGTATCCGTGTCCGTGTCCGTTTCCGAGGCCGTGGCCGGTCCCGATTGCGACGACAGCGAAACAGGTCCGCCTCGATCCCCGCGACAGGCGCGCCGAAGCGACCACGGCCCTCCAGGGCCGGAACGGGCGCGTGGGGACGGACGTGCCGTCTTGACCATTGTGCCGAGCGCCCTCCGGCTCACATCGCGCTGCTCACAATGTTCAAGGGGGCACTCTCCGAGCCCAGCCCTCGAACTCCGGGGGCGCGCCCCGGCCAGATTGCACCGCCACGGACTTGCCATCTCGTGCCGGTTCAACTACTTTCGCCATCATGAACGTCCGCGATTTCATCACCGACCACTTCCGACACTTCAACGCGGCCACCGTCGTCGATGCCGCTCGCGCCTACGAGGAGCTCGTCGACGACGGAGGCACCATGCTGATGACCCTGGCTGGGGCCATGTCCACCGCCGAGCTCGGCCGGTCGCTGGCCGAGATGATCCGGAAGACCAAGGTGCACGCCATCTGCTGCACCGGCGCCAATCTCGAGGAGGACCTGTTCAACCTGGTCGCCCACGACCACTACGTCCGGGTTCCGCACTACCGAGACCTGAATCCCGACGACGAGCAGGCCCTGCTCGACCGCCAGCTCAACCGGGTCACCGACACATGCATCCCCGAGGAGGAGGCGATGCGGGCCATCGAGCATGTCATTCTCGAGCTGTGGCAGCGCGCCGAGTCCCGATCCGAACGTTTCTTTCCACACCAGTTCATGTACCAGGCGCTGCGTGAGGGCCGGCTCGAGTCGAGCTACCAGATCGATCCCGCCGACTCGTGGATGGTTGCCGCCGCAGAGGCCGACCTGCCGATTTTCGTCCCCGGCTGGGAGGACTCGACCCTGGGCAACATCTTCGCCGCTCACCTCATCGAAGGCGATCTCCAGTCGTCCGCGACGACAAGATCCGGCATCGAGGCGATGATCGAGCTCGCCGCGTGGTACACGGCCTCGATCCGTGAGGGCCGGGGTCCCGGCTTCTTCCAGATCGGCGGCGGGATCGCCGGCGACTTTCCGATCTGCGTCGTTCCCATGCTCAACCAGGACCTCGGACAAGAGGTCGCGGTGTGGAGCTACTTCTGCCAGATCAGCGATTCGACAACGAGCTACGGCTCGTACAGCGGCGCGGTGCCCAACGAGAAGATCACATGGGGCAAGCTCGCGGCCGACACGCCGAAGTTCGTCATCGAGTCCGACGCCACCATCGTCGCGCCGTTGATCTTCGCCTATCTGTTGGGCTGGTGACCGGAGAGGACCAAGCTCAGCAAACGGTAGACCAGCTTGGCGGCGAGAAACTCGCTCGCCCACTGCCCCGGAGACGGGCACAGCTCGACGACGTCGAACGCGACAATCCGACGCTCGGCCGCGACCCGTTCGAGCAACCCCGTGACCTGATACCAGTCGAGACCCCCAGGTTCGGGCGTTCCCGTCGCGGGCACCACCGACGGGTCGAAGCCGTCCAGGTCGATGGTGACGTACACCGGGTCGCCGAGCTGAGCCAGCACGCGGTCCTGCCATTCGGGATCGGCGCGCGGCCCGTTGATTTCGTCGGCCCAGACAACGCGATTCGGATCGAGGCGCTCGACCTCGTCGCCGTCCACCGCCCGGATCCCGACCTGAACGATGGGGCACCACTCGCGCGCCCGGGCCATGACGCAGGCGTGGTTGAAAGGCGATCCCGCATAGCTGTCTCGCGTGTCGGCGTGGGCGTCGATCTGGAGCACCTCGAGTCTCGGGAATGCCCTCGCCGCAGCCCGGATCGCACCGATCGACACCGAGTGGTCGCCGCCGAGGCCCACCGGCAGCGCGCCGCGCTCGAGGATCTCGGCAACCCGCTCATCGACCAGGTCGGCGAGCTCCTCGGGCGACCCGTCGGTCGTCACCGGATCCGCCGTCGCGATGCCCTGCCTGCAGGTCTCACGCGCGGTGGCGACATCGTACCACTCGATGTGATGCGACGCCTCGAGAATGGCCCTCGGTCCCCGGTCGGCGCCTTTGTGCCAGGTGCTCGTCCGGTCGTAGGGAATCGGCACCACGACGGCCGCGGCAGTCGCAGGGTCGGCCAGCTCGTCGGGCAGCTCACAGAACCGCGGAATCTCAGGCAACACGATCACTCCAAGTAGGTGTAACCGGTCAACCCGGCGTCGTACGCTTCGAGCAGCGCGCGTCCCTCGGAAACGCTCAACCGGCCGGCCCGCATGGACCTCTCGCAGTCGCGGCGAATCGCCTGGAACAGTCGACGAGGTTCGTACTGAAGGTAGCCCAACACCTCGCTCACGGTGTCGCCCTCCACGACCTCGTCGATCTCCCAACCGCCGTCGTCGTTCTGCACGACGTGGACCAGATTGGTGTCGCCGAACAGGTTGTGGAGGTCGCCCAGGGTCTCCTGATACGCGCCGGTGAGGAAGATCCCGAGGTAGTACGGCTCGCCGTCGCGAAGCTCGTGCAGCGGCATCGTCGGCGCCACGTCCTCGAGCTCGACGAAACGGTCGATCTTGCCGTCGGAGTCGCAGGTGATGTCGACGAGGGTGCCTCGTCGCGGCGGCTCCTCGTCGAGCCGGTGAATGGGCACGATCGGGAAGACCTGGTCGATCGCCCAGCTGTCGGGCAGCGACTGGAACACCGACAGGTTGCAGAAGTAGGTGTCGCTCAGTCGATGCCGCAGCTCGTCGAGCTCCTCGGGCATCGGGTCCAGAGCGTCAGCCAGGCGATCGATCTCGAGGCAGGCGCTCCAGAACAACCGGTCGACAAGCGCGCGGGTTTTCAGATCGAGCAGTCCGACGCGAAACAGGGTCATCGCCTCTTCCCGCGCTTGGACCGCGTCGTGGTAGGACTCGAGCAGCCGGTCGTCACGAATCGAGGACAGGACCTCGACGACCTCGTCCAGAGCCCGGGGTGGGTCGTCGAGGCCTTGCAGCCTATCCCTGGCCTCGTCAACGCTCATGGCCCACTGGTCGAGGCGGTTGACGCCGAGCACGTCGCAGACCAACACGCTGTGGTGGCTGACCAGGGCGCGGCCGGCCTCGGTGACGATCGTCGGATGTTCGACCTCGACTTCGTCGCAGCCGCTGCCGATCCGATAGACCACGGTGGTGGCGTACTCCTCGAGGCTGTAGTTGGTCGAGTAGTCGCTGTTGGTCTGGCTGCCGTCATAATCCACGCCGAGCCCACCACCGACATCGAGATAGCGCAGCCCGGCGCCCATCCTGACGAGCTCGACGTAGATCCGCGTGAGCTCGCCGACGCCCGCGTTGACGACCTGAATGTCGCTGATCTGGCTGCCCATGTGACAGTGCAGCATGACCAGGCAGTCGAGCATCCCGACCGAGGACAGCCGCTCGACGACCTCGAGCACCCCGGCGACGCTGAGCCCGAACTTGGCCTTGTCGCCCGTCGAGTGCCGCCACCGGCCGCTCGAGTGACCTTCGAGCTTGAGCCGGACCCCGATGGAGGGCCGCACGCCCGAGTCCGAGAACACCCGGAGCAGGGTTTCGAGCTCGTGGAGATTCTCGATCACCGCCACGATCTTCCGGCCGAGCTTCGTGGCGAGCATGACGTGCCGCAGGTATCGCTCTTCCTTGAAACCGTTGCACACGATCAGGCAGTCGGGGTTGTCGACCGTGAGCCCCATGACCGCGAGCAGCTCGGGCTTGGAGCCGACCTCGAGGCCAAAACCGACATCGCGGCCGATGGCTTCGACCTGCTCGACCAGAAAGCGCTGCTGGTTGACCTTGATCGGATAGACCCCGGTGTAGCCGCCACGGTAGTCATTGTCGTCGATGGCCCGGCGAAAAGCGGTCACCATGTCGACGATCCGGCGCCGCAGGAGGTCCGGGAACCCGATGGTCACCGGGCTGCGGATGCCGCGCGCCTCGAGCCCGCAGACGACGTCGAACAGGTCGACGGCGTGGGCGCCCGCCGCATCGGTACGGATCATCAGGTGTCCGTTGTCGCCGATCTCGAAGTAGCCTATGCCCCAGTCGTCGAGGCGGTACAGATCGGCAGACTCCTGCGTGGTCCAACGATCGCCGGCAGCGGGCCCGGAATCCGCCGTTTCAGTGGCTTCCACCGTCATTTCTGCATCATACCTAGTTCCCGTCCGGAAACGGCGCTTTTTGGCAATCTCGGCGTCAGATGAGGAATTTCCTTGTGCGGCGTACAGAAGTACGCCTCCGCGTAAATTGCGATCTTCCTTGACCTTGCACAAAAATCTCTCGTTTCCGAATCGAGAACTGCGCAGTCCCCATCGGAGTTTCCGGATGGGAACTACCGAAGCTGAGCAATTCTCACTGGCGAGATCCGGCAATCTCTCCGCTTCTGCTATTCTCGACGCCGTCAGAACGGTCACATCGACCAAAATTGGAAGGGGGAAGGATCAGATGGCACACGCGCAACTCGAGCGTCTCTTCGGAATCGGCATTCTGGCCGTGGTCGCGCTGGTCTTCGGCATGCCCGCCGAAGCTCAAGAGGTGGCCGAGCCACCGGTCGACGAAGAACCAGGAATGGCGGTGATGGTCGGTGAGATCACGGTCACGGCCCAGCGCCGGGAGGAGAACATTCAGGACGTCCCGCTGTCCGTCACCGCACTCAGCGGCGAGGACCTGGAAACCATTTTCGCGGCGGCGCCGGACGTCCGGATCCTGTCCGGCAGGGTGCCCAGCCTCATCATGGAGTCCTCCTTCGGTCGGGCTTTCCCGCGCTTCTACATCCGCGGCCTCGGCAACACCGACTTCGACCTCAATGCCTCGCAGCCGGTGTCGATGATGGTCGACGAGGTCGTGCTCGAGAACCCGATCACCAAGGGCATGCCGCTGTTCGACCTGGAGCAAGTCGAGGTGCTGCGCGGACCGCAGGGAACCCTGTTCGGCCGCAACACTCCTGCCGGCGTGGTCAAGTTCGAGACCGCCAAGCCCGTCATCGGTGACACGAGCGGGAGCTTCCGCGCCTCCTTCGGCAGTTTCAACACCTTCGACTTCAGCGGCGGTGTCAACGTCCCGCTTGGCGACACCTTCGCCATGCGGCTGTCGGCCCTGTACCAGACCCGAGACGACTGGATCGACAACGAGTGGGCGCCGGGGCCGGAAGACGAGATCGGCGGCTACACCACGGGCGCCGGCCGACTGCAGCTACTGTGGAGCCCGACCGACACCTTCGACGCACTGCTCAATCTGCACGCGTGGGACGTCGACGGCACTGCTCGCGTCTTCCGCGCCAACATCCTCAGGCCGGGTGAAGGCGGCGTCATCGACGGTTTCGAGCAGGACGAGGTCTTCCTCGACGGCCGGAACAGCCAGGACATCTCATCCTACGGCGGACTCCTTCGGTTCGACTGGAACCTCGGCGCCGCCACGGTGACCTCGATCACCGGCTTCGAGAAGATCGACAACATGCTCAGCCGCGGCGACATCGACGGCGGGTACGGTGCGGTCTTCGCCCCGCCATCGGGACCCGGGTTCATCCCGTTCCCATCGGAGTCGGCAGACGGCATCCCGGATCTCGACCAGTTCACCCAGGAGCTGCGGATCGCCTCCAACGGCAACGACTTCATCGACTGGCTGGTCGGCGCCTATTACTTCAGCGAAGACTTCCAGGCCGACACCTTCAGCTTCACCAGCCTGGCGCCCGGCAACCCGCGTGAGGGTTACGCCTTCCAGACCCAGGAGGCGACCTCGTATGCCCTCTTCGCCTCGCTGGACTTCCACCTGTCCGACCGCTGGGACCTCAAGGCGGGCATCCGCTTCACCGACGACGAAAAGGACTTCTCCGCAGAGCGACCGGAGCCGGTCTTCCAGAGCCCGACCATCGCGCCCATCGTCCGCGAGACCAGCGACGACAACGTCAGCTGGGACCTCAGCGCCACCTACAGGGCGTCGGACAACGTCAACCTTTACGGCCGCGTAGCAACCGGCTTCCGCGCCCCCTCGATCCAGGGCCGCATTCTGTTCGCCCCGGACTTCGCCGGCGGCACCGACCCGGCAACCAACGGCGTCTCGGTCGCCGACAGCGAGACCATCATCTCGTACGAGCTCGGCGCCAAGACCATCCTCGCCGACAGCCGGCTCCGGCTCAACGTCACCGGCTACTGGTACGAAGTCTCCGACCAGCAGCTGACCGCGGTCGGCGGCGAGTTCAACGTCGCGACCCTGCTCAACGCCGACACCACCGAGGGCTTCGGCCTCGAGGCCGACGTCGAGTGGACCCCGACCGGCAACTGGCTCATGACCTTCGGCGCGAGCTACAACCCGACCGAGATCAAGGATCCCAACCTCACCGTCGCACCCTGCGGCAGCGGCTGCAACGTGCTCGACCCGGTCATCGACGGTCTGGCCTATATCGACGGCAACTCGCTGCCTCACGCCCCCGAGTTGATCTTCAACGGCATCGTCAACTTCCGCTCGGATCCCGTGCACAAGGGCTTCTTCTTCGGCGTCGACTGGATGTACCACGACGAGAAGCAGTTCTTCCTGTATGAGTCCGCGGAGTACCAAGACGACGCGTTCGAGCTCGGCGCCCGCATCGGCTACGGCTGGAACAACGCCCGCTACGAGATCGCACTGTTCAGCCGCAACGTCCTCGACGAGGAGATCGTCCGGGGCGGCATCGACTTCAATAACCTGACCGGCTTCACCAACGACCCGAGGATCATCGGTCTCGAGTTCATCGGCCGGTTCTAGCCCGGATCTCCCCGAGGTCGAGGGTGAGCAGCCGGCGGTCTCGCATCAGCACCCGGCCGTCGCAGATTACGGTGGACACGTCCGAGGCCCTCGTCGAGTAGACCAGGGTGGCCGCCGGATCGTGGCGCGGCTGGGTGTGAGCGCCGCCGAGGTCGACCAGGACGACGTCGGCGAGGAAGCCCGGCGCCAGATGACCCAGGTCGTCCGGCAGGCCGTAGACCCGAGCGCTGTCGCGGGTCGCGATGGTCAAAGTTTCGGCGACCGGCATGACGCGCGGGTCGCCGGCCTCGTGCTTCGCCACCATCGCCATGAGTCGGAGCGACTCGAGGACGTCGATTGCACGCCCCACTCGACGTCGTCGGCCGTCAGGTTGGCCTCGAGGGGCCACATGTACTCGTTGAACCAGGTTTCGATGTCGACGTCTTCGGCGAGCCCGCGGAAGATCGCCATGGCGACGTGCGAGTGGGTGTTGATCAGGCCGGGGATGGCGAGCATCCCCTTTCCGTCGACGACCTGAATGCCGGGTCGATCGTCCACCGGACCCGTCGGCCGGACGTCGGCGATCCGGTTTCCGGAGATCAGGATGTCGTGTCGTTCGAGCACCCGGCAGCTGCCGTCGAAGCACTGCAGAACATCGGCGCCGCGGACGATCATCGTCATCATGGAGCGCATTTCCGACCGCTGCAAGCTGGTGGTGGGACGTTCACGGCTGCGGCACTCGGGTCGTCGTGGTCTGTTCGACCGGTCTTCGTTCAGGCCGTGGGCCCCTCGACGGTCTCCGCGGTGAGCTCGCCGGCCGTAGCCTCGCGCAGAGACGCCACCTCGACCTCGAAGTGGAGGGTGCGGCCGGCCAGAGGGTGGTTGCCGTCCAGGGTCACACTGTCCCCGTCGACCTCGGCGATGAGCAGATGCTGCTCCTGGCCGTCGGGCAGCTGCGCGGCCACGATGGTGCCGATTTCGGGCTCGAAACCGAGCTTGTCCTTGGTGACCTCGATCATCCGCGTCGGATCGTGCTCACCGTACCCCTGATCGGGCGGGAACGAGACCTCGAGCTGGTCGCCGAGCTCTCGACCCTCGAGCTCCTTTTCCAGAGCCGGGATGAGGTTGCCGTGTCCGTGGAGATACTCCAGTGGTTCTCGTCCGTCGGTGCTGTCGACCTCGGTTCCGTCATCGACGGTCAGGCGATAGTTGATCCCGACCACGACGTTCCTTTCGATTCGTTCAGTTGCCATCATTCCATTCCCTTCGCGACCGGCTCACTGAGCGGGGTCGCGGATCTCGGCGGAGTCCCGCAGTTCCGACACCAGCGTACCGATGACCTCCGCGTTTCGTCTTTGTCTCATCAACGTCTCGATCAAGGGTCGGACTTCATCGATCGGCAGCTGTCTGCCGTCGCGAATCTCCTCGACCTTCGCAAGGTGATAACCCAGGTCGCTCTCGATGACTTCCGAGATCTCACCGGGCTCGAGCGACCAGACGACATCGTCGAAACCGGCCACCATGTCGCCGCGACCGGTGAAACCCAGGTCGCCGCCGCGACTCGCGTTGGGCCCCTCGGAAACTTCCATGGCGAGCTCGGCGAAGTCCTCACCGGCAAGCGCCCGGCGGCGTGCACTCTCGATCCGGATCCGCGCGGCGGTGCGCTCGACGTCGGAGGCGTCGGCGTCGACAAGGACCATGATGTGACGGGTGTGGATCTTGCCGGGCGCCACGAACAGCGCCGGGTTGTCGTCATAGAAGGCCGCGACCTCCTGGTCGGCGATCTCGTGGATGCCGCCGCCCTCGGCCTCGACGAGAGACTGCACGAGGTCCGCTTGGACCACGGTCGACCGAAACTCGTCATAGGTCAGCCCGGATCGGATGAGCTCGGCCTCGAGGGCTCCACGCCCCCCGGCCTGCTCCGCCAGCTGCGACAGCTTGTCCTTGATCCGGTCGTCGCGCGGCTCGATGCCGCGCCGTCGAGCCTCCTGGACCAGGATTTTGCTGTCGATGGCGCGGCCGAGAAGGTTCTCGATCACCTCCCGGCCGCGGGCCTCGAGCCCCCGGGCCTCGAGGTCGGCTTCGATCTGGGGTAGCAGGAGCTTGAGCTCCCAGTCGAAGATAGGCTCGTCGTTGACGAAGACCATGGCACCGTCATCGGCGATCTGTGCGGCCGCCGCCAACGGTCCGAGGACGAGGACGACAGCGATGAGCATCAGAACCGCTCGGCTCATGGAAACTCCTCACCTGATTCGGGCGCGGCGCGGAGCGCCGGCACCTCGTGGCCGATTTACGGTATCACAGGCCTCGGGCTCGCCCGCCTCCTGATTCGTGCCGGCGCCGGGTCTCGATCGTCGTCGTCGCGGATGAGCTGGTGCACCACCACGCACGGTGTGGCTTCGAGATCCCACGACGCCCGGGGGTCGGCCGGTGCTCCGGTCCCGTGATCACGATCGGGCAATGCTGCGCAAGATCACCGTGACCATGGAGAAACCGTCGCCGTCCCACCCGGGGGTGGGACGGCGCGGGGGCATCAGTTGACGCTGGTGGCGTAGAAGTATCCGAGAATCTCGCCGCCCGGACCCGGCGCTGAGACCTCCTGACTGATCAGCACCCCGAGGTCCTTGGACACGCACTGGCGGGTCCGGGTGCCGGCGTTCGGCCCGCTGGTGACCTCGATCATCGAGCACGCGCAATTGAAGGTACCGGCCGGCACCGTCACCGTCTCGGAAACGCTCTCGACCACGCCCTCGTAGGGCTCGGTCTGGATCGTCTCGGTTCCGCCCGGAGTGGAGATCGTGGTCTCGGCCACCGACGGCGTGACCCAGGTCTCTCCCTCACACCAGCGATTGAATGGTCCGACATAGAGCGGCGGGCTGTAGCTGGTGGTGGAGCTGAAGCCCTGGACCGGGATGCCGCCGACTTCCGTCGTCACCTCATCGTCGAAAGACAGCACCTCGCCGTGCCCCTGGGGGCTCGACAGCACGCGGTGCTGGTCCATGCTCTCGGTCGTGACGACGACCTGGTCACCCTGGAAAGAGAGGGAGACCACCGAGGTGTCATGGCTGCCGTTGGCGTCGAAGGAGTGGTGGGTGCGCATCAGCTCGCCCTCGAACGTGTCTCCCTCGAACTCGGCGAGAATGTCGTAGGTGACCTGACGACCCGGCGCCGGGAACGCGACGGCGACGCAGGCGCCGCCGCCTCCTCCGCCGCCACCGCCGCCACCGCCACCGCCTCCTCCGCCGCCACCGCCGCCACCGCCTCCTCCTCCGCCGCCACCACCGCCGCCGGACGAGGCGCAGTTGGCTACGGCGTTCTCATAGGTCGGGTCGTCGGAGTCGCGGTCGATGACCGACAGGCCGACGGCGTACGGACCACCCGCTTCGGCGAACACCCGGAGGCTGAACGGCCCGGGTTCGGAGGGCACGCCGAAGAAGCCGAGCACGTTGTTGATCTGGTCCGTCTCGCCGGGCTTCAGGGTGGTCTCTCGATCGTCCACGACTCCACCGTCACCGCCGATCAGCTCGAGGTCGAGCTCGGTCACCGCGGAACCGGCGTTGAAGAAGAGCACGTTGGTCCGGAAGGTGCCGCCGAGCACTCCCGACAGCGTGACCGTCTCACCGGCCTCGATCAGCTCTCCGAATGGCACACCGGGGATCGACTGACCGAAGGTGCCGGCATCGCTCTGGTTGTACGTGCGCGCCAGGATCAACAACGGGAAGTTGGCAATGATCCGAAGGCCGCCGTTGGCCTCGTTCATTCCAAATGCCGACAGCATCACGTCGTCGAGGGCCAGGAGCTGCCCCGAGCCCACCATCCGGGTGATCGTCGTCGGGGACGTGACCGCCGTGTCCTTGGGATGAGAGCCGAGGGTCACCATTCCGCCCGACGGACCGGCCGCCAGAATCCTCAGATCGGTGCGCCACAGGCTCGCGCCGACCCCACCGGCGCGAGCCACGCCGGCCACGAGGACGTCGGCCGGCTCCGTCGGCGCCGGCTCGGCGAGCACGGCAACCGGATCGCCGGTACGATTGTCGACCACCGAGGCGTAGGCGATGAGCGGCACCGTCGCCGTCACGGTCGCCCGGGCCACGGCCGTGGCGGGCGCCGAGACCTCATCGAAGATGTCGTTGATCTGATTCTGCTCGTACGGCTTGACCGGCCAGCTTCGCGCGCCGATCACCGATCCGGCGTCGTCGAGCACCGTCACGACCACGGTTCCCGAGCCGGCCGCGGTGCCGACCCAGCCGAGATTGCTTCGAAAGTCGGCCGACTTCGACAGGTAGACGATGTGCCCTGTCTCACCCGGACTCAGCGCCTCGTCGATCGGCACGCCGGGTATGAACTGACCGTAGGTGCCGCCCGGCACCAGGTTGTAGGTCCGGGAGGTCACGATGAGCCCGCAATCGGTGGCCTCGACAAGCAGTGCCCCGGTGCCGGAGAACCCGAATCGCGTCGCCAGGATGTTGTCGATCAGGACCTGTCCGTGGGCGGGAACACCGATGTCGACGAACGTGTCGAGCGAGCCGTTGTCCTTTCGATTCTCGAGCAGGTGGACGCGAACCGACACCTGGGTGCCGTCGGTGTTGACCAGACGGAGATCGGTCCGCCAGTTGGTGCCGGCAGTGCCCGACACGTTGGCCGCGGCCGGAATCATCCACTGGTCGGCGGCCGTGGGCGCCGCCGCGGCCAGCATGAGCACAACGGCGACCGCCGCAGCCGGTCCGAGACGAATGGTCGTCAAGCTTCGGGTCATGATCTCCTCCTGTCGCGGTCGGAATCGCACTCGACTCCGTCAAAATTTCTGATTTTGCGTCGCAACCTCACTCTATCACGCGCCACATCGATCGATCAAACCCCACCCACTCGGAGACCCGGGTCGAAGCTGGATCCGCTTCGGTTGCCCGACCCGAAACCGATGTCCTGCTAGAATTGGCGTCAAATGGTTGCAGCTGATGGACCTGTCACGCGCCGTTTCACGCAACTCGGCCGCTCTCGTTTGAAGCCGACCGAGGGGAGCGGTCGAGCGATGACGGGCGAGTTCCGGTGCGGTCCATGATCATCGAGGCCGAGACGACGGTTCAGCCCGGTCCGAGGGTGTGGGCCATCGGCGGCGGCAAGGGCGGTGTCGGCAAGTCGGTGGTCGCGGCCAACCTCGCCGCCACCATCGCCCGCACGGGCGCCCGCGTCGCCCTGGTCGACGCCGATCTCGGCGGCGCCAACCTCCACACCATGGTCGGCGTGCCGTCTCCGAAGAAAAACCTGTCGGACTTCGTCGCGCGACGGGCGTCGAGCCTGGCCGAGATCATGCAGCCGACACCCGTCGAGAATCTCTGGCTGGTCAGCGGCGCTCGGGCACTCCTCGAGACGGCCAACCCCAACTGGGGCCAGAAGGGCAAGATCCTGCGCCACATCAGGAAGCTCGACGTCGACCACGTTTTCCTCGATCTCGGCGCCGGCACCGCCTTCAACGTGCTCGACTTCTTCATCGTCGCCCGCAGGGGCATTCTGATCGTGGTCCCCGAGGCGACCTCGGTGGAGAACGCCTATTTCTTCATCAAGGCAGCGTATTTCCGTACGCTCAAGCAGGCCCAACCACGGCAGCAGGTCAAGGCAGCCGTCGAAGCCGCGATGAAGAGCAACGGCCGAACGGCGATCCGGACGCCCCGCGATCTCATGGCGCGGGTGATGATGATCGACGCGGAGGCCGGCGCGGCGCTGATGGAGGCCGCCAGCACTTTTTCGCCGTCGCTCATCGTCAACCGCGTCGAGCGATCGGAGCAGGCGCGGCTCGGCGCCGAGATGGGTTCCGCATGCCGGGACTACTTCGGGATCCATCTCCGGTGCCTCGGCACCCTGCCGATGGACAATCTGGTGCGGCGTTCGGTGGACCAGCGCCGGCCGGCGGTCGAGCTGTTTCCCCAGAGCACCTTCGCCGCCGCCATCCGCAGCACCGCCGGCGCCCTCGTCGACCCACCGGCCGAGGTCACCGGATGAGCCGCGCCCGACACGAGGACTGGCAGCTGCTCGATCTGGAGCCGGGCGCCGATCTCAACGAAGTCAGCAGGGCATTGCGCTTTCGCCGCTCGCTGTACCGACCCGACGCCCTCGCAACCTACAACCTGCTCGACGACGACGAGCGGGCGCGGATGCTCGATCGTATCGACGACGCGTACCGCCGGATCACCGGCAGCGAGCCGCCGCCGTTCCGCGGGCCTCAGGCCGTGACACCACCGTCCGACGCCTCGGCCGGAGCCTCCGACGGACCCGAACCCGACCCGCGAACGGAGCCCGGTGCCGTGCTCCGCTTCCACCGGCGGCGACGCGGCCTGACCCTCGAGCAGGTGGCGGAGGAAACCAAGATCCGCCCGGCCTTGCTCGAGCAGCTCGAGTCCGAACGGGTCGACGACCTTCCGGCGGCGGTGTTCGTGCGCGGCCACGTGCTGCAGGTAGCGCGCGCCCTCGGCGTCGCCGACCCGAACGACCTCGCGGCGCGCTACCTCGCCAAGCTCAAGCTCGACTGACCACGGCGAACTCTCAAGTCTCGATTGTCGATTTTGAATTCAGCCTCAGCTGAGCGATTCTGCCGGATGAGATGTGCCAAGATCTCGATGCGCTGGTGGTTGCGAAAAACGGAGGCATCCCCGTTGGGTTGTCGAGTGATTGCGCAACTATCCAGAGCGCAGGAGCTTGGTGCAGATCGCCGGTGAGAATCGCTCAGCTGAGGTTCACGTCGCTCCTCCGGCGCGATCGGATCGCAGAATCAGACCTGGCAAGCACCCTCCGAAAATCGACTCCTGCGCGACGAAAACCACGAGCTCATCCGTCTTCGCCGGCATCGAGCGTGGCGAGCCAGCAGTCGACGAGCGCCTGCTTGTAGGCCTCGACGGTGTCCGGGTAGTGCGAGGCGGGGAGGTCGGCGGTGCAGGACCTGCACACGATTCGGGCCTTCGCTCAACCGCCGCGAAGCTCGGCGACCGAGCCGCACAGCGGGCACCGCAACGCGGGGCGTTCCCCGCCGAACTCTCGCCTCGGCAACGAGCTTGGATCGGCCATCACCTCTCGATCTTAGCTCGTTCCCATCCGGACACTCCGATGGGGACTGCGCGGTTCTCGATTCGGAAACGAGGGGTTTTTGTGCAAGGTCAAGGAAGATCAGAATGTACGCGGAGGCGTACTTCTGTACGCCGCACAAGGAAATTCGTCATCTGACGCCGAGATTGCCAAAAAGCGCCGTTTCCGGACGGGAGCTAGCTCGGACTTCTCACCAAGGTCCGTAGCGGAGGGTGCAAGACGACTTGATATTCGGCGCTCTCGCAAGATGAGGGAGCGCAGTCGTACTTGCGGTACGTCGAGCGAGCGAATCGAGAAAGCGTCGAAGATCATGGTGTATTGCGCCTTGCAGCCGGAGATTGATGAGAAGGCCGGGTTCGCGGAGTCGACCCGAACGGCGTGATCGACGGGAACCGTGATCCAGGTCGCAGCCCCGGCCGCAGCGTCAGGGACAAACTCGAACCGGGAGGGCCCATGCGTCGGCTATCCACGTTCATGTTCATCTGCATCGTCGCCGCCCATGCCGGTGCGACCGGGCTGGCCGACCGCGTCCAGGTCACGGAGCTGACGCTGCCGCACAGCCTCGAGAGCGATATCGGAAACTGGGGCACCTGGGGCGGCACCACGCTCGGACCACGGCTGTACCTCGTGCCCCGGCCTGACGGCTCGTTCTATCTCGGCTGGACCGACCAGTCGGACACCGGTCGGATCAATCGCATCGACGGTGGAGCGGTGTCCGAGATCGATAGTTTTCCCGGGCTCAAGCTCAAGGGCCTCGTGGTCCACGATGACGGCAGCTACGCCGTGCTGCTCTGGAACCCAGCGACCGAGAACCTGAGGCTGGCCAGGTACGACTCATCGGGCCAACAGCTCTGGGCGCCGACGCTCGACTCGGCCAACACCGAGTACGACGATTGGCTGGGCGATTCGCGGCTCTCCTGGGGCAATGACGCCTACGCCGCGTACTACACTGTCTACGGGACGGGATCCTGGATGGCGGGCCACCACGGCGATCAGCTCACTTACGTCAGCTCGACCGGCACCATCACCGGCGGCTGGGAGTGGGGCTGCTCGCACTCCATGGCCCAGCTCGTGTCGTGGAATCAGGCCCATGGCTGGGCCGCCCTGTGCTCGTCCGACTGCTACCCGTCGAAAGGGCTGGTCCGCGACAACTCGCAGAACCTCGTCTCTTCCGACGGCGACTGCGGCGGCCTGGTCTCGCTTCAGCTCGGACAGATGGCGGCCGGTGACGATGAGTGGAAAGCGGTCTTCAACGCGATGGACATGCCGTGCTGCGACGGGCAGGGAATCGGCTTCGTCCGCTTCGGCGGTTCGTCGGGAACCCACCTCGCCTGGTTGACCGACACCGCCGGCGAGTTCGAACGGGACCCGGTGATGGCTCGGCTGCCGGATGCCACGGGCGGCGCCGAGCGCTACCTCGTCGGCTGGAGCATGGAAAACACCGGCGAGTTCTACCTCGCCGTCGTCGACGAAGTGGGGAATCTCGTCGAAGGTCCCGATCCGGTCGGCACCGCCGGAATCTCGTGGGGCCGGCGGAACAACTCGTTCCAGGCCACCGGCAATGGTTGGGTGAGCTGGGTGTCAGGGGCCGGCGGCAGCTCGACGATCGATCTCCAGATCTACCGCGACGAAGCGCTGTTCGCCGACGGCTTCGAGACCGGAGATCTGGCCGCGTGGTCGTCCTCGGCTCCCTGACTCGATGCACACCTGACGTCGATGACCTCGACGGTGTCATCGCCTCGGTCTCGGTCATGCCGCACATCGCGTTTACAATGAACCCGTGGAAGATCGAGCCGCCAACCGATTGACCCCCACCCTCGCCGTCGTCTCGGGCGACGAACTCGGCGAGTACGGCTTCGGTCGCGACCATCCATTCGCGAGCAATCGTCAGGCCGTGTTCTGGTCCGCCCTGGCCGAGCGTGGCATTGACAACCGGGTCACGCTGCGTCCGCCCAGGGTCGCCACCCGAGAGGAGATCGAGCGCTTCCACACGCCCGGCTACGTCGACCTCGTGGTACGGCTGTCGGAGCACGGCGAGGGCTTCCTCGACCACGGAGACACTCCCGCCTTCCCCGGCATGTACGAGGCCGCGGCCCGAGTCGTCGGCAGCACCCTCGACGCTGCCCGGCGCGTTCTGTCCGGTGAGGCCCGCCGGGCCTTCGTGCCGATCGCCGGGCTGCACCACGCGCGGCGGGACCGCGCCAGCGGGTTCTGTGTCTTCAACGACTGCGCCGTGGCAATCGAGCACCTCCGCTCCGCGCTCGCCGGCCGCACCATCGCCTACGTCGACATCGACGCCCACCACGGCGACGGCGTCTACTACGGGTTCGAGGACGTCCCCGAAGTGGTCATCGCCGACATCCACGAGGACGGGCGTTTCCTCTACCCGGGTACCGGCGGGGCCCACGAGCGCGGCCTGGACGGAGCCGCCGGCACCAAGCTCAACCTGCCGCTGCCGCCGGGCGCCGGTGACGAGCTCTTTCTGGCTGTCTGGGAGCGGGCGGAGGCCCACATCGACGACGCCGCACCGGCATTCATCATTCTGCAGTGCGGCGCCGACGGCATCGCTGGAGATCCCCTCACCCACCTTGCCTTGACCACAGCCGCCCATCGGCACGCGACCGAGCGGCTGTGCCGCCTCGCCGATCGCCACTGCGACGGACGGCTGCTCGCCCTCGGCGGCGGCGGCTACGATCCGACCGCCATGGGTGACGCGTGGTGCACCGTGGTCGAGACGATGCTCGGCACCTGACCATCATCTGGTCCTCGAAGACCCGGTCGGCGAGGCGGATCATCTCTCGAATGCGAGGGCGCGATTTACTTCGCCGGCATCGAGAACGCGCTGCTTCAGTGGCGCGACCTGCTGAGGGACCACGCCTGCATCGCCTTCACCGAGCCGGTCTGGTTGACACCTTCGCCGCCGGACGAGCTGGTCACCTGGTGGCGCGCGGAGTACCCGGCGATCGCCGATGAGAGCGGCGTCCGCGTCGCCGTGGACGCAGCGGGGTACTCGACGATCGGGCACTTCGTTCTGCCGGCTGAGTCATGGAGGAGCGAGTTCTACGGCCCCATGGAGCGCCGTCTCGCCGAGTTTCGCACAGCCCACCCCGGTGACCCCACAGCACAGGCCGTCGCCGCCGAGGCCGAGCACGAGCTCGAGATGTTCGGGAGGTACTCCGAGCACTACAGCTATGCGTTCTTCGTCGTCCAGCCGCAAGGCCACAAAAGCTGACATGAAACGGGTGGGAAATAGCCTGTCTTGAGAACAGGTTTCCCGGTTGAGTTCGGCTCAATCCTTGTCCCGCAGCGGATTCGGCGTTAAGGTATCGTGCTGGAGGGCAAGTTGCAGCGCCCCCGTGATTTGGGCACGAGCGAGGACGAGGAAGAAAAACCAAGAAGTCAACACTCCGCGGCGCCGGGAACCAACAAGGAACCGGTGCCCCACCCGCCCGAAAGGACCCCCCAACGGTGAGCAAATCACTTCTCCCCTCGTTTCACAAGCTGTCGGTGAAGGAGCGGGTGCGCAAGGTCCGCGAGCGCGGCCTGCTCTCGTCGCAGGAATCCAGAGCACTGCTCAACGGCGAAACCGTCCTCGACGTCAACGGCGCCGACAACATGATCGAGAACGTCATCGGCGTCATGGGTCTGCCCATCGGGCTCGGCGTCAACTTCACCATCAACGGCAAGGATTACGTCGTTCCCCTGACCGTCGAGGAGCCGTCGATCGTCGCCGCTCTGAGCTTCGCCGCGAAGACCGCCCGCGCCGCCGGGGGATTCACCACGTCGAGCACCGATCCCATTCTGATCGGCCAGATCCAGCTGGTCGACGTTCCCAACACCAGCAAAGCCCGGCAGATCCTTGAACGACACCGGGACGACGTGATCAATCTCGCCAACAGCCTGCACCCCAGGATGGTGGCCCGCGGCGGCGGCGCCGTGGACCTCGAGGTTCACATCCACCCGGCAACCAGCGACACGGTGGAGATGCTCGTCGTCCACCTGCTGGTCGACACTCGGGACGCAATGGGCGCCAATCTGGTCAACACCATGTGCGAGGGAGTCGCGTCGTACCTGGAAAGCCTGACCGGGGGAAAGGTCTTTCTGCGGATCCTGTCGAATCTCGCGGACCGGTCCCTGGTTCGGGCGCGGGTCCGGATCCCGGTCGACAGGCTGGTCAACAACGGCTTCGACGGCCAACAGGTGAGCGACGGCATCATCATCGCCAGCCAGTTCGCCGCCGTCGACCCGTACCGGGCGGCGACCCACAACAAGGGCATCATGAACGGCATCGACGCCGTCGCGCTGGCCACCGGCAACGACTGGCGGGCGGTCGAGGCCGGCGCCCACGCCTACGCCGCTCGGGGAACCCACTACACGTCGCTGTCGCGCTGGACCAAGGACGAGGGCGGCGCGCTGGTCGGCGAAATCGAGCTGCCCCTGCGGGTCGGCATCGTCGGCGGACCGCTCCAGTCCAACCCGTCGGTCACGATGAATCTGAAGCTCGCCGGCGTCGGGTCCTCGCGGGAGCTCGCCGAGGTCATGGCGGCGGTGGGGCTGGCGCAGAACTTCTCGGCGCTCCGAGCGCTCGTCACCGAGGGCATCCAGCACGGGCACATGACCCTTCACGCCCGGACGGTGGCCTCTGCCGCGGGAGCCACGCCCGACATCTTCGACTCGGTGGTCGAGCGTCTCGTCGAGTCGGGCGACATCAAGATCTGGAAGGCGGAGCAGATCATCGACCAGGTCAGGCTCCAGGCCGGTCACGCCATGGCCCGCGAGGATCGCGATCAGATGTCGGCCGGCCACGGCAAGATCATCCTGTTCGGCGAACACGCCGTGGTCTACGGCAGCCGCGCCATCGCCGCTCCCGTCCCGCTCGCGGTCCGCGCGCGCATCATCGACGACGACGACGGGGTCTGGCTCGTCGTGCCCCGTTGGGGTGTCGAGCAGCGGCTCCGCACCGACCCCGACAAGCAGCGCTCCTTCGAGGTGCCCGCGGCGCTCGTGCTCCGCGAGCTCGGGCTCACCGACCGTTCCATGCGGATCGAGGTCTTCTCGGAGCTTCCGCGCGCCATGGGGCTCGGCGGCTCGGCCGCGGTCGCGGTCGCCATCATCCGCGCCATCGACGTCCACTTCTCCCTCGGCCTGTCCGACGACGACATCAACGCCCTCGCCTACCAGTGCGAGTGCGTCGCCCACGGCACCCCGTCGGGCATCGACAACACCGTGGCGACCTTCGGTCAGCCTCTGGTGTACCGCAAGGGCGATCCGCCCGAGATCCACTCGCTGGGCTTCGTCGAGCCCGTGACCTTCGTCATCGGTTTGACCGGGGTCGAGAGCCTGACCGCCAAGATGGTGGCCCGGGTGCGCGACGGCCGTGACCGCAACCGCGACGTCTACGACACCATGATCAAGGGCATCGACGCCGTCACCGGCCAGGCGCTCGAGGCGATCAAACGGCACGATCTCGAGCGGCTCGGCGAGCTGATGAACGTCTGTCAGGGGCTGCTCAACGGAATGCAGGTGTCGAGCTGGGAGCTCGAGGAGCTGATCCAGATCGCCCGCGAGAACGGTGCCCTCGGCGCCAAGCTCACCGGCGGCGGCGGCGGCGGCTCGATGATCGCCCTGTGCCCGGACAACGCCCGCAGGGTCATGACCGCCATGCAGGACGCCGGCTACCAGGCCATGGAGGTCCGGATTGGCTGACCGGCCCGCCGACCCCGCCTTCCGCGTTGTGTCGAGCGAGGACGAGGAACTCATTCTGGTCGACGAGGCCGACCGCGAGATCGGCTTTCTCGCCAAGGGCGCGTGTCACAACGGCGAAGGCGTTTTGCACCGGGCGTTCTCGATCTTCATCTTCGACGCCGAAGGGCGCCTGCTGCTTCAGCGACGAGCCGAGGACAAGCGGCTGTGGCCCGGCTTCTGGTCGAACTCGTGCTGCAGCCACCCGCGGCGTGGCGAGACCATGGCCGAGGCGACCCGGCGCCGGCTCGACGAGGAGCTCGGGCTGACCGCCGACCTCGAGCACCTGTTCACCTTTTCCTACCACGCCCGGTACGGGGACCTCGGCTCCGAGCGCGAGGTCTGCCGGGTTTACGCCGGCTCTTCAAACAAGCGACCGCGACCGAACCCCCTCGAGATCGGCGACATCCGATGGGTCACGCCGGCGGACCTCGACGCCGAGCTCGCGGCAACGCCGGAGCGCTTCACGCCGTGGTTCGTGCTCGAGTGGCCGCGGGTCAGGCCGCTCGCCGCCGAACGTCTCGGAACGAAGCCTCCGCCTTCACCCGCCGTCGACTGAGCCGCAGCACGACCACGCTGCCGATGATGCCGAGGACGGCGATGGTGGCGGCGAGCAACGGGCTCGGATCGGCGCCGAAGCCGAGCAGCGCGACGCTGAGCCCGATGGCGAGCCACATCACCACCAGGGTCCAGGCCACCACCCGCTTCGGCATCCGGGCGTCCCGATCGAGGTAGACCAGGAACGGCCGGAACAGGGGCACCCGGATCAGGCGCTCCTCGAGCCACGGACAGCTGCGCGCGAAGCACCACGACGCCCCGAGCAGGAAGACCGTGGTCGGCAGCCCGGGAAGGAACACGCCCGCCGCGCCGACGCCGACCAGAATCACGCCGGCGGCCGCGAGCAGCCACCGCTGCACGCGACTTCTCGACGGTCGGATCTCGGTTGCAGGCATCGGGTTCATCGTCCTCTCGATCCAGTGAAACGGCCGGCGGCCGCCCTGTCCTTGCGAACAATCGCTCCCGAACCGCGGGCATTCCGGCCCTCGAGAACAAACCGCACGGGCTGAACCGGTTCCGTGACCGCTTCCTGCCCGACCACTGCGCTCACGTTCTGAGGTACGACGCTCCGTTGACGTCGATGATCGCGCCGGTCGAGAAGACCGCCTCGTCCGAGGCGAGGAAGAGCACGGCCGCGGCAACCTCCTCGGGCTTCGCGATCCGGCCGAACGGGCTCTGGCACATGATGTCGTCCCACATGGGCGTGCCGCGGTAGCGCGCCGCCATCTCGGTGTCGACGAAGCCGGGCGCGACGACGCCGACCGCGATCCCGTACGGCGCGAGCCGCTTGGCCAGGCTCTGGCTCATGGAGTTGAGCCCCGCCTTCGAGGCGCCGTAGGCCGGGCCGTCGGGCTCGCCGCGGAACGAGCCTCGCGACGACACGTTGACGATCCGCCCGCCCCGGCCGCGCTCGATCATGTGCCGCGCCGCGCAGTAGCTGACGTTGGCCGGCCCGACGAGGTTGGCCGCCAGCACCCGGCTCCACGCGTCCCGCCACTCGGCGTAGTCGACCTCGTCGAGCTTGTGCTCGAAGAAGATGCCCGCGTTGTTGACGACGACGTCGAGACCGTCGAAGGCGTCGACCGCCGCAGCCACCAGACCGGACGCTGCCTCAGGGTCGGCGACGTCCGCCTGCAGCGCGACGTGGCCCGACCCGGCGAGCCCGGCGACGGTTGCGTCGGCGGCCTCGCGGTTGGCGCGGTAGTTGACCGCCACCGTCGCGCCGCGCTCGGCGAAGGCCCGGGCGCAGGCACGACCGATGCCCCGCGACCCGCCGGTGATGAGAACGTGCCTGTCTGTGAACTCCATGGCTGCCTCCCGATCCGCGCCGTCGGATTCTATCTCCTTCCGCCGCGCGGTCTCCAGGTCGATCTCGAGTGAACGGCGCTCGCTCAGGCCGGCCGGCTGCTTCGAACCGGGCGGGTGTGCCATGATCCGATCATGGCCGTGATCATCACGACCCCGCGAACTCGTCTGCGCGAGCTGACCGAGGCCGACGCCGAGTTCGTGCTGGCACTCGTCAACGAGCCGTCCTTCCTCGCCAACATCGGCGACAAGGGAGTCCGCGATCTCGACGATGCGAAGCGGTTTATCGCTGACGGACCGTGGCGGCGCGGTCAGCCCGAAGGCCATGGGCAGTTTCTCGTCGAGCTCGAGCCCGACCGCGCACCCATCGGGGTGTGCGGCATCCTGTACCGCTCGGCCCTCAACGTCACCGACTTCGGGTGCGCCTTTCTCCCCGCCTACTGGCGCCAGGGTTTCGCCACCGAGACCATCGCGGCGGTCATCGAGTACGGGCGGTCGACCCTCGGCATCGAGCGGATCGTCGGGCTCGCCGCGCCGCACAACTCGGCCTCGCTCGGGATCCTCGCCAAGCTCGGGATGACCTACGAGCGCACCGTCAAGATGAGCGACGACGACCCGGGCACGCTGCTCCACTCCTGAGCCGCGGATCCGCCGTCAACTCAGCCACTCGTCGAGTTTCGAGCGCGCCTCGCCAGTCGACGGGTGGTCGTCGCCGAGGACACTGCGATATCCCGCGAGAACACGCTCGGCGAGCTCGTCCGCCTCGTCGCGGCGCCCGAGTCCGTCGAGCGCCGCCGCCTTCTCGGTCTGCGCCTGCAGCACGGCCGTGTGCTCCGGTCCGAGCGAGCGGCTCCCCGCCTCGATGGCTCGATCGCACAGTTCGAGGGCCTCGTCGAAGCGTCCCTGCTCGTTGCGGACATGGGCGAGTGTCGTGAGGCTCTGCAGGGTGTCCGGATGCTCCTCGCCGCGCACCCGCAGCTGGGTCTCGAGGACCTCGTCGAGCAGCGCCTCGGCAGCGTCGAGTTCACCCTGGAGAGAGTGCAGTTCGGCGAGTCCGCTCGCGGTCTTCAGGGTCTGCCCGTCGTCGTGGCCGCACACCCCACGTTGGGCGACGAGGGTTTCCCGGTAGAGGATCTCGGCTTCCCGGTAGCGCTTCTGGACCCTGAGCACGTCGGCGAGGTAGCTTTTCGAGAACAACAGCGACCTCGGGCCTCCGGGGAGTTCCTGCCGCAGCTCGACAGCCCGCCGCAGCTCCGCCTCGGCCTCGGCGTAGCGACCGAGCTGAGCCAGGGTCACGCCGAGGTTGTGGACGGACATGGCGGTGTTGTCGTGATGCGCACCGAGCACCCGTGTTCTGCCCTCGACCACCTCCCGGAGCAGAGTCTCGGCCTCGTCGTAGCGACCGAGCTCCAGGTAGACCGCTGCCAGGTTGTTGGCCAGGGTCAGCGTGTCCGGGTGGCTGTCGCCGAGCGTCCGCCGTCGGATCTCGAGCCCCTCCGAGAACAGCGGCACTGCGTCGGTGTACCGCGCCTGATTGAACAGCGTCGCGGCCAGCGCGTTCATCGAGCGCAGGGTGTCCGGGTGGTCGGGACCGAGCACCCGGCGGCGGATCTCCAGCGTCCTGCGATCGAGCGGCTCGACCATGTCGATCCGGCCGATGCCGAAGTACAGATCGGCCAGGTGGTTCAACGAGCTCAGCGTCGCCGGGTGCTCCTCGCCGTAGGTTTCGAGTCGGGCGTCGAGCACCGCCTTGAGCAGCGCCTCCGCCTCGTCGTGACGACCCAGCCGGTGGTAGAGCACCCCGAGCTCGGCCGCCGCCGACATGGCCTCGGAGTCGCAGGACTGCGGCCAGCCGAGCAGAACCGCCGCCCGCTCGTGGTGCTCGAGCGCGTACTCGTACCGGCCGAGCGAGACGTAGGTGTTGCCGATGGTGCGCCGGACCGCCGCCTCGACCTCGGGCTGATCGCCGAGCTCCGTCGAGTCCGCGATCCTCCCGGCCGCCTGCTCGAGGACGTCGGTGACGAGGACCTCGTCCCCCTGCGCCTTGGCCGGATCGACCGACGACAGCAGCTCGGCGAGGAACTCGGACACCGCCACCGCCTTTGCGGCCTCGACCTCGGCAGCCTGCCGCGCGCGCTCCGCCCGGCCTCGGAGTCCGATCTCACGCACCAGTCCGGTCACCACCAACGCGGCCACCACCGCGGCGACGACGACCCCGGTCCGGTGGCGGCGAACGAAGCTGGCAAGCCGGTAGCCGACCGTGGCGGGCCGCGCCCGCACCGGCAGACCTTCGAGGTGGCGCTCGATGTCCTGGCCGAGCTGCTCGGCCGACCGGTACCGGTCGTCGGGATCGGGCCGCAGTGCCTCGAGGCAGATCGCGTCGAGATCGCGGCCAATCCGGCGCTCGGGCGGAGCTGATCCCTCCCCCTGAGCAACGGCGTCGGGCGTCCGCCGATCCCGGGTCCGCAGGGTCGAGCTCGGGGTGGCCGGAAGCTCGGTCCGCGGCGAGTTCGCGCCGTAGGGCCTCCGTCCCGTGAGCAGCTCGTACAGCAGCACGCCGAGGGCGTAGACGTCGGTCGCCGTGGTCACCGGCTCGCCGCGCATCTGCTCGGGAGCGGCGTACTCCGGCGTCATGAGCAGCTGGCCGGTGCGGGTCGCCGGCTCGGCGCCCGGCACGTCGGCGAGCAGCTTGGCGATGCCGAAGTCGAGCAGCTTCACCCGGCCGTGCTTGCCCACGAAGATGTTGCTCGGCTTGAGGTCGCGGTGGACAACCAGGTTACGGTGCAGGTAGCTCACCGCGTCGACGATCTCGAGGAACAGCCGAAGCACCCGGTCGCCGGAGAGCCCTCGATCGCGGCAGTACCGGGTGATCGGCGTGCCCTCGACCAGCTCCATGACGAAGTACGGCCGACCCTCGTCGGTCACGCCGCCGTCGAGCAGTCGGGCGATGCTCGGGTGGGCGAGACCGGCGAGCAGCTGCCGCTCGTGCAGGAACCGGGCCCGCAGCTCGGGCGTGTCCATGTCCTGGTGGAGCAGCTTGAGCGCCACCTCCTGATCGAACTCGCCGTCGATCCGCTCGGCGCGGTAGACCGCCCCCATCCCCCCGTGGCCGATGGCCTCGAGGGTCCGGTAGGGGCCCACGGCCATCCTCGGACGGGCTGCGCTCTCGACCTCGAGCGGCGCCGAGCCGGCGATGTCGCCCGACAGCCCGTCGAAGAACTCGGCCGCGTCGTCGTTCAGGGCGAGGAGCTCGTCGAGCTCGCGACGAAGCTCGTCATCGCCCGCACAGACTTCGTCGAGATACGCGTCGCGCTCCTCGGGCCGCCGGCCGAGCGCCTCGGCGAGCAGCTCCTCGAGCCGGCTCAGTTGTGGATCAGCCATCGTCTCATCTCAAACGACTCTCGTCTGAGTTCTCGGACCACCGAGCTCCAAACGAATCGCAGACAATCGACATCTCACAGGGCCGCCGACCGCAGCGCTCGATAGAGCCACGTTCGCGCCAGGCTCCAGCCGCGCTTGACAGTCGCCGACGACACAGCGAGCGCCTCGGCGGTCTCGTCCACCGTCAGCCCGCCGAAGCAGCGGCACTCGACAATGCGGGCCAACCGCGGCTCGCGATTCTCGAGCTCGGCGAGCGCCTGATCGAGCGCCAGCAGCTCCTCCGACCGCTCGGCCGACACCAGCCTGGTTTCCTCGAACCCGGTTCGGCGCCGGCCTCCGCCCCGCTTCTGCCGGCTGTGCCAGCGCGCGTTGTCGATCAGGATCGAGCGCATGGCCTTCGACGCCAGAGCATAGAACTGACGCCGGTTCACGAGATCCGCCGGCGTCGAGTCCGCGAGCTTCAGGTACGCCTCGTGGACCAGGCTCGTCGTACCCGGCGCCTCGACCCCGCTCCATCGGTAGCGGTTGGCGCGCGCCAACGCCTTGAGCTCGCCGTAGACCAGCGGCATGAGCTCGGACAGAACGGCGGCACGCCCCTCGCCGCGATCGTCGTCGAGCCGGCCAAGCAGACGCGTGATCTCGCCGAGATCGGTCACGCCGCCCACCGGGTCGGGAGGGTTTCGAAAATCAGCACCGTCGAGCTCCACCTGTTCATCGCGGACGCAGACAGCGACACCGCTCGCCCCGTCGATGTCTCGTCTCTTCCCGACAAAATGGTACCAGACGGTCGCCGATGATCCGCTTTCCGTCGCGATGTCGTCTGGTGATGCAAAGGCCGACGAATCGCTTGACATCGCGGGCCGTCGCACCCATCAACTGGTCTTCTGGAAGGAGCCTTCCATGTCTCGACAGTTCCTTAGATTGGCCGTTTTTGTCATCGTGTGCGCAGCTCTGTCGCCCACAAAGGAGGCGTTGGCGGGCGTCACCCTCAACGAGATCAAGAAGCTGACCGCGTCGAACGCCAGCTCGGTCGACCATTTCGGAAACGCAGTCGCGGCCGACGGCGATACGGTGGTGATTGCCGCTTGGACGGGAGATGGCACGACCAACCTCAGCGGTGTGGTGTACGTGTTCACCCAAAACGAGGGAGGCGCCGACGAATGGAACGAGGTCGCCCGACTGTCTGCGTCCGACGGCGATGTCTACCACTTGTTCGGCAGTGCGGCCGCGATCGACGGTGACACGATCGTGGTCGGGGCGATCCAGGCACCGGGCATCGCAGCCGACAGCGGCGCCGCCTACGTCTTCGAGCGAAACCAAGGCGGCGCCGACAACTGGGGTGAGATGGTCAAGCTGTCCGCCTCGGACGGCGCTGAGTTGGACAATTTCGGCGAATCCGTTGATATCGATGGTGACACGATCGTCATCGGAGCGAGATACGTCGATGGTTCGAACTCGGACGAAGGCGCCGCATACGTGTTCAAACGCAACGAAGGCGGAGTCGACAACTGGGGTCAGGTGGCGAAACTGACAGGATCGGCATCAGCCGGATACAGCTACTTCGGCCAGAGTGTCGCTGCCGAGGGTGATCTGATTTTCGTGGGTGCGCCGAACGACGACCTCGTATACGTCTACGGAAGAAACCAGGGCGGCGTCGACAGCTGGGATGAAATTCGGAGCTTCACCGGCGACGGCACAGGCCTGACGAACTACGCTTTCGGGAGCAGGATCTCGGTGTCCGGAGCCTGGCTCGCAGTCGCGTCGCCGAGCTCGATCGACACCGGCGCCGTCTGGCTGATGGAGCGGAACACCGGCGGTGCCGAAAACTGGGGCGAGGTGCAGCGGATCACCGCTCCAGACGGATCGATCGGCAATGCCTACGGCGTATCTGTCTCGATCGATGGTGATCGGCTGCTTGTAGGGGCCGCAAGAATCGACACGGCTGGGAACGACGCCGGAGCCGCCTACGTCTTCGAACGCAACGAAGGCGGAGTCGACAACTGGGGTCTGATCCAAACCTTGATGTCTTCGGACATCTCGGCCGAAGACTATTTCGGAGATGCGGTGGCTATCACGACGGAGTCCGTCGTCGTCGGCGCGAGGCGGGACGACGATCATGGGACGGACTCGGGCTCCGCCTATGTCTTCTCGCCCTGCGGAAGCGCCTCCTTCGAGTGGGAGGAGACGGCCAAAACGGTCGCATCCGACGGATTCGCCGACCATCAGTACGCCCGGGACATCGCCTTCAACGGCGACATCGCGGTCGTCGGCGCCAAGTTCGACGACGACATGGGCAGCGCGGCCGGTGCCGCCTACATTCTGATGCAGAACCTCGGCGGCCCGGATCACTGGGGTGAACTCAAGAAGATCTACGCGTCCGATGGCTACGCGAACCAGTACTTCGGCCAGCGAGTCGCCATGAGCGGCGACGTCATTGTCCTTGGAACTCAGGACGACGACGCCATCGGCGACAGCTCGGGAGCGGTCTATGTTTTTCAGCGAAACACCGGCGGCATCGACAACTGGGGCCAGGTCGCCAAGCTGACTGCATCGGACGGCGTTGCCGGCGCCTGGTTCGGGTACTCGGTCGACATCGACGGAGACACCATTGTGGTCGGCGCAATCTACGACACGGGCGGGATCGGAACCAATGCCGGCGCTGCTTACGTCTTCTCCCGAAACCAAGGCGGCGCGGACAACTGGGGGGAGGTCAAGAAGCTGACGGCCTCCGACGGTTGGGCCTGGGACATGTTCGGGTTCGCGGTGGCGATCAGCGGGGACACCGTTGCCGTGGGCGCGGGGAGGGAAACCACAGGGTCCGCGATCGAGTCGGGAGCCGCCTATATCTTTGCCCGCAACCAGGGTGGCGCCGACAACTGGGGCGAGATCGCGAAGCTCAAGGCCTCCGATGCGGCGACAAACGACTACTTCGGCACGGCGCTCGATCTCTCCAACGACACACTGCTGGTCGGCGCGAGCAGCGACGACGACGCCGGTTTCAGCTCCGGCTCCGCCTACGTCTTCGAGCGGAATCACGGGAGCCAGGACGCCTGGGGAGAGGTCGCCAAGCTCACAGCCTCGGACGCCGCCGCCTACGATCTGTTCGCCTCGGCCGACTCGGTGACGATCGATGGCGATGTCATCGTCATCGGCTGCTACAAGCACGAGCTCTACGGGATCGTCTCCGGCTCGTTCTACGTCTACGAACGCAACCACGGCGGGGCGGACGCCTGGGGTGAGACCGCCATTGTCGTCCCATCGGACCAATCCTACGCACAGAACTTCGGCAGCGCCGTGGATCTCGTTGACGGAACCGTCATGATTGGCGCGGTCTATGACGCGACCATGGGCTCGGTCTACTTCTTCAATGCCGGCTGCCCGGAGTTCGACTACGGCGACGCTCCAGAACCCGACTATCCGACCTTCGCCGCCTCCAACGGAGCCCGACACAAGCTCGGAGGGGGCGTCTTTCTCGGCGCGACCGTCGACATGGATTTCGACGGTCAACCGACCGCGACCGCTGATGGCGACGACACCGACGGCAACGACGACGAGGATGGCGTCACCTTCACCTCGCTGGTCATCACGGGCGCCTCTGCCGGTGTCGACGTTGTCGCGTCGGACGCCTGCCTGCTGAACGCCTGGATCGACTTCAACGACGACGGGGACTGGGACGACACCGGCGAGCAGATCTTCACCGACGAGGCTCTGGTCGCCGGTACCAACCCACTCACCTTCTCGGTGCCTCTCGATCACGCACCGGGCGCGGACGTGGCGGCTCGATTCCGGGTCAACTCCGCCGGCGGGATCGGTCCCGGAGGCGAAGCCTCCGACGGTGAGGTCGAGGATTACATGGTTCACATCGAGGAGGTCGACTTCGGCGACGCGCCCGATCCGACGTACCCGACCTTGCTGGCATCCGACGGCGCCCGTCACCTGTTGGGCGGTCCTCTCTATCTCGGCTCGCTGGTCGACGCCGAGCCCGACGGCCTGCCAAGCTCGGGCTCCAACGGCGACGACCTCGACAATCTCGACGACGAGGACGGCTTCGCCATCGGCATGCTGCCCATCGGCGGCCCGGCGACCGGGACCATCACAGCGTCCGACGCGGGCCTCGTCGACGGCTGGATCGACTTCAATCGCGACGGCGACTGGGATGATGCCGGCGAGCAGGTCTTCACGGGCTACGCCGTGACCGCGGGGAGCAACTCGTACTCGATTCCCGTCCCCGCGACGGCTCTGGAAGGACACAGCGTGGCGCGCATCCGGATCAGCAGTACGGGCGGTCTGACGCCGACCGGGCTGGCGCCCGACGGCGAGGTCGAGGACCATGCGGTCCACATCGTCGCCCTCGACTGGGGCGACGCGCCCGACCCTAGCTACGACACCCTGCGCGCGTCCAACGGCGCCTACCACATCATCGTCAGCGGCAATCCCTTCCTGGGCGCGTCCGTGGACGGTGAACCGGACGGCCAGCCGTCGCCGGGAGCCGACGGCGATGATCTCGACGGTACTGACGACGAGGACGGCGTCGTCTTCACGACCGGGATCGGTGCGGGTCTCGAGGCGAGCCTCGAGGTCACCGCACCGGTCGGCGGCCTGCTCGACGCCTGGATCGACTTCAACCGCGACGGCGACTGGGACGACGCCGACGAGCACGTCTTCGACGGTGAGGCACTGATTGCCGGGGTCACCCCGCTGAGCTTCACGGTCCCGGCGGCAGCCTCGGTGGGAACCAGCTACGCCCGCTTCCGGCTCGCGTCGACCGATGTCGTCTCCTACAAGGGCGGAGCCTCCGACGGCGAGGTCGAGGACTACGCCATCGAGATCGTCGAGGGTCCGGACCTCCAGGTCGGGATGACCGCCTCGGTCGAGCCGGCGCCGTCGGGCAGGCCGTTGACCTACACCGTGACCGTCACCAACAACGGCCCCCTGACCGCGAGCTCGGTGACGCTCACCGACACCCTGCCCGCCGAGCTCAGCTTCGTCTCGTCGACGCCGGGCTCGCCCGACTGCACCTTCTCGGGCGACACCCTGACCTGCGACCTCGGCACCATGGCGGCACTGGACAGCGTGCAGGTCACGATCGAGACGGCCCTCCTCCACCCGGTGTGGGGCTCGTTCTCCAGCACCGCGTCCGTCACGGCGGCGGAGCTCGACCCGATAACGGCCAACAACGCCGCCACCGTCGACACCCGCATCGCTCTCTTCGTCGATGGCTGGGAGACCGGCGACGTGAGCGCGTGGTCGGACTCGAGCGGCGAGTAAACAACGGGACCGGACCCGGGCGCACCGGCCGGCCGGCCGGTGCGCCGCTTTTCCTCCGTCCGGCGCTCGTGGGATACTTCCGTCATGAGCGCGAAGCTCGCGACCGGCGCACTCCTCGTCGTGGCCGCTCTGACGGTCGCCGGGTCGGCCGCGGCCGCGACCTCGGAGCTGCCGCGCGAGAAGGACCGCTGGATCCGGGTCGAGTCCGACCACTTCACCGTGTTCAGCAACGCCGGGGAGGCCACCGCACGGTCGGTCGTCACCGACCTCGAAGCCCTGCGCAGCGTGCTCGGCATGCTGTTCGAGCGAATGCGGCTCGACTCGCCGGTGCCGGCCTTTGTCTACGTCTTCGACAAGCCGAGCTCCTTCGCCCCGTACCGGCTCTACTACCAGGGCGAGCCCAAAAAGCTTGCCGGGTACTTTTCGTCCCGGCCGCTCGGCGACTACGCCGCCATCGTCAGCCAGCACGCCCGCGACAACATCACGCGGACCATCTACCACGAGTACATCCACTCGGTGCTCGACACCAACCAGGCCGAGCTTCCCCTGTGGCTCAACGAGGGCCTCGCCGAGCTCTACTCGACCTTCGAGATCGTGCGCGGCAGGGCGAAGATCGGCAACCCCATCGGCGCCCACCTGCTGTGGCTGCGGGGCAACGGCTTGATTTCCTTCGCCGAGCTGTTCGCCATCGATCAGAGCTCGCCCGACTACCACGAGGGCCACCGCCGCGGGGGCTTCTACGCCCAGTCCTGGGCGCTGACCCACATGCTGGTCATCGGCCAGCCCGAACGTCGGTCGCAGCTGACCGCGTTCCTCCGCCTGCTGCGTGCGGGCGCCGATCAGGACACCGCCTTCGAGCAAAGCTTTGAAACCACGTACAACGAGCTTTCAAAGGAGCTTCGGCGCTACGTCCGGGCCCGCCGCTTCGCCTACTCTTTCGTGCCGGTGGACGAGATGCCGCCGGTCCGGACCATGGTCAAGCCCCTGAGCCATGCCGAAACCCTGTACCGTCTCGGCGACCTGCTGATCAGCGTGGGAGAGGAGCGGGCCGAGCTCGCCGCCGAGCACTTCCGAGCGGCCCTCGCCATCGATCCGGATCACGGCCCGGCACTGGCCGGTCTGGGCCGGCTCGACGACCTGGCGGGCCGGACCGACGAGGCACTGGCTCGCTACGAAAAGGCTGCCGAGCTCGCGCCGAACGACTTCCGCGTCAACTTTCTGCTCGGCACCCGGCTCAGCCAGGGCCTGTCCGCGCAGCCCGAGGGCAGGCCGCGACAGGAGCAGGCCGAGAGAGCGCGCACCGCACTGCGCCGCGCCATCGCCCTGCAACCCGACTTCGCCCGGGCGTGGGCCGACCTCGGCTACACCTACACCTGGGAGCAGAAGCCCGACATCGCCGGCATCGAGGCCCTCGAGACCGCCCACCGCCTGCTGCCCAAGCGCGGCGACATCGGCTACAACCTGGTCCTCCTGCAGGTCCGGCGGGACGACCGCGAGGGCGCCGAGGCGACCATCGTACGGATGCGTGCGGCCGGTATCGGGCCGACGACCCTGCGGTCGGCATCGGAGATGCTCTTCGAGATCGATCTCCGACGGGCCGGCACCCTCGCCGCCGAGGGGCGCCACAACGAGGCGCTGGCGGTGCTGAAAGAGGTCGAGAAGGCCACCACGAGCTCGGTGCTGAGGCAGCGGGTCCGGGCCGACATCGAACGCTTCACGCCGGTCGGGGCGCCCGACCACGGCTTCCTCGAGCGCTACAACGAGGCGGTGCGGATCCTCAACTCGAGCGACTTCGAGGCGGCCGTCGCCGCTCTCGAGGCCCGCGAGGCGTCGGCCGCCACCGACGATCAGGCCTCGGCCGCCCGCACCCTGCTCGAGCGGACCCGGACCTACGGCGAGTTCAGGCGACGCGCCGAGGAGGCGCTGCGGCTCGCCAACTCGCTGCGCACCGACGAGGCCATCGCACTGCTCGAAGAGCTCGAGCGCGAGGCTCCAAACGAGACCGAGCGGGCTGCGGTCGCGGCGCTGCTCGGCAAGCTGCGAACGAGCCGCGACTTCGAGCGGCGCTATGCCGTGGCCGCCGATCAGGTCAACGCCGGCAACGTCGAGACCGCCATCGAGCTGCTCGAGCCGCTCCTCGGAGACGCACCCGACGAGCGCCACCGCGTCCGCATCGAGCGGCTGCTCGACGACCTCTACGCGATCCGCGACCAGTAGTACCTGCCGGACCGGTCGAACCGAGCGAAGGTCTCCTGTCATCCCGAGCGAGCGGAGCGAGTCGACGGATCTGCCGACGCTCGGAACGACGACTCGAGGCGATCGACGCCGTCCTGTATCCTGTCCGCCATGAATCTGGCGGAGTACGGACAGGCGGTGGTCGCCGGCGTGCGCTCGATGCTCGACGCCATCTCGAGCTGGCGCAGCAACCCGCTCACCGAGCCCGTCAACCGGCGGCTTTGGGGCCGCTGGTGGCCGGCGGCGCTCATCGCCCTGGTTGTCGCGGCTGTCGCCATCGACGCCGTGCTGCCGTCCATCGACCGTCTCGCGGAGCTCGTCCCGCCGCTGATCTTCGTCGCCTTCATTCCGGGCCTGATTGGCGACCTGCTCTACTCCGCGCCGGCGTTCTTCGCCTTTGTCGTGGTCTGGCGGGTCCGTCGGTTGCGTGCGGCGGGACCCACCGACTGGCCGCCGCGTTCGTCGATACCCGAGTTCGGCCTCCGGTTCTTCCAGGCCGCTGCGCTTCCCGTCGCGGCCGCGGCTCTGGCTATCGGCATCGGTTTCGCGGCGGTCGCGTTCGTGGTCGCCGTCGGCCCGCCGACTCCGGACGCTGCCTCGCACGGAATCGAGAAGCTCGAGCAGTGGAGCGCAACCGGCAACGCCGCCACCCTGGCTCGAAGCCTGCTGATCGTTGCCCTGATCTCCGGCATCCTCGTCGTCCACCAACGCCTCCGCGCAGGCTTCGGAAAGCTGGTCGGCGCCGGCTTCATGGTCTGGGGCGTCCACATCGGCATCGGCTTCGCCGTGCCGTGGATGACGAGCTGGCTGGCCTGGGTGCCCGTGATTGGCCAGTACACACCGCAGCGGTCGGCCACCTGGGCCCACCTACTCTTCGATCTGGCAGTGGCGTGCGCGGCCTGGACCGCGGCTGCCGAGAAGCTTCGCGCGGCGCCGCTGTGGGCGGACGCGGCACCGCCGCCGCCACCACCACCGCCGCCGGCACCGCCACCGTCGTCGACCGAGACACCCGGAGGCTGACGTGGAGATCACCATCGCCGTCATCGCCGGCGTCGTGAGCTCACTCCTGCTCGCCGCCGTCTACATCGCCGACCGCTACGAGCGCGAGCCCGTCGAGCTCATCCAGGACAGCTTCCTGGTCGGTTTGATCGGTCAGCTCGCGCTGATTCTGGCTCGCTGGACGGTCACCGGTGACGCGCTCTGGGTCGGTCCCTGGCCGCTCGTGACAGTGCTCGCCGTCGCGCTCTACCTGCCCCTTCGGCTCGCCCGCGAGCCCGAGGTCGACGAGCGCTTCGACGGCGTCGTCTACGCCGTGGCGACCATGTCCGGGGCGGTCTGCGTGATCCTGATCAACGACCTGCCGTGGCTCGCCGCGGCGTCGCCCCACCGCGCCGCGCTCGCGCCCGGCGCCGAACCCGACCTGCGCGACCTGCTGATCGTCGCCGCCGGTCCGGAGCTCGGCGCCGACCTGGGACAAAGTGCCGTTCTGGTACTGGCTGCGGTGCTGATCGGCGCCGTGCTCGGCGTGCTTCAGCTGCGCGGCGCCCCCCCGTGGCCGACCACAGCCGCATGCGTCGCCACCGCCGCGCTCGTCGGCGGCCTCGACCTCGCGCTCGGCGGCTCGTGGTGGTGGCGGGCGGTCCTGGCCGCCGCTGCGGTCATCATCGCCGGGGCGATCAAGCGCCGATCGGTGTTCCGGGACCGTCCGCAGGTGCCGGAACGCGATGCGGTGGTACTCGGCCTCAAGACGGTGCTGCTCGTGCTCGGCGCCGCCCTGCTCGCCACGGTGCTGCTGCGGGCGGTGATCGAGCAGCCCGTCATCGAGCATCCGGATTCCCCCGACGCCATTCACCACCCGCAGGAGCCCGGACCGTGAGCCGCGCCCGCCTGATGCCGCTGGCTCTGGCTCTGGTGCTCGCGAGCCTCGCCGCCGCTGACGATCGGCAGTGGGAAAACCCGGTGTTCGACACGCGGTCCGAGGCGGTCGTCGCTGCCCGGACCCTGGCACCGACGATCGACGGGTCGAGCTCGCCCGCCGGGCGCTTCTTCGTCGACCTGACTCTCGCCGAGGGCGACCTCGACGCGGGCCACCCCTCCGCCGGGGTCAGCCGCCTGGATCTCGACGGCCTGCTGGTGACCCACTCAAAGGTCTTCAACCGCGACGAGGCGCAGCGGCGCACCATCGAGCGCTTCCTCGCCGCGGTGCCGGAGCAGCGTCAGGTGCTCGAGCAGCGCCTCGCGCGATTCGGTTACCCCGAGCTCGACGGATTGGTCTACCTCCGGCTGGTCGAGTCCGTCGACGCCTTCGCCGACCTCAACCGGGCCTCGAGCGACCGGATGAGCCGGGTCGGCGGCGTCACCTACTACTGCCGCTACGTGGTGCTGCCCCTGTCCTACGTCAGCCGGGCCGCCCTCGACGAGCTCCGCCGGTCGGCCATCCGCAACCCCTCGCTCGACGTCTCGACCACGGTCCGGCGCTGGCAGAACGAGTCATTCGCCAGCCTGGTCAACACCTTCCGCCACGAGCTCGTCCACGTCCACACCAACAGCGCCCTCGACGTGCCCCGGTACTCCGACCGCAACGCCTACCCGACCTGGTTCCACGAGGGCACCGCGACCTACCTCGCAGCGGATCCCCACGCCGGGTTGAGCCGCGCCTACCGCACCTACCAGGATCTGTTCTTCTACCTGGTTCAGCGCCACGGGGTCGCCCGCCTCCAGCGCTTTTACGCCGAGGTCCTCGGCGGCCGCGCCGTCGAGCCGGTGCTCGCCGACGTCTACGGGCTGGCGGGCTCCGACGAGCTGTTCGACCGCAGCGTCCGCTGGCACCGGGTCAAGGACGTCGTCAAGACCGGCTTCTGGATCGCCGCACTGGTGCTCCTCGGCGCCGCCTTCCGCGGCCCCGACCTGCCCTACATCGGCATGCTCCAGCTGCTCGCCGCCGTCGCCCTCGGTCTCGCAGCAGCCACCGGCCTCGCCGAGCACCTCTCCGCGCTGAGCGGCCCCGGCGCCGTGGTCGCGGTCAAGCTCGCGATCGTCGGGATCGCGCTGGCCCTCGCCGCGCTCGGCGTCCGCCGTATCCTCCGCCACCGCCGCACCGCCACGACGAGCTGAACCGGCTCGACATCCGGACCGTGGAGTCAGCCGGAGCTCGAGGACTCCGACCCCCGAACCTCGCGGACTTCTCACACGAAGTTTGCCTCCGGCTCACGGCGCCAACAGCACAGCTTGATGCCGGTGCGGTGTCATGAAGACATGAGAACGGCATTGATCGTGGTGATGCTGGTCGCTCCGGCCTGGGTGACCCCTGCGACGAACACCCACCTGCCGGGCACCTCTGCTCACCTGATGTACGAGCGGGCCGGCGACACCGAGCTGCTGCTGATCAACGGCAACACCTGGCTCGTCCCCATGGTCGCCGGCGGCCACAGGGAGCGTCTCGACAGGTTCGCCGTTTTCGTCCGGAGCCTGCCGAAGCCGCCACACGTCATCACGCTGCAGGAGGTGTGGCAGGAGAAGCGGGTCGCCGACGTCTCGGGGCTGTTCCCCGAGTACGCGGTCTACACGCCGGGTCCGCGACGCCGGGTGCTCGGCATGACCTTCAACGAGTCAGGGCTCGTGACCCTGGTCCGGAGCGGGCTCGAGGTGACCGACATCGACTACCAGCTCATCGACGACGATCTGCTGGTCCGCTACAACCGGCGCGTCGGCAAGGGTGCCCTCGCGCTCACCGTCCACCTCGACGGCCACGCCTATCGCCTCGTCAACGTGCACCTCCCGAACACCTTCCGAGGCCGTCACATCGACGCGACCAAGGCCTCCTTCGCCTCGCTCGAGCTCGACGGCGTCGTCGCCGGCGACCTCAACCTCGAACCGCACCAGCTGCCTGACGGGTACACCGTTCTCGACACCACCCCGACCTTCGGCAACGACGCCCTCGGCCGGGAGCGGGTGCGCAGGATCGACTACATCTTCGAAAACGCCACAACCGACGTGATATCGACCGTCATCACCGATCCCGACGGCCGGTGCCTGCCGCTGAGCGACCACTGCTTCCTCGCGGCCCGGCTGTCACCGAAGCCCGCGATCGAGACGATCCGAATCGCCGAAGCGCGCTGACGGCGCCGTTCCGACCGGATCGAGAGGGAGAGAATAAACCTGTCTTCTACACAGGACTGCGGCCTCTCGCCGTTCCCCGACGAACGGTGCCGCGGACGGAGGTGACGCCTGCCCGACCGCCCCGGTCGATGCCGGTGACCCGCGCCTGGCCGCGAATCCGTACCTTCCGGGCTGCGCCACACAACGTTTTGGCACGCCGCAGCGCGGAGCACCGACGTTGGTTGCGATTCCCGGAAATTTGTGAGATCATGTCGTGTCTGCTGCCCTCGACGACCGACGTCAACCAAGCGGACAGCAGACAACCAGCAGGGCCTCCCGGCCCCGGACGGCAGCCTCCCCGGCAAGTCTCTCGTTCCCCCTCCAAATCAGCCGGACCAAGCACGCGGCAGGATCCTCCTCAGACGAGGACCGTCCGCAGAAAGAACCAGACTGTGCATTTTTCCGATTTCAACTTTCACCCCGCCATCGAGCGCGGGATCCGCGACCTCGGGTTCACCGAGGCCACCGACATCCAGCGCGACGCCATCCCGCCCGCGCTCGACGGCCGCGACGTGCTTGCCTGCGCCATGACCGGCAGCGGCAAGACCGCCGCCTTCGTGCTGCCGATCCTGCAGCGCATGGCCGACACCCGTTGCGGCCGCAGCCGAGTCCTGATTCTGACCCCGACCCGCGAGCTCGCGGCGCAGATCCACGAACATATCGAGGCTTTCGCCCGTCACACGCCGGTCCGTTCCGCCACCGTGTTCGGCGGCGTCAAGCCCGCCGCCCAGGAGCGCGCCCTACGCTCGGGCGTCGACATCGTCGTCGCGACCCCGGGCCGGCTGCTCGATCTCATGCAGCACCCGTGGGCCCGGCTCGCCGACCTCGACACCCTGGTGCTCGACGAGGCCGACCGGATGCTCGACATGGGATTCCTGCCCGACGTCCGTCGCATCCTCGGCCGGCTGCCGGCGAAACGACAGACCCTCCTGTTCTCCGCCACCCTGCCCAAGCCCATCGTCCAACTCAGCCGGGACTTCCTCACCGACCCGGTGCGGATCGACGTCGAGCGGCGACCGGAGCCCGCAACCGGCATCGCCCAGGCGATTTTGCCGGTGCCCGAGCACCTCAAGACCGACCTGCTGACGCGGATGCTCGGCGCCGGTGAGGTCGACACCGCTCTCGTCTTCACCCGCACCAAGCACCGCGCCAACCGGCTGTTCCAGAAGCTGAGCCGAGCCGGCATCTCGTGCGAGCGGATCCACGGCAACCGGAGCCAGCCCCAGCGCGAGAAGGCTCTCGACGCGTTCAAGCACGGTCGCATCAAGGTGCTCGTGGCGACCGACATCGCGGCCCGCGGCATCGACGTCGAGGCGCTGCCCCACGTCATCAACTTCGACGTACCGGTGCAGCCCGAGGACTACATCCACCGGGTCGGTCGAACCGCCCGTGCCGGCAAGATCGGCGACGCCCTGACCTTCGCCTCGCCGGCCGAGCACGACAAGATCGCGGCCATCGAGCGCGCCGTCGGTCGTCGACTCGAGCGCCGACGGATCGACGGCTTCGACTACGGCGCCGCCGCCGAGGGCCGATTCGAGGTGCCGGTGTCCGAGCGCATCGCGGCCCACCGGGCCCGCCGCGCCGACGACCGGACCCGCGGCCGCGCAAAGTCAGGGCAGCAGACGCGACCTCCGGGACGGCGACGCGGCAATCGACGACCCCGCACCGCGTAATCTGACGGCCCCGGTCCCTTCGGAACGAGAGCCGAGATGCCGCGAAGCACCGCGGACAATCTCGGTTCACTCCTCATCGAGGCTTCCGCGCCTCGTGATGGGGTCAACCCCTCGCGGCGCGGCCCCGGCCCGCTTCGCGCCTTCGCATTTCTTCAGGCTCAGGCGGTGAATCCGGATCACTCCCGCAGCATCTTCATCGCCCGCTTGACCAGCGCGACGTGGTCGTGCACCCACTGCTCGATGGCGACGAGCTCGTCTCCTGCGATGCCCATATGGTTCGCCACGCTGGCGATCAGGGTCAGCTCCCTCGCCTCGAAGTCCGAGTCGGAGAAGGCGAGGCCGAACAGCTCGAGCAGGACCACGACCCTCGATCTTCTCGACCCGAACGCTCGGACGAGCTCCTCGACGCTCCTGGTGTCGGGTTCGCCGGCGGCGAGTCCCATCTCGCCCTTGAGGGCGGCCAGCGCCGCCGCCTCCCGACCGACGACGATGCCGTCGGCCTCGATCATCCGCTCGGCCAGCAGCGTGAACGCGCGTTTTTCGTCGACCGTCAACATGTTCAGGAACACTGTCTCCCCCTTGTCGGTGGCTCAGGGTAGCAGAGGTGCGGATCGGACAGGCACGGGACTTGCTACGATGTGGCCTGCGACGGCAAGAGCAGGCGCCCACGCGAATCCGATCGGCTGGGCGAATGTCAATCTGACGCGCCGGGCGGTCAATTTTGCCGATCGATACCGACCAAAAACAAGGAGGTCAAGGAGAAGGCCATGACTGATTCTGAACTCCTGATCGATGTCCGCGGCCTGGCCAAGAGCTACGGCGCCATCCGCGCGGTGGACGGCATCAGCTTCCAGGTCCGCCGCGGTGACGTGCTCGGCTTTCTCGGGCCCAACGGCGCCGGCAAGACCACCGCCATGCGGATGATCACCGGCTTCATCGAGCCCGACCACGGTTCGGTCTCGGTCGCCGGCTTCGATCTCGCCGAGCGCGCGCTCGACGCCCGCCGGCGGATCGGCTACCTCGCCGAGAACGCGCCCTCCTACGGCGAGATGACCGTGCACGGTTTTCTCGAGTTCATCGCCGCCGCCCGCCGCCTCGACGATCCTGGGTCGGCGATCGAGCGGGTCGTCGCCATGACCGGGCTGCGCGGCGTGCTGCACCAGACAGTCGACACGCTGTCCAAGGGCTACAAACGTCGAGTCGGGCTCGCCCAGGCGCTGATCCACGACCCGGAAGTGCTCATTCTCGACGAGCCCACCGACGGTCTCGACCCGAACCAGAAGGCCCTGGTTCAGCAGCTGATCTCGAACCTCTCTCACGATAAGGCCATCGTGCTCTCGACCCACATCCTCGACGAGGCCGAGAAGGTCTGCAATCGGGCGGTCATCATCTCCCAGGGCAAGCTGCTCGCCGACTCGACCCCGGCCGAGCTCGTCGCCACGGCGCCCGACCACAACGTCATCCGGGTCGCCGCCGACGGCCTGGACGAGGACCGGATCGCCGGCATCACGCAGCAGCCCTGGTGTGCGTCGATCACCCGGCTCGGCCCCAACGAGATCGACGTCGCGCCGAGCGATGGCGCCAACCACCTCGCCGAGCTGCTGCCCCTGCTCTCGGACTGCGCCATCCGCGACATTCGACTCCAGGAGGGTCGCTTCGACGAGCTGTTCCGCACCATGACCCAGGGGGTGGCGGCATGATGGATTTCACCGGTCTCAAGGCCGTCTTCCGACGCGAGTTCCAGGGCTACTTCTCGTCTCCCCTGGGCTACATCTTCATCGTCATCTTTCTCATCGCCAGCGGCTACCTCACGGTGTCGCGCGACTTCGGCCGTTTCCTCGAGCTGCGCCAGGCCAGCCTCGATCCCTTCTTCAGCGTCATCCCGTGGCTCTTCGTGGTGTTGGTGCCGGCGGTCGCCATGCGGCTGTGGTCCGAGGAGCGCAAGTCGGGCAGCGTCGAGCTGCTGCTCACCCTGCCGGTCACTCTGCCCGGCGCATATCTCGGCAAGTTCCTCGCCGGCTGGACCTTCCTCGCCTTCTCCCTCGCTCTGACCGCACCTGTCGTCTACCAGGCCGAGCGTCTCGGCAACCCCGACTGGGGCGTCATCGTCACCGGCTACCTCGGCTGTCTGCTGGTCGCCGCCGCGTATCTCGCGGTCGGCATGGCGTTCTCGGCCGCCACCTCGAGCCAGGTCGTCGCCTTCATCCTCGGGGTCGCCGGCTGTGTCGTCTTTCTTCTGATCGGCCTGCCCCAGTCGCAGCAGGTGGTCGGCCAGCTGCTCGGAGGGTGGATCGAGCAGGTGGCTGCCGCCATGAGCCTGGTCGATCACTTCGACGCCCTGTCCCGCGGACTGGTCCAGCTCGCGACCCTCGTCTTTTTCGCCGCATTCACCGTCGGGTGGCTGGCCGCCGGCATGCTGGTCCTCGGCCGGACCAAGTCGGCGTGAGGAGGTGAGCCGTGAAGAACCCGCGTCTGATCACCATCGCCCTCGTTGCCGTCGTCACCGTCCTCGCGGTGCACGTGGTCAGTCAGATCGCCTCGGCGATCCGGTTCGACGTCACCGAGGACCGGCTGTACTCGCTCACCGACGGTACGAAGACGATCCTCGAGCGGATGCAGAGCGAAGCTGCCGAGCCCATCGACATCACGCTGTACTTCTCCGAGACCACCGGCAAGACGCTGCCCAGCTTCATCAAACAGTTCATCGTCTACGAGGACTACCTGCGCGCGCTGCTGCGTGAGTACGAGCGCGCCTCCGGCGGCCGCATTCGGGTCCACTTCGTCGACCCCAAGCCGGACAGCGACGAGGCCCAGAACGCCCTCGACGACGGCCTCGACGGCAAACCCGTCAACCAGCACGGCGACCTGTTCTTCTTCGGCCTGCTGCTCGAGACGCAGACCGGCTCCAAGGACGTCGTCGAGTTTCTCTGGCCCGACCGTCAGGAGGACGTCGAGTACGAGATCTCGCGCCGGATCCACGAGCTGCTGTGGCCGGCATCGGAGCGCGTCGGCATCCTGTCGAGTCTCGACGTGATGCCGACCAGCGACCCCTACATGGCCCAACTGCTCGCCGCCCAGGGCCGACGGCCGCCCGAGCCGTGGACCGCGGTGCGTCTGCTCCAGGAGCGCTACGAGGTCACCCGGGTCGAGCCCGACGCCGACTCGATCCCGGCCGACGACATCGACCTGCTGATCGTGGTTCACCCGCGCAATCTGGCCACCCGGACCCTGTGGGCCGTTGACGAGTGGGTCGCGAAGGGCGGCAACACCCTGATCTTCGTCGACCCCTACTCGATCAACGACCAGCCGCCGCAGAACCCGCAGCAGCCGTGGGCCGCCGCCCAGTACACCCCGGCCTCCAGCCTCGACCGGCTCGGCGAGGCGTGGGGCGTGACCCGCGTCGAAGGCGCCGTCGCTGCCGATCTCGCCCTCGCCACCCGGCGGTCGGTCGACCGCCGCGGTCCGGTCCAGCCCGTGATCGTCGACCTGACCATCGATCCGCAGACCCGGGACCGCGCGCTGGCGTCGGACCACCCGATCACCCGCGGCCTCGAGAACCTGCGCCTGTTCACGGCGGGAAGTCTCGACATCGATCCCCCTGAAGGCGTCACCGTCACGCCGCTCATCACCACCACCGCCGAGGGCAGCACCCTGGAAATGAGGGCGGGCTTTCCGTCCGGCGGCGAGCTGGTCTTTCTCGACGCCAACAACCCGCCGAGGCTCCTGGACGCCTTCCGCCCCGGGGACGAGCCGGTGGTGCTCGCGGCCCTGATCCAGGGTCGGCTGCCCCCCGCCTTCCCCGACGGCGCCGCCTTCCCGGCGAGCCCGCCCGCGCGGCCGCCGGGGCTGCCTCCCGGCCTCGAGCCGCCGGCGCCCGAGGATGCCGAGATGCTGACCGTCGCTCCGGTATCCGAGGACGAGCGCGCCGACGCCACAGTCATGGTCGTCGCCGACACCGACCTCATCTCAGACCAGGTCGCCTTTCAGAACAGTCTGATCGGCACCCTCGCGGTCAACGACAACCACAAGCTCCTGCTCAACGCGGTCGACTACCTGTTCGGCGCCGACGAGCTGATGAGTGTCCGCGCCAAGTCGTCGATCGCGCGACCCTTCACCCTGTTCGACGAGATCGAGGCCGCGGCCGAAACGCGGACTCTGGAGCGCGAGCGCGAGCTGCGCGACGAGATCGCCGCCTTCCAGGAGGAGATCCGAACCAAACAGAGCGAGCTCAGCCGACGCAACGCGGCCCTGTTCCAGAAGAAGCTCCAGGAAGACGTCGACGCCCTCAACGCCAGGGTCCGAGACGCCGAGCGCGAGCTGCGCGAGATCCGCAAGGAGCGGCGGGCGGCTCTCGAGTCCGAGGAGCGCCGGGTCCGGTTCTCGATCATGGCGCTGATGCCGTCGCTGGTGCTGATTCTCGGCATCGTGCTGTCGATCCGCCGCCGGCGGCGCCGGACCGCCGCCACGGGAGGAGGTGCCGCATGACGCTCAACCGAAACCTCGCCATCGTCGCGCTGCTACTTCTCGTCGCGTCGGTCTGGACCTACCGGACGGGCTCCTCAGGGTCCGACAGCTTCGAGCGCGGCCGTCGCCTGCTGCCCAACCTCAACCCGGACGACGTCGCCGAGATCACCATTTCCCAGGGCGATCAGAGGGTCACGCTGACGCGCGCCGACGACGGCTTCACCGTCGACGACGTTGACGGCTACCCGGCGACCAACCAGGCGGTCAATCGCGTCCTGCGCTCGCTGATCGAGATCGAGCCCGACAAGCGGGTCGGCACCGGCGACGATCTCTACCGCGACCTCGGTCTCACCGCCGACGTCGAGGACATGGTCGAGGTTGCGCTCAAGAACTCCGCCGGCGCCGACATGGTCCGGCTGCGGGTCGGCAGGGCTCTCGACGACGGGCCCGGCAGCTATCTGCGCCGAATCGACGGCGACGGCGGTCCGGCCTATCTGAGTTCGAACCGGCTGTCGTTCAACCCCGATCCCGAGACCTACCTCGACAAGGAGATCGTCCGCGTCGAAACCGACGACATCGAGCGCATCGAGGGGCCCGACTTCCGGATCGCTCGCGGCGACGACGGGCTCGAGCTCGAGGCGGTGCCTCGCGGCATGAAGGAGAAGTCCGGTGCCGTGAACCGGGTCACGAACCTCCTTCGCGGTCTCCGCTTCGACGAGGTCTACCTGGCCGATGCCGACGAGGTGCGGGGTCTCCAGCCGAGGCAGGCGATCGACGTCCGGCTCACCGACGGCTCGGGCTACCGCGTCGCCGTCGCCGAGCGCGACGACGAGCACTTCCTCCAGATCGCCGGCTACCACACCGTCGACCGGGTCAGCGTCGACCGCGACGAGACCGAGCAGGAGCTCGAGGACAAGGCCGCCATCCTGAGCCGAGCCGACGAGATCAGCCGGTTCAACCAGTTCCACGGCTCGTGGGTCTACCGGATCGGCGAGACCACGGCAGAGGCTCTCGGCTTCGACAAGGCGGACCTGATCGAGGACGCCGTCTGAACCCGACCGGCCGCAGGGCCGGCACCGCGTTCGGGTGGAGCCGCGGGCTTCCAGTCCGCCGGCCCCGGACGATGACCGCTTCCGAATCTCCCGGCGCCGCACGGGCGCCACGACAACCCTGGACAACCGGGCACGCAAGCACGATGCGTGCGGCTACACCTTGACCGCATCCTCGACCACCGCCCGGGCCTCGGCCGGGGGCAGCGACTTCACCCTCGGGTAGAGCTTCCGGCACCCCTCGAAGCCGAGCCGATTGACCAGCTCGATGGTCTTGATCTCGTCGGCGATGTGCGGGTAGGGCGTCGCGGGCGTCGGCACCATCTCGTCCTTGACCGTCATCGTGATCTGGATCAGGCTCCGCGCCGCGAGCAGCCGCTCCTCGTCGCCGCACCCCGTGTGACCGTGGGCGTACGCCACGGTCAGCCGGTCGCCCGGCGCCAGGTGCATGGAGCAACCGTCGAGACCGCGCACCACCGATGCCATCAGCCACCGCGGCCGCACCGGAACCCCGTCCTGGACCCCGTGCCGCAGCTCGCCGATGAGCCGGGTGTGCAGGTATCCGGCCTCGACGTAGACGCCGCCCTCTTCCGGCAGCAGCCCGACCACCCGGCGCGCCCGCATGACGTCGCGCAGCCGGCCCCGCTCGGCGTCGATCCGCGCGAAGGTGCACACGGCGTCCACCACCCGGTCGAACTCGGGACCGCCCGAGGCCGTGTAGTAGCCGAGCAGCGCACCGGTCCACCGGCGCTCCGCCTGGTAGACCCGCCAACGAATTGTGCCCGCTTCGAAATCCTCCGGCCGGACGCCGTTCTCGAAGCCGTCGTGGATCGCCTCGAGCTCGCTCAGGAAGGGCTCGATCTGGACCACCCGCACGCCGTCCGCGTGCAGCCGCCGCAGCACCTCGCACTGGCGCTCGCTGTAGGCCGGAAACTCCGGGAATACCTCGTCCAGGTGCTCGGCGATCGACAGATCGCCCGCCAGCATGTCCTGAAACCCCGGCGTCGGCGGCTCCTCGAGCACGACCAGCCGGTGCCCCGCCGCCGCACCCTCGAAGGCCGCCAGCGTCTCCACCCGGTGCGCCGAGTAGCCGACGGTGATCCAGGAGATCGCCATGCCGGCACGATACCGCAGTCTTCGGACTTGGGCCTCGTCCTCTCGATGCACTGTCGGAATGGTGCCCTTGCCAATTGCTGGAAATATCAGTACTCTACTGTTGAACCTTCCACATGTTGAGAAAAGCACGTGCCTCGTATCTTGAATGTTGCCGTAACAGGCACTTCGTCATTGTCGTGGACTACCTACTGCATGCTCCCTTTTCAAAGGGCCCGGTCGAAAACTCCGAAATCGAGAGGCCGACGACTGCAATCGGGTCTACCGGTGTGAGTTGTCCACGCGTTGGGATAACGAGATAACCTGGAGAAAGACATGAGCCCTCAGCGCACCGTCATGTTCGTCTCGCTGGCGATCATCTCGGTCGTCGGAGCCAACTTCCTTTCGAATGTACGGGCCTCCGAATTCGAATCCAGAGCGAGGCCTCCGGTTCTACCTTCGGCACAACAGCGCAGCGAGATTCGCGTGAGTAGAGAGTTGGGCAGCGCAACCGGCCTCGCCTGGCAACCCGTTGGGAAGGCCCCGGGTCGAGGCACGTTGTGGGTGGCATATCAAGAAGTTGAGGGGCCTGCGGCCACCCCCGCCTGAAGGCGGGGGATTCGGCATGCGACTAA
>CAZXMW010000028.1:0-45923 GCA_964641415.1 uncultured Thermoanaerobaculia bacterium | reverse complement strand
CGCAATCCCGGCCTTGCGGGTGGCGGCGTAGATCGCCTTGCGGATCACCGACTCGGAAACGTGCCAGGAAGTCCTATAACAGAAAAAGAGCAAGAGGCACCGATCTGCTGATTTATGGCCTCAGGGCTCTTCGCTCGTTCCCGTCCGGAAACGGCGCTTTTTGGCAATCTCGGCGTCAGATTACGAATTTCCTTGTGCGGCGTACAGAAGTACGCCTCCGCGTACATTCTGATCTTCCTTGACCTTGCACAAAAACCCCTCGTTTTACGAATCGAGAACTACGCAGTCCCCATCGGAGTTTCCGGATGGGAACTACCATTTGGTAATATATTACCTTCTGGTAACAGCAGCGACGGCGAAGAGAGCACCCCAACCGGACGTGCCGCACCTCAGCAAAGGTGGGGGAGAGCGTTGCCAGGCCGGACAGGGACCGTCGCAAGTCGTCGATGCTCGTGCGACCGTGACGTCTGGCACGAAATGTGAATTGAAGTCGCCCTGGATGAGCGGTTTTGCCAGATCGCGAGGAGGAGGAAGCATGCAACTACGAAGACGTGGGACGGGCGGCATCCGTCGCAGCGTCCCATGGCTGGTCGCGTCGTCCGCCATGACCCTGCTGCTCGCGGCCGCGCCCGCTCCGGCGGAGAACCCGTGTCTGGACTGCCACGAGGAGCAGATCGATGCGCTCCACGGCGGCCCGCATCGGGGAGTCGCGAACGAGGGCGCGCGGTTCTGCGAATCCTGCCATGGCGACGGCGCCGCCCACATGGCGTCGGGCGAGGCCTCCGACATCATCGGAGTCGACGATCTCGCCGCCTGGACGGTCGTTCGCGAGAGTCATGCCTGCCTGTCGTGCCACGCGGCCGAGTTTCCGGCCTACCAGGAGGTTGCTCACTCGGGGAGGGTCAGCTGCTGGTCGTGCCATGCTGAGGACGCCCTGCATGGGTTCGTGGCGAAGAACGACGCGGGCGCGGCCGATCGCCACCGGACCTGGGAGCTGTGCACCTCCTGCCACCCGGCGGTCAAGTCGGAGTTCAAGCTCCAGTACCGCCATCCGGTCGAGGCCGGCCTCGTCGACTGCTCGGACTGCCATGACACCCACGGCAGGCAACCGGTCGAGGCCGTCGAACGGCTGCAGGTCGGCAGCTCCTGCCTGAGCTGCCACAAGGACCTCGCGGGACCGTACATCTTCGAGCACCTCGCCATGGACCAGGGCTCGGGCTGTGTCAACTGCCACCGACCGCACGGATCCTGGAACCGCGGGCTGCTGGTGAGCACCGGCAACGGGACCTGCCTCACCTGCCATCTACAGTCGAACTTCCCGGGCGTCGGCAAGATCCCGCACGACTTCCGGCTGTCCGGGGGCGCCACCTGCTGGAGCTGTCACTCCGACGTCCACGGTTCGAACACGACGCCCGACCTGAACCCGAGGGGACGGAGGTGATCATGCGATCGAAGCTCTCACTCATCGCACTTGCCGTCGCGCTCCTCGCATCCCTGCCGGTCTCGGCGCAAGGCGCCGACAACCCCGGCACCGCCGCCGTCGGCCTCCAGGGCGCCGACACGGACGGCAACGAGGCCAAGTTCCGCGAGGACGCCCTCGGCGAGCAGTCGGGGCTCTTTCTTGAGGAGCTCGAGTACCACGCTGCGAAGGACTCGTTCAACCTCGACATCAGCGCCCGATACACCACGGGCCGCAGCGGATGGTTCGACATCGAGGTCACCGGCGACCGCTGGAGCGGCGGGCTGCGGTCGACGCTGTCGACTGCCTGGTCGGCGACCGCGTTCGCCAACGACTTCCTGCCGAGCGGCACGCCGGTGAGCGAGCTCTACCCGGGCGTCACCGAGCTCGATCCCGTCTTCGGCGTCGACTCGCCGCGGACCGAGCGGCTGAGCGCGGAGGCCTGGGTCACCTACCGGTGGTCAGATCTGAACAGGATCACCCTGCGCGCCGGCCTGTGGAATCACGACGGCGAGCGGGTACCCAACTACGGCGGTTTCTCGTTCTCCGACGTCGGCACCTCTTCCTTCTACACCGCGGGGCTCGAGTCCTTCGACTCGTCGGCCTCGTGGTTCGAGGTCGAGGGCGTCTTCGCTCTCGGCCCGGTCGGACTGCGGGTCGAAGCCGGCAGTGCGAGCTCGAGCATCGACCGGACCAACACGCTGCCCGCCTACGGCAGCGACAGCCTGCTCGACCTCAACCAGTGGCGGGACGCCTCCGATACGGACACGACGTGGCTCGACCTCGGCGCGGCCTGGACCGGACAGCGCTTCGGGGTCTACGGCGCGCTGGCCTGGTCGGACGTGTCCAGCGAACCGGCGGGGGGCGACCGCAGGGTCGACGCTTCAGGCGAGGTCGTCCGGGACGGCCTGTCGATCGACGGCGGCAGCAACGACGTCGAGATCTTCGCCGGCGCCCTCGGCGGGTCATGGAGGCCGAGCGAGCTGGTCGCTCTCACCCTGTCCTTCGACACCCGGTCGAGCGAGGGCAACGGAGCGGTCGATCTCTTCCTGAGAGGCACGCCGGTGACGCCGACGGCGTCGGTCTGGGACGAGGAGCGCGTCGGCGGCACCTTCCAGCTCAAGCTCGGGCGCGGTCCCTGGTGGGTTCGGCTGCGCGCCCGCGGCACCAGTACCGATCTCGACCGCACCGAAGAGCGCGACCGCTATTTCGAGGACGTCGTCCGCTCGACCGACCGGGTCGACGCCAGGCTCGACGCGTCGCTCGACTTCGGCGACGGTTGGACGCTCTCCGGCTGGGTCCGCGGCATCGAGGACGAGGTCGACGTCGATCTCCTCGATCTGTGGTACGGCTACGCCACCGGCAACTGGGAGAGCAGCTCGACTGCGGGATCGCTGTCCCTGGCCTACCGGTCGGGGACAATCCACGCCGCGCTGAACGCGACCGCCAGCTCGATGGACATCGAGTCCGGGGTTCCGTACTTCGACCCCATTTTCGACCCGTCGGTCGATCTCGTGCCGACCACCGGCGACACGAGCGCTCGCCGAATCTGGGGAAGTCTCCTGTGGCCGTTCGACAGCGGCGCCGTCTGGGTCGAGGCGGGCTGGCTGCAGTCCGAGTTCGACTTCGACGACACCGTCGAGCTTGACGGCTTCGCGCCGGTCGACGAGACCGTCAGCGGCACGGTCACCGCGCTCGGCGCCGACGTCGGCGCCTGGGAGGGCGGTCGCATCAGCGGCCGCGTCGAGTGGACGAAGGCCGAGGACGAGCTCGACAACGACCTCTTTCGCGGCTTTCTCCAGGCCGACCACACCTTCGCCTCGGGCTTCGGCCTGTTCGCCCGCTGGGCCTACTGGACCTTCGACAACACCCTCGCGCCTTCAGCCGACTACGCGGTCAACGTGATCGCGGCCGGCGCGCGGTTGACTTTCTGACGAGGAGATTGACGATGCGAAAGACCATGTTGTTCACCACCGTGTTGCTGATCGGCGCCCTGGCCTGGGCGTGGGCGGACTCGAGGGGGACCGACCGCCCGAGAAACGGCAACCAAGGCAGAGTCGGCGCCAAGACCGACCCCGGCCAGAACCAGGGTCTTGGCAGCGACCCGGACAATCTGCTCGCGATCCACGACGTCGCGTCCTCGTCCTACAACGGAGACTGCCTGAGCTGCCACTCCGGCGTGCTGACCGAGCAGACCGAGGATCCGAGGATCCTCTCCTTCCACCAGGCGATGCTGCCGTTCACCCCGGGCTACAACCCCCGCCACGGCGCCTCGAACGACACCTGCGTTCAGTGCCACCGCCACGTGGACCTCGTGATGGACTCGGCGGGCGCGCTCAGAAAACAGGTCGACCCGGCGCTGTGCGCCCTCTGCCACGGACCCTCCGGGCCGGGCCCGGTCTACTACGCGCGCTGAGGAGGCGGCGATGAAGAGAACACCGATGAAGACCTTCGCACTCAATCCCGAGCTCGACCGCCGCAGCTTCGTCAAGGCGGCGTCGATGGCCGGCGCCGCAGCCGTCGTGTCGTCGCCGCTGCCGCTCGCATCCGCAACCCGCAAGGCCGTTTACGGCAACCCCGACGTTTCCGACACCGACCCCCGCGCCTCGTTCGTGCGCTCGGTCTGCCTGATGTGCCACTCGGCGTGCGGGATCCAGGCCAAGGTGGTCGACGGACAGGTCGTCAAGGTCGACGGCAACCCCTACCATCCCAACTGCATGCTCGATCGTGAGCGGATCCCGTACACGACCCCGGTCGAGGAGGCGAACCTGATCCGGGGTCACAACTGCGTCAAGTCGCAGGCCGCGATGCAGACCATCTACGACCCCTACCGCCTGCGCAACCCGCTCAAAAGAGTCGGCGCCCGAGGCGCCGGCCAGTGGCAGGAGATCAGCTGGAAGCAGGCCCTCGACGAGATCGCCGACGTTCTCGCCGACTACTACCAGCCGGGCACGCCGATCGACCCGGACCTCCCGGAGCTCGGCGACCTGCCCAACAAGGTCACCTTCTCGGCCGGCCGGATCGAGCACGGCCAGAAGGAGTTCACCGACCGGATCTGGAAGAACGGCTTCGGCACCGTCAACTACCGGCACGACCACACCTCGATCTGCGAGGTCTCCCACCACACCGGCCACTACATCACCACCGACTATAAGAAGAAGCACTTCAAGCCGGACATCCTGGAGTCCGACTACATCGTGTGGTTCGGCACCAGACCGCTCGAGGCCGGCTTCCCGATGCAGTCGCTGTCGCGCAAAATCGCCGACTTCCTGGCACGCGGCGGTCGCATGGTGACGGTCGACCCGAATTTCTCCAACACCGCGGCCAGGTCTCACATGTGGATGCCGATCAAGCCCGGAACCGACGCTGCTCTGGCCCTCGCGATGGCGCGCTGGATCATCGACAACAACCGGCACGACGTCAACTTCCTGACCAACACCAAGGCCCAGGTCAACGGCGAGTCGTGCTACTCGGACGCCACCTTCCTCGTCCGCCAGGACGACGGCGCGTTCGTGCGCGACGGGGCCGGCAGCCCGATGGTGTGGAACGGCGGTCAGGCGTACCCGGCCGCGGACGCTCCGGAGGCCAAGGGCGAACTCGACCCCGGCGTCGTCACGGTCGACGGCGTCGCGGCCAGAACCTCTTGGGCCCTGTATGTCGACCGGGTCCGGGAACGTACGATCGACGAGTACGGCGAAATCTGCGGTCTCGACCCCGCCGACATCATCACGGTCGCCCGCGACTTCTCGGCGGCGGGCAAGCGGGGCGTCGTCAACCCCTACCGCGGTCCCGCCCAGCACACCAACGGCGCGCACGCGATCTTCGCCACCAACGCCCTCAACCTCCTCAACGGCAACTTCGACTGGATCGGAGGCAACACCGTCGGGGGCAGCCACTGGCACGAGGAGGGCGGCAAGGTACCCGGTCAGGTCAGCTTGAAGTCGGTGCCCGACGGGAACTCGGCGACAGGAGTTCCGATCACGCGGCACTTCGCCACCTACGACAGGGACGCACCCAACCTCTTCGCCCGCGACGGGTACCCCGCCAAGCGACCCTGGTTCCCGTTCCTCAAGGACTGGAACTACCAGGAGATTCTGCCCTCGATCAAGGACCAGTACCCCTACCCGACCGATGTCCTCATCATGTACTGGAACGACCTGCTCTACGCGACCCCGGCCGCCCGCGAGATCGGCGAGCAGGTGCTGGCCGACGAGTCCAAGCTGAGGCTGGTGGTGTCCTTCGACATTCTGATCGGCGAGACGGCGAAGTGGGCCGACTACATCCTGCCCGACACCACCTGGCTCGAGCGCTGGTCGACGCCGCACATCTCGCCGGCACAGCAGACCAAGGCCTCCGGGTACCGCCAGCCTCTGGTCGGCTCGTACGCCGAGCAGGAGATCGACGGCAAGCCCCGCGTCTTCTACGTGTCGCCGTTCTCCGAGGGCAACGTCGCTCAGGACTTCTGGAACGGGGCCGACACCGCGAGCGGCCCGCAGCTGCTCGAGGACATCATGATCGCGCTGGGCGGACGCGTCGGCATCCCGGGAGTCGGCGCCGGGGCCTTCGACATCTCGACCGGCGACCCGTCGTATGACTGGCGCTCGGGCCTGTACTCGGCGTGGGACTGGTACCTCAACATTCTCAACAACTTCTCGGTCGAGTCCGGCGGCGTGCCGGTGGACGAGATCGCGGCCAAGGGCGGCCTCTTCGCCCCCCTCGAGGGCGACCCCGCCGATCCGGCCGGGTTCCAGGATCCGCCGTTCGTCAAGGGACGATTCAAGGGCCTGTCCCACTTCTACATGGAGGGCCTCGCCACGACCCGCGACGCGATGACCGGGCAGTTCTACGACCCGTTGCCGAAGTACGAGCCGATCAGGGACGTCATGGGCCGCGAGCTCGAGATTCCGGACGGCTTCGACTTCCACCTCATCACCTACCGCAGGGTGTACCACGCGCAGGCGCGGACCATCGTCAACCCGTGGCTGCAGGGCATCGAGCCCGAAGCGCCGATCGAGATGAATGCCGGCGACGGCGCCCGGCTCGGGCTGCGCACCGGCGACAGCGTCCGGATCACCAGCCCGGACGGCACCTTTGCCGAGGGGCTCGTGCGGCTGACCGAGGGCATGCGGCCCGGTGTGGTCGGCGTGCCGCACTCCTACGGCCACTGGGAGATGGCCTCGAACGGGAACAACACCATCGACGGCCAGCCGGCGGCGTTCGACCCCGCCCGCGGCAAGGGCCCAGCGGTCAACCCGGTGATGAAGCTCGACCCCTACCTGGGCGACGTCACCCTCCAGGACATCGTCGGCGGATCGGCCTCCTTCTACGACTCGCCGGTGCGCGTCGAGCGCGTGTGAAAAAGGAGTCAGGTATGCCTCAGATCGGCTGGATCATCGACCTCACGAAGTGCACCGGCTGCCACACCTGCGAGGTGGCCTGCAAGGCGGAGAACAACACCCTTCCGAGCATGTCGCCGCTGCTGGTCCGCTCCCCGTACAGCGCCCGGCAGGTCAATTGGCGGCGAGTGCTCGAGATTGAGAGCGGCAGCTACCCGCACGTCAAGCGCGCGTTCTACACCATGTCGTGCCACCACTGTGCCGAGCCGGCCTGCCTCAAGGCGTGTCCGGTCGGCGCCATCAGCAAGCGCGGCGCGGACGGCGTCGTGCTCATCGACCAGGCGGCCTGTATCGGCTGCAAGTACTGCTCCACGGCCTGCCCGTACGGTGCGCCGGTGTTCAACGAGGAGACCGGGGTCACCGAGAAGTGCACGTTCTGCGTTCATCGCCTCGACGAGGGTCTCCAGCCCGCCTGTGTCACCGCCTGCCTCGGCGGCGCGCTGCAGTGGACCTACGACGTCGACGCTCCGGGAGCGGTGCCGCCGGGATTCGCGGATCCGGCTCTCACCCTTCCGGCGGTCCGTTGGGAGCGCGACCGGGTGAAGGGGTGAGCCCTGCGGCGGTTGCCGGCGACCGGCGGGAGGCGGCCGGAGACGGCCGCCTCGTCGCCGGGATGCTCCGCTTTGTCGCCGGCTATTTCCTTCGCGGTCCGGACGACGAGACGGAAGAGATCCTGACGGACGTCGAGTGGCAACGCGCCACGACCGAAAGCGGGTTGACCCCGGCGGCAGTGGCCGACGCACCCGTCGACGACCTGGACGGTCATGAGCGACAGTTTGCAGAGCTGTTCCGCGTTCCCGGCACGGCGTTCATCCCTCCGTTCGAGCAGGCCTACCGAGGCGGCAAGGCGACCGTCGACGGCTCGGCGACCACCGAGTGCCTCCAGCTGTATGCTGCGGCCGGTTATCAGCTGCATCCTTTCAAGCACGTTCAGGCTGACCATGCCGGCCACCAGGCGCGGTTCGTCGCCGCGCTGCTCGAGCAGGAGGAGGACTGCCTCGGCACTGGCGAGGCCGAGACCGCCGCCACGGTCGCCACCTGGCGCAGAGGTTTCGTCGCCGAGCACTGCGGATGGTGGTCGAGCTTCTCGGACCGGGTCGCCGCGGCCGGGGCCTGCCGGCAGATCCGTACGGTCGCGGCCCTGCTCGCGTCGCTCGGAGGGGCCGCCGAGCGTGGGTGAATGGTCGGTATCGCCATGCGTCGCTGGCCCCTGCTGCTGACGGCCGTCGTCGCCGGGCTGTTTGTTTCGACGGCGTTGCCCGGCTCGCCCGTCGCGGCCTGGCTGGTCCGGGTCGTGGCCGGCGCCCGCCCGACGCCCGCGGCCACCGAGCCGCCAACCGCGCAGCATGCCGCCTCGCCGCGGCCGGTCCTGCGCGCGGCGGTCGGCGCCATGGTGACCCCCGAGCGCACCTACCGCGACTACCGCGCGCTGCTGGCGGCGGTCGCCGAGCGCTCCGGCCGAGAGCTCGAGCTCGTGCAGCGCAGGACCTACCGCGAGCTCAACGACCTGGTGAGCGCCGGGGCCGTCGACCTGGCGTGGGTCTGCACCGGCGCCTTCATCGATCTCGCCGGGCGGGACGCCGCCCGGATCGTGGCGGTTCCGGTCGTCGACGGCCGCAGCGACTATCGCTCGTACCTGATCGTCGGTCCCGGGTCGAAGGCACGGAGCCTCGAGGATCTGCGCGGCGCCGTGTTCGCCTTCACCGAGCCGCTGTCGCTCACCGGCCGCCGGGTCGTCGTCGACGAGCTCGCCCGCCGCAACGCCGCGCCCGAGGCGTTCTTCCGGGACGCATTCTTCACCTTCGGCCACGACAGCTCGATCCGCGCCGTTCGCGAGGGCCTCGCCGACGCCGCGGCGGTGGACTCCCTGGTCTACGATTTTCTGGCAGCGCGTCACCCCGACGAGACCGAAGGCCTCCGCGTCGTCTGGCGCTCGCGCTGGTTTCCGGCGCCGCCCGTCGTGGTTCCTGCCTCGACTGATGACGGCGCCCTCGCCCTGTTGCAGAAGGCCCTCACGGGCCTCGGCGACGACCCCGAGACCCGGCAGCTTCTCGACCGTCTGCGAATCGACCGCTTCGCGCCGGCAGAGCCAGACGTATACTCGTGGGAGTGAAGTCCGTCAGACGCAGTCCAGCGCGCATCACGCCGCTTCGGGTCCGGTTGACGGTGATGCTGACGATCGCGGTCCTCGTATTCGGTTGCGTCAACATCGTCGTGGTCGCCCAGCTGTCGTACCGGTCGTTGACCCGCGAGCAGTCACGACGGATCTCGTTTCTGGCCAACCTCCTCGCCGGCCGGGCTCAGACGCTGATCCTCCACGACGACCGGGTTGCGCTGCACGACCTGATCACCGAGTCGGTCGCCCTCGAGCCCGATCTGAGCTACGTCCTGGTCGCGGGTCCGGGGCGTGCGGTTGTCGCGGACACCTTCGCGGGCGAGCTCCCCGGCTGGCTCCAGTCGGCGGCGCTCACGGCGGAGGACCGGCCGGCGGTGGTGGCCTTCGACCGTCCCGACGGTGTCCGCCTGCGCGACCTGGCGGTCCCGGTGCTCGACGGCAGCCTCGGCGTCGTCAGGGTCGGCGTCGAGGAGTCCCGGGTTCAGGGCGAGGTGGCCTCGCTGCTGTCGGTGGTCGCGGCGATGGTCGCCGCGTTTCTGGTCTCGGGCGCCGTCGCGACCGCGTGGGTCGCGCGCCGGATCACGTCGCCGCTTCATGCGATCATCCGCGCGGTCGAGGACTTCGAGCTCGACGGTCGACGAGTCAAGCTCGGCGTCCGGACCGGCGACGAGCTTGAGGTGGTGGCGGCGCAGGTCGAGGCGATGACCGATCGGCTGCAGGACCTCTACCGGGAGCAGCGGTCCCGCCAGCGTGAGCTGGCTCGCGTCGAACGTCTCGCCGCCATCGGGACCCTGACCGCGGGTCTCGCTCACGAGCTCAACAACCCCCTCGCCGGAGTCAAGAGCGCGGCCCAGCGGCTGGCCAGGTCGTCCGGCGACGGCGCGCGGATCGAGCGCTACGCGGCCGTCATCGAGGACGCCTGTCAGCGGATGGAGAGGGTCCTCAGGGGAATGCTCGACTTCTCCAGGCCGAGGGAGCCGCAGCTGGCGCCGGTCGCGGTTTTTGACTGCGTTCGCGCCGCGCTCGAGCTCGCCGAGGCCAGAGTGCGGCGCTCGTGCGTGGCAGTCGAGATCGACCGCGACCTTCCGCCGGTGCTCGCCGACCCGGACCTGCTGATCCAGGTCGTGCTCAACCTGCTGCTCAACGCCGCCGACGCGGTCGGCGTCTGCGACGGCCGCGCCGAGTGCGATCGACCGGCGATCTCGATCGGCGCGGAGGAGGTTTCGGGCTCGGTCAAGCTGTGGGTCGCCGACGACGGGCCGGGGATCCCGGTCGAGAATCGCGAACGGATCTTCGACCCGTTCTTCTCGACCAAGGCCACCGGCAAGGGGACCGGGCTCGGACTGACGACCTCGTGGACGCTGGTGCAGGAGATGGGGGGAAGCCTGAGTCTCGACGCGGGCCGGGCGGGCGGGGCGTGCTTCGTCGTCGAGCTGCCGGTCGTCCGACCGGAGACGGTCCGGGAGGCGAGCCGTGGCTGAGCGGGTGCTGGTGGTCGACGACGAGCCGAGCCTGCAGCTCACCCTTGCGGATGCCCTGTCCGACGAGGGCTTCGAGGTGTCGGTCGCCGGCACGGTTGCCGAGGCCGTTGCCCGGCTTGATGAGTTTCGGCCCGACCTCGTGCTGTGCGATCTGAGGCTGCCGGACGGGGACGGCCTCGACGTGCTGCGGGAGGCGCATCGAACGCGGCCCGACCTTCCGTTCGTGATTCTCACCGCGTACGGCGCGGTCGAGACCGCGGTCGCGGCGATCAAGGCCGGGGCCGACGACTTCCTCACCAAGCCCTTCGAGGACGCGCAGCTGCTGGCGGCGGTGGACCGTCATCTCGAGGTCGTCCGGCTGCGGCGCCGGGTCGCCGCCCTCGAGGACGGGCCCGACCGCCCGGTCGGCGTTTCGCCCGCGTTCGTCGCCGCGCTCGAGCTGGCGAAGAGTGCCGCGGCAACCGACGCCTCGATTCTGATCCTGGGTGAAACCGGGACCGGCAAGGAGGTCGTCGCACGCTTCGTTCACCAATCGTCGCCCCGGCGGCAGAGCCCCTTCGTGGCCGTCAACTGCGCGGCGCTCCCGGAAACCCTGCTCGAGGCCGAGCTCTTCGGGCACGAGAAGGGCGCCTTCACCGGCGCCGTCCGCCAGCGCCGCGGCCGCTTCGAGGAAGCCGACGGCGGAACGGTCTTTCTCGACGAGGTCGGCGAGATGCCGCCCTCGTCGCAAGCCAAGCTCCTGCGCGTCGTCCAGGAAGGAACCTTCGAGAGACTGGGCTCGAACCGGACCCTCAAGACCGACGCGCGGATCATCGCTGCCACTCGCCGCGATCTGGGCCACGAGGTCGACGAGGGCCGCTTCCGGGACGACCTGTACTACCGGCTCCGTGTCATTCCGATCGAGCTCCCACCGCTGCGCGAGAGACCGGAGGACATCCCCGTGCTCGCGGCGCTGTTCGCCAAGCGCTACGGCGCCAAGCTCGACCGCCGCCTGGTCTTCGCGCCCGAAACCCTTCGTTGCCTTGCCGGCCATCCGTTCCCCGGCAACGTCCGCGAGCTGGAGAACCTCGTCCATCGGATTGCCGTGCTCGTCCCCGCGGACCTGGTCGAGCCCCACCACCTCCCTGGCGATCTCGCTCCCCGCTGCCGGGCGCTCCTGGACGCCCCGGACCTGACCTTCGAGGGCACCCTGGCCGAGATGTCCACGGCCTTTGAACGCGAGGTCCTGGAGCAAACGCTGACCCGCCACGACGGCCACCGCGGCCGCATGTCCGAGGCTCTCGGGATCTCCCGCAAGAGCCTCTGGCAGAAGTTGAAAGCGCACGGCCTCGACAAGTAAGAGGCGTGACCCAGACCTGCGCTGCAAAGTGGTTTCCGGCCGCCGAGGCGGACAGCGGCGCCTCCATGATGATTACCAAACGGTAACAGTATTCCCCGCGGGAAACACGTCCGCAGCGCCCGGCGTCACGCCCCGGAACCGGAGACTCCCGTGCAGTGGCAGCGAACCCGGCCGCGGTGACGCTGCCTGGTCCGATTCTTGCTAGCATCTCGATCGAGGGTCGAAGTCGATGCTCATGTCTCCGATTCGGCCGGCCTACGGCACAAAATGCTAGGGCCTGCCGGACGGTGGGCGGGGTCAGAAGCCCCGGAGCCCCAAGGGCCGCAGCGGAAACGCAGCGACCTCCCGGCTTGGAAAGGAGACAGCAGGTGCGAGGAACTGCGCCCGGCCTCAACGGCCGGTTGGGTTGCGAATCCGGACGAGGGTTCGCGGCGGTGGCGTTCTGCGGCTGGAGCGGCGCCGGCAAGACCACCCTTCTGGAAGCGCTGATCCCGCGGTTGACGGCTCGGCGCCTCTCGGTCGCGGTGGTCAAGCATGACGCACACGGCGTTCGGCTCGACACGCCCGGCAAGGACTCCGATCGGCTCTTTCGTGCCGGCGCCACGGTTTTTCTCCGCGGCCCCGGCGAAGGAGCGGGGCGCTTTCACACCGCGGGGGCGCCAGTCCTCGAAAACACCTTGGCGGACCTCCACTCCCGCCACGACGTGATCCTCGTCGAGGGTCACAAGGACACCCCGTTGCCGAAAATCTGGCTGGAGCACCGAGATCGACGTGGAGCTCCCGCGAACGTCGGCAACGTGCTCGCCGAGCTGTCCTGGGGGAGCGAACGGCTGAGTGCCGCCGAGGATCTGGTCATGGACCATCTCCACGACACGTTTCGACGTCGACCTCTGCTGGCAGGGATTTTGGTCGGTGGGAGAAGCCGCCGGATGGGGTTCCCGAAGCAGATGATCGAGATCGAGGGAGCGCCCATGGCGGTGCGGATCGCCGTCGGCCTCGAGCAGGTTGCAGACGACGTCGTCCTGCTCGGTGGCGGCGAGGCGCCGGCATCGCTCGGCGGCCGCACCCGCTTGCCGGATGCTCGCGACTCTGGCGGCCCGATGGCCGGGCTGCTGTCAGCCCTTCGCTGGGCGCCCTGCGCGGCCTGGATCATCGCTTCCTGCGATCTGCCTCGCGTGAACGCGAGCGCGATCCGGTGGTTGGCCGGGCAGCGCCGTCCCGGGCGGTGGGCGGTCATGCCGACGCTCGAGGGCCGGGCCGAGCCTCTTCTCGCCACCTACGAGCCGCAGGCTCTGGCGCTGCTCGAGGAGTTGAACTGGTCGGGAGCGCGAGCGCCGTGGCGAGCCAGTCGGCACGAAAAGGTGGCCACTCCGCAGCCGCCTGCCGGCCTCGTCGACAGCTGGCTTGATGCCGACACGCCGGCTGAGCTGGAATCCCTGTCGGGGGGTGCATGATGATCGAGCTTGACCAGGCGCGGGCCCTGCTCTCGAACCGAGCCGTGCCGCTCGCCTCCGTGAAAGTCCCCCTCTGCCGTGCTCTGGGTTGCCGGGTTGCGCGGCGGCCGATCTCCGATGTCGACCTGCCGCCGGCTGACGTCTCGGCGATGGACGGATACGCCCTGCGCGCGGCCGACCTCGAGCCGGGTGAGCCTCTTCCCGTCGCCTTCGAGATCGCGGCGGGGGCGGCGCCCGGGGTGCTGCCCCCGGCGTCGGTAGCCCGGATCTTCACCGGCGCCTCGCTGCCCCGCGGCGCGGACACCGTCGTCCAACAGGAGCAGGCGACCGTGCAGGGGGACGGACGCGTCCTTCTTCAGGCGGCGCCGATTGGAAGGCACATTCGTCGCCGGGGCGAGGTCGTCGCCCTCGGGGCCGAGCTCGCTCCGGTCGGGTACACCGTGACACCGGCGATGATCTCGCTGCTTGCTTCCGGCGGCGCGAGCTGTGTGGAGGTCGTCCCGAAACCGCGCCTGGCCGTTGTCGTGACCGGAGCGGAGCTGGTCGATGTTTCCGAGTCGCCGGGACCGGGCAGGATCAGGGACAGCAACGGACCGCTGCTCGAGGCTCTCGCCGCGGCCTCCGGGCTCGACGTTGCGTCCCGCGGCCGCGTCGAGGACTCTCTCGGTGGGCTCAAAGACGCGATCTCGTCCGCGCTGGAAGCCGCCGACCTGGTCCTGACCACCGGCGGCGTGTCGGTCGGAGACTACGATCTCGTTCCCGACGTCGTGCGGGAGCTCGGGGGCGACGTGGTGTTCCACCGGGTCAGGGTCAAGCCCGGCAAGCCGATCCTCGCCGCGAGGTTCGGCCTGAAGTGGCTGGTCGGCCTGCCCGGCAACCCTCTCGCGGTGCTCGCCGGATGGCGCGTGTTCGTCTGGCCGTTGGCCGCGGCCCTTGCCGGAAGCCCAAACGCCTTTTCCGAGGCGCCCGGTTGCGCTGTGCTCACAGCGGCGGCTGCAACTCCGAAGAGCCGGACGGAGCTGCGGCCGGCCCGGCTGGAACGGCGCAACGGCGAGATCCACGCGATTGTGCTCGGGTGGAAGGGATCCCACGACGTGTGGAGTGCGGCGAACGCCGACGCGATGGTGCGGCTCGAGCCGGGTCTGACCTACACGGCCGGTTCCACGGTCGAGTGGTACGGGCTGCCGTCGGGGACCTCGTGGCCGGTCGCGACCGACGGGTGCGTGAAGCATGCCGAATGAGCCGGCCTCGTCCGTGTTGCGCCTTTCCGTCACCGATCGCTGCAACCTGCGTTGTCGGTACTGCATGCCGGCCGGCGGAGTGCCTCTGAAGAGGCACGACGAGATGTTGTCTCTCGAGGAGCTGGCGGATCTCAGCCGCTGGCTGGCCTCGCGGGCTCGAGTGCGCCGCATCAAGCTCACGGGCGGCGAGCCCCTGGTGCGACGGGGACTCGAAGGTCTCGTCAGCAGCCTGGCCGCGATTCCAGAGATCGACGAGGTCTCGGCAACGACCAACGGGGCGCTGCTGCCGCAGCTGGCACACGAACTCCAAAGAGCCGGGCTTGACCGGGTCAACATCTCGCTGGACACGCTCGACCCGGCTCGCTTTGCCGAGCTGACCCGCGGCGGACGCCTTTGCGACACCGTCGCCGGCATTGACGCGGCACGCCGGGCCGGGCTCTCGCCGGTCAAGCTGAACTCGGTGCTGCTCGGCGCCGGCTGGCGCGAGGACGTGCCGGGTCTGCTCGACCTGGCCGCGCGCCTCGACCTGGAGGTCCGCTTCATCGAGCTGATGCGAACAGGAACCGAGGCGCAGTGGGCCACAGGCCAGCTCGTCGAGGTCGACACTGTGCGACGATGGCTCGGGCTGACCGGAGCGATCTGTCACGGTGATATGTCCGATGGCCCGGCCCGCAGCGAGACCCTGAGTTGGCAGGGGGTTGCCGTGCGCGTCGGCTGGATCACGCCGCAGTCCCATCCCTTCTGCGGGTCGTGCTCGCGCTTGAGAATGGACGCCTTCGGCAATCTGCGGCGCTGCCTGATGGACACGACGATCCTGCCCCTCGCCACGCTTCGCCGGCGTCTGGGGGACAAAGCCGCCTCGCAGCGCCTGACGACGTATCTTGAGGCCAAGCGGCCGCCGGCGGCGATGACCAGCGATCTGCCGATGGCGTCGGTTGGAGGATGACATGTCAGAGCTCAGCCACCTGGATGACGGAGGTTCTCTGCGCATGGTCGACGTCGGCGACAAGCCGGCGACCCGGAGGACGGCTGTGGCCGAGGCGCGGCTCGCGTGCGATCGTCGGGTCATGGAGGCGGTTCGGCGGGGGGACACGCCGAAGGGAAACGTGTACGAGGCCGCCCGGCTTGCCGGGATTCTCGCCGCCAAGCGGACCGACGAGCTGATCCCCCTGTGCCACTCGCTGCCGTTGGACCATGTCGCCATCCGCTTCGAGCCGTCCGACGAGGGAATCCGGATCGAGGCCGAGGTCAGCACTCGAGCCTCCACCGGAGTCGAGATGGAGGCATTGGTCGCGGCCTCGGTCGCCGCCCTGACCCTGTACGACATGCTGAAAGCGTTGTCGAAGACGATGGTGGTCGAGGAGACCCGCCTTCTGACGAAGTCGGGGGGACAAAGCGGCGCCTACACAGCGGAGGAGTCTCGCCGATGAGCGTTGGAGCACTGCGGTTCGTCTGCGCCTCGAGACAGAAAGGGACTGTCAAACAGGCGGTGGCGAGCGCGCGCGCCGTGGCCGACCACGGGGTTGAGGGCGACGCCCACGCCGGCGGCTGGCATCGTCAGATCAGCCTTCTCGGCGAGCACGACATCGATGCCATGCGTGCCATGGGGCTCGAGCTCGAGCCGGGCGCGTTCGGGGAGAACCTGGTCGTCGGGGGCATCGACCTCGGCGAATTGGGAATCGGGAGCCGGCTTCGGATCGATGAGGTCGAGCTGGAGGTCACCCAGATCGGCAAGGTCTGCCACACCCGATGTGCCATCTATCACCGCACGGGCGATTGCATCATGCCGAGGGCGGGGGTCTTCGCGCGCGTGCTCACCGGTGGCGAGCTCACGCCCGGGGCGGCGGTCGACGTCGTGTACCGTGTCGCGCGCGATGCGATCCAGGCGGCCGTCCTGACCGTGTCGGACAGCTGCGCGGCGGGTACCGCCGAGGACACCGCCGGGCCGGCGGTCGCCGCGCTGATCGCCGATCGACTGTCGGCCCACCTTGGTTGGAACGGAATCGAGGCCGATGACCGCGAAGGCCTCATCCGCCGGTTGAAGGATCTCTGCGACCGCCGTCTGGACCTCGTCTTGACGGTCGGCGGCACGGGATGTGCCGCTCGGGATGTCACTCCCGAGGCGACCCGCGCCGTCATCGAGCGCGAGGTCCCGGGGCTTGCCGAGGCGATGCGGGCGGCGTCGCTCGAGATCACGCCCCACGCCCTTCTGCAGCGCGGCGTTGCCGGCATCCGAAGGACCAGCTTGATCGTCAACCTGCCGGGGAGCCGCAAGGCGGCGGTGGAGAATCTCGACGTCATCCTGCCGGCGTTGGCCCACGCGGTGCGGCTGCTCCGCGGTGACACCGCTCACCCGGACGATCCGCGCCGCGACTCGGCACAGGCGGGACCGGTGTTCTTCGGTTGAACGAAATTCGCGCGGATCTGGCAGGCATGCCGAAAGTGGGATATATTGAATCGACAGCAAAAAAGGAGTACCAGTAATGAGACAATTTCTCATCTTTGTCGCCGCGATTGCAATTCTGGCCACGCCGCTTTGCGCTGAGGCCGACAACGTGCTTCTGCTCGGTGACGGTGACGCCGAAACCCAGGTCCAACCGGCTCTTGAGAGTGCGGGCCACACGGTGACCTTCGCCGGGGTGTACTACGACTGGGATGGTGTCTCGCCCGACGTCAACGACTTCGACGTGGTCGTCATGCTCGACGGCTACGACTACGGCTCTGCGCTGCAGAGTGCCGCCGCGACCGCGCTCGAGAGCTTCGTCGCCGGCGGCTGCGGGCTGGTCATGACGGAGTGGACCGCGTACGACGTCTGCTCGGGGTACAAAGGGGCGATCGTCGGGAACCTTCTTCCGGTGACCATGGCCGACTGCGGCGCGTACGGCTACGACGACACCTGGACCGTGGACCTGCCCTCACACGAGCTGGCCTCCGGCCTGCCCGCGAGCTGGACGGACGGTGCGGGGTGGAGCACGGTGAGCGCGAAGGCCGGCGCCACGACCGTCGTCTCCGGCGCCGCCGGGAACCCGCTGGTCGTGACGTCGGACGCGAACGGCGGGCGCGTCGTCTACCTCAACCACGACATGACCTACACGCTCTCGACGATCAACCCGAATGCGATGCAGGTGATCGTCAACGCGGTCGATTTTGCCAGCTGTGCCGTCGATCAGCCGGTCGCACAGATCCCGACGGTGTCTCCGTTGGGCGCCGGCCTGATGACCCTCGCCTTCGCCGCTGCCGCGATCTGGATCATCAGGAGGTACGCCGCCTGACATGACCAGCGACCAGACCGAGCGCTTTCGGCAGCGGCTGCTCGCCGAGCAGGAGGCGATCGCCGGTCTGCTCGACCGCACCTCGACGGACTCGCGGCCGGTCGATCTCGGCCTGCCGATCGGCCGCCTGTCGCGGATGGACGCGATGCAGATGCAGGGCATGGCCCAGCTCAACCGCCGCCAGCTCGAGGTCCGCCGCGAGCGGGTCAAGGTCGCGCTGGCGGCCCTCGACGACGGCAGCTACGGCTCGTGCCGGGCCTGTAAGGGCGCCATCGACCTCGCCCGTCTCGAGGCGCAGCCCGAGGTTCCCTTCTGCCTCGCCTGCCAGGAGTCCTTCGAGCACGGCGAGTAGCGCGACCGGGCTGCAAGACCAACTGCCGGGTCTTTCACGGCAGCCGGCCGACCGCCCAGCCGGCGACCAGGGCTGCGGAGGCCGCCGCCACCAGCAGGATCGGTAGGGCCAGTCGGCGCCCGCGGTCCCGGTCGGCGAACCTCGCCTCGCGCAGGGCGAGAACGGCAGCGACGGCGATCCCCGCGACGCCGATCAAGGCGACCCACGGCATGGCCAGGAGCGGCCCGGGTGCAGCCCGGACGCCACTGGTGATGGCGGCGGCGGTGGCGGCGCCCGCGGGGTCGGCAAGAGCCCCGGGCAGGAAGCCGCCCCAGGAGGCGACCTTGGCGAGGCCCTTGGCCATGTGCCCGGCGGCGACGACGACCACCATCGGCAGGGCCATCCGGCGCCACGCCTCGGCGAGGCTGCGCGCGGCGCCGGTCGTCACGGCCACGAGACCGAGCAGCAGCCAGAGGCCGGCGGGAAAGACCAGCAGCGTCCACAGTCCCTGGACCCAGCCGTTGCCGGGCTCGAGGTTCAGCGCGGCGGCGGCGAGCTTCGCGGGCCTGAGGAAGGCCGCCTGCGCCGCGGGCCACTCGGTGCACAGCTCGTAGGCGACGAAGCCGGAGACCAGCATCACGAAGAGCACAACGGGCCACAGCGCCAGCCGCTCCCGTGCGTCGGCGGGGTCAAACGGCGACCGGAGCTGCAGCTGCATCACCCCGGGCTCGCACGCCTTCAGGCACTGGCCGCAGACCAGGCAGTCCTGGCTCGAGTCGAGCCTGGCCGGGTTGAGCAGGCTCGGGCAGCTGCGGCCGTCCCAGCGTTCGCGGTTGCAGGCCAGCACGCAGTCCGTGCCGGTGCACGACGCGCAGGCGGAGCGCTCGCCGTTGCGCACCGCCAGCATGCCGCCGCGGCCGTAGGTGGCGAGCAGCATGCCGACCGGGCAGAAGCCGCGGCAGAAGGCGCGGTCGCGCCAGATGAGCCCGACCACCGCGGCGCCGGCCAGCAGAGCGACCAGGAAGATCGAGGTGTACGCCGGTACCCGGTGCAGGTGAACGCCGGCCACGAGCAGCTGGATCGCCGCGTACAGCGCGACGATGAGCGCGCCCGAGGCGAGGGTGCGGCCGAGGCGGCGCTGGCCGAGGCCGACGGCCCGGCCGGCGCGCTCGCTCAGGTTGGCGACCAGCTCGAGCGGGCACACCGCGCACCAGGCGCGGCCCAGCAGCACCGCCGCCCACACCATCGCCGGCCACCACAGCCCCCAGATCAGCAGCTGCACCAGGTGGGTCTTGGCGAAGAGCTTGTCGGACACGCCTTCGGGGGCGGTCACCCCCCACGACAGCCAGGCCAGGCCGACGAAGACGGCGAGCATGAGGGCCTGGAACACGTACGGGAAGCCGCCCCAGCGGACCAGCGCGCGGACCGGGCGAAGACGCAGGAGGTCATAAGAGAAGGCCATGATGGTGGATTCCTCACTCTCTGTGGGCGTCACGAATGCGGGCCGCCGCCGGTGCCCGTGAAGGGCAGCGCCAGCAGGCGCCACAGCGACTGACGCGTCGGCTCCTGGAACTGCTCGAGACCGATCGTCATCGCATCGTGGCCGTCCTCCGGCTGTTCGCGGTAGGTGCCCAGCAGCCGGTCCCACCACGGCAGGTTGAAGCCGAAGTTGCTGTTGGTCTCGGACGACCGCACCGAGTGGTGCACCCGGTGCATGTCCGGAGTGACGATCAACCACCGCAGCGCGCGGTCCAGCCCCGCTCCCAGCCGAACGTTGCCATGGTTGAACATCGAGGTCGCATTGAGGGCCACCTCGAAGATCACCACCGCCACCGTGGGCGGTCCCAGGGCCGCGAACACGGCGACAAAGGCGCCGAGGCGCACCGCCGACTCATGGTCCAGGACCCAGCTCACGACTACGCCCCGGCAGAGGCACCCGCACGGCGTCCTCGCCCGCCGCCGAGCGCCGCCTCGACCGACCACCGGCCGGCGCCGACCCAGAGCAGGTACAGCGCGCCCAGCAGCATCGCCCAGTCGGTGCGCGCCTCGTGGGCCATCGCCCAGAAGCCGTACTCCGGCAGCCGGCGGAGCGCAAAGCCCCAGAAGCCGTGGCCGAGCAGGATCGGCAGCTTGGTCGACACCAGGGCGACGACCATCGTGGCAACGAGCGGTATCGCGGCGAGACGGGTCAGCAGGCCGGCGAGCACCAGCGCGCCGCAGACGATCTCGACGCCGCCGACGAACGGCCCCATGGCGTCCGGGAACGGGATTCCGATCTTCGCGAAGCGCCCCGCCCCACGTGCCGCCGGGTCGAGGAACTTCTGGATGCCCTCCGACAGGAAGACCGCGCCGACCGCGAGCCGGATCAGGATCGTGGCGGCCGGCGCCGTGGACATCAGCAGACGGTCGAGTGCACGGGTCATCGCTGCTTCTTCCCAATTTCGTAGGTGGATGCGTGCTCGGGCGCCTCGCCGAGCACCAGCTCCCGGTAGAGCTCGGAGACCTCGCCGCGAAGTTGCGCCAGCAGCTCGAGCCCGTCGTCGGTGATGCGGTACTCCCGGCGCGCCTTCGGCCCGCCGCCGGCGCTCGTCGAGCACAGCCAGCCGTGCCCCTCCATCCGCGCCAGCAGGGGGTAGAGCGTCCCCGGGCTCAGCCGGTGCCCGTGCTCGGCCAGCTCCTCGAGCATCCACAGGCCGTACACCGGTCCCCTGGCCGCGTGGTGCAGGATATGCAGCTTCCACAGCGCCAGCCGGATCTCGCGGTCGACGGGATCGCCTCTCATGCTTCTGATTTACAGTCTTCGTAATCCCCTGTCAAGCCGGGGTCGCGCCCGGGCTCGCAGTGGTCGCCTCGTCAGATCCGGGCGGCGCCGAGGAACACCGCGTGGAGGCTGACGATGAGGGCCGTGAACAGCTTGTGGCGGCGGCGGCGGACAGCAGGCCCGGGAAGGCGACCTGGATGTTGCTCGTCGGGCAGTCGGCCATGCAGTCGGTGCACAGGGTGCAGGTCAGGCTCGGCTTGCCGGCACAGATGTCGCTCAGCTCCAGCGCGCCGTAGCGGCAGACCCGGGCGCACACCATGCACTCGGTGCACGCGCTGGGCTCGATCCGGATCTGGAACGGGTTCAGCTTGCCGAGCCAGTCGCCGACCAACCCGATCGGACAGTACACCGTGCAGTGGACCATGGTCCCTCGCCGCCGCGAGAAGACCACCATCACGGCCTCTCGACGCGTTTGCGTCGCCGAGCGGAGGCCCTTCCCCGATGCGCCGACACGCCGGCACGGTTGGCGGCCCACGGAGGGCGAGTGGTCTGTCCACGGAAGAAAACCTATCCGGCGCTACCCTGGGAGACCCTCGACGAGCCCATCGCCACCAGGTGATGTCGCGGCTTCGCGCGACATCAATCCTTCATCGTGAGGCGGAGGCTTCGTCAAAGGCCTGGGATGCAGCCTTCGGGACGATGATCGGAACGAAGAGGTCCGACGGGTAGAGGTAATCCTCGCCGGACTCGTCGATCACACGGATCAGGTTGTCGTCAGTCTTCGGCTTGTCGGGGAGCTGCCGATAGACCTTCCGCTTCTCGAGCGAGACCTCGAAACCCTCGTTCTCGATGCAGATGACGAATCCTGTGTCACTTACGCTGATCATGACTCAATCCAGCAGGCACTTGATCTTGAGTTCTCGTTTCCCGACGCCATGTGCCTCATACCAATGTAACTCGGCTTTGACGACGAGGCCACTCCGCAGCCGGATCTCCCCAATTCCCTTCATCTTGCGCCAGTTGGCCTTGCCGTGCCGCTTCTGAAGCCGATCGAGCTCCCGGATTCCACGGCCAGAGGCTATCGCCTCAACCTGATCGATGTCTCCAATAAGCTCGAAGAACAGAGGACGATTGTAGTCGACGCCGCCCCGAGCCTAGTTCCCGTCCGGAAACGGCGCCTTTTGGCAATCTCGGCGTCAGATTACGCGGATCATTTGAGTTTGAAGCTCGCCGACTGCTTGGACACGGTCTCCCCGCCGATCGTGACGGAGGAGGTGTACCTGGCGATCTCACCGGCCTCCCCGACGAAGACCTCCAGGAGGACGTAGAACTCATCCTCGGCGTCCGGACCTAGCATGCCGCCGGACCTCAACTTTGCTTCCTCGCCAGTCTTGAATCGAAGTTGAGGTTGGGTGAGGATCTCGCCCGTTTCGATGTCGGTCACAATCGCTTCACCCATCCACACATCGGGTTCTTCGGTTGGGAAGACCGAAATCTCTGTGGAGATCCTCCCGCTTGGGTCAGACTTCGAAGGTGTGTCTCCGGCGAGGGCAACGAGGGATGCGACGAGAATGAGGATTGCGGAGATCGCGAGGGTGGGATGCTTCATTTCTCTCCTCCTGTTCCTTGACGCGAGCCTAACGTTCCGAGTTCACGGGACGAAAGCCGCGCTCGCGCGGGTTTCGGTCCCGTGGAACGAGTCGGTCAGGCGGGTACATCAATAGTGATACCTCGCCTGCAGGAAGTCGATCCGCCCATCGCCAACCAGGTAGACGACTCGATGCTCTTCGGTAAGCCGCCGGGACCATGTGCCGCTCGGGAGGAACTTGAGCGGTTTCGACTTGGCTCTGGCAATCGCCGCGAGGAGACGTTCGGCATTTTTCGGGGACCGTATGAGGTGCGCGGTTCCGAGCAGGCTTTCCAGTTCATCGTTAGGCATAGACGTGCCTCAGGCGTATTGGAGCTTGCGGCCCTTGGGTTCCGGGATGGGGTCGTTGAATTCGCGAGCGGTATTGAGCCATAGATTGATTGCTTCGCGGGCGTTGGCGAGCGCTTCTTCGTAGCTCGACCCATGAGCCATACAGCCGGGGAGCTCAGGCACATCTGCCACAAAGGCGTCGTCCTCGTCGCTCCAGAAGATGATGATTTCGTACCTAGTCATCTTGTAACTCCCCTAACCCATAACGTAGCAGGACCTTCCTGATCTATCGAACCTGGTATGGCTTGGCCTTGTTCCCTTCGCGTTGCAGGTTGATGAGCTCACGCACCCCTTCGCGCCGGTAGATGTGGTGGCTTCCACTCACGCGTTCGACAAACCCGAGGTCATTCATCAGCGCCTGCAGATCTGCGAACCGGATGTTCGAGTCCGAACGACCTCGGAGGATCGTCCACAGGAGCTTCTGGTGTTTTCCCATGACCTGATTCTAGTGCTTCCTGATGGCCTCACGACTGGAATTCAGCGTACGGTGCCCGCGCTCGCGCGGGTCGCGGTCCGCTGCAACGATCATGTTGAACGCAATCCGCCTTCGGCGGATCGAGCGGTCTCGTTGAGGCCGGATCGGATGTGCGTGGATTAGAAAAAGGACGCACTCCTTGAGAAGGGCAGGCACAACCAAATGTGCCGCCTGGCCCGGAAGGAGCACGTCATGAGTTCGAAATGGCTTTTCCCGGCCCCGACGCGCAAGGGGAGAATCGCACCGGTCACCCTCCACGTCGAGGAGTTCATCCGCCGGTTCCTCCAGCACGTGCTGCCGAAGGGCTTCGTCGAGGTGCGCACCTTCGGCCTCTGGGGCTCGGCCTGCCGGCCCAGGCTCGAGAAGGCTCGTACCATCCTCCACGCCCACCACGCCCACCACGCCGCGATCGGCAAGAAACCACCTCGTTTCTCGGCGCCTCGCCCGACCGCTTTGCCCTCCAAAACCCCAGCGCTCTCGATTGAATCCCCAAGGAGCTCAAACGCCTCGGCGCCAACTAGCCCGCATATCTCACCGGGTTTCGTCGCGAGGTCGCCGAGGTGCTGTGCCCGGTTGGGTTTTCGATTCGACGGGCGCGCAGGCGTACTCGACAGTACGTCGAGCACCCGGAGATGAGAAAGCACTGCCGGGTGCGGTGCATTGGCGGCCGCAGCAGGAAGCTGGTGAGATATGCGGGCTAGACGGAGTGCGTTCAACACCAGGTGATGTCGCGGCTTCGCGCGACATCAATCCTTCATCGTTATGCGATGTTTTGTAAGCGGTTGACAAGGTCATGACCGGAAGTGGCTGGCGGTAAAGGCTTGCTATCCTTGCGATAGAGTTCTATAGCCTCTTCGACTATTTGGCATAGTTCTTCAAACACCTGTTTCTCATCGTCACCATGGCAACCGCCGAGAATCAACCCAGGCGCGCTCCCGACATAACAGTGATCTTCTTCCGACCACTCGACAATCTTTGCGTATTTCGCGCTGTCTCTCATTTCTTCAACTCCTCCAGGGCCAAGCGCACTGCTCGGACCTGATAGTGTTTTGCATCATCCCCAAGTTTACCGGAAATTGTTATCGGTTTCTGTGCTCTTGGGTGGACAAAATTTCTATGGCTTCCTTTACCGCCACGATTCACGAAACCCGCCCTCTCCAGCTCGGTGATTAAATCCCTGACTTTTGGCGGCATCAGCTTGTCCTTGGATTCTTCGCAGAACCATTGATGATGTGGAAGTACGCATTTGCAGGGGCCGTCGCGTTGTCGCCGTTCATGATGAAACCATCATCCTAAGCTGAGCGATTCTCACTGGCGATCTCGCGGAAAGCGCGCCCGCCGAGCGGGTGGCGGTGCTCTGAAGGCTCGCCGCGGACCGGCACGGCGCGGCGGATCTTGGAATGCGCCCACAATATGCTAGGTTGGGTTCGGTATGGGGCAAGTACACGACGCTTTGAGATCATGGAGCGGTCCGCCCTCCCCGAGGCGAGCTGCCGGACTGCTGGCCATCATGATGGTGATGAGTGCCGCCGCTCCCGGTCACGCCGTCATCGCGTGCCTGTGCTCGGATGGGCAGGTCGAGTTTCATGCGTCCGTGTGCGGCTGCTGCAGCCCGAATGCATCGCATGACGACGCGGCCGAGTTCGAGCCGGCCTCCTTGGCACCGTCGTGCGGCGAATGCGTGGACGTTCAAATGCACGCCTTCCCTGCCGGCACAAAACCGCCACACCTGGCCACGGCAGCGACCGCCGACGCGGATCCCGCCTGGTCGCCGTGCGACGCCGGCCGATGCGCGAGCGCCACGATTCCCACGCCCCTGTTCGACCAGCAGTGGCGCTCTCTCACCCTGCTTGCCGCAGTCATCCTGCTGACCTAGGACTCCCACACTCCGAGTCGTCATCCTGTCGGGCCCTTGGCCCGGCCGACCGACGTTGTGTCCGACTCTGGTTTGCGAGGAGAATCGATGCGCACACATCCGGTTGTGTATTTCGTCGTGGCGGCCCTGCTCGCCGCGGCTTCGCCCGAGTGTGTCGAGCCCCCGGGGGATCGCGGTCCGCAGCACACGAAGGGCGCGGCCGGGACCGAGTCCCCAGGCGGGCTCACGCTCCAGCAGGCTGTCTCACGTGCCCTTCAGATGAACCCGGCCATTTCGGCGGGGTCTCTCGCCGTATCCTCCGCCGAGGCCAGGCGCCTCCAGGCGAGCCTGCTCCCGAACCCCGAGCTCGAGCTCGAGCTCGAGAACTTCGGGGGCACTGGCGCGTTCGACGGCTTCGACGCGACCGAGAGCACGGCGATCATCAGCCAACCGTTCCTCCTCGGCGGCAAGCGCGATCGCCGTCGCGCCGTGGCCGAGTCCGAGCGCACGCTCGCCGTCCGTCAGCTCGAGGCGGCCCGGCTCGACGTGACGGCCCGGACGACCGCGGCGTTCTACCGCGTGATCGCCGCGCAGCAGCGGCAGGCGCTCGCGCGCGAGCTGCTCGGCGTTGCCGGGCGCTTCGAAGAAACCGTCCAGGCACGAGTCGACGCGGGAAAGGTCTCTCCGGTGGAGGGCACGCGCGCGAGCATCGAGGCATCCCAGGCTCGAGTCGCGCTCGCCCGGGCCGACCGCGAGCTCGATGCTGCCCGGACCCTGCTCGCTGCCACCTGGAACTCGTCGACGTCCGACTTCGGGCGGGCTGTCGGCACGCTTCCGGCGCCCGAGGAACCGGCGCCGCTGGCAGAGCTCCGAAAGCATCTGCCGGCAGCGCCCGCGATGACGCGCCTCGACGACGTCGTCGAGCGCCAGGAACGCGTTGTCGAGCTGGAAAAGGCCTTCCGAGTCCCCGACCTCACGGTCTCCCTGGGCCCCCGGCGGTTCGAGGCGGACGGCGAGTCGGCCTGGGTCGCGGGCATCTCGATGCCGATACCGGTCTTCGACAGGAACCAGGGCGCCCGCCGGGCAGCCGAGTTCGACCTCGAGCGAGCCCGCCGCGACGCCGGCGCGGCTCGAGTCGGGATCGAGGCACGGCTCTCGGCAACCCTCGATCGTCTGCGGGCGGTCGCTTTGGAGGCGCGAATCCTGGAGCAGGAGATCGTGCCCGCCGCGCACGCCGCCCTCACCGCCGTCGAGACCGGCTACCGCGCCGGCAAGCTCGGCCTCCTGGACGTGCTCGACGCCCAGCGCACCCTTTTCGAGAGCCGCGCGCAGCTCCTTTCCAGCCTGGAGGAGTATGCGACGAGACGCACCGGGCTCGAGCGTCTGGTCGGACGTCCCGGCCCCGTCCTCGGCGGCGCTCCAGCCCACGACCGGCACAGCCCGCAAGGAGACGACCGATGAGCACCAGATATCTGATCACCCCATGCCTGGCGGCGCTTGCCCTCGCGCTGCTCGCGGCCTCCGGCTGCCGCAGCGACGCTTTGACCGCAGCCGCCGGCGAGACGAGAACCGTCGAGGACGGGCCCGCCGACGACCGGACCGAACGCTGCGCGCGGCACGGCCTGCCGGTGAGCGCATGTTTCATCTGCGACCCCTCGCTTCGGGAGCAGGGTCGGCTGTGGTGCGCAGAGCACGACCGCTACGAGGACCGCTGCTTTTTGTGCCATCCGGAGATCGAGGACCCGGACCGTCTCTTCTGCAAGGAGCACAACCTCTACGAAGACGAGTGCGCGCTGTGCCATCCCGAGCTGGCGTCGGCGCCCGCTGCAGGCGTCGCCGCGGCCGACGGGCTCGAATGCCGCGAGCACCGCGTACTCGAGAGCGAGTGCGGCATCTGCCATCCGGAGCTGGCCGCCGATCTCCCACTCGGGGCGGGCCTCAAGATCCGCTTCGAGTCAGAACAGTCGGCGGCGAAGGCCGGCGTTGCCACGGCGCGACCCCGTCCGGCGGCCGACCGATTCGAGGCGGCATTCCTCGCCCGGGTGACCTGGGACGAGAACAACTACGCCCGTGTGACCCCGCTGGTCGGCGGCGTTTTGCAGCAGGTGGTGGCCGATGTCGGCGAAACCGTGTCGCTCGGTCAGCGCCTCGCCACCTTGAGCTCACCCGAGGTTGCCAGGAGCAAGAGCGCCTATCTCTCCGCCCGCGCCGACGAGAAGCTCAAACGCTCGGTCTTCACGCGCGAGCAGGAGCTCGTCGAGCAGAAGGTGTCCGCGCGGCAGGAGCTCGAGCGGGCGCGGGCCGAGTACGAGATCGCCAGGAGCGCGGCCGCCATGGCCCGCCAGCAGCTGTTGAACCTCGGTTTCACCGAGCAGGCGGTCAGCGACCTCGAACGCCTTGGAGCGCCGACGTCCGAGCTCGACGTGCTCGCGCCGATTGCAGGCACTCTCGTCGTCCGCGACGCGACGCTGGGTGAGGCGGTGGCGTCGGGCGATCCCCTTTTCGCCATCGCCCGGATCTCGTCGATGTGGCTGGAGCTCGCGATCCCCGAGCGCGACGTCTCGCGGGTCAAGGTCGGTCAGGAGATCGTCGCGACCTTCGACGGCGAGCCCGGTCTCGAGGTCTCCGGCCGCATGACCTGGATCGGTTCGAGCGTCGACGAGTCCAGTCGCATGATCACCGGCCGCGCAGTCGTCGCCAACGAGGATCGTCGGCTGAGGCACGGCATGTACGGTCGCGCCCGCCTTCGCTCGGAGGTCGTCCGCAACGGTCTCCTGGTTCCGTCCGAAGCCGTGCAACGCATTGACGAACGCCCGTATGTCTTCGCGCGGCTGGCCGACGACCTCTTCGAGCTGCGCAGCGTCGAGTTGGGCGCCGCGGCAGGTCGTGACGTTTTCGTCGTGGCCGGGCTCGAGGCCGACGACGAAATCGTCGTGGCGCACAGCTTCACCCTGAAGTCCGAGTTCCTCAAGTCCCGCCTCGGCGCCGGCTGCGTCGACGAGTAGCGCCATGATGGAACGACTCGTCGACCTCGTCTTCAAAAACCGGCTGCTCGTCGTCCTCGGCTTCGCGCTGTGCACCGGCCTCGGGGTGTGGCGGCTGACGCAGATGCCGATCGACGCGTTCCCGGACACGACACCGGTCCAGGTCCAGGTCAACGCGGTTGCGCCGACCCTCAACCCGGCCGAGATCGAGCAGCAGGTCACCCTGCCCCTGGAGCTGGCGATCGCCGGACTGCCCGGGCTGGTCAACGTGCGGTCGGTGTCGAAGTTCGGCTTCTCCCAGGTCGTCGCGACCTTCGACGACCACAGCCGGGTTCTGGGCGCCAGGCAGCTCGTGATGGAGAGGGTTGGAGGCGTTTCCCTGCCGCCGGGGATCGAGCCGCCGACGCTGGGGCCGATCGCGACCGGTCTCGGCGAGGTGTTCCACTACACCCTCAGCTCGTCCAGCGCAGAGCGCACCCTCGCCGAGCTGCGGACTCTCCATGACTGGGTGGTCAAACCCGAGCTTCGCAAGGTCCCGGGAGTCGCCGAGATCAACTCCTGGGGGGGGTTCGAGCGCCAGTACCACGTCATCGTCGACCCGGAGTCGCTCGTCGCGCACGATCTGTCGATCGGGGACGTCATCGCTGCCCTCGAGCAGAACAACCGCAACGTCGGCGGCGGCCGGGTGGTGCGGTCGGGCGAGTCCCTGCTCGTGCACGGCGTCGGCCGGGTCAGCACGCTGGACGAGATCGGCAACATCGTCCTCAGGGCGAGCCGGGGGACCCCGCTGCTGGTTCGCGACGTCGCCGCGGTCGCGGTCGGGCACGAGATCCGGCGCGGCGCCGTCACCGCGAACGGCGAGGGCGAGGTGGTTCTGGGCCTCGGCTTCATGTTGATGGGTGAGAACAGCAAGGCGGTGACCGAGGACCTCAAGCGGCGTCTCGAGTCGGTCCGCGCCTCGCTGCCCGACGACGTCGAGCTCGAGACCGTCTACGATCGAAGCGACGTCGTCCGCCGGGTGCTCGACACCGTCTCTCACAATCTGGCCCTCGGAGCGGCGCTGGTCGTCGTGATCCTGTTTGTCCTGCTCGGCAGCCTACGGGCCGGACTGATTGTCGCCGCGGCCATCCCGCTGGCCATGGTCTTCGCGGTCCTCGGCATGTACGAGCTGGCGATCGCGGCGAGCCTGCTGAGCCTCGGCGCCATGGATTTCGGGATCCTCGTCGACGGCTCGGTCGTGATGACCGAAAACAACATGCGCTCGCTGGCCGAACGGGAACGTCAGCTCGGCCGGCCCCTGTCGCCCGCCGAGCGCCGCGAGAGCGTGATCGCGTCGAGCAAGCAGGTGGTCCGGCCGGTGGTTTTCGGGATGGGGATCATCCTGGTCGTCTTCCTGCCGATCCTGACCCTCGAGGGCATCGAGGGCAAGATGTTCCGGCCGATGGCCTGGACCTTCATCTTCGCGATGCTCGGTGCGCTGGCCGTCGCCGTCACCCTGTCGCCCCTTCTGTCGTACTTCTTTCTCCCGCGCAGCGTCCGCGGGCACGAGGGGCGGGGGGCGCCTCGTCTCCAGCGAGCGTATGCGGTGGTCCTCGGCCTGGCCCTTCACAAGCCGCGATGGCTCTGCGGCGGGCTGGTCCTCGTGCTCGCCGCGACAACCCTGATCGCGACCCGTCTCGGCGGCGAGTTTCTGGCGAGGCTCAGCGAGGGCGCCGTGGTCGTCAACACGATCCGGCTGGCCGGGGTGTCGATCGAGGAGGCGGTCGCGTACAACACCCGGATCGAGCAGATCCTGCTCAACGAGTTCCCGGACGAGATCCGCGATGTCTGGAGCCGGATCGGCACCGCCGAGGTTGCCACCGACCCCATGGGCATCGAGCTGACCGACGTCTTCATCTCGCTCAACCCCCGTCGGGAGTGGACCAGGGCCAGGTCCCACGGTGAGCTGGTGCAGGCGATGGAGTCCGCGCTGGACGACCTTCCGGCCGTCAACATGGTCTTCACCCAACCGATCGAGATGCGCATGAACGAGATGGTCACCGGCATCCGTTCCGATGTCGGAGTCAAGATCATCGGCGACGATTTCGACGAGCTGCGGCGTCTGAGCGACATGCTGCAGGAGCTCCTGCTCTCGATCGACGGCGCGGCCGACGTTGCCGGTGAGCAGATCACCGGGCAGCCGACCCTCGAGATCCTGCTCAGGCAGGACCAGCTGGCACGTCACGGCATCCCCGGCCAGGAGGTCCTGAGCCTGGTCGAGGCGGTTGGGTCGATCCCCGCCGGCGAGATCGTCGAGGGGCAGCGACGATTCCCTCTCGTCGTGCGGTTGCCCGACGCGCAGCGCGCCGGCGTCGATGCGCTCGCCGACACGGTGGTTCCGATTCGTGGCGGTCCGCTCCTGGATCTGCGGTCGCTCGCCGACATTCGCCAGACCGAAGGACCTGCGACCGTCAACCGCGAATGGGGGCGTCGGCTCATCAAGGTCCAGTGCAACGTGCGCGGGCGCGACGTCGAGTCGTTCGTCGACGAGGCTCGGCGGCGCGTCGCCGCTGTGATCGATCTGCCGGACGGCTACGCGATCGAGTGGGGAGGGCAGTTCGAGCACCTGCAGCGCTCCCGGCGCAAGCTCGCGATCGTGGTGCCGGTCGCCCTGGCGCTCGTCCTCGTGCTGCTGTATCTCAGCCTCAAGAGCCTGCGGGACGTGCTCCTGATCTCGACCGCCATCCCGTTCGCGATGATCGGAGGTGTCGTCGCCCTCTGGGTCCGCGGGATGCCGTTCAGCGTCAGTGCCGCGATCGGGTTCATCGCTCTGTCCGGCATCGCCGTGCTGAACGGGCAGGTGCTGGTGTCGGCGATCCGTCTGCTCCGCGACAGCGGCTCGCCCCTCCTCGAGGCGGTGAGGACCGCAGCGGGCCAGCGTCTGCGCCCGGTTCTGGCAACGGCGATCACCGACGCCGCAGGCTTTCTGCCGATGGCCATCTCGACCGGGGTCGGCGCCGAGGTCCAGCGTCCCCTCGCCACCGTCGTCATCGGCGGCGTGTTGACGACGACGCTCCTGACCTTGCTGGTGCTGCCGGTATTGTACCGGTCTCTCGCCCGGCGGTGGCCGGGGCGTCCGCGAGCCGAGGGTCGGCAGGGCTGCTGATGGGCGACGGCGACGATCCACAGACCAAAAAATGGCTCAGGTATCACTCCGCGTCCGGGCCGGGGGGGACCCGTGACTCCGAGCGAGCGCCTAACCCGCATATCTCACCAGCTTCCTGCTGCGGCCGCCGATGCACCGCACCCGGCAGTGCTTTCTCATCTCCGGGTGCTCGACGTACTGTCGAGTACGCCTGCGCGCCCGTCGAATCGAAAACCCAACCGGGCACAGCACCTCGGCGACCTCGCGACGAAACCCGGTGAGATATGCGGGCTAACCCCTGGCGGCGTGGAGTCCCACGGCCAGCGCTGCGCCGCGGTCCCAGAGACTGTCACAGAATCCACCGGCGCTTGATGTTCCACAGGCTCGCTGCGAAGAGGGCGGCGCAGAAGGCGGCGAGAGCAGCGAGGTCGAGCGCGAGGGGCATGAAATTGCCACCGTGAACCGCGCCGTGGAGCAGGTCCGCGCCGTAGGTCAGGGGCAGCGCGTAGGCCAGCGGGCGCAGCAGGGCCGGCAGGTTGTCGACGGGAAAGAAGAGCCCGCACAGGAAGATCATAGGGAAGCGAAAAAAGTTGGAAAAGGTCTGGGCTTCGAAGACCTCGCTGACCGCCACGGCGATGAACAGGCCGAGGAAGGTCGAGGCCACGGCGATGAGGACGACGGCCGGGACGAAGGCGCTCCAGCTCATCCCTGACAGGTCGGCCAGGAACGCGGCCATGACCACCGGCACGAAGGCGTTGACGACGCCGAAGAGGATGGCGCCGGAGGTCTTGGCGAGCATCAGCAGCTCGAGCGAGATCGGCGCGAGCAGCAGCCGCTCGAAGGATCGGTTCTTCTTCTCGAAGGTCACCGTGACCGCGAGCAGCGAGGTCGTGCCGAACAGGATCGACAGGGCGACCACGCCGGGCAGGAGCGCCGTCACGCCCTCGAGGCCGCCGCCGCTGCGGATGAAGAACATCCCGGTCCACGCCAGGGGGAAGATGAGCCCCCAGCTGATGTTGGGCGGCTTCAGATAGTAGGTTCGTATGTCCTTGGCCAGGATGCTCGAAAAGGCGGTCCAGCGCTTCATCGGCCGCCTCCCTGCCGCTCCCTTTCGGACCGCATCGCGCCGGCCTCGACGCCCGTCACCCGAACGAACACGTCCTCGAGCGACGGGCGGACCCGCCGTGCCTCGGCGACCTCGGCGCCCACGTCCTCGAGAAACCGGACCAGGGCGCCCACCCGGACCGGCCGGTCTGCCTCGACGCGGACCATGCCCCGCGATGGCGTCGTGAACGCCAGCTCTGGAAAGGCCGCGGCGAGCTTCGCGTGGAGCTCGCCCACGGCGCTCGTGAAGGCGATTTCGACGATATGCCGTCCCCGGACCGGCTGGAGGAGCTCCTCGACGGAGTCGGTGCGGACGATCCGCCCCGCCACGATGAAGGCGATCCGGTCGCACAGCCGCTCAGCCTCCTCGATGTAGTGCGTGGTCAAGAAGATCGTGGTCCCGCCCCGGTGGAGATCAGTGACGAGCTGGCGTAGCCGGCGGGCGCTGACGACGTCGATGCCCGTGGTCGGTTCGTCCAGGAACAGGATCTCGGGCTCGTGGATGATGCCGGCGGCGATGGTGAGCTTGCGCTTCATCCCCTTGGAGTAGCCGGCGAAGGGACGGCCGCCCGCCGCGGCGAGCCCGAACCGCTCCAACAGGTCGCGGGCGCGGGCCCGTCGTTCCCGGGCACCCACTCCGTACAGGGCCGCGCAGAAGCAGAGGTTCTCGAAGCCGGACAGCTCCGGGTAGAGGTTGCTCTCATCCGGGACCACGCCGAGGAGCTGCTGGGCCGAGCGCGGTCGGTGGGTGCAGTCGATGCCGGCGATGCGGATCGTCCCCCGGTCCGGGCGGGCGAGGCCGGTGATCAGATTGATGGTCGTGGTCTTGCCGGCGCCGTTGGGGCCGAGGAAGCCGAGCAGCTCGCCTCGCCGCACCTCGAAGGTGACCGAGTCGACGGCCGTGACGTCGCCGAATCGCTTCGCAAGGTCGCGAACCTCGATGAGCACGTCGTCCACCATCGTTCAAATCCCCCGCCCGGGATAAGCGCCGTCCCGAGGCTTTCTCGAGATCGTACCGGAACCCCCGGGCACGATGACACCCTCATCCAGCAGAACCGCTCAGCTTAGGTTGAAGAATGCTGAGATATCATGTCCAGCCATGACGTACGACCTCGAGGCGACGCTGGCGCCAGGCCCCGAGCCGGAGTTGCTGCTGTGGATGCCGCCGGGCGCTGAGACGCCCCTCGCCGAGGCGTCCGCGGCCCTGCTCGGCGGCGTCCCGGGGCGCCCGAGCCGGTGCGCTTTGACGCTCCCGGCAGCCTGGGCGGGCGCCGCCGGGGCCGATCCGAACGCCGCGGTGGTCGCCGAGCACGACGGCGTGCTCGTCCCCGTCGCCGAGGCTCTCGAGCCCCTCGTACGGGTCGCCTCGGACGGCGCCGGGGCTCGCTGTCCCTCGGCCTCGCTGGCCGCCTGGTCCGTCGCCGCCAAGTTCGCCCTCGAGCTGACCGCCCGCCAGCGGGTGGCGCCGTGGCTGGAGCTCGTCGAGGGCGGCGCCCGGGCCCGCTGGCGGGCGGCGCCGGACGCCGACGATCTGCCGCGCGTCGAGCGGCTGGCGGCGGCGCTGCCCCCGTCGGCCCGGGCCTGTCCGGGCGGCGGCAACGGGCACGACGCACCGTCGCTGCTGCGCGCCGAGGCGGCCCTCGGGCTGTTCCTCGACGCGGCGGTGGACGGGCTGATCCGCTCGGCGGCGCCGACGGTGCGGCGAGGGCCGGACGGCTGGGCCCGGAGCCTGGCGACCGCCCTCGGGGCCGGGGACGGGCTGATTGCGCTGCGACCGGTGGTGGACGACCCGTTGGTGGGGGAGCTGCAACGCTGGGCCGGGCCCGCCGCCGGCGACGGCTCGGGCCGGCTGCGGCTGGTGCTGAGCCTGGAGATGCCGGCGGACGATGACGAGCCCTGGACGCTGGTCTTCGCCGCCGCCTCCGCCGCCGACCCGAGCCTGCTGCTCGCGGCCGCGGAGGTCTGGGGCGCGAGCTCGGGCGAGGTCGCCCCCGGCCTCGGCGCCGTCGAGGCGCGCCGGTCCTTCCTCGCCCAGCTGGGCCGGGCCGCGCTGCTGTGGCCGCCGCTGGCCGCCGGCCTGCACGGCCGCCGGCCGGCCGGGCTGAGGCTCGAGCCGGACGGGGTCGTGGCCCTGCTGACCGACGCGGCGCCGCTGCTGACGGCGGCCGGGATCGATCTGCGGGTGCCCTCCGAGCTGACCGCGGCCGGCCGCCGCCGGCTGCGCGCCCGGCTTCAGGTGCGGTCGGCGAGCCGGTCGCAGGACGCGGGCGGCGGCTTCGGCCTTCACTCGGTGGCCGAGGCGCGCTGGGAGGCGTTGCTCGACGGCCGGCCGCTGACCGCCGCGGAGCTCGACCGCCTGGCGCGGCTCAAGCAGCCGCTGATCCGGCTGCGCGGTCAGTGGATGCTGCTCGACCGCGCCGAGGCCGAGGACGTCGCCGGCCGGGTCGAGCAGGGCCGGTGGCAGCTCGAGGGGGCCGCCGCCATCGCCGCCGCCCTCGACGAAGATGACCTGGTGGTGGCCGACGCCGACCCGCTGGCGCGGCTGCGCGAGGCGCTGCGCTCGCCGCCGCCGGAGACCTCCGAGATCCCGGGCCTCGAGGGCGAGCTGCGCCCCTACCAGCGGCGCGGCGTCGGCTGGCTGGCGCGCCTCGACGCCGCGGGGCTCGGCGGCGTGCTGGCCGACGACATGGGGCTCGGCAAGACCGTGCAGGTGCTCGCCTTCCTGCTCGCCCGCCACGCCGCAGCGCCGCCCGAGGGGCCGCACCTGCTGGTTTGCCCGACCTCGGTGCTCGGTATCTGGGAGCGCGAGGCGGCCCGCTTCGCCCCGTCGCTCGCCGTCCACCTCCACTACGGCGCCGGCCGCGCCGCGACCGGCAAGGCACTCGCCGCCGCCACCCCGCCCGGGAGCTTGTGCGTGACCAGCTACGCGCTGCTGCGGCGCGACCGCAAGCTGCTCGCCGCTCGCCGGTGGGCGACCGTCGTGCTCGACGAGGCGCAGGCGGTCAAGAACCCGGGCTCGCAGGTGGCGAAGGCCGCCTGCGCGGTGCCCGCCGAGACCCGCTTCGCCCTCACCGGGACGCCGGTGGAGAACCGCCTGTCGGAGCTGTGGTCGATCTTCCGCTTCGCCGTGCCCGGGCTGCTCGGCCCCGAGGCCCGGTTCCGCCGCGACATCGCGCTGCCGGTCGAGCGCTACCGCGCCCGCCCGGCCGTCGAGCGGCTGCACCGGCTGACCGGCCCCTTTCTGCTGCGCCGCGCCAAGACCGACCCCGGGGTGCTGCCCGACCTGCCGCCGAAGCTGGTGGTGCGCTCGTCCTGCCCGCTGACCACCGAGCAGGCGACCCTGTACCGGGCCGCCGTGGACGAGGCCCTCGAGGGCATCCGCGACGCCGAGGGCATCGATCGCCGGGGCCGGGTGCTCGCCCTGCTGACCCTGCTCAAGCAGGTCTGCGACCACCCGGAGCTGGCGGCCGGCGGCGACGGCCGGCTCGCCGGGCGCTCGGGCAAACTCGACCGGCTCGGCGACGAGCTCGAGGAGGTGATGTCGGCAGGCGAGGCGGCGCTGGTCTTCACCCAGTACCGGACGATGGGCGAGCTGCTGGTGCGCTTCGCCGCCGAACGGCTCGCGGTGCGCGCCCCGTTCCTGCACGGCGGCGTGCCGCGCCCCGCCCGCGAGGACATGGTGACGCGCTTCCAGAACCCGGACGGCCCGCCGCTGATGGTGATCTCGCTGCGCGCCGGCGGCACCGGGCTGACCCTGACCCGGGCCTCGCACGTCTTCCACTTCGACCGCTGGTGGAACCCGGCGGTCGAGGACCAGGCGTCGGACCGCGCCCACCGGATCGGCCAGGAACGGACCGTGGTCGTCCACCCGATGGTGTGCCGCGGCACCCTCGAGGAGAAGATCGACCGGCTGCTCGCCGACAAGGCCGAGCTGGCGGCGCTGGCGGTGCGCTCGGGCGAGGCCTTCGTCACCGAGCTCGACGACGACCGCCTCGCCGAGCTCGTGCGGCTGTCCGACGAGCCCGAGGAGGCGCCGTGAGCCCGCGCCGGCGGCGGCGGTTCTCCGGCTTCGGCTGGTACGAGACCCCGGTGCGGCAGCCGGTTCCAGCGGAAGGCATCGCCGCCGGCCGCTTCGGCGACACCTGGTGGGGGCGCGAGTGGATCGCGGCCCTCGAGCGTCTCGGCCGGATCTGGTCCAACCGGCTGCCGCGCGGCCGCAGCTACGCCCGCGCCGGCCGGGTCGTCGACCTCGAGGTCGGGCCCGGCCTGGTGACCGCCGGCGTGGTCGGCACCCGCCGCCGCCCGTATCGGGTCGAGATCGCGCTCGAGGCGTACTCCGAGGAGGTCTGGGCCCGCGTCGTCGACATCCTCGCCGGCGACGCCCTGACCGTGATCCGCCTGCTCAACCGCGAGCTGCCCGACGAGGTCGGCGAGCGTCTGCGCTCGGCCGGCGCCGACCTGTTCCCGCGCCGCGGCGAGCTCGAGACGAGCTGCAGCTGCCCGGACGTCGCCAACCCGTGCAAGCACGTCGCAGCGGTCCACTACCTGCTCGCCGCCGCCCTCGACAACGACCCCTTTCTGATCCTCCGGCTGCGCGGCCTCGACCGCGACGGCCTCGTCGCCGCCCTCGCCGGCGCCGCCGACGCCGGCGACGGAGACGGGCAGGCCGGTTCGCCGGAACCCGCCCGCCCCGGCGACGACCTCGAGCCCGCCGGCGCCTTCGACCCGGCGGCCTTCTCGGGCCGCGACCTGCGGCCGCCCGTCCTCGACCTCGAGCCCCGGCCGCCCCGGACCGAGCTGGTCGGCATCCGCCGGTTGGGGCCGCCGCCGCGTGGGCTCGAGCGGCTGCCGGAGCTGCTCGCTCCGGCGATCCGCGCCGGCTCGAAGCGCGCCCTCGAGCTCGCCTGGGGCGAGGCCGCCGCGCCCTCGGCCGGCGCCGGCCCCGCACGAAGCGCCCGCCGGCGCGGACGGCGTCCGACGAGCCTCCCGGCCGGCGCCGGCCCGACGGCCTCAAGGCAGAAGCCGGCGGGCCGCGCCGACCCCGCGCGCTTCGTTGCCCGCCTCGAGCGGCTGCTCGCGGACGCGAGCCGCCCGCTGTCACGGCGCGAGCTGGTCGCGCGTCTGGGCGCCGAGCCGGCCGAAGTGACCGCCGCCCTGACCGGTCTGCGGCGGGCCCGGATCGTGATCACCGTCGGCCGCGGCCCCGCCACCCGCTACTGCCTCGCGCCCGCCGCCACGTCCTCCCGCCGCCGCTCCGCTCGCGCCGGCGCCCCCGGCGACCTCGCCGACCGAGCTCTCGACGCCCTGCGCGCCGCCCCCAAGCCGATGACGATGCGCGACCTCGCTGCCGCCCTCGAGATCCGGGTCGAGCGCCTGCGCCCGGTCGTCAACTCGCTGCGCCAGAACGGCGTCGTCGAGATGGTCGGCCGGCGTCGTTCCGCCCGCTACCGCGCGACCGGGTGACGCACGACGGGGTGATGCCGTCCCGCCTTGCGCGCCATCAAATTTGTGTGCCCCGAGCCGGCCTCGGAAACTTCCGTGAGTAGGTTAGACCGAGCGTAGCTGGGCGTTCCCCTGCTGCGGTTGTCAGGTTGTCCGAACGTGATGCCATGACTCGAGTGGACTCCGGTTGTTTTGGCGGGCGAGCGGTCGATTCTGCCGTTGAACGGTCGTTCTGGCAGGGGAGTGGGGGACACGAACGGCTCAGTAGCTCCCGCGGTGGCCCCCATGATTGGCTCCCGACGCGATGGCCATTGATTCGGAGGTCTATCGCCTCATGGGCGGCATCGACATTCGCCGGGTTCAGACGCTGCTCGGTCACAGCAGCGTCGAGAAGACGATGATCGACACCCATGTGCTGCAGACCATGGCGCCAGACCTCCGCAGCCCGCTCGACGACCTGTGGCGCCCGGTATCGGATGCAGGCTGAAGGAAACAAGCGCCTGGCCCAACGAAACCGTGTCAACCGCCCAACGGGCCGAGTTGAGCGGACGCGGGCCGCGCTCGCGCGGATCTTGAACAATGCGTGAATGCGAAGGGTGGCACCGATCTGTTCTGCTATCTTATATCCCGGCCGGACCTCTTTGGTCAGCAGATGTTTGCATAACTTTCATGATTGAATCAGCCAGTTTTTTTGCCTTGAAACCAAAATCCCTTGGATCGACTTCGTCCAGCAGATTCCACCGATCAAGATAGTCCTCTGGAAAGTCGGCTATTTGGGAGACGAAATGGTGCATGGCACGGAGATAAGAATCTTCATTTAGGTATAGTCGCGACGACGCACCGATTTCGGCGCGAAGAAATTCGGAAACTCCACCAGCCTCTCCGATGAGAACCTCATATGCCTGTTCAGTTAAAAAATCAGTGTCCATCTCTTGATGCAGAACGCTCCGGTTCAGCGGCGGCGCGGTAGCGCCGTCCGCTGCAACCGGTTGTTAGCTGGCCCTTTATCTCACTCTCATCTCTCGGCACCAGGCTTGAGCGCTCGCATCGCCTCATCGATATTGAAATCGACACTCGCTGCGCGCGGCGGATAATCCTTCAGGCTTTTCATGAAGACTCCGACTTGCTCAAAGGCTGGGCCATAAGTCCAAGCGCGGTTTTCCGCCCATTCATCGTAGCCGCGCGCCTCGTGGAAACGCTCGAACGGATCCATTTTGAGGTTGGTCACGATAGGCGTCGTCAAATTATCTTGCGTAGAGCGGAACCATTTGGGTTGGTCGACGAACAGAAACTTCCAGTCGCCGTAGCGCACGCCGTGGAGCTTGGTTTCGGTAAAGTAGTAGAAATCTTTGCGTTTGCTCGGACCCTTGCCGGTAATCAACTCCGTCTGGTCATAGCCATCAAGGTGGATGCGCTTGTAGGTGTTTCCGCCAGCCTGGTATTGGGTCAGGAGCTTGTCTTTGACTTCCGGTGCACCCGCCGCAGTCATCAGAGTCGGCAGCCAGTCTTCCATGGTCATGAAGCCATCCGTAGTGGTGTTGGCCGGAATCTTGTCGGGCCATTTAACAACCATGGGAACGCGGAATCCGCCCTCTTTGCCTCCAGCGCCTTTCTCTCCGGCAAAGGGCGTGTTACCGCCGTCGGGCCAACTGTTCATTGCTGGGCCGTTGTCAGTCGAGAACATGACGAGGGTGTTGTCTGCCACACCGGCATCATCCAGCGTTTTGAGTAGTTCACCCACGGTATCGTCGAGTTCCATCATGCCGTCGGCGTAAACACCATAGCCGGATTTGCCATCGTATTTCGGCGACAGATTGGTGCGGTAGTGCATGCGTGTGGTGTTGTGCCACACAAAAAATGGTTTGCCTGCTTTTGCGGCTTCAGATATGAAGCGCTTGGATTCAATCAGAATTTCCGAATCCAGCGTGCGCTGCCGCTCGCGACCGAAAGGACCTTTGTCTTCGATCTTCTGGGTACCATTTGGCAGCGCCCAGGAATGAACCACGCCCCGCTGCTTGAACCTCTCAGCCATTGGCGAGCCTTTCTTGGGGAAGTCGTATTGCTCCTCGTATTCGCCCGCGTTCAGGTGGTAAAGGATGCCGAAAAACTCATCAAATCCGTGAGCGGTTGGCAGGTGTTCATCGCGGTCACCGAGGTGGTTCTTGCCAAATTGTCCAGTGGCATAGCCCAGCGGTTTGAGCAGACTTGCCAGCGTCGGGTCTTCCTTCGACATGCCTCCTGGTGACCCTGGCAAACCCACGGTGCTGAGGCCAACGCGGATCGGGTATTGCCCCGTGATGAACGCGGCTCGCCCAGCAGTGCAGGAGGCCTGTGCGTAGTGATCGACGAAGAGCATTCCTTCCTTTGCGATACGATCAATGTTCGGCGTGCTACCGCCCATGAGGCCACGGTGGTAGGCGCTGATGTTATACATACCCACATCATCACCCCATATGATGAGAATGTTTGGCTTGCCTGCGGATTGGGGTTTGCTGGTCTGCGCATTTGCCGCGCCTGCCAGAAACGTAAATGCCGTGAATAGGATTACTACGAATCTCGCTAGTCGGGCTGTTTGGGATCTCATGTGTCTGCTCCTTGTTGTGCTATCGGGAATGAGTGAGTGGTTCGGATGTGCTTGGGTCAGCTAACGATTGTTGTTCAGGGGACAAAAGCCGCGCAACGCGCGGGTTTTGGTCCCCTGGAACAACGCGGTTAGGTCGAGGGTGCGCGATTTCGATGAAATCATCATTGTTCATCATGGTCCTTGTTCGAATGACCATCATTGGGCGAAATGGTGCCGACCATGATTGCTGCCGATGTATCGGTCGGTCTCACAGGTTGTGCACCGAATGTCGATCCCCGGTGGAATCCACTTGATGGAGGTTGCTTCGCCTCGGCTTCCCTTGCTGCGCACCTTTTCTCGCCGATACGCTTTGCTATGTATCTTTGGTTTCTCTCCTTGAGACTTCGTTTCCAGATAATCGGAAACCCGAACCCAATCACAAAAACAAGTGCTGCTCCTAAGAAACCGCCGCCTGCACCCCAAAAGAACAGAAAAACACTAATCAGGATGCTCAACCTGAGAATATGCGTGTCGTACCCAGTAGAATCGCGGAGTTCAGAATCACCAGCAATTGACCTTACCGGGAACAAGTAGAGGAATCTTTCGTTACCGGTCATAGCTTGAATGGAAAACAGAACAACGATGATGCCGAATGAGATCAGAACAAGGAGATTGCTCTGACCGGCCAAGATGAAGCCAAGATTTGCCCCAAGAAAAGTCCCCTGAATCGTGAGCGCAGGCCAAGGATTCTCTTCCGGTTCACTCACCTTCGATACTCCTTGCTTCCAACCCGCCGTTCGCTCCCGTGGATTCACCTTCGGACTCACCGAGGGTCTCCGAGATAATCAGGTAGATTGCCACCGCCATGATTGAGTGAAAGAGAAAGGCGAACTGTTCGGCTGCCTTCCCGATCAGCCAGAATATGTACGGGATTTGAAGAACGCCTCGATCGATGTCGATCGCATAGTTCGCCACTCTCATCACAATCGAACCCGGGAGGGCCATCAGGCCTACCAGAATGGTGGCGCCAACGATTCGCCACCTGCAACCACTCGTCATTTCCCAACTCTTGCCAATCGCGTCAAAAAGATATGCCTTGCCGTCTAAGAGGAGGATCACGGCCAAGCCGAGAGCGGCCATCAAGTACAACCCGGGAATACAGAGGAGAAACCCTGGCAGACAGATTGCGAACAGCGAAATACCGACCACACCGGCTCGGCACCACTCCCCAATGGTGACTTCAAAGAGCCTCTCGATTGAATAGGATCGTGATCGTCCTGCATCAAGAAGTAATTTCAGAAAACCTAAGCCGATCCACCCGTAGGCAACCGTGACGACGATTCCACCGATGATCAGGTTCCACTCTCTAGACGTCATGGCGCCAAGGTTGCCGTCCCAAGGCACTGCTGCTAACGCGAAGATGGAAAGAAACCCATAGCCAATATTCGCGACCACAAAGAAAACGACGACGCCGCTAACGGTCCTGCAAATACTCCACGCGAGAGTGAACGCATCCCCGATCTTCCAGCTTGAACTACCTGATTTCAGTGGACGAGTGTCTTGGAAACGATGTGGCCCGTGATTAGTCTCTGCCGTCAATCGGTGACGGCAAGCCGGGCAACGACCATCTAGAGGGACCGCGCGGGTTCCACAGTGGCCGCAGGTCACCATTCCAGACATAATCGCCTCCAGGGGCCCATATCGCTCCGGCGTAGAAGATGAGAACGAATAGACGCTATCAGATTTGAAGCCGGCATGCAGGACAAGGCAGGACCCGACATCATGCGATGGACCTAACGATTGCTGTTCAGCGGACGCGAACCGCGCTCGCGCGGGTCGCGGTCCGCTGCAACGGCGCGGTTAGGCCGTTGGTCCATGAGATCCAGATTTAGCATTACGGACAGTGATGACGCTACCTGCAAAGAACTTCACCTCCGTGCCCTCGTGAAGGTCTTGTCGAATCGAAGACGATTGGATGATTTTGCCCGTGTAGATCTCGGGTCGTGCGTCTGAGACTACAACCCATAATGCCTCACGCCGTGCCCAGTAGGGGTTCGTTTCGTCCTGCCCGATCGCTCGGAACAGCACCTCCACCTCCTGTCCGACTACGAGGTCTCTGGGCATGGGGCTGTCACGTGAAAACCTCTCCGGTTCATCAAGAGCAATTGGAGGGCCGGGATAATCTGTCGCCCAACCATCCCGCTCAATCGTTGGCATTCGATAGTCAAGTGGGCCTTGAAGGATACCGATGTTCGGTGGATGATGACTGCTGCCTGCGATAAGTCGGAACACCAGATCCACATCTGAGATCTCGAGTTGGTCTCGGGCCTGTCCTAGGTTTCGTTCAAGGAGTTCGTCGAGCCGGGAGAACTGTATTCTCCAGTCGCCGTCCTCGCGTATGAAGTACAAACCTGGCTCATCAGTTTCGACGTGCATGGTCCCGTACGCGCTAGAGCCATCAACAATTACCTCCCCTGGCGGAGGCACACTAATACCCGATGCTTCGAGGTTCTTGAACACAAAGGCAAAGACGTCAACTGCCGACATTGCTTCGAGCTCGCTGAACGAATGTCTATGACGTAGGTTGAGTACAAGCAATTTCTGCGAAAGCCCAAGAGCCTGAAGCTCTTCGTAGTTTGCGTTCCTAGCGTATGACAGTGCGACGTCGTACATCTCAAGGGTCGTAGAATCGATGAGGCCCGCTGCAATGTCGAATCGGTTCTGTGTAAGCGCGGCACTGAATTCCTGAACCACCAATCGGATCGCACGTTCGTCTTCACGGGTGTCAGGAGTTTCGCACCCCACGACTGCCAAGGCGGACAAGAGTAAGACGATTCCAGATCGGTTCACGAGCTTCCTTTCATGCTGGCCTAACGGTCGGAGTTCAGCGGACCCGAGCCGCGCTCGCGCGGGTCGGGGTCCGCTGTAACGATCGTGACACTGGTCTGAGGCCCCCGTCCCGCCGACTCGGTTGACGGCGGATCGGCAGGACGGGACATTGATATTGACGACATCAATTGAAGGAGGCCTCAGAATGCAATTTTACACCGAGCGACACCGGCACACGTGCGGGGTGGACCTGCACGGAAGGAACCTCTACCTGTGCGTACTCGACGAGGATCGGGAGATCGTGCTCCACCGGAGGGTGGACTGCGACGAGGAGAGACTGCTGAGGGCGCTGGCGCCGTACCGGGAAGACCTGGTGGTCGGTGTCGAGTGCATGTTCAAGTGGTACTGGCTGGCTGACTTCTGTGACGAGCACGGTATCCATTTCGTGCTGGGTCACGCGCTGGAGATGAAGGCGGTCCATGGTAGGAAGAGCGGCAACGACCGTCTTGACGCCGAGCGGATCGCCCGGCTGCTCGAGAGCGGGATGTTCCCGGTCGCCTATGTCTACCCGAGCGAGATGCGCGCGACCCGGGACCTGATGCGTCGGCGGTCGCACATGGTGAATCAACGATCGGCGCTGATCAATCACATCCAGGTCACCAACCTCCAGTACAACCTGCCGGAGCTGGGCAGGATCAGCGATCCCGACAACCGGGAGGGAGTCATCGACCAGTTCGAAGACCCGGCCGTTCGAGCCTCGGTGGAGGCCGACATGTCGGTCATCGACATCCTGGATGTGGTGATCAGCCGGTTGGAGCGGATGATCGTCAAGGCGGCGAGGAAGCACGACCATCACGCCTTCGCGCTGCTGAAGAGCGTCCACGGGATCGGCGATGTCATCGGCCTGACGCTGCTGTACGAGATCCACGACATCCGCCGCTTCGACTCGCTCGGCGGCTTCCTTTCGTACTGTCGACTGGTCAAATGCACCAAGACATCGGACGGAAAGACGAAAGGCACGGGGAACCGGAAGCAGGGCAATCACCACCTGAAGTGGGCGTTTTCGGAAGCGGCCGCACTCTTCCTGCGCGCCAACCCCGAGGGAAAGAAGCTCCACTCCAGGCTGGTGAAGAAGCACGGCAAGGCGAAGGCGCTCGGGATCATCGCCGCGAGGCTCGCCCGGTCGGTGTACTACATGCTCCACCGCAACACGCCGTTTGACCTGGACCGATTCGTGCACGCCTGATTCGGGAGGCGAGAGGCGATCCAGATGCCTAAGCGGAGACCCATGGCTCGAGACAGTCGCGCATATCCGGTGTCACTCAGCCACGAGCTCGCCAGCGGATCGCTCGTCCAACGGCCGTCAGCCTGCAAGTGTGACCGGACGCCTCTCGCTCTCCCATTTCACAACGGAGCCCCGACAGGGTCGCCGTCGCTGCTCTGCCCCTCAACCAAGCCCGAGCCCAACCCGTCGCCGATCACCGGGCTCCCGCCCGAGATCGGACAGACCGTGATTTTGAAAAGGCCGGCACGAGGGTATGGACTTGTTTCCGGGACGGTGGGCTTCGGCTCACCACCGCTGCCTGGCGCAGCGGCCGAGCCCGTAGGAGTGTTCGTCGCAAGCAGCCAACGGGCCGCTTGACGCACGACAAACTGAAGTCAGAGCGTCGGCACTATCGATCCGGGCCCCTTCGATCCCTCAACGCCCGTGACCTCGGGCCGGCAGCGTTGTGCCTCTTGACAAGCGGGGGCCTCAGGAGGGTTAGGCATTCCTTCACTTCTCAGGTTCAATGTAGCCATCTTCTTCCATCTGGCGACGCCGAGTTTCCGGAGATTCTTCGGAGTGCTCTTCAGCGATGTAAGGGGGCAAGGGCGCAGGCTCCTCATGCAGTTTCAAGAGAGATTCATCTATCAGTGCGTTGACAATCTCATGGATCTGTTCGCGAAGGCCTGGAGGGCTGCCGCCCTCGTACTGGCTACCCATGTGTTCGACAAACTCACCAACAGTGTGCTCTCCGTCGGCCGCGAGAAAGACCATTTCGTGCCATGGTTCCATGGTGACCATTCTTGGGGCCTGTGGGCTCTTCGAGTCATGGGCAACGATGTTTTCACCAAGCCTGCTCCAAGGGGCAGTTCTGGAAAAGTAGAGCTCATCCATTGGCAACTCCGCTTCCGGTTCGGGATTCTCTGTGGAGGCGCCGCATCCGGCGACCATCGCGACCAACGCGAGCAAGAACAAACGTGAACACAACACTATCTGTACCTTCTGTGGGCCTAACGGTCGGAGTTCAGCGGACGCGAGCCGCGCTCGCGCGGGTCGCGGTCCGCCTGAAACGAAATGTTAGGGCCGTGGTTGATCGGGTTCTTGGCTTTTCGCACGGTTTTTCACCCATTCCTGATGTGAATCATTGACGAATAGATCCCAGAAAATTCCTGTGGCAGCCGCGGCCGAGACTATTCCGAGAGAGGCCTTCCATGATCCGGTTGCGCCCCAGAAGAGAAAATGAACGGTAGCGATTATTGATAGCCGCAGAATCCAAGTATCGATGCCGGGTGTTGGAACACCGGTATTGACGTTTACCGGATACAGGTACAGGAATCGTGTGTTTCGAGATGTTCCTTGAACGGCAAGGATGAATAGGAGGATTGCGAGGGAGACGGTCATCCGGTCATGTCCAGTCAAGTGGTGTAAGAAGGCCGCTGGCGTGATTCATGACGA
>CAZXMW010000027.1:0-46164 GCA_964641415.1 uncultured Thermoanaerobaculia bacterium | reverse complement strand
ACCGTGATGTCGGCCAGCCCGAGCCAGCGCTCGGCCTTCTTGCCCGAGATGAAGTCGGCGCCGAGGTCGATGAGGAACAGGTGGTTGTCGGTGCCGCCGGAGACGATCCGCCAGCCGCGTGACGCCACGGCGTCGCACAGCGCCTTCGAGTTGGCGATGACCCGCGCCTGGTAGTCGTTCCACTCCGGTTCTAGAGCCTCGGCGAAGGCGACCGCCTTGGCCGCGATGGTGTGCATGAGCGGCCCGCCCTGAATGCCCGGGAAGACCGCCTTGTCGATCGCCTCGGCCCAGTCTGCGCCGCACAGAATCAGGCCGCCGCGCGGGCCGCGCAGGGTCTTGTGGGTCGTCGTGGTGACGAAGTGGCAGTGGGGCACCGGCGACGGATGCAGACCGGCAGCGACGAGCCCGGCGATGTGGGCGATGTCGGCGAGAAGCAGCGAGGCGGATGCGTCGGCGATGGCGCGCAGCCGCTCGAAGTCGATGGTCCGCGGATACGCCGAGGCGCCGCATACGATGAGCTTGGGCCGGTGCTCGAGGGCGAGCTCGCCGAGGCGATCGTAGTCGATGGTCTCGGTGTCTTTGGCGACGCCGTAATTGACCACCTGGTACTGCTTGCCCGACTGGTTGAGCGCGTGGCCGTGAGTCAGGTGACCGCCGTGGGCGAGGTCCATGCCGAGCATGGTGTCGCCGGGGGAGAGCACCGCCAGGTAGACCGCCATGTTGGCCTGGGCGCCCGAATGCGGCTGGACGTTGGCGTGCTCGGCGCCGAACAGCACCTTCGCCCGTTTCCGCGCGAGCTCCTCACCGACGTCGACGTTGACGCAGCCGCCGTAGTAGCGCTTGCCCGGGTAGCCCTCGGCGTACTTGTTGGTCATCACCGAGCCCATGGCCGCCATCACCGCCGGCGACGCGAAGTTCTCCGACGCGATGAGCTCCAGACCCTCGTTCTGGCGTCGCCGCTCGGCCTCGAGCGCCGCCGCGAGCTCGGGGTCGGCCGCCTCGACGAGGCGATGGTGAAGGGCGAAGAACTGCGCCTTCAAGCTGCCGTCGGTCATGTCTCCTCCCGCTCGATCTTGGCCACCCGGCGCTGGTGGCGCTCGCCCTCGAAGTCCGTGGTCATGAATACCTCGACGATCTGCCCGATCACCCCCGCCCCGCTGGACCGGGCCCCGACACAGAGGACGTTGGCGTCGTTGTGACGCCGGGACATCTCGGCGGTATAGGCGTCGTGGCACAGAGCGGCCCGGACCCCGCGGTGTCGGTTGGCGGTCATGGACATGCCGATTCCGGTACCGCAGATCAGCACGCCACGCTCGATGCGGCCATCGGCCACCGCTCCGGCCAGCAGATGCGCGTAGTCCGGATAGTCGACCGAAGCCGGGTCGGGGGGGCCGAGATCCTCGACCTCGAACCCCATGCCCTGCAGCTGGCGGAGCACCTCCGCCTTGACGGCGACCCCGGCGTGGTCCGACGCGATGGCGATCATTGTCGTGGCCCTCCGAAGCTCTGATCGGGCGTCGGCGCCTCGAGCGAGCCGTACTCCTCGAGCGCGAAGCGATCGCTCATGCCGGCGATGTGGTCGGCGATCAGCCGGGCAAAGCCAGCCGAAGCATGGTACCGACCGGCCACCTCATCCGCAACCGCCGCGAGCGGCACATCGCGAAGATATGGAAAGCCGAGCTCGGTCTGGGCCCGCAGCAGAACGTACGACGGCAGGGTGAGCGGGTTGCTCCAGAAGGCCCGATAGAGCGCCGTCACCACCTTGCGAGCCCGCCAATCCTGCCGGTTGACGTCGATGTGGTTGATGATGAAACGGTAGATGAAGGACTTGAGTCGGTTGAACAGGTCGGCGACGTCGTCGGAGAACCAGATCGTCGCCGAAGGGATCTCAGCCGCGCGCCTCGACCAGTCCGCGTGGTCGTCGATCCCGTGCTGTTCCACGAGCTCGAGCAGTCGCCGCCCCGAGGCGTTGATGACGTCGGTGACGAAGAGCCCGATGAGCTCCCGAATCAGCGTGCTCTGGCGCAACCAGCGGCGCGGCTCGGTGCGATAGCGGTCGCCGAGGCGTTCGATCAACAGCCGGGCCACCGCCAGCTCTTCGACGTCCTCCAGACGAACCGAGCCCGCGCGCAGACCGTCCTCGAGGTCGTGGGTCTGCTGAGCGATCTCATCGGCGACCGCAACCGCCTGACCCTCCAGGTGGCACGGCCGGTCGAGGCGCAGGCCCTCTGTCTGAGGCAGCGGAAAGTCGAAGTCGGCGGTCCACCCGGTGTGCTTGAGGATTCCTTCGCGAACCTGATGAGTGAGGTTGAGGCCCGGGTGGTCGTAGCGCCACTCGAGCAGGTCGACGACCCGCACCGACTGGTAGTTGTGCTTGAATGCGCCAACCGCCGCCACCACCTCGTCAGGCAGCCGGAGCTCCGTGCCGCTGCCGCGAAGAATGTCGTTGAGCACGGTCTCGCCGGTGTGGCCGAAGGCGGTGTGGCCGAGGTCGTGGCCGAGGGCCACCGCCTCGGTGAGATCCTCGTTGAGGCCCAGAGCGCGGGCGATCGACCGGGCGATCTGCGCCACCTCGAGGGTGTGGGTCAGCCGGGTTCTGGGGTGGTCGCCGACATGAGGTACGTAGACCTGGGTCTTGTGCTTGAGGCGGCGGAAGGCCCGGGAATGCAGGATCCGGTCACGGTCGCGCTGGAAGTCGGGCCGGGCGCTCACCCCGCCGTCGTCCGCCGCCCGCAGTCGCACCGCCTCGGTCGACCGGACTGCGTACGGTGCGAGCCGGCGAGCCTCCTCCGCCTCGAGCTCGCTGCGACCACGGATGACGAGGTGACTCACCGCTGTTCTCCTTGTTGCGCTGCGCCGATCAGCCGGCCCGCCAGCCGCAGGCTGCCGGCGGCCACGACCGGGTCGGGCAGGGCTTCGAGCGCCGCCAGCGGATCGGCCTTGACCGTTGCCCCGTCGAAGGCGGCAGCGATCCGGTCGACCGCCATCGCGCGCTCGTCGTCGACGGAGCAGACCACGACCGACGCGACCACCGGCTCGAGCGCCGCCGCCATCGCCTCGACCTCTTTGTCGTCGAGACACGAGAACAACAGGTTCCGGCGCCCGGGCAGCGCGGCCAGGTGCGCCGCGAGGGCGCAGGCGCCCTCGGGGTTGTGAGCGCCGTCGATCAACACCCGTCGGCCGCACACGAGGTGCTCCGTGAGCCTGCCCGGCCAGCTCAGACCGGCGAGACCGTCGATGACCCGCCGCGGCTCGAGCCGGGGCGCGAAGCCGGCATCCGCCGCGGCCCGGGCCAGCGCCAGGGCGAGATGGAGGTTGGCCGCCTGGTGATCGCCGACGAGCGGACTCTCGACCTCGAAGCGACAGCCGTCCCACTCGACCCCGAGCCGGCCCCGAGCGGCTGCTTCGACCGAGACGAGCCGACCGGCCGGAACGGCATCCGGCGCGCGCAGGTGTCCGACGAGCCCGGGATCGAGCCCGGGACCGATGACGGCGCGCCGGGCGGCGGCGAGCGCGGCGCCCTTGTCGCGCGCCCGCTCGCCGACGGTGGCGCCGAGCCACGATGCGTGGTCGGTGCCGACATTGGTGATGCCGGCGACGGCGCTCTCGGCGACTCGCGTCGCGTCCCAGCTGCCGCCCATGCCGGCCTCGAGCACCGCCAGCCCGACGCCGGCTTCGGCAAAGGCGAGGAAGGCGGCGGCGGTGACGGTCTCGAAGAAGGTCAGCTCCGGAAACGCTGCGAGCCGGCCGAGTTGGCGCTCGAGGTCGCCCGCTTGGATCTCGGCGCCCGCGATTCGGATCCGCTCTCGAGGCGACACCAGGTGCGGCGACGTGGTCAAACCGGTTCGAACTCCGTGGGCCCGCAGCACGGCGTCGAGCATGACCGCCGTCGAGCCCTTGCCGTTGGTGCCGACAATCAGCACCGACGGACACGCGAGCTGGGGGTCGCCGAGTTCGGCCAGCGTCCGACGCAGCGGACCGAGCTCGGGCCGGATGCGCCCGGACCTCCGGGCGCCGAGCGTCAACGGAAGTAGGTCAGGCATCGGGCGACGGCAGACTTCAGCTCGTGTCGCGTCACCACCAGATCGAGCATTCCGTGCTCGAGCAGGAACTCGGACCGCTGGAAACCCTCGGGAAGCTGCTGGCGGATGGTCTGCTCGATGACCCGAGGCCCGGCGAAACCGATGAGCGCTCCGGGTTCGGCGATGTTGACGTCACCGAGCATGGCGTAGCTGGCGGTAACGCCGCCGGTGGTCGGGTCGGTGAGAATCGAGATGTAGGGCAGCCGGCAGACGCGCATCCGCGCCAGACCGGCCGAGATCTTGGCCATCTGCATCAAGGACAGGATGCCTTCCTGCATGCGCGCTCCACCTGATGCCGAGACCACGACCAGGGGCAGCTTCTTGTCGAGACACCGCTCGATGGCGCGGGTGATCTTCTCACCGACCGCCGAGCCCATGGAACCGCCCATGAAGCCGTACTCCATGGCGGCGACAACTGCGGCATGGCGACCGATCTCGCCCTGGGCAACCACTACGCCGTCGGACCCCGGATACTTGCGGTTGTAGACCCTGAGCCGATCGCGGTAGGGCTTGGAGTCGACGAAGTCGAGGGGGTCGCCGGATCGGATCCGGCCGAAGAGCTTCTTGTACCGACGGTTGTCGAACAGCAGCTCGAGGCGCCGGGTGGCGTCGATACGGAAGTGGTGGCCGCAGCGCGGGCACACCTCGAGGTTGCCCGAGACCTCTCGATGGTAGAGGATCTCTCGACACGAGCTGCATTTGATCCACAGCCCCCTGGGGACGCCATCGGTCTGCGCCATGCTCCCGTCCGCCCTCCGATCGTGGTTGCTGTCGGCCTCCCGGCCCGAGCTTTCGGCCCGGTCCGGCGGCGCCCGCAAGAATCAGCCGGCCCCTTCAGGCGGCAGAACCCCGGGCCGCCCGGGTTCGTACCGCTGACCGAGCCGGCTCTCGATGGTCAGTCCTCCGACTCCTCGTCCTCGAGTTCGTTGGGTTCGCCGAGCATGCGGCACGCCGCATCGTACATCTGGCGCGCCGCCTCGGCGCCCTCCTTCAATCCCTGGATCCGCTCCCGGACCTTGGCGAGCTCGGCCTCGATCTGGCTGTTGAAATCCTCGCACTCGGACTTGGTCCTGTTGCGCGCTTCCTCGTAGAACCTGCGCTGCTCGTCGGTCAGATTTGAAGACATCTCTTCCTCTCCTCCGTCAATTCAATGTCAGGGTGACCTTGATGCGAATCCAGGTCCGGACCTTGACGCCGTTCTTCGTTGCCGGGCGGTAGCGCCACTGGCGCACAGCCTCCTCGGTCGCTTGCTCGAACCCGAGGCCGCTCTGGGTGACCTCGACGATCCGAATCTCCTCGACACGACCGTCGATTCCGACCAGTAGCTGCGCGACGACCTCGCCGCCGAGGTTCGCCCGGCGCGCGATGGGCGGGTACTCGGGATCGACCCGATGGATCAGCACGGGCGGTCTCACTCCAGGGCCCGGTTCGACGATGTCGCCTTCGCGAACCGCCGGCGTCGGGGTCATCGGAATCGGCGTCGCGGTGGGCGGCACCCGGGTCGGGGTCGGCGGCGGCTGGGTCGGGGTCGGACTCGGGGTCGGGGTGTCCGTCGGCGTTTCGGTCGGCGTCGGCGTCGGCGGGAGCGGGGTCGGGGTCGGGAACTCCTTCTCCAGACGCTGCCTGAGCTCCTGCTCCTGCTTGGCCATCTCGGCTGCCGCCACCTCCCGGGCACGCTCGAGAAGCTCGGTGTCGTCCATCAGACCCTCGGCGGCCGGCTCAGGCGTCGGCGTTCGGACCATGGGCACCACGGTCGTGGCGGGCGGCGGGAGGGCCGTCGACCCGTCGTCGCCCGCGCCCGGTCCGACCAGCAGCCACCACCCGACGGCGGCGGCGGCGAGCGCCACCATGACCGCAGCCGCGATCCAGAGCCAGAGAACCCGACGGCGGGGCGGCTCGTCGCCGACGGCCTCCTCGGCGACGGGGCCGGTGGAGGGCGGGGCCGATGACCGCGTGTCACGATCGCCGCTGCCGGATGCCGACGGCGGCGCGCCGACGACCGGGCCCTCGGGGTCCGGTGGCGACGGCGGATGGTCGGTGATCTCCGAGCCGGCCTCGAGCTCGTGGATGAATCGGACCAGGGCCGCGGTGTCGGGCCGCCAGCCGTGGCTCTTGAGCACCGCTTCACAGTCGCGCTGGAGTTCCAGCGCGCTCTGATAGCGGTCGGTACGCTCTGAGCCCAACGCCTTGACCGCGATTCGGTCGACGTCCTCGGGAACGTCGACCGCCACGCTCGACGGCGGTCGGACCTGGGGGGTTCGAACCTGCTCGAGAACCGACAGCTCCGAGTCGCCGGCGAAGACCTTCTTCGCGGTGAGCATCTCAAAGAGCACGAGCCCGAGCGAGAAGACGTCCGAGCGGTGATCGATGTCCTTGCCCCACGCCTGCTCGGGCGACATGTACTGAAGCTTGCCCTTGAGAGCGCCCGCTCGGGTGTGCGAGGCCTTGGACGCGGCCTTGGCAATACCGAAGTCACACAGCTTGATCTCGCCGTCGGTCGAGATCAGCACGTTCTGCGGCGACACGTCGCGGTGGACGAGACCGAGATCGCGATTGTCGAAGTCGCGCTTCTTGTGGGCGTAGTCGAGGGCCCCGGCGAGCTGAATGGTGATCGACAGGGCGATCGGTACCGGCATCCGGACGCCGCGCTCACGACAGAGGTCGAGGATCGAGCGAAGATCCCGGCCCTCGATGTACTCCATCGCGATGAAGTGCGAGCTGTCGATCTTGCCGAGGTCGTAGATGTGAATGATGTTCGGATGGTTGAGCTGAGCGGCGAGCTTGGCCTCGTCGACGAACATCCTGACGAACTCGTCGTTGCTCGTCAGGTGGGGCAGGATGCGCTTGATGGCGACGGTCTTCTGAAATCCCTCGAGACCGAGCATCCGCGCCTTGTAGACCTCGGCCATGCCGCCGGTCGCGATGTGCTGCTCGAGAACGTACTGACCGAAGGTCGTCCCCGAGGAGTCGGACGTCGTGTCAACGGGATCGCGGCTGAGCGCCGGTTTGCCGGCCCCCGGAGGCTCCGCGGCTGGCGGCTTTGCAGCGGACGGCTCGGGATCGGAAGGCCCGGCCGGCGGCGGCTCGGCGGCCGGCGGCCCGGTTCCGGTCTTCGGTCTACCGGCCGCTGCAGGCTTCGGCGACGACGTGATCTCGAGCCCTGCGAGGGTGTCGGAGAGCATGGCGTCGACGTCCGAGTCGACGCTCTTTCTTTTCTTCGGTCGGGCGCTGGGCGCGCTGCCGAAGACCTCGGCGAGGGCGTCGTCGACGCTGGCGCCGGCGCGTTTGGCCGGCGCAGACGCCGTCTCCCCGGTGGCCTCGGCGCCGCTGCGCTCGACGTCCGACAGAATGTCGCCGAACAGGTCGTCCGAGCTGAACGAGCTTTTCTGGCCCGCGGCGGACGATCGGCGCAGTGCGTCGAGCGTATCCTGCGGTACCGCCTGGGTCGTGGCGATCTGGGACGCCGTGGCGAGCAGCGAGTCGATCTTGGCGCCGACGTCCGCCGCGGTGGGAAGTTTTTCGAGGGTGTCCAGGACCCCGAGCCCCTCAGCGCCCTCGGTCGGATCGCCGGGCTCGCCGGCCGGAGTCAGGATCAGAAACGGAGCGTTGCGGAGCCCGGCGCGCGCCCGCAGCTGAGTGATGGCATCGGCGATCGAGACCCCGTCCAGAACCGACGTGATGATGACGACCTTGGGCTCGAAATGAGCGCACGCGTCGACGGCGCTGTCGAGATCGCGGGCAACTTCCAGGGTGTGCCCAGCGCCGGTCACGGCGGTCTGGATGCCGTCGACCGTACTCGGCTCGGTCTCGATGAGTAGAATGTTGGCCCGCATTGATTGGTCCCTGGATGCTCCTCGATTGCGAGGTCCCGTTCTCATTATCTGCGACCGGTTCACGAAGTCAACTGCAGGACCCGCCGGAGGGGGGCTGCAAGCCGGTTATAATGCATAAGCTTGGCGTCGTCGGGCGCGGTCGACGCCGCGGGGAGGCAGCATGTCCGGCCACAACAAGTGGAGCACCATCAAGCACAAAAAGGGTCGAGCCGACGCCAAACGGGGCAAGCTCTTCACCAAGCTCATCCGCGAGATCACGGTCTCGGCCCGCGAGGCCGGCGGCGACATCGACGCCAACCCCAGGCTGCGCGCGGCCGTCGCCGCGGCGAAGGCGGCGAACATGCCCGCCGACAACATCAAACGCGCCATCCAGCGCGGCACAGGCGAGCTCCCGGGAGTCGACTACGAGGAGGTCCAGTACGAGGGTTACGGACCCGGCGGGGTTGCCGTGCTGCTCCAAACCCTGACCGACAACCGCAATCGGACCACGCCCGAGGTCCGGCACCTGTTCACCAAACACGGCGGCAACCTGGGCGAGAACGGCTGCGTGTCCTGGCTGTTCACGCGCCGCGGGCTGCTCCTCGTCGCGCGCGCCGGCGACCTCGACGAGGACACGCTCATGGAGCGGGCCCTCGACGCCGGAGCGGAGGATCTCGACACTCAAGACGACGAGTTCTTCCGGATCTTCACCGCGCCCGAGCAGCTCCATCAGGTCAAGGAGCACCTGGAGTCGAACGAGGTCGAGGTCGAGTCGGCCGAGATCGACATGGAGCCGTCGACCACCCAGGCCGTCGAGGGCAAGCAGGCACAGCAGATGATCCGGCTCATGGAGGCGTTCGACGACCACGACGACGTTCAGAACGTGTGGGCCAACTTCGACGTCGACGACGAGATCCTTGACGCCGTCTGACGATTCCGGTGCGGCCCCCGCCCGGTCGACCGGCGGACCCGGAGATCTCGGGTGAGGGTGCTCGGCGTCGATCCGGGAACCCGGGCGACCGGATGGGCGCTGGTGTCGGCCGCCGGCAACCGGGTTCGGCTCGAGATCTTCGGCACGATTCGGCCCAAGGGTGCGGACCACGCGGCGCGGCTCGCCGACCTCGGCAGCCGTTTCGCCGCCGTCGTCGCCGAGCTCGGGCCCGACTGCGCGGCGGTGGAGTCCTCGTTTGCCGGCCGCAACCCAAAATCGGGACTCATCCTGGCCGAGAGCCGAGGTGTGCTGCTCGCGACGCTCGGCGGCGCCGGTGTCCCGGTCCACCCCTACACCCCGGCCCAGATCAAATCGGCGATGGTCGGTCACGGTACCGCGGAGAAGCGACAGGTCGCCTTCATGGTCGTCCGCCTGCTCGGTCTCGGCGCGGCGCCGCCGAGCGACGCCGCGGACGCCGCCGGAGTCGCGCTCACGCACATCCACAGCCGGCCACCGACGATGTCTCCGGCCAGGAGAGTGTGAAGCTCATGTCAGGCTCAGGTCAGGCTCAGGTAAGGAACGGAAAACCGGCGAGCCGTCGTTGACGGTCGCAAAATCTGCGTGCTAGGATGCTCTGCCTTCATCATTTGGAACACGGCATCGAAATGATGGACGGTCGTCGGTGGTACCGCCACTTGTCACAGTCGGTCCGCTCGTTCACAATGGATCGCCGGTCCGGGTGGAACTTCTCCCGCACCGCGAACTCTAACCAGGAGGAGGCAAGATCGTGGGACAGGTAACAGATCTATTCCGCCAGGGTGGCATCTTCATGTGGCCGCTGCTCTTCTTCTCGTTGCTGGCGCTGACCGTCATCATCGAGCGCTTCATCGTGCTGACCAAGGCGCGGATCAACGTCAACGAGTTTTTGACCAAGATCAGAAAGGCCCTGCTGGTCAACCGCAACGTCAAGGAGGCGATCAAGGCCTGCGAGTCGAACCGCGGTCCGGTAGCGTCGGTCATGAAGGCCGGGCTGCTGCGCTACGGCCACAGCCGTGAGGACATCGAGAAGACCATCGAGAACGCCGCGCTGTACGAGCTCGACCGGCTCGAAAAACGGATGGGCGTGCTCGCCACCACCGCCAACGTGGCGCCAATGCTCGGCTTTCTCGGCACCGTCGCCGGCATGATCCGCTCGTTCGCGACCCTGGCCGAACAGGGTCTGACCAATCCGGCGGCGGTCGCGGTCGGCATCTCCGAGGCGCTGATCACCACGGCGACCGGTCTCATCGTCGCCATCCCCGCCCAGCTGGCCTACAACTGGTACACCACCAAGATCACCCGTTTCGTGCGCGACATCGAGACCGCCACGAACATGCTCTTGGAAACCTTCTCCGAAATGGACGGGAGCGGCGAAACCAAAGCCTGAGGAAGGGAGTCCGCGATGGCATTGATTCGCGGCAAAGATCGAGGAAGCGCGGCGCAGATTTTCACCGCCTCCATGGCGGACATCGTCTTTCTGCTGATCGTGTTCTTCGTCCTCACCTACAAAGTCGAGGTCGACAAGACCCAGATGAACCTGCCGGAGACCTGGATCCGCAAGAAGGTGCCTGAAAAGGCGGCGGTGATCTCCATCGCACCGCCCGACCAGGGCTCGACGATCCGAGTGTCGACCGGCGAAGAGATGGCGCTGCCGGTCAGCACCATCGAGGAGGTCATCACCTTCGCCTCCACCGAGGTCGCGAAGAACCCGAACCGCGAGTTCATCCTCAAGGCGGATCAGAACTCGCCGTACCGCGCCGTCGATGAGATCCTCGATGCGTTGAAGCAGTCGAAGGCGAAGTACATCTTCCTGCTCTCCGAGCAGCTGACCGCGGACCAGAAGTGACGCCGGGGGACGACGATGAACATCAAGAAAAAGGAAATCGCCTCCGAGATCTTCACCGGGTCCATGGCCGACATCTCTTTCCTGCTCATCATTTACTTCATGATCACATCGGCATTCTCGGCGACCCGGGGTCTCGACTTCGCGCTGCCCGAGGAAACCGACACGCCGGAAATCAAGCAAGAGGACTCGATTGAGGTCCGCGTTCTGCCCGGCGGCTCGATCGAGGTCGACCAGACGCCGATGGCGGCTGACGACATCCTGCCCTACATCCTGGACAAGCTACAGCAGAACCCCGACAAGCCGGTCATCCTCAGAACCGAGCCGGATGCGACCTACGGCGACATGATCAGCATCTTCGACCGGCTCCGACGAGCCAACGAGGTGTGGACCGACGACCAGGGAGATCCCCTGTACAAGGATGTCAAGGGCGAACCGCTGACCGAGATCAAGACGATCTCGATTCCGACCCAGCGGGAAATCGAGAACGTCTGGAACCTCCTGAGATTGGGGTGAGGAGGCATGATGGCTGAGACGCCGAAAGAACAACCGTCGAAGGCGCCCGCGACGGTCGAGATGAAGCCCACGGTCATCGAGATCATCGCGCAGGAGGAACAGCAGGACAAGAAGTTCACCCGCGCCGCGATCGCCGTCGCCGCCATCCTGCATCTGTTCGTCTTCTGGTTCAACTGGCCGAGCTTCGCCGGCGGGCTGAAGGACGCCACCGAAAAGAAGACCAAGATCTACGTGGTCAAGCAGGTCAAGTTCAAGCAGCCGCCGAAGCAGGAGCTGCAGCAGATTCCGAAGCCGAAATCCAAGAAGGTCCCGATTCCGGACCCGACGCCCGACGAGCCGGAGCCGATTCGCGACGAGAAGCCCGACGAGGACATCGACTTCGTCCCCGACGACAACCTCGTCCTCGGCATCCCCAACGCGCCGCCGCCGCCGGAGCCCGAGGGTCCGGTGCGGTTCGTGGTCGGCGGAGACATCACCGAGCCCGAGAAGCTCAGCGGCCCGAGTCCGGTCTATCCGGAAGCCGCCCGACGCGCCCGGATTCAGGGTGTCGTGGTGCTCGAGTGCACCATCGGCAAAACCGGCGACGTGCAGCAGGTCAAGGTGCTGCGCCCGCTGCCGCTCGGCCTGACCGAGGCGGCCATCGACGCGGTCAAGAAGTGGAAGTTCAAGCCGTCGACCCTGAACGGAAAGCCGGTGGAGGTTCTCTACATTCTGACCGTGCGCTTCAACCTGCAGTAGGATCGCGACCGGACGGTTCATGGCGCTGCAAGGGTCTCTTTCCGAGCTCTCTCTACCGGACGTGATTCAGCTCGTCAGCGTCTCGGGAAAGACCGGTGTGTTCGAGGTCGAGCACGGCGACGAGACCGGCAGGATCTACCTGCGCGACGGACAGATCGTCGACGCCTCGGTCGGCGCGCTGCGCGGCGACAACGCGGTGTACGAGATGGCGATCTGGTCGGAGGGGAGCTTCACCTTCAACGCCGGTGAGCAGACCGATACGGTGACCATTCACCTGTCCAACGCCAATCTGATGATCGAGGCGGCACGGCGGCTCGACGAGTGGCGCGTGCTGTCGCGCAAGATCCCGTCCCTCGACCTGGTGCCGACATTCACCTCCCAGGACCAGAGCCATCAGGTGACCCTGAGCCCGTACGAGTGGATCCTGGTCACCCGGATCGACGGCGAGCGCACCATCGAGCAGATCGCCGACATCCTGCACTGGGCGGCGTTCGACGTGTCCAAGCTGCTGTTCGGCATGATCACCTCGGGTCTGGTCGAGCTGCGATCGGGAACTGACGAGCCCCGGCCGGCCTCGCTGTCACGCGATCCGAGCACGGTCACCCTGTTGGGTTTGGCCAATCGAATTCGAGCAGTCGCGCTCGACGTGATCGGCGGTGACGGAAGGCAGACCATCGACAAACAGTATGCAGGGACCCGTACGCTCATCGAGAAGGGCGGCGGTTTCGACGCGATCGAGAGCATGGTCGAGCAGCACAGCCACGCGATCTCCCTTCTCAAGGGCGACGACATTGCGGCCATGTTCGACGAGCAGGTCCGACCGCTTCTCGGGGACGCCACCGGCGCACCCGTTCAGTGATGATGAAACTGGGAGGCTTCGATTCATGAAAACCACCACACGCCGCGCAGCGATCAGCGTCGCGCTCATCCTCGCGTTCTCGCTCGCAGCTCCGGTCGCTGCCGAATGGACCGCCGGCCTCGAGGCGTACAATGCCAAGGACTACGCCACCGCGGCCAAGGAGTTCCAGGAGGTCACCGAGACCAACCCGGACTACGTCGGCGGGTACTACATGCTCGGCCTCAGCCAGCGGGCGATGAAGAACATCTCGGCGGCCATCGGCAACCTCCGCAAGGCGGCCGAGCTGGACGCCGCCAACGAGACGCCCGACCCGCGCTACAGCATCGCTCTGGCTCAGGCGCTCAACCAGGTCAATCAGCACGGCGAGGCGTACTCGACGCTCAAGAAGTTCAACCTGTCGAGCCTGCCGGCGAGCTACCGGACGAGCTACGCCCTGCTCTTCGCCAACGCGGCCAATGAAACCGGCCGCTCGGGTGAAGCGGTGAACGTGCTCAACGCCCAGATCAAGGCCGACAATCGCAATGCGGCGCTGTACCAGGCGCTCGGCGCAGCCGAGGACGAGCTCGGCGACGACAAGGCGGCATACGCCGCGTTCAAGCGGGCCTGGGAGCTCGACGGCGCCGATCAGATGATCGGTCGCTACGCGATTCGCTCGGCCATTTCGGTGGCGCGCCGCAGCTCGTCGGCGTCGGAGAAGAACCGCTACTACACCGAGGCGGCACAGATCGCCGAGAAGCTGGCTGCGACCAAGCCGACCTTCGAGCACAATCTGTACGCCGGCGAGGCATGGCTCGGCGCCAAGGAGTACCGCAAGGCCCTGACCTGGTTCGAGAAGGCCAGGGCCCAGCAGTCGCGCAACGCGCTGGTCAACTACTACATCGGCCAGAGCTACACGTCGCTCGGCCAGTACTCCAACGCCCTGTCATCTCTGCAGCAGGCGCTGTCCCAGGGCAGCGGCGACGCCGGTCTGCGCCGGAAGATCTACAACCAGATGGGCTACGTGCACGAGAAGAACGACGACTTCATGAAGGCCAAGCAGGCCTATCTGGAAGCCGGCAATTCGCGCCAGGCCGCGGCCATGGATGACAAAGAGGCGGCCAGGGCCGGCAACGTCGAGCACGAGCGTCAGTGCCGGGATTTCAAGAACAAGATCGACGCGTTGGCCCTCCAGGCCGAGGAGTTCGAGAAGCTCGGCGACATCGAAAGCGCCAAGCAGATGCGCGACCAGCTGACGATGCTCCGAAGGTCGTACGCCGAGACCTGCGGCTGACGTATTGAGCCGAGCTTCGACGACCCGGCGCGGCTTTCCGTGCCGGGGGCCGGGACAGCATCATCTCATGCCGGCTATCCCTGCTATCCCTTCATCTTCGATGCGTGACGCTCCAGGGTGATCAGGGCTGCGGCCAACGGCAAAGCCACCGCCGCCGCCACCTGCGCGACGAGCAGCCACGGGGTCAGGTTCGGCGTCGTCATTCCGAGAGGCGCCGCGAGCGACTCCAGCCACGTCATGACCGTGCCGGTCATCACCACCGACAACAGCGCGGCGACCACTCCCGGCACGGTCACGGCGACCACGAAGGGACCGCGAACCATGCTTTCCGTGGCGCCCATCAGCCGCATGATGACGATCTCCTCGGCGTGGCGATGGAGCTCGAGGTGGACCCAAACCGCCGTCAGGAGGACCGCCCCGGCGGCCAGGGCAACTGCCACCACCACGAGCACGGCGGCGAAACGACGAGCCGCCGACCCCACCGCTCGATTGACCGACATCGTCGGCCCGACCGCGAGAACGTCCGGGTCCGTCCTGAGCGCGGCGACCTCGTCCGGAGCTCGAGTCGTGACCTCGACGAGGGGCGGCAGCATGTCCGGACCCTCGCGCTCGAGCACCTCCTCGAGATAGGGGAACCAGTCGCCGAGACGTTCGGCGAGCACCTCCGGTGCGACCGCCGCGAGCCGCCAGTCGGCGTGGGCCCGCGCCTGGCGCGCGATCCACTGCTGTCGGTTCGACTCCGCGAGCCGCGGGTGGAGGAGCACGGCAACCGCGGTGTCCCGCTCGGACAGGTCGACCACCGGCGCCAGCCACTGACGAGCGCCGACGGTGATCCCGGCCAGACTGACCGGAATCGCCAACGCCGCCGCCAGCCCGACGGTGATCGGCAGTCGACTGCGCAGCAGCAGCCAGCCCTCGGCGAGGGCGTGTCGGATCACGGCGGCCACCGCCCGTCATAGTCGATCCGGCCTCGGTGGAGCACCAGGGTTCGCGCCGGAAGTGATTCGAGCAGCGCCTGGTCGTGGGTCGCGAGCAGCACCGTGGCGCCCTGGTAGTTGATGTCGCACAGCAGACTGAGCAGCTCGGCAGCGAGGTCGGCGTCGAGATTGCCGGTGGGCTCATCCGCCAGAATCAACCGCGGTCGATAGGCCAACGCCCGGGCGATCGCCACTCGCTGCTGCTCGCCGCCGGACAGCGACTCGGGCATCGCGGACTGACGGTGGTGCAGTCCGAGTCGCTTGAGCACGTTGTATGCGCGGCGGTGAGCCTCCCGGGACGGCAGGCCGTGAAAGCGAAGAACGAAGGTCAGATTCTCCATCACCGACTTGCGCCGGAGCAGCTTGAAATCCTGGAAGATCACGCCGATGCTGCGGCGCAGCGTCGGCAGCTCGGACCGGGTCATCGTGTCGACCCGTCCTCCGGCGACCCAGACCTCGCCCGAGGTCGGTCGCTCGGCGGCATAGAGCAGACGCAGCAGCGTGGTTTTGCCGGCGCCCGAGGGACCGGTGAGAAAGACCATTTCGCCGGCCTCGACGGTGAGGTCGATCCCGCGCAGGATCGAGCGACGATCGTAGTCCTTGGTCAGGCCCCGGATGCGGATCACGGCGCCGAGCACCCGGCCGGGCCCGAACGCCGGCGACAAGGCCCCGGCCCCACCGCCCGGGCGCGGCCGGCAGGGATCGGGAGGGCGGGTTGACCCATGGGCGCTGACTGCACGACGCGGCCTCCGGGGCCCGCATTGTACCATCGGGCTCAGGAGGCGCCGACCCGTGAACGACAACGCCGGCAACAGCTGGAACGAAATTTTGTGGGGTGCCGAACGCGTTCTGGTCCGCCGGCGCCACGGCGCCGTCATGGCGTTCGCCCTGGGCCCGCCCGGCGGCAGCGGCAGCGCCCGGCGCTTGTCAGCAGTCATCGGCCGGCCCGGGACCGGGATCGGGGCCGTTTGCTGGTGCCGCCAGGTCCACGGGGCGGTCGTTCACAGGGTCGCGGCCAGCGACACGGGCGACGCCGGGGTCAAAGAGGGCGACGGCGTCGTCACGACCGACCCCGGCATCGGGCTCGCGGTTTGGTCCGCGGACTGCGTCCCCGTCCTGCTCGAGCTCGACGGAGCAGTCGCCGCCGTCCACGCCGGCTGGCGCGGCTGCGCCGCCGACGTCATCGGCGCCGCCGTTCGCGCTCTCGCCGCCGCGTCCGACAGCGCTCCGACACGAATCGGCGCCGCGCTCGGACCCGCGGTCTGCGGCGACTGCTACGAGGTCGGGGCGGAGGTGGTGTCGGCGCTGTCCGAGGTCGGCGTCGACCCGGTCCGCTGGCATCTTGGCGACCGGATCGATCTGCCTGGTTTCATCGCCGGCCGGCTCGAGGCCCTCGGGGCGGCGCCGGAGAACATCGAGACCGTCGGCGGCTGCACCGTCGAGTCCCGCGAGCTCGCATCGTACCGGCGGGACGGCACCGCCGCCGGCCGCCAGTGGTCCATGGTGTGGATGCGCCGTTAGCTGTTAGCTGTTAGCTGTTAGCTGTTAGCTGTTAGCTGTTAGCTGTTAGCTGCGACATCTTGCTTCAGAAACCGGTGTCAACCCGTCAATCCCTGCGATGGAGCTCATGGCTCAGAGCTAAGAGCTCACAGCTAAGAGATCATGGCTCGTGGCTCAAAGCGACGACGTGGGGGGGGCGAGCTTGGTGGCGGCCCTTGAGCTGGCCGCAGGCGGCGTTGACGTCGAGCCCCTTCGACCAGCGCACGGTCACCGTGATGCCGGCGTCCCGCAGGGTGGCGCCGAAGCGGTCGACGGCGGCGGCGTCGGGGCGGCGAAGATCGGGGAAGTGGTCGGCGTCCTCGTTGAGCGGGATGAGGTTGGCCTTGGCCGGAATTCCTCGGATCAGCCGGGCCACGGTACGGGCATCGTCCGGAGCGTCGTTGAAGTCCCTGATCAGCACGTACTCGAAGGTGATCCGACGGCCGCGCTCGAGGGGGAAAGCGCGCAGCGTCGTGATCAAAGCGTCAAGGGGGTAGCGCGCGGCGATCGGCATGATGCGCTCCCGGCGCGGCTGGTCCGGAGCGTTGAGCGACACCGCGAGCTTGGGTCGTCGCTTGCAACCGGCAAGCCAGCGGATGCCCGGAATGATCCCCGAGGTCGAGACCGTGATCCGCTTCGGGCTGACCCGCTCGGCGAGCGCCTCGAGCGCCGTCCCCAGGTGGCGGGTGTTGAGCAGCGGCTCTCCCATCCCCATGAAAACGATGTTGACGCGATCGACCGGCTCGTCGAGCCGGCGCCGCAGCACCCGATACTGGCCGACGATCTCGTCGGCAGTGAGGTTGCGGCCCGGGCCGAGGGCGCCGGTGACGCAGAAGGTGCAGCCCACGGCGCAGCCCGCCTGGGACGACAGGCAGAGCGTCAGCTTGCCGTCTTCGGGCATGGACACCGCTTCGACGGCGGCGCCGTCGGACAGCCCGAGCAGGAGCTTCACCGAGCCGTCGGCGCTCTGGCTGGCTTTGAGCACCTCGGGGTCGGTGATCCGGAATCTGCCGCCGAGGTCGGCTCGCAGGGCGAGGGGCAGGTTGGTCATCTGGTCGAAGGACGTGGCGTCCCGGTGCAGGATCCAGTGGCCGATCTGACGGGCGCGGTATGGCTCGGCGACGTGGCCGGCGACCAGATCGGCGACCTCGCGCGCCGGTCGACCGACCAGGTTGACTCGGCTGTCCGGGGAGCCGGCCATCGAACGACGGCCTCAGTCGCCGGGCGCCGGCGGCAGCAGCAGCGGCCCGAGGGGCGGCAACGGATGTTGGGGATGCGACCGCTGCCGGGTCGGCGAAATTCCGATCGAGGCCAGCCAGCGAGCGTCCTGCGAGCTCAGGAGGTACTCGGGACGATCGGCCCGATGCAGGCGAATTCGTAGCCGGCCGCCGGCCATCCGCTGCCCGTCACCGTTCCCGGCAATCAGAGCGGCTTCGAGCAGCAGATCGCCGTCGAAACCGTCGGCGCGCAGCCGGGACAGACACTCTTCGACCTCGGCGGAGTCGACCACCGAGGCATGGATCGCCCGGCCGAGCTGTTCCAAGAGCTGCTGCAGCTTGTCAATCCGCGCGTCGTCCACTCACCCTCCAACGAGCTCTTAGTCTCATTCCCATCCGGAAACGAGGGGTTTTTGTGCAAGGTCAAGGAAGATCAGAATGTAGGCGGAGGCGTACTTCTGTACGCCGTACAAGGAAATTCGTCATCTGACGCCGAGATTGCCAAAAAGCGCCGTTTCCGGACGGGAACTAGGCTACACCAATCGCAACCGAGACAGAAGCTCGAAGCCGTCGACGGATGGCAGATTGCCCGGCCCGCTGGAGTGGTGTAGCGTCACGAGTAGGAGAGCCTCGACAGCGTGCAACGGACCGTAGAGATCCAAGGCTGGCAGCGCCGGGAGCGACTGGCCGGCGACGTATCGACCCGCGTCTACCACCGGGTGGTCGACGCCGACGGCGCCACCGCGGTGCTCGTCGAGTACGACCCGCAGAATCGGCGGCAGATGGCCCGTGATCTGGAGGTTCTCCACGTCTGTCGAGCGCGTGGTCTGCCGGTGCCCCGGGTCCTGGCCGGCGACCCGGGGTGCGGTCGTGCCGTGGTCGAGGATCTGGGCGCCAGTGATGCCGAGGCTGTTGCCGCCGAGCTGCCGGCCGCCGAGCGGTCAGCTTTCATGGGCCGTCTGCTCGAACCCTTGGTCAGCCTCGCGCGGTGGTCGCCCGTTGAGCTGCCGGCGTGGAACCCGCCTCTCGACGAGGCCCGCCTTCGGTGGGAGCTGACCGGTTTCGAGCTGTGGTGCATCAGCGCCCGGACCGGCGCCGGTCCAGGCGCTGAGACCACACGCTGGCTCGACCGACTGGCAGCCGAGGTCGCGGCACACCCGGGCCGGGTCTGCCACCGGGACTATCATCTCAACAACCTGCTGGTGAGGGCCGACGGCGCGATCGGGGTCATCGACGTCCAGGACATCCTGATCGGTCCGGACAGCTACGACGTGGTGTCGCTGCTGTTTGAGCGCGCCGCGACCGAGCTGCTGCCGGCAGCGCTGCGCGACGAGCTGCTTGCAGAATGGGCCGAGTCCACCGCGGCAGCGCCCGGTTGGCGGGAGCGCGCGTCCGCGGTGCGCCTCCAGCGGGGGCTCAAGGTCGTCGGGACCTTCGCCCGGCTCGTCGCCGCCGGACGACGGCGCTACGGCGAGTGGCTCGCCTCCCTGTCGGCGGCGTTGGTCACCCCTCTGATCCGCTCCACGGCCCCCGACGAGCTCATCGCGCGGGTCGCCGACACCGCCGCGGTCGACGAGTTGCGTTCGACCTGAGACGGGCGAATCTCACTCGCGATCTGCGCCCCTCTCCTGCGTTTTGGATGGTCGCGAAAAGGGCCGCCAGCCCGAGGCGTGTGCCTCCGTTTTCGCTACCACCAGGGCATCGGGGTCTCGGTACATCTGATTCAGCACAACCGCTCATCTTCGGTTAGACTGATCGCGTGGGTGCAACGCACCCCGATCGGAGGCCGAAATGTTCGGAACACTCGGTTTGCCCGAGTTGGTGATCATTCTCGTGATCGTCATCGTGATCTTCGGTGTGAACAAGCTCCCGAAGCTCGGCAAGGGTCTCGGCGAGGGGATTCGCAACTTCAAGGATTCGGTGAAGACCGGCGACTCCGACAACGACGAGGGGGGATCGGGCTCGGACAGCGTCGACCCCAAGTAGCACCGGGCCGCCGGGCGTACCTTTGGAGCACTCCAGGGAGGACGGATGTCGCGACTGAAGCAACGGGCCGAGATCATCCGTGCGACCGTGCAGCAGGCTCTCGACGCCGAGCACGTCGAGGTTGTGGACGACAGCGCGCTCCACGTCGGCCACCCCGGCGCCGAAGCCGGCGGCGGACACTTCCGGGTGCTCGTCGTGTCGTCCCGCTTCGAGGGGCTGTCACGGGTGGCGGCACAACAGCTGGTCTACCGGGCGCTCGGCGAGCTCATGACGACCGACATCCATGCCCTCGAGATGCGCACCCTGACCCCCGACCAGTGGTCGGCGGAGGGGTTGTAGTCCGGACTCTTCATGACGGTTCGTGGCGAACGACGGGAGGCGCACGCGTGACGGTGTTCTCGCACGAGGGGGGAGCGAAGGCGGACTCGCGGCACGTCGAGCAATTTCGAGAAACCGGCGCCACGCGGCGCGCATCGCGACGTGCAACAGGTCGCTCATGAGTCGTGCGCGCCAGCTGACAGCTGACGGCGGACAGCTTGCTCGTCAGGCCGCCTCGTCCCCTGTGGCGGGGCTGGTGAGGACGCGGCGAACCATCCAGAAGACGGTCGCCAGACCGACCACGAGCAGCCCGACGAAGAGGGCGAAGGTTCCCCACTGGGCCACGACGACCGGCGTGAACTGCGACCTGAACGGCTCGAGGTAGAGTCCCCGAACCTGATGGCGGGTCACGCTCATCACCGCCACGGTCAGGGTCAGCGCCGCTACGGCGCCCGACACCAACCCCGGGTGCTCAACCGGGTTCGAGGTCCGAGCGAGCATGACCAAGAGACCGATGGCGAGAGCAATCGCGACGGTCAGCGGCCCCAGGGTGGCGAGCCCGCCGGTCATCGTCCCGAGAAGCACCGGCCGGGGCAGGACGGCGAGCAGGATGAAGCCGTCGAGGACCTGCAGCACGGTGGCCGACAACGCCCAGCGCCAGGCGGTGCGGGCGATTGACCGGTTGACCTCGACGCCGTCACCGGCTCGCGCCCGGCGGACCGCCCACCAGGCAGCGATCAGGGCGGCAAAGGTCACCGCAGCCAGGACGAAATGGAGCAGCCGCGGCCAGTACGTCGGATCGCCGAGCACCGACCAGGCACTGGAGTCGAAGGCCTTCCACCGGTCGGGCTGGACGTGGACGAGATGCACCGCGACGTGGATCATGGCGATGGCGAAGAAGCAGACCGCCGACAGGCCGAGCCAGGGGCCGCGAAACGCCTTGTGGAGGTAGGCGGCGTAGTAACCGATCATCAGCAGAACCAGCATGGCGAACCAGATCCACCCGAGCAGAATGGTGCCGCTGTAGAAGAACTGTTGGTAGAGCACCTGGACGAAGAGCAGCGGCGCGACCCCGGTCGTGATGGCGAGTGAGATGGCATAGGTGTTGACCGCCATGAGACGACGGGCGAGAACGGTCGACGCGTCGGTCTCCCGGCCGCCGCCGCGGAAATGGGCGACGAAAGCCATCAGGGTTCCGCCGAGGGTCAGATTCATGAAGATCAGGTGGAGAAAGAAGGTGAAAACCAGGAGAAAGTGGAACAGCCACGGCGGACCGGGCAGCCCCGCTGCGTCGAGGGCCGGAATCAGGTCGGTGCTCATCGCTCACCTCCAGCGGCCGCCTCGCGGCCTCGGTCGAGCGAGGCCAGGAAAATCGCGACCGCCTCCGCCTCGGCCTCGGTGCCGACGAGCGGCGGCATGTACGGCCGATCGATCTGTCGCAGGTCGACGACGGCCGGGCCGATGTCGGCCCCGGCGAATGCCTCGCCCATGTCGTGCAACTGGTCCATGGTCATGGTGATCATTCCCAGGTTGAGGTCATGGATCATCTCGGGATCGTCGCGGATCTCGTCGACGGTCGGCAGCATGGCGACCATCTCCGAGTGCTCGATGTCGGCATGGCACGAAGCACACTGCGCTCGGTAGGCGACCTCGCCGGATCCGGGCGGGTCGTCGGCCACCACGCGCATCATGTCTGCCATGGTCGGCACGACCCGCCGGATGCTCTGGTACCCGTCCATGGTGTGGCAGCTCGAGCACTGGGCGCGGTACAGGCGCTCGCCGACGACCAGCGGCGAGGCGTCGTCGGTCGCCACCCAGCCCGAGTGGGCGGCGAGCCCGAAGCGGTTGATGTCGTCGATCTGACTGATCAGCAGTCCGTTCGAGAACAGGTGGCTGTGGATGAGAAACGGCTTGCGCACACCCTCGCGAAGCCGTTCATAGCCGGCGAAGAAGGCGAAAGCGGTGATCATCATCGCGGCGGCGATCACGGTTCGGGCCGCCCGCGGCATCAGGGTCAGGATGATCAGGCCGATGGCGAGCGCCGCGGTCAGCGACCACAGGGCGAACGACCGGGTGGCGGCCAGGTCGACCAGAAACGGCGCCTCGCCGCGAAAGAAGGCGGTCACCGTGTCGGGCAGCGCAGCCTCCCACCAGCGGTAGCCGGCGTAGCTCAGCGCGATCCCACCCAGCCACCACCAGCCCAGGTAGCGCGCCAGCGCCGGTCTTCGTTCGGGCTCGGCGCGCACCGCGACGAAGAGCATGAATGCGACGGCCATGAGCGCGGCAATCCCGGTACGAAGCACCAGCGACGGCCAGTAGGTCGGGTTGAAGAACCCGTCGAGAAAGGCCCGACTTTCGAGCCAGCCGCCGGGCGTCAGCATGAAGGTGATGATGCCGTTGATGACGACCAGCGACATGTAGGCGCCGACCACGTACAGCCAGCCGACCAGCAGGTGAGCGCCCTTGGAGATCTTGTCCCAGGTCGTGTAGTAGATCAGGGCAGCGACGATCTCGAGGACGAAGAACACCCATTCGATGCCCCAGCCCCAGACGTAGATGTGGATCAGCGACGAGATCGCCCCGGGCGAGATCAGGCCGGCGACGACCCAGATCCCGACCCCCGAGATCGCGCCGAAGACGGTCGAAACCAGAATCAGCATCAGCGACGATCTCTTGGCGAGATCCCGCAGCGACGGATCCGAGCGTCTGATGGAGAGCGCCTCGGTGACGACGATGACGAGACCGCCGCCGATGGCGAAGTGCGCCACGATGACATGTAGAACGGCGACCCACGCCATGAGCACTCCACCGCCCATTGCCGGGTCCCAGATCGGATAGTCCATGCCTCCTCCTTGCGCGGGTCCGCTCGCTGATCGAGCCTACCACCCGGTCAACCTGGGCACAACATGATGATTTTAAAGCCTCGAAAAGTAGTCGATCATGATTCGATGGAGTCGTGAGCGGACCGCGACGAGCTGCCGGGCCGGAACCCGGGAGGTCTCGCGGCGATCGTCGCAACCTCTTGACACGAGGTCGCAGTCACACTACCGTAGGTTGAGACAATGAAAATGAGTCTGGATTAGATTTATGACCTCCAAACTTTCACAGCGCGCCCAGAAACTTTTCATCCAGTACCTGAGGGAGAACAACCTCAAGGTCACCCAGGAGCGGCTCGCGCTGCTCGACGAGATTTTCTCGACCAGCGAGCACCTGGATGCCGACGAGCTCCTGGCACGGATGAAGGTCAAGCAACGCAAGGTGTCTCGGGCCACGGTCTACCGGACCTTGGACCTGCTCGTGCAGTGCGGTCTCGTTCGCAAGAGTCGCCTCGGTCGCGAGCACTACTACTACGAGAAGATGGAGCCGGGCGGCGGCCACCACCACATGGTGTGCACCGCGACCGGCAAGATCATCGAGTTTTGGGACTCCGAGCTCGACGAGCGGCTGCGCCGGATCTGCCAGGACCACAAGTTCCGGCCGCAGTTCATCTCGATCCAGATCCAGGGTCTGAGCGACGAGGGCCAGAAGGTCGAGCAGGAGACCTCCTTCTTCTGACGCTCACGAGCGCTGCGCGCTGAGCCTGGCGAACTTCCGCTTGCCGACCTGGACCAGTCTCGGCGCCGAACGATCGAGCGTCGCCCTGATGTCGCGCACGACCACGCCGTCGACCTTGACCCCGCCCTGACCGATCAGCCGCCGGGCGTCGCTGTTGGATGCAGCCAGACCGGCCTGGACCAGCGCCCTGGCGAGTTGAAGGGGATCGTGGTCGCACTGGAGGTTGATCTCGGGGATGTCCTGCGGTTGCTGCCGCGCCGAGAACACGCTCTCGAACTCGACCTGTGCGGCCACCGCTTCGTCAGGCGAGTGGAAATCGGCGACGATGGTACGGGCGAGGTCCTTCTTGACATCCATGGGGTGGCGCTCCCCTGCCGCCACCCGGGCCCGCTCGGCTTCGATCTCGGCCTTGCTGCGGTCGCTGAGCAGCAGCCAGTACCGCCACATGAGATCGTCGGAGATCGACATCAGCTTGCCGAACATGTCGAATGGTTCGTCCTCGACGGCGATGGTGTTGCCCAGCGATTTTGACATCTTCTCGACGCCGTCGAGACCCTCGAGCAGCGGCAACGTCATCACGACCTGGGGCTGCTGACCGTGCTCGCGCATCAGATGCCGGCCGACCAGGAGGTTGAACAGCTGATCGGTGCCGCCGAGCTCGACGTCGACCTCGAGCGCCACCGAGTCATAGCCCTGGGCGAGCGGGTACAGGAACTCGTGCAGCGAGATCGGTTGTTGCGCCTGGTACCGCTTCTTGAAGTCGTCGCGCTCGAGCATCTGGGCCACCGTGACCTTGGCCGCGAGCCGGATCCAGTCGGCCGAGCTGAGAGCACCGAGCCAGCGCGAGTTGAAGTCGACGACGGTCGAATCGGGGTCGAGCAGGGTCGAGATCTGACGCTCATAGGTTGCCGCGTTAGCCTTGATCTCCGCCTCGGTGAGCTGGGGCCGCGTGCTCTTCTTTCCGGTCGGGTCGCCGATGCTGCCGGTGAAGTCGCCGATCAAGAAGATCACACGGTGGCCGAGCTGCTGAAAGTGCCGCATCTTGCGGATGACCACCGTGTGACCGAGATGGAGGTCCGGCGCCGACGGGTCGAACCCGACCTTCACGGTCAGGGGCCGGCCGGAGTCCACGGCGCGTTCCAGCTTGGACCGCAGCTCGTCGGCGGGCACCACGTCGACACACCCTTTAGTCAGGTATGCCAGCTGCTCGTCGATCCCTGGTTCCATGTTCGACCTCCACCCGCTCGGACCGGGCGCACAATACTACCCCAGCAGCCCTCTCGACACCGGGCCCGACAGGAAGTCAGCGCTCGCCGACGGTATCGATGGGCAGCGCCCCGGCGGCGGTGGTCTCGAGCTCGTCGAACGCCGCGAGTTCGTCGAGCACCGCGGTCACCGCCGCCGCCTCGAGGGACAGAATTTCGAGCTCGAGCTCGGCCGGTTGCCGCCATCTGGCGGCACCCGCGGCGGTCGCGGCCGCGAGTCGCGCATGACCCGCCACGCCGCTCATGGCGGCGCTGGCATCGGCCGCCGCACGGCATCGGACCGGCGCCAGCTCGTCGTCGTCGACGTTCGCCATGAGCCCGGGCCAGGCCCGACTCACCACGGACTCGACCTCGTTCACCGTGCCGGGTGCGGTGATCTCGGCGACCAGCAGCGATCGGCCCGGAACATACGGTCGCAGCACGCGACTGCGAGCTCCCGGCAACAACGTCGCCAGCCGGGCCTCGAGCAGCTCCCCGGTGACCAGGCGGACGGCGTCGGTCCCGTCGAAGGCGAGCTCGAGGACGACGACGACAACCGACTCGTCGCCCGGCGCCGCGATACGGGTCCGCCGACCCGCGGGCATGTTCTCGGCCACCGCCGTCCGCGGTCCCGGAGACGACGCCCCCCAGAACTTGGCCAGGGCCTCGGCGGCCGCTTCACCGTCGGTTGCGACAACGCCGATGGCAAGGTTGCCCGGCCGCAGCAGTGACGCCGGCGTCGGCGACTCGACCCGGCTGACGGCGAGCCGGTCCGCCATCAGATCGAGGGCCCGGCGGCTCGCGCCTGCGTCGCCGGCATCGACCGCGCCCGTGTCCGCAGCGACCGCCGCCCAAGCCCGGGAGAGCTGCTCGAGAAGCTCGCCGAAGCCGTCGGCCGGCGCCGCCACCTCGAGCAGGGGCGGCGCCGGCCGAACCCGGATCCAGCCCGGCCGACGTTCCGAGGCGCGCAGCTCCCGCGCCACCCGGGCCAGCACGGTCGCCGTCAGCGCGCCGTCCAGGTCGGGCACCAGCACCGGGCGCAGACAGACCACCGACAGGGTCGCGGCGCGCCGTTCGAGCACCGCGGCTGACACGTCGTTGGCCAACCGGAGCGACTCTGGCCCGACCGCGAACCGGGGATTGAAGACGCGCGGCGGCAGGGTCACGCGGGCGTGTCCCGGGTGATTCGGCAACCACTCGGCGGCGGCCGATCGGACACTCGCCAGGGTCACACCCCGCAACCCGAACAACGCGTCGCGCACCGCCGCCTCGCCGCCGAACCGCCACCTCTCGAGGATCCACTCGGCCGCCTCCGGATGCTCCTCGAGGGCCGCGTGACGACGTACCTCCTGGCGCGCCCTGGCCTCGGCGACGTCGCCCTCCTCGAGCGCCGGGTCAGACCCGAACCGCGCCAGTGCGAGACGGATTTCGCGGACGTGCAGCTCGGCGAGCTCGGCGTCGACCCGCCCCTCGAGGATCGCCCGGTCGCCGTCGACCCTGCTCTGGAGCGCCGGCACGCTGGACGGGAGCAGCGACGGCACGAGTTCCCACAGCACCTCGACCGAGCTCCGGCGCGGATCGCCCGCTGCCGGGAGCGGCACGGTCAGCCCCAGCCAGGCCCCGCTGCCCGGCGGGCCGAGCTGTCGGTCAAGCCCTCCCTCGCGGACCGGCTCGACCTCGAGCCGTGGTCCGGCGACCGGCCGCCGGTCGCCGAGGATCCGCGTCACCAGCGGGGTCAGCTCGGCGGGCGAGGCGCCCCCAACCGCCACGACCACCGCCGGCGCGGGCGCGTCGGCGACGACGCCGAGGCCCGCTTCGAGGTCGGCGTTCAGAGTCAACCGTCCGGAGATCACGACCTCGGAGCCGACCTCATCGCCGTCGGCCACCGGCCAGACCACCGTCGTGGCGTCGGCCAGCGGCTGTGAGACCACGACCAGAGCTGTGCCACCCGGCAGACGCTCGACGAGCAGCGCCTGGCCGGTCGCGTCCCCGGCTCCGGACATGGCCGTCAACGCGACCGCGATCGACAGCAAAAAACCTTTGATGCGTGAGACTTGCATCGACACTTCCGATCGCATGGTAGCATGCCGCCGGTGCACGTCCGACCCGATCCCATGACGCCGACGGCGTTGTTGACGAGCTGGCTGACGGCTGCTGCCGCGGTGCCGGCGGTGCTGCTCATCGGCGCCGCCGCCCAGGGTCTCGGCACCCTGGTGGTCGGTGGCGGCTGGATCGGCGTCTGCCTGCCGTGGGACCGCCAGGCCTGGGCGCTGGTCAACCAGCCGGTGCTCAACTTCGCCGCATTGCCGTCGGCCACCGGCTACTGGCTCGGCAGCATCGCCGGACCGCTCGCGGTCGCCGCCGTGGCCATGCCGGCCTCGCTGCGGCTGCGCTCCCTCACCGGGCAGTTGGCGGTGGTGCAACTCGCCTTCGTGGCGACCGTGGTCGGCGTCGGCTGGCAGCCCAACCTCGAGCCGGCCGCGAACCACCTCGCGCGCTGGCTCGGCTTCCGCGGTGTCGCGCCCGAGCTCGGCTGGCTCACGGCCGCGGCCGGGGCCGCGATCACCGTGCCCATCGTGCTCCGGCTGATCGCGCTGGCACGGATCACCCGCTTCGCGTTGAGCCGACTGCGACGAATGTTGCTCATCGTGCTGCACCTTTTCCCGGTACCCATCGCGTGGGCTGCGCTGTCGTCGACCACCGCGGGCCGTCTGCCGGTCGAGGCGTGCCTGGCCGTCGCGGCGCCGCTCGCCGTGGCGTCGGCAACGGCGTGGATCAGCTACCCCGCTCCACTGACCCACGCCGTCACGGGTTGTCGCGGATCGAGGCTGGCGACCTGCGCCGTGGTCGGGCTCGCGCTGTGGTCGCTGTTCGCCGCCGCCGGCCGGCCGCTGGCCGGCGACCGGGCGGCTGCCCTCCAGTGGGCGGCCGAATCGAGCCTCAACAACATCAGACCCTGGATGGCGCCGGTTCAAGCGCCATGGCTCGACCGGCCCGCGTCGATTTCCGAATGACGAAATGACGACTCGTGAACTTCGGTTATCCGAGTCGGGCGCGCATCGTCCCGACCACACCGACGATTGGAGCACAGCATGAAAGCCAAGGTCGAGAACGCGATCAACGAGCAGATCCACGCCGAGTTCTTCTCCTTCTACCTGTACCTGTCCGTCGCCGCGTACTTCACCGCCAACCACCTGGACGGCTTCGCCCACTGGATGCGGATGCAGGCCCAGGAGGAGTTCAACCACGCCATGAAGCTGTTCGACTTTCTCAACGAACGTGGCGGCAAGGTCGAGCTGCTGCCCCTCGACAAGCCGACCAGCGACTGGGCGTCGCCGTCGTCCGCGGTGGAGTCGGTGCTCAACCACGAGCGCGCCATCTCGGAGCGCATCAACACGCTGGTTGACCTGGCGACCGCCGAGAACGACCACGCGACCACGGTCCTGCTCCATTGGTACGTCAGCGAGCAGGTCGAGGAGGAAGCGGTCGCCGACACCCTGTTTCACCAGGTCAAGATGATCGAGGCGACCCCGTACGGTCTGCTGATGATCGACCGTGAGCTCGCCGGTCGTCCGCCCGCCATACCCGACGCGGCCGCTACCGAGGAGTAGCTCCCTCGCCGAGCTCGACCAGGTGGCCGATGATGGCGTCCGCGACATCGGTTTCGGTGGCCCGCTCGAGAGCGACGAAACCCGGCGTCGGGTTGACCTCTCCGATGAGCGTGGTGTCCCGTCCGGGCAGCAGGTCGACCCCACACACCCCGAGGCCGACGCCCTCGGCAGCCCGGAGGGCGAGGGATGCGAGATCGCCATCGAGGTCCAGCGGCTCGGCCCGGCCACCGCGTGCCGCGTTCGACCGCCAGTCGCCGACGGCGGCCCGGAACCTGGCAGCGGCCACGATCCGGGAGCCGACGACCAGGACCCGGAGACTGACGCCCCCGGTTTCGTGGTAGCGCTGGACCACGAGCTCGTCGCCGAGCCGCCACAGGGAGTCGAGCACCGCCTCGAGGTGGTCGGCGCTCGAGCAGCGAATCACGCCGACTCCCATCCGTGATCGCCGCTGTTTGACCACGACCGGAAAGCCCAGGTGGCGGGCGGCATGAGCCGCGAGCACCTCCGGATCGGCGCCGGCTGCGGTCGCCGGCACCGGGAGCCCGGCGGTCGCGAGAACCCGGACGGTCCGCCAGTGGTCGCGGCCGGTGCGAATCGCCGCCGGTGGGTTCGGCGTCGGAACACCGGCCGCGACAGCGGTCTCGAGCGCCGACAGCAGGCTGTCGGGGCGCCAGTTTCCGACCCGGGCGAGGATCGCGCGCGGGGCCGGAGTGAGAAGGTCTTCATCACCGAGCGCCAGCCCGCCGGCGGTTCCGGCGACCAACCGAGTCGCGTCGACGAGGCGGCAGGCGAGCCCCCGGGCCACGGCCGAGGCGACCAGCCGCCGATTGCTCGCGGTGTCGGGTCGCGCGCTGAGAATCACCAGCTCCACGCCGCCATCTTACCCGGACGACGAGGCGTTCCGAACGGGACCGGTCCGGGGAACGGGGTATATACTGCCGCGATGATTCGAGGCAACCTGGATCGCCTGCATCTCGGCGATCTGCTCCACTGGCTCGAGCTTGGCGGTCAGACCGGCCGGCTGACTCTGACCGACAACGCCGGCGAGCGGCGGCTCGACTTTCTTCACGGCCGGATCGTCTATGTCTCGTCGACGGTCGCCGAGGAGCGCCTCGCAACCTGGCTGGCGCGCGATGGACTGCTGCCGGCGGACCGGGTGCGGCGGGTCCTCGCCGTTGCCATGCTGCGCCATGAGCTGTTCACCGACGTGCTGCTCGCCGAGCGCGCAGTCAGCAAGAACGATCTCGGTGCCAGCTTGACGGTTCTGGCCGAGCTCATGATGAGCCGGATCCTCGACGCCGAGTCGCTCACCTTCGAGCTCGACCCGTCGCACCCGATTCGCGACCCTTCGGGGCTGTACCTGAGCCTGACCCCGAGCCGCCTGCTGCTCGACTCGGCGCGTCTGAAGGACGAAGCCAGGGCGCCGGCGGCGCCGGCGGCGTCGCGCAACCTGCCCCTCGACAGCGATGCGGTCGAGAGCTTCTTCTGGCACCTGGTACGCCTGGGCATTTCGAGCGACGACCCGGTCGACGGTGACCAGCTCAACGCTCTGCACGACATCATCCGCAATGTCATGGCCAGCCTCGCACAGTGGTTGGCCTCGAGCACCGGGTTGGTACCCCAGCCGGCCGATCACGGCAGCGTCATGGCAGCAGCTCTGGACACCGGCGGTCGGGTCCAGCTCTTCGGGCTGCCCCAGGCCACCTGGAACCTCATGGTGCTCGCCTGCTCGATTCGCTCGCCCGAGCTGGCGCCACCGCTCGATCTCGAAGACCTCGAGAGCTTCGGGCAGTCGCTCGATCTGTGGCCCGAGATGACCGGGGCATCCCGGTGGCAGCGCGGTTCGTCACCGACCCTCGACCGGCTGACCCGGCGTGTCGCCATCGTGTGGTCGCGAGGCGCGTCGGCGGCCGCCGAGGTGCTCGGGGTCGATCCGGGCGCGGCACGGCTCGCAGCCCACCTGATCACGGTGCCGACCGACCTGGTGCTCTGGGTGCTGGCTGCGCTGCCGGTTCCCCACCAGGGCATTCGCCGCGCGTTGCTGACCGAGCTGCCGCGTCGGATCGGCACCGGGCTCGGCCACCTGGCGGACTTTCCGCCCGTGCTCCGACAGGTGCTCGACAACGAGATCTCCACCGGGCTCGGCGTCTGCCTGCACGTCAGCCGAAGTCAGGTGCCGTCTGCAGCGGCGTGGCCGATGACCGTCCCCGGCGACGATGCGGTGCTCGAGCTCGCCGATCCGGCCCGGCTGCAGCGCGCCGCGGCCGCAGCCCGCCTCGCCATCGAGAGCGGCGGCTGATCGGACACCTACTGCGGCAGCAGCACAGACACCACGGCGCCGCGCGGGTCGCCGGAGGCAATGGTGATCCGGCCGCCGTGGCGCTCGGCGACCTGCCGGGCGATCACCAGCCCGAGGCCGAGCCCGCGATGCCCGCCCCGGTCGCCGGTTGGACCCTGCCAGAAGGCGTCGAAGACGTGAGGCAGATCGTCGGCGGCGATGCCGTCTCCGGTGTCGGACACCCGAAGCTCGAGCCAGGGCTCGTCGCCCCGGAGCACGCGACGAACCTCGATCCGGACCTCGCCGCCCGGCCCGGCGTGTTCGATGCCGTTCTTGATCACCGCACGCATCCCAGCGGTCAGTGCCGCCGGGTCGCCGACGATGGTCTCCAGCCCGCCGGGGACCATCATCTTGACGTCGACGCCGAGGCCCTTGGCGAGATCGCGCAGCGGCGAAATCGTGCGGCGGAGCAGGTCGGCCAGGGGCGTCGGCTCGCGGCTCAGATCGGCGCCTTCGGCGCTCATCAGCGACGCCTGGGTCAGGCTGTCGGTGACCTCGGACAGCTCGTTCGCCTGGTGTCGGATCATGGCGACGAATCGATGCGCCCTGTCCGGCACAGCGTCGGCAAGCTGCTCGAGGGCGCCGGCGGCAGTCACCAGGGACGCCACCGGGGTTTCCAGGCGGGTCGCCAGTCTTTTCAGAAGCTCGTTTCTGGTCTGGGCGGCCGCCGTCAGCTTTCGATTGAGCGCCTCCATCTCGGCCAGGGCACGCTCGAGCTCGCCGGTGCGCCGTGCGACCACGGCCTCGAGACCGGTGTTGGCCTCCTCGAGCTGACGAAAGGCGAGGGCGTTGGCGTAACCCATGGCGGCGGTCGCGCCGAGGATGGTCGCGAGCTCGAGGTCGTGCTCGTCGAGTGCCTGGCGATCAGCGCCGCGGTAGACCGTGAGCTCGCCGAACAGGCGGCTCTGCACGGTCAGCGGCACGACCACCGCTGAGCCGAAGCCCGCTTTCTCGACCGCGCCCTGGATCGGATCGTCGGACGGATCCTCGAGATCCCGGGAGATCAGTCGAGGCTCGCCTGCCGCCGCCAGCGCCGAGGCGGCGGTCGACCCGTCGGCAGCGGCCGCGAGCAGCGGATCCCGCTCGAGACCGTGCACCACCGCCTCGCGCAACTCCTGCCCCGACGATCCGATGAGCACCGCCGCGGCCTGAACTCGGAGGTGGGTCACAGCGGTTGTGGCGAGCAGACGCAGGACGTCGGCCGGATCCCTCTGGCGGGCGACGGTGCGCCCGAAGTCCGTGATCGACCGGGTGACCAGGGCCCTGCGCTCGAGCTCTCGGCCTGTCGTCTCGAGCTGTGAGCTGAGGTCGGTCATGGCAAGATTGGCCCGAACCGCCTCGCCGACCAGGCTCTCGGCCGACAGAGGCCCGGTGTCCTCGCGCGATCCGTCGGGGACGGTGACCTGGACATCGGCGGCGGGGGGCGCCGGCGCAGAGGCCGTCAGGAACGGCTCCAGCGCCGCCCGGACCCGCCGCTCGAGCCGGTCGACCGCGTCGCCGGTGACGTCGACGCCGAGCCGGTCAGCGAGCGCGACCAGGGTGGTTTCGGTGATCGCGGCAAACGCTTCCATGACGCCGTCGCCGGTGATGGCGACGGTCGAAAAGGACGGCTTCGCCTCCCGGTTGAGGTCGGCCTCGAGCTCGTCGACCTCGGCGACCCCGTCGACATCACGTTTGTTGTACTGGATCACGAGCGGAACGGTTTCGACGCCGAGACCGTTGGCGCCGAGATTCTCCTCGAGGTTGACCAGCGACTCGAGGTTGGCTTCACGCTGCTCGCGCCGGCTGTCGGCGACGAAGACGACGCCGTCGGCGCCGGCGAGAACGGCTCGCCGGGTCGCGTTGTACTGGACCTGCCCGGGGACCGTGTAGAGCTGGAGCGACAGACGATAGCCGCGGATCCGACCGAGGTCGAGGGATAGCAAATCGAAGAACAGCGTCCGGTCCGACGCAGTGTTCAGCGAGTACAGGCGGGTCCTTCGCTGCGGGTCGGTGACCCGGTGGATGTGCTGCAGACAGGTGGTTTTTCCACCCAGAGCCGGACCGTAGTAGACAATCTTGACCTTGATCTGGCGGTATTGATTGTCGAACTGGACCATGCGTCCCCCGGTCGGACGCTCGGGCCGGAGCGACCGCCGCAGCCGGCGCCCGACTCGGCGTCCGATGGATCGTCATCGCCGGTCGCGATGGACCCTGCCGCCATTGTAGCCCGAGCCCGGATGATCAGCGTCCGGCGCGCCGATCCTCCCTCTCGGCGACGTGCCGCGGCTCGCCGCCGACCGCCGGAACCGGCCGTCGAAGCGGCTCGCGGCGCTTCGCCCCGGCGCTCGCGGAGCCGACCACGGACGGCCGGGCGAGCTGGAAGCTGGCGTCGCCGGTCATCTGGTCGACCACCGAGACATATCCGTAGACCAGCGCATCATCGGCGCCGGCCTCAACCCAGAGCACGACGCTGCCACCCTCGACCGGCGTCGGCAGCCGGCGCTGAACGTGCCCGTACGGCGGCACGTCATAGGCGAGGCGCTCGACGATGGCGCCCTCGGCATCCTGGACGTCCACCGCGACCGTGGTCCAGTGATCCGACCACGACGCGAGACCGAGGTTGGCTCGAAAGGCGACGCCGTCGTTGAGGACGCCGGCGGCGTATCCGAGGGTGTTCGGGTCGACGCCCTGCCAGGCGGCAGCGCCGGGGATGGTCTGACCGTACTCGCCACCGCCGACCGGGTTGGCGGTGTAGGTCCTCGACGTGACCAGAAAGTGGCAGCTCTCGACCGGCTGACACTCGAGATCCCAGTCAGCGAGGACGAGCAGTGCCCCGGTGCCGGCGGCGGCGAACCAGGCGTCGCCCAGGACATCCCACAGGTTGAAGGTCTCGTAAGGATACAGCGTGATCAGGAGAGTGTCGGCGGTCGGGTTCGCGGTGTCGCTGGGAAGGAATTGGACCACGACCGGCAGCTCGAAGTCGTGCGGGTTGTGCAGCGACAGGTCGGTGGACCAGAAAGTGCCGTTGAGCCCCGCGGTGTGGGCCGCGGCGGGGACCATCCACTGCAGCGACAGCTGAGCCGCGGCCGGCGCCGGCAGGGCGCGGCAGGCGACGGCGGCGAGGAGCACGAGGGCGATGCGGTTCATGTTGACCTCCGGTCCGAGCTCAAGCAATCGCCGCGCCAGCTCTGGAGTCCGGAGATCACCGATTTCGGCCGGCCTCGGTGTCCCCTCGAGTGGACGCCATGGCCGGCTGCATGACGGGTATACTTGGAGTCATGCGGGTCTCGGGCATTCTGATCCTCGTCGTGCTGCTCGCCATGGCGGTCGTGGTGGTTCTCCAGAGTCGCTCGGTCACCGCGACGCGGGAGGCGCTGACCGTGATCGCCACCGATCTCCGCGAGGACGGGGTCGACGGCGTCGACTTCGACAGCGATCGCGCGACGAGGATCATCGGCGCGATGGAGACGCTCATCGCCGATCCCGACACCATCCCGAACCAGGTCGACGAGCTCAAGACCATTGCCGAGACCGCGAGCCGGTGGGCCGCGGGCGCCCCGTCTCCGAGCCCGGCTCTGCACGCATCGGTGGCGATCCGTTCCGCCGCGGCCGAGCTGCGCAGTCACGCTGTGTCGCCGTCGTCCGTGACCCTCGATCGCGCTCGACGGGATCTCGCGCGGGCCCGGCAGGCCCTTGCCGTCGGGGCCGCCGGTGACGGCACGACCGCTCCGAGCGGTCTCGCCACCGAGGGTATTCGAGACCGGCTCCACAACCTCGAGGCGGCCCAGAAGGAACGAGCTCTCGAGGTCGAGGAGGAGCTCGGGCCGTAGGATTGAGCATTCAGTTGTCGGTTTTCAGCCGGATCTCGTTGCCGACTCTCTGCTCGACGGGCGTGTCCGTCAAAACAGCGACACAACCGGGCCGATGCGGTCTGCGCTCTTGAAATCCAGCAGCTGAGCGCTGACGGCTGACAGCTCAACCGAGATCGAGGCCGTCGAGAATCTCGGCGCCGAGATTGGTGGTGCGGACGGCGCCGCCACCGAGATCCCGGAGGCAGGCCGCGAGGATCGCCAGCCAGCGGCGCACCGCCGGCGTGCGTTCGACCTCGACCACCGGCCACAGACGCACCACGGTGTCGCCGTCGCGCGGCGCGATGAGCGCCACCGGGTGAAGCGGTCGCGCGAGCTCGACGACCACCCCTTCGACGAGCGCCGCGCCGCCGTCGGACCGCCGCCACCTGTCGCCGGTCTTGATCACCGCCCGACCCCAACGAACGACGCCGGGGTCGAGCTCGCTCGCCACCCGATCGAGATCAACGGCGCCGCGCAGCACCAGGTGCGGCATCAGGCGCCGTCCCCGGGTCCCAGGTAGGACAGCACGATGCGCCGCTGGCGGGCACGGTTGTCGCAGTCGACGACCACCACCTGCTGCCACGTGCCGCGAACCGCGGCCCCCGCCGCCACTGGAAGGGTCAGCGACGGACCCATGAGGGCGGCTCTCAGGTGCGAGAATCCGTTGCCGTCGCCCCACCGCCGATCGTGGTGGTAGGTTCGGTTCGACGGTGCGATGCGCTCGAGCGCCTCGTCGAGGTCGCGCAGCGCCCCGTCCTCGAGCTCGATGGTGGTCACGGCCGCCGTCGAGCCCGGCGTGAAGACGTTGATCAGCCCGTCGCCGGCGCCGATCTCGGCGAGCCAGCGGTCGAGCTCCCGGCTGAGGTCGACCACGTGGCCGTGGCCCCGGGTCGCGACGGTCAGCTCATGGTGGACAACCCGCATCCGCGCAGTATACCGCGCGGCGACGCCCGGGATCTTGTCTCGCTTCGCGCGGCGGGCTACGATGCCGTCGTGCGCGTCGGACTCCGAGCCGCGGCAGGTGCCATCGAGAGCGTCCTCGTTCCGGCGCTCTGCGTGGTCTGTGACAGCCCGCTCGCGAGCGGCGATCGTGGCCTGTGTGTCGGCTGCCGGAGCCTGCTGGCGCCGGTCGCCGACGCCTGCTGCCCGCGCTGCGGCACGCCGGCCGAAACCGCCGGCGACGACTGTCTGAGCTGTTTCGCAACACCGCCTCCCCAACGCGGCACGGTGGTCTGGGGCGCCTACGACGGAGTGCTGCGCGGGGCCGTGCTCGCGCTCAAGCACCGCGGCCACGACGAGGTCGCCGACCCCCTGGGCCGTCGGCTCGCGGCGCGAGTCGGTTTGGCGCCGTGGTTCGACGACATCACCGCCGTCACCGCGGTCCCGTCCCATTTCCTGCGCCGGCTGCGTCGAGGCGGCTGTGCCGCGGCACTGCTCGCCGACACGGTCGCTCGGGCGATCGCGAAACGGCGGATCGACGCCCTGCGCCGCCATGGTCTGCACCGGCAGCAGGGACGGACACGGCGCCAGCGGACCCGGCTGGCCCGGGGCTGCTTTTCGGCGCGCCCGGGGGCGCGTGGCGAACGGATCCTCGTGATCGACGATGTCTACACCACCGGAATGACCTTTCGTCGGGTCGCCGAGACCCTGGTCGACGGCGGCGCCGACGCGGTCTACTGCGCCGCCGTCGCGTACGCACCCGATCCGAGGAGACTGTGATGAAGCTGTTCGACGCCCTCATCCGCCACGGCATGCCCTTCGTGCCCAAGACCATTGTCGGCCGGGTCGCCCGGCGCTATGTTGCCGGCGAGGAGATCGGCGACGCGGTGCAGGCCATCCGGCAGCTCAACGGCGATGGCGCCATGGCGACCGTCGACGTGCTCGGCGAGGAGGTTCGCGAGGCGACCCGGGCGGCGGCCGCGGTCGACCAGTATCTCGATCTGCTCACCGCCATCGAGTCGGAGGGGCTCGACGCCAATGTGTCGGTCAAGCCGACCATGCTCGGGCTCAAGATCGACGAGACCATGTGTCTCGACCACGTGTCGACCATCGTGCGCCGGGCTGCCGAGCTCGACAACTTCGTCCGGATCGACATGGAGGACCACACCTGCACCGATGCGACTCTCGAAATGTACCGCCGGTTGGTCCACGAGGTCGGCCACGTCGGAGTCGTGCTCCAGGCCTACCTCCACCGCACCATCGACGACGTCAACCAGCTGCTGCCGGTCAAGCCGAACATCCGTCTGTGCAAGGGAATCTACCGGGAGCCCCGCACCATCGCCTGGCAGGGGTACGAAACTGTGCGTGCCAACTTCCTGTACGCCAACCACAAGCTGCTCGAGGGCGGGGCCTACGTCGGCATCGCGACCCACGACGCCCATCTGGTGTGGGGCGCCATGGCGACCGTCGACCGACTCGGTCTCGACCCCGGCGACTACGAGTTCCAGATGCTGTACGGGGTCGACGAGGAGCTGCGGCGCATCATCCTCGACCGCGGCCACCGGCTGCGGGTGTACGTCCCCTTCGGTCGCGACTGGTACCCCTACTCCATGCGTCGGCTGCGCGAGAACCCGACCGTCGCGCATCACGTGACGCGGGCCATGCTCGGGCTCGGGCCCCGTTGAGCCCCATCCCCGGACGGAGTATCCTCGTACCGAGTCTGCGCCGTGGAGGTCAGCCATGCGTCATCCCCGCTTTCATCGCTTCGTCATCGCCCTGATTTTCGTGCTGGCGGCGACCTCGGCCTCGGCAGGGCCCCAGGCGCGGGTCTCGGGAATCGTGGTCGACACCGACGGCAAGCCGATCGCCGGGGCGGTCATCACCATGACATCGGACGAGCTCCCGTCCTTCGCCAAGACCATCACCACCGGGGCCGACGGTGAGTTCAAGGTGCTCGTTCTCGACGCGACCAAGACCTATCTCTTCACCGTGACCGCCGACGGCTACCTGGACTACCAGGAGGAGATCAAGGTGCCGGTGGGCACGACCGACAACGAGTTCACCTTCGAGCTCGTCACGCTCGAAGAGCGGGCCGAAGCACGGCAGCAGGAGCTGCTCGAGCGGCCCGGCTACAAGGAGTACGACCAGGCCATCCGGCTTCTCAAGGCCGGCGACATCGCCGGGAGCCGGGCCCGGTTCGAGGCCGCGATCGAAGCGAAGCCGGATCTCATCCAGGCCTACGAGGCGCTCGCCAGCATCGACTTCGACTCCGGCGACAACGAGCAGGCCCTGGTCACCGCTCGCCGCTGCCTGGAGGTCGACGACGAGTCGCTCGAGTGCCTGGCGGTTGCGGCCAACGCCGCCGGAATGCTGGACCGGGACGAGGCCGAGGAGGGTTACCTCGAACGGTACCGGGCGCTCAACCCCGACGACCCGGCAACGGCGTTCAACCAGGCTGTGGTCTTCCTCAACGCCATGGATGACACCGGCGCGCGACCGCTGCTCGAGGAGTGTCTGGCTCTCGACCCCGAGTTTCCCAAGTGCCTGTTCGAGTACGGCATGCTGTTGCTGCGCACCGGCGACCTCGAGGGAGCGAAGACACACATGGAGAAGTACCTCGAGGTCACGCCCGACGGGCCCGATGCCCAGGCCGCTCAGGAAACCATCAAGTACCTGTAGGGCGAGTCTCCGGTGACGCGGCGCCGGTCATGAGGCCGATCGCGCCTCGGTCCGGGGACGGCGCCGCCGACGGTGGTGCAGCTCCTCCTCCTTGAACATGAACTTGATCGAGTGCTTGAAGATCAACAGGTTCGGCGCGTCGTTCCGATTGAGCTTGATACAGTTCTTGTCGTACCACTCGATCCATCCGATGAGCTCGGCGCCGTCGGTGAGCACCACGACCATCGTGGTGCGGTTCTGCATCTGTTTGAGATAGTAGAAGCTCTCGGCGTTCGTCTGTTCGGCCGGAACCTGCTTGCGACGACCCGTGGTGCCACGGGTCGGGAATCGGTCCATCATCTCGGTCATCGAAGGTCGGATGAGCTTGCGGTCCGACATGTCGTCGCTCCTAGCACCCCATGCAGGGCGGATGGGATGGGCCCGGGTGCATGAAGTCGGAAATTGGTGGCCAAGACTACCAGATTCGGTGCTCCGATGTCGCGGCACAGGGTCTCAGAGGAGCTCGCAACGAATCCCTCCCGGCCCTTCAGCCGGTCGGGCGCTGCCTCCTGTCGGCGTCGGGGTACTGGTCGACCTCGTGCGCGAGACAACACATGAGCCGGCCGCAGAGCCCCGATATCTTGGTCGGGTTGAGGCTCAGGCGCTGCCGCTTGGCCATCCGCACGGTCACCGAGTGAAAGCGATCCATGAAGGTGGTGCAGCACAGACACCGGCCGCACGGACCGAGACCGCCGCAGACCCGCGCCCCGTCTCGGACCCCGAGCGGACGCATTTCGACCTTTCGACGGTAGCGCCGGCCGAGCTCGCGCAGCAGAGCCCGGAAGTCGAGCCGGCGCTCGGCGGTGAAGTAGATCAGGGCCTTGCGACCGGTGAGCGGCAAGCGGGCCTTGATGGTGCGCATGTCGAGCCCGAGCTCGCGCGTCCGTTCGCGCAGGTAGGCCTCGATCTCGCGCTCGATGTGGTGCGTGTCCTCGGTTCGCTTGCGATCCTCCGACGACGCGAGCCGGAGGATCCGTCCGACCGCTCCGCGGCGGGGTCGGAAGATCGGCAGCGAGAACAGGCTGACGCGACCGAGGAACTGACCGTCGGGGGTCTCGACGAGATAGTGGTGATCATGCCGGACCTCGAGCGCACCGGTTCGGCACGGCAGCCCCGGCAGGTCCGGGTCGACGACCACGGGGACGATGCCCTCGACCCGGGAGGTGACCGGGATCTCGGCCAGCAAATCGGTCATTCCCGGCCACCGCCGCTGCGGTCGCTCTGGATCTCGCGGTCGCCTTCGAGCACGACGTCGGCGCCGGCCCGACGGGCCGCAACGAGCGCCTCGGCGACCTCCGTGCGGTGCCCGGCGACGATCTCGGCCGCAAAGGTGGCCGCGTTCTTGGCGCCCGCCGGACCGACGGCAAAGGTGGCGACCGGAATGCCGCCCGGCATCTGAACCGTCGACAGCAAGGCGTCGACGCCGTCGAGCACACCGCCCGGCAGCGGCACTCCGAGCACCGGTCGAGTGGTGTGAGCGGCGACCACCCCGGCGAGGTGTGCCGCCATTCCGGCGGCGCAGATAAACACTCTGCATCCGTCGGCCTCGGCCTGGCGGATCAGCTCGATGGTCCGCTCGGGGGTTCGGTGGGCCGACGACACGTGAACCCGGCAGCGCAACCCGAGCTCATCCATGACGCGAACCGAGCCCTCGAGATGCTTCCAGTCGCTTGCCGAACCCATGAGCATCAGAACATCCAGATCAGCCATCTCTGCGCTCCATGTTTCGCATCGTGTCGGCGCCGATGTCGGTTCGGTGGTGGCAGCCGTCGAAACAAATCGACGCAGTCGCGCGGTAGACCGCCTCGACCGCCTCGCGGAGGCCTGGGCCGGTTGCGGTCACCGACAGGACCCGACCGCCCGCGGTCAGCCAGCGACCACCGTCGCGTCGGGTCCCGGCGTGGAAAACCACGATCCCGGGCCGCACCGCCGACGCGTCGAGACCGGTGATCTCGTCGCCGGTGCGAGGGCTTCCCGGGTAGTTGTCGGCGGCGAGAACGAGACAAGCAGCGGCACCGTCGGACCAGCGCAGGGCGCCGGGCTCGAGCCGGCCGTCGGCGGCCGCGGCCAGGGTCTCGGCCAAATCGCCGTCGAGACGGCGGAGCACCGACTGGGTCTCGGGATCCCCGAACCTGCAGTTGAACTCGAGGACCTTCGGACCACCGGCGGTGAGCATCAGGCCGGCGTAGAGCACGCCCCGGTACTCCCGACCCTCGGCCGCCATGCCCCGCACGGTCGGCGCGATGACCGAGTCGACGATCGCCGAGCGCTCGGCTCGGGACAGGGCGAACGCCGGCGAGTGAGAGCCCATTCCCCCGGTGTTCGGGCCGCTGTCGTCGTCACCGACCCGCTTGTAATCGTGCGAGGTCGCGATCGACTCCCAACGGCGACCGTCGCTGATCACCATGAACGAGACCTCGGTGCCCTCGAGACACTCTTCGACCAGGACCCGGTCGGCGGCGGCGCCGAACCGGCGGCTGACGAACAGCTGGTCGACGGCAGCCTCCAGATCGGACGGGTCGAGGGCGATGAACACGCCCTTGCCGGCAGCCAGGCCGTCGGCCTTGAGCACGACCGGAAACGAGTACTTGCGCGCCGCGTCGATCGCCTGCCGCGGAGTTCGCGCAACCGAGGCGTCGGCGGTGGGGATACCGTGCCGACGGCAGAACTCCTTGGCGAAGACCTTGCTCGACTCGAGCTCGGCGGCAGCCGCCGTCGGACCGAACAGCCGCTGGCCGCGCTCGGCGAAGACATCGGCGACCCCGGCTGCCAGCGGACCCTCGGGACCCACCACCGTGAGGTCGACGGCGAGCTCGGCAGCGGCATCGGCGACCGCCTCGAGGTCGCCGAGGTCGAGATCGATCAGCTCGGCGACGTCGGCCATTCCGGGATTGCCCGGGGCGGCCAGCACCTCCTCCACCGAGGGCGACCGAGCCAGGGCCCAGACCAGCGCATGCTCGCGACCTCCGGCGCCCAGAACCAGCACCCGCACCGGCTCAGCCTCGGGCCTGGAGCAGGGTCAAAAAAGCAGTCTGGACAATGTCCGCCGCCGAACAACCGCGGCTGAGATCATTGGCGGGCTTGGCCAGCCCCTGCATGAGCGGACCGAGCGCGCGCGCGCCGCCGAGCCGTTCGACCGCCTTGTAGGTGATGTTGCCCGCGTCGAGATTCGGGAAAACGAGGGTGTTGGCGCGTCCCGCCACCGCCGAGTCCGGGGCCTTTTTCTGGCCGATCTTCAAAATCAGCGCGGCATCGAGCTGGAGCTCACCGTCGAACGCGAAGGGCACGGCGCGGCGTTCGAGCTCGGCGCGCGCCTCCTGGACCTTGGACACCAGCTGGTGGTCGGCCGAGCCCTTGGTCGAGAAGGACAGCAGCGCGACCCGGGGTTCGCCGCCGACGATCGACCGGTAGGTGTCGGCCGCCGACACCGCGATCTCGGCCAGCTGCACCGGATCCGGGTCCGGCATGACCGCGCAATCGGCGAACACCATGACGCCCCGATCGCCCCAGCCGGAGTCGGGGTGAACCATGACGAAAGCCGACGACACGGTCGTCAGCCCCGGCGCCGCGCCGATGCAGTGCAGGGCGGCGCGAACGGTGTCGGCCGTGGTCCGGACCGCGCCCCCGATCGAGCCGTCCGCGCGACCCGACGCGACCAGCAGCGACGCGAAGTACAGTGGATCGGTGACTGCTTCCAGTGCCGCTTCGGGGGTCAAGCCCTTGTGCTTGCGGCGCTCGTGCAGCACCTCGGCGAGCTCGTCCCTGACCGGATCGGTCTGGGGATCGAGGACCTCGACTCCGGCGGCCTCGAGCCCGGCATGACGCTCGGTCCGGCCGGCCGCCGGACAGAGCACGATCACCCGGCAGGCGTCGCGCTCGGCCAGATCCGCAGCCGCCTCGACGACTCTCGGATCATCCCCTTCGGCCAGGGCAATGGCGCCGCCAACCGCGCGTGCGCGCTGCTCCAACGCGTCCAAGAACTCCATCATCTCCTCCGACTGGTCATTGTACCTTGAAACCCTCCCGGGCCGCGGCCGAGCAGCCGCCGTCCGGGATCCGGAATCTCAAGTGATATTTTCGGTTGTTCGTGTCATGAATCGCACGGATCGCTATCGTCTCGAGGCCCTCATCGAGCCCGCTCTGAACCGGCAAGGAGGTCCATTATGAAGATCGCCTCGGACGTCACCCACCTGATCGGCAACACCCCGCTCGTCGAGCTCAACCGGATGGCCGACGGACTGCCCGGTCGTGTCGTCGCCAAGCTCGAGTTCTTCAACCCGACGCACTCGGTGAAGGACCGGATCGGCGTCGCCATGATCGATGCGCTCGAACGAGACGGTCGACTCGTTTCGGGCCGTTCGACGATTGTCGAGCCGACCTCCGGCAACACCGGCATCGCGCTCGCCATGGTTGCCGCCGCACGCGGCTACCGGTGCGTGCTGACGATGCCCGAGTCGATGTCGCGCGAGCGCCGCCAGGTGCTGGCGCTGCTCGGCGCCGAGCTCGTCCTGACCCCGGCCACCGACGGCATGAAGGGCGCCGGGACCCGTGCCGAGGCGCTGCTCGAGGAAATTCCGGACTCGGTCATGCCGGGACAGTTCGCCAACCCGGCGAACCCGGAGATCCACAGCGCCACCACCGCTCAGGAGCTGTGGCGTGACACCGACGGTCGGATGGCCGCCTTCGTCGCCGGGGTCGGCACCGGCGGCACTTTGACCGGCGTCGCTCGGGTGTGGAAGCAGCGACGGCCGGCGACGCGGATCGTCGCGGTCGAGCCGGTCGATTCGCCGGTGCTGTCCGGCGGCGACGCGGGACCGCATCGGATCCAGGGTATCGGCGCCGGCTTCATCCCGGACAACGTCGACACCGACCTGATCGACGAGATCATCCAGATCGGCAATCAGGAGGCCTTCGACACCGCCCGCCGGATGGCCCGCGAGGAGGGGATCCTCGCCGGGATCTCGACCGGAGCCACGTGCGCCGCCGCGCTCGAGCTCGCCGCGCGCGAAGAGCTCGCCGACGGTTTGGTCGTCTTCATCGCCGCCTCGACGTCCGAGCGCTACATCTCGACCGATCTCTTCGCGGGGCTGGGTTGATCACCCAGCCGGCGCAGGAACCGTCTCGGTCCTGACCACCGTCACCGGAGCGAGACCGGGCATCCGGATCAGCAGCTGCCTCGGGTCGATGTCGGCGCTGACCGGCAGCTCGCCGGCGAGGTCGCCGTCGAGCTGGTAGCGCCAGCGGCCGGCGCCCGACGGCGCCAGCTCGACCCGGTCGACAGTCGCCCGCCAGACATCGGAACGAGCGACGTGGCGCTCGAACGGCATGCCGAGGGCGAACGACAGCGCGGCGGAGCGACCCACCGAGCGCTGGACAACGACCTCGAAGCTCGGCGCAAACGGATCGGCGCCCGGCGTCGCGTGATACGGTCCGCCGTAGCACCGCGCGGCGCCGACAATCGCCCAGCCGCCGCGAATCGTCAACCCGCCGGCCGACACGTCGACCGCCGGCAGCTCATCGAAGCGGAGCAGCTCGCGGATCGCCTGCAGCGCCACTCCGGGCCGGCCGATCTTCTTCAGTTTCGGGGACAACCTCTCGAGCACCACGACATCGGGACCCGACGACAGCATGAGCAGGAAGATCTCGTCGCGCCCGGTCCGACCGACCCGCATGGCACGGTCGCGGCCGAGCGCGAGCGCCTCGAGCGCCCGGGACGCAGGACGTGGAATCCCGAGCTCGTAGGCGAGCACCGAGGTCGTCCCGCCGGGCAGCACGCCGAGCGCGGTGTCGGTCGCGAGCAGGCCGCGCGCGACCTCGTTGTAGGTTCCGTCGCCACCATAGGCGAAGACCAGCGGGCAGCCGTCGGCGGCGGCCCGTCGCGCGAGCTCGGCGCCGTGGCCCGGGTGCTCGGTGTGCTGCCAGTCGAGCTTGAGCCCGCACCGGTGGGCGGCGGCGTCGAGGTCCATGTAGAAACGGAGCAACCGCCCACCGCCGGCCGTGGGATTGACGATGATCGGGACCGACCTCAATCCGCCTCCTCGAACAGCCGCCCGTCGGATCGGCGACCGTCGAGACCGAGGTGCCGATAGGCGAGCGGGGTCACCGTGCGGCCGCGCGGCGTCCGCTGGAGAAGACCGATCTGGAGCAGGTAGGGTTCGTTGATGTCCTCGAGGCTCCCGCGATCCTCGCCGAGCGACGCGGCGAGGGCCTTGAGGCCGACCGGCCCGCCGTCGTAGACCTCGATGATGGTGGTCAGGACCTTGCGATCGAGGTGGTCGAGACCGAAGGCGTCGACCTCCATCTGCTCGAGCCCGAAGCGGGCAGCCTCGAGGGTCACCGCGTCGGTTCCGAGGTGGTGCGCGAAGTCGCGCACCCGACGCAGCAGGCGGTTGGCGATCCGCGGCGTGCCCCGTGCGCGTTTGGCGATCTCGTCGCGGGCGTCGTCGGCAACCTCGATGCCGAGGATCCGGGCGGACCGGTCGACGATCGCCGAAAGGTCGTCCGCCGGGTAGAACTCGAGCCGGTGGACGATACCGAAGCGGTCGCGCAGGGGCGCCGTCAGCAAACCGGTGCGGGTCGTCGCCCCGACCAGCGTGAAGTGGGGAAGGGTGAGCCGGACGCTGCGCGCGGCCGGGCCCTGCCCGATCACGATGTCGAGCTCGAAGTCCTCCATGGCCGGGTAGAGGATCTCCTCGACGGCCGGCGGCAGCCGGTGGATCTCGTCGACGAACAGGACGTCGCCGCTGTGCAGGTTGGTCAACATCGCCGCCAGATCACCGGGCCGCTCGAGCACCGGCCCCGAGGTGATGTGGAGCTCGGCATCCATTTCGTTGGCGATGATGTGAGCGAGCGTCGTCTTACCGAGCCCCGGGGGCCCGAAGATGAGGGCATGGTCCAGGCTCTCGTTGCGAGCGCGGGCGGCGGCGATGAACACCGAGAGGTTGGTCACCAGCCGCGACTGGCCGACGAACTCCTCGAGCCGCTTGGGGCGCAGGGTCTCCTCAAGGCGCTTCTCGCCCGGGGAGGCGTCGGGGGTCAGGATCTCGCCGCTCACGGGACGAGAGTATACGACCCACCGCCCCCGTGCCGGGATCCGTGGCCGCAGCCGTCACCGCGACCGCGTCCGTGTCCGTGTCCGCAGCCGTCACCGCGACCGCGTCCGTGGCCGCCTCCGATCCCGTTCCCCAAACACCGGGACAGGAACAGCAACCAGGGGACAGAGGCGACGGCAGGAACAGAGGCAGAGACAGTGGCAGTGGCAGTGGCAGTGCCGACCGAGACGAGTCCGCGTGGTTGTGGCCACGCATGGTTGCCTCCGGGTCGGCGAAAGAGGTCGACACCCACCTCCGGCTCCTCATCGGCGCCGGCGCGGTCGACGCGCCCCGTACCGAGCAGGCGCTCGCACTCTTCGAGTTCATCCTACCTGTACATCTTCGACGGCTGAGATTTCATCCGGGATCTCTCGCGAACTCTGCGATGACTCTTCCTTCACCCCGTCAGAAATCCGCTCGGGGTCCGACCCCGGGTGGATTTCTGAGGGCGGGCGGGTGGCGGGGTGGGGGGTGGGTCAGTCCACGACAGCCGCGCCGGCTGGTAGAACGCGAGACCCACGGACGTGCCGAAGGCACGGCTCGGCTTCAACCGCAGAGGCCGTCGAGATCGTGATCTCGCCGGCCTCAAGGATTGAAGACGGGAGCCGCCAGCCGCCGAGGCTGGCGGCGGTGGGTCGGTCTTCGGGATCAAAATCGGGATCGGGATCGGGATCGGGATCGGGATCGGGATCGGGATCGGGATCGGGA
>CAZXMW010000026.1:0-46705 GCA_964641415.1 uncultured Thermoanaerobaculia bacterium | reverse complement strand
CGGTCACGGAAACGGATACGGCTACGGCAACGGTCCTGCGTCACCGGCCTTCCGGCCCGCCCTCGCCTTCCGGCGAGCGCGGCCCAGCGTCGCCCGAGCAGCGTGGTCGTGCGAAGGATGCCGGACCTACACTGACCACGCTGCTCGGGCGCCGGCGGCCTTCCTGCTGGCCGGAGCGCGCCCCGGAGATCGAGGACTGGGCTCGGCGAGTGCCCCCTTGAACATTGTGAGCAGCGCGGTGATGACCGGAGGGCGCTCGGCACAATGTTCAAGACGGCACGTCCGTCCCAACGCGCCCGTTCCGGCCCTGGAGGGCGGCGGTCGCCTCGACGCGCCCGTTGCGGGGATTGAGGCGGGCCTGTTTCGCTGTCGTCGCAATCGGGAGCGGCCACGGATACGGATACGGATACGGATACAGCTTCGGAAACGGAAACGGAAACGGCCACGGATACGGCCACGGACACGGGCACGGGAACCGGAAAAGGTGGGGCCTCGGACCCGGAACGCTACTCCTCGCCGAGGCTCTCGATGTCGGCCTCGAGCTTGGCGCGGTAGTGCTCCCGGGCGGCGCGGTCGGCCATCACCATGTCGAGCTGGCGGGTGTGCATGAGCAGGTAGCCGACGATCCTGATCCGGTGCAGGGTCTCGTCGAGGGGCAGCGCCGTGGCGCGTGCCGTCAAGGTATCCTCGACGACCTTGACCGTGAAGCCCCGGTCGGCAAGGAGGTCGGCGACGAACTCGGCGCGGGCGGCCCGCCGATCGAGGTCTGCGGCGCCGCCCTTGAGCGAAAACGCCAGGTAGTTCTCGCTGTCGCGCTCGCCGGCGAGGGTCTCGACGGTCGAGAAGTGGAAGCCGAAGCGGGACTGCAGGTTCATGAAGCTCGCCGACACCATGAAGTAGTTGCGCTGGGCGTAGGGCTTGCGAAATGGCGTCGCGAGCGCCGGGTTGCGGGTCGCCTCGAAGAGCACCGACGCGAAGCCCGAGCCGCTGACCGCCGGGGGACCGTCCCAGGGCACGGCGACCATGCCGTCCCACAGGGCGTGCATCGGGGCACAGGTGATCTGCTCGAGCCGGACATGCTTGCCGTGGACCTCTGTTGTGAAGCCGTCATCGAGGTCGAGCACCCACCACTGCATGGGCACGTTGTGGTGCAGCTGTTTGGCGGCGTAGCGCGGGAAGTCGTGATCGCTCCCGAAGTTGAACATCTCCCGCACCGACATCTCGTGGCAGAATCGGGTGATATCGTGCATCGTCCGGACGTTGTCGGCGCGGAAGTCGGTCGCGTCGGGATCGAGCAGGGTCAGCGGCGCGATGTGGTCGAGGGCCCGGCGCAGGATGGCCTGGACCGGGCTGCCATCCATCAGATTGCGGCGTGGCCGGTCGACGTCGATCCCGGCGATACGACCGGCATGCACGGCGCGGCCGTCGGCATCGACGGTGATTTCGCTGTCGCGACGCAGCTCGTCGAGTGGCCCCATGCCGAAGATCGCCGGAATGCCGAACTCCCGGGCGACGGTGGCCAGGTGGCCGGCGAGACTGCCGTGCTCGGCGACGACCGCGGCGGCGCGGTCGAGCAGGGAGGCCCAGCGCGGGTCCGGATGCTCGAGGACGAGGACCGCGCCGTTTTTGACCTTGAGCGCCTCGCGGTCGCTGCGCACCCAGGTGGCAGGGCCGACGGCGACCCCGGGGCTGACGCAGACGCCGCCCGAAATCAGGGGCTCGCCGGCAACCACGGCAGGCGCCCGGTCGACCTCGGTGTGGTGCAGCGGCCGACTCTGGAGGATGACGAGACGGTCGTCCGGGGTCACCGCCCACTCGACGTCCTGGCGGCAGCCGAAGTGGCGCTCGAGCTCGAGCGCCGCGCGCGCCACCTCGGTGGCCCGGACATCGCTGATGGCCGGCTGCGCCGCCCGGTCGGCGGGGACCCCCCGACGGACGATGCCCTCGCCCGGTCGCAGCGCGAAGGCGGTCTTCTGAAACACGATCCGTCGCTCGACGACCTCCAGGGTGTCGCGGTCGACGACGAGGGCGTCGGCGTCGAAGCGGCCGTCGACGACCGCCTTGGGCAGCCCGATGGCGGCGCTGATGTGGACTCTCTCGTCGTCGTCGTTCTGGGGGTCCGCGGTGTAGGCGACGCCGCCCGCCTCGGCGTCGATCATGGCCATGCAACCGACCGCCATCTCGGTGTCCTCGTCGCGCAGCCCGTGCTGGCGTCGGTAGACCATGGCCTGCGGGGTGTACTTGCTCGCCGCGACCTCGAGCGCCGCCTCGACCAGGTTATCCGGGTGGACGTTGAGTTCGGACCGGTACAGACCGGCGAACGAGGTCTCGGCGGTGTCCTCGCCGAAGGCGCTCGATCGAACCGCAAGATGGACATCGTCGCCGTGGCTGCTCCTCATCGACGCCAGCGCGTCGGCGATTGCCGCCGCGACATCAGGCGGGACCTCGGCGGCGACGATGAGCTGCTGGAGCTGTGAGCTGAGCTCGAACAGGGCGTCGGGGCGGTTGAGCTCGGTAACGGTGATCCGGCGCTCGATCTCGTCATCGAGCCGGTTGTGCTCGAGCAGCGAACGGAAGCCGGCAGCGGTGATGACGAAGCCGGGCGGCACCTCATGGCCGACGACCCCGGCGATCTCGCCGAGATTGGCCATTTTAGCGCCGACTGAACGGCTGTCGCCCCGACCGATGTCGGCGAGCGGCAGCACCGGCGGTGCGTCGATGCGGTCACGCAGTGGATCGAGCGCGGTTTCGAGCTCGGCCCGGATCGCGTCGAATCGAGCATCGAGCGCGCCGAATTTGCCTGGCGCCAGGGCATCGAGATGACGGATCATCCGGTAGACGCGGACCGCGACCCGGGTCGCCTCCGAGTCGATGAAGTCCATGCCGTAGGGCCGGGATCCGGCGAGCGCCTGCTCCATCTCCGCCATGGTCTCGAGGGCCCGGCCGTTGGCGGCGAGCAGCTCGCGGAAGCTGTTGTAGCGCTCCCTGAACAGCCGGCTCAGCCGCTCGGCCTCGTCGGCATCGGGTTCGTGCGGCCGCCGCCCGAAGAGGCGTCCGAGCCAACCGCCGAGCCGGCCCATCACCATCCGAGCCGGGCCCGGTACCGCCTCGACCCGCTGTCGGTCACGACTCCGGCCCGTCGGGGGACCGGCTCGCGGCCTGCTTGAGCTGCGCGATCTTCTGCTCCTGGAGAGTCTTGCGCCGGTAAGCGTCCTCGATCTTGTAGACCAGCTCGTCGATCCGGACCGGCTTGAGGAGGTAGTCGAAGGCGCCGAGAGCCATGCCGCCCACCGAGGCCTCGAGATTCGCGTGGCCCGACAGCAGGATGACCTCCACCAGGGGATGGTGGCGCTTGATGCTCTTGATGGCTGTGAGGCCGTCGGTGCCCGGCATCTTGACGTCGAGGACGACCACGTCGAGGGGCTCCCGGTCGAGCACCTCGAAGGCCTCGTCGGCGCTGGAGGCGGTGTGAACGTCGAGCTTGCGCAGGGTCAGCCGCCGCTTGAGGGTGTCCACGAAGCTCGGCTCGTCGTCGACCAGGAGCACTCGGATGGCCATGGTTCCTCCTGAAGGCCTGGACCGCGGCAGGACCAGCCGAAAGGTACAGCCTGACCCGGGGCGGTTGTCAACCTCGATCCGGCGCCGGACGGGCGGTGACCGCCCGTCCGACGGGCCGGAGGTCTCGGTGTTCTCAGTGCGCCGCCAGCTCGAAGCCGAGCCCCTCGAAGATGAACATGATGGCGTAGCCGTACCAGACCGTGTAGATCACGTAGAAGACCAGCGAGAACAGGACGATGCCCCAGCGCTCCTTGATGCTTTGGGGCTCGATGCCGTGGTAGTTGTAGGCGCACTCCACGGTCTTGGCCTGGACCGTGTGGGTCAGGTCGGCGGCCTTGAACAGCTTCTGACGCTTGAGGTCGCGCTCCATCTCTCGCAGGCCCTGCCACCAGCCGAAGAGCACCGCACGTGAGGAGGTCCCGTACCGCTGCTCGAGCTCGGCGTCGCGGTTGTGATAGGCGGCGTCGGCATCGGCGAGGCAGGCGGTGAAGATGCTCTCGAGATCGCCCTCGACTTTCAGGGTGGCGGCCTCCAGGGAGGCCTCCGCGCCGGCCTGGGCAAACAGCGGCTGTGCCGCCGTCGCGGTGACGGCGTCGGCGAACCTGAGGTTCAAGGCGACCTCCTGCCTGCCCTGCTCCTTGACCAGGTTCTGGACCTTGGGAATGTAGTAGGCGGAGCCCTTGGAGATCGAGTTGTAGAGGTTGTCCAGAAAGTCGAGGCCGTTCTGGCCGGCGAACACCGGCATGAAGAAGATCACCAGCACGACGATGAAGCCGACCATCAATGCGATGCCGATGCCGAGCGTGGTCGTCCGGTTCCGGTTGCGGCTCATGACGTCACCTCCGCCCCCCTGAGTACGCCGAGGTTGGAAAAGAAGGTGTACAGGACCCACAGCGCGAAACCGCCGATGACGATGAAGAAGGCCCAGATCCCGATGTTGTCGAGCACCGTGATCGTGGTCGGCTGGAGCGAGATCACCTCGAGGTCCGAGAGCTTGCCGGGCAGGGCGAAGATCCGGTTGACGAAGCCGGCGAGCACCGCCATGGCATAGAAGCCGCGGATGGTGATGCCCTTGACCACCTTGGTCACCATGGCGCCGATCTGGACCCCGAACAGGGAGCCGAGCAGCATGCCCATGGCGAGGGTGTAGAAGATAAAGCCGTAGATGGCATATTGACTGATCGCCGCGAAGCCGGCGGTGAACACGATCTGGAAGATGTCGGTGCCGACTGTGGTCATGGACGACACGCCGAGGGTGTAGACGAAGATCGGGAAGGTCAGGAAGCCGCCGCCGACGCCCATGATGGCGGCCGCGAAGCCGACCAAAAAGCCCGATGCGATGAGAAACCAGGCCGAGATTTGGCGGCCGCCGGGGACCAGGCTCTCATCGAAGGTGATCATGGGCGGGATGTTCATCGCCTGGAGCTTGCGGGGCAGGTTGCCGAGTTCGGCGCCCTCGTCCTTGTTGCCGTGGGCGGTGCCGCCGCCGCCCGCCTTGCGGGCCTTGAGGTAGTCGAGCAGCGCGTAGGCGCCGAGGCCGCCGAGCATGATCGAGTAGATGGTGGTGATGAAGGCGTCGGACAGCACCGGGTTGATCTCGTACAGCGTGCGGTTGATGATGCCGCCGAGCAGCGCTCCGCCGATCGCCCCGATCAGGAAAGTCATCGCCAACGGCACCGAGACGTTGCCGAGCTTGCGGTGGATGACGCTGCCCATGATCGCCTTGGCGAAAATGTGGAACAGGTCGGTGCCGACCGCGAGGATGCCCTTGATCCCCGCCGACATCAGAGCCGGTGCGATGATGAAGCCGCCGCCGGCGCCGATGCAGCCGGTGATCAGCCCCGCGCACAGCCCGATGAGGATCGACGCGACGAAGATCCCGGTCGAGTAGAAGGCCGGCGAGTAGGCTTTCTTGCCGCCCAGGACATCGGGCAGCAGATCGCCGGCCTCGGCGGCCTGCTCGCCGACCTGCGCCGCCACCGCCGGGCCGAAGATGAAGATCGGCAGAATGAGCAGCAGGAGCAGGACGATCCGCCTGGGATCGCCCAAAATTCTCCTCGACATGTCGAGCTCCCAGGACGCATGGGCCTGGGCCGCAGCTGTCATGAACATCCCCCATGCTTGAAAGAACCGCATTGACTCCCCCCTTCAGATCGAGCCGAAATTCCACCCGGGCCTCGAGCGAACCGGCGCGCGCGTCACGGGCCGGGTTCCAGCGCGGCCCGGATGGTCGTGACGAGCACCTCGAGCCCCACGGGTTTGATCAGATAGTCGAACGCGCCGTGCGAAATGCCCTCCCGCGCGGCGCGCTCCGAGCCGTGACCGGTGAGCATGATGACGCGAAGCGTCGGGTCCATCTTCTTGAAGACCTTGAGCACCTCGATGCCGTCCATGTCCTCCATCTTGAGGTCGACCACGGCGAGGTCGAACTCCCACTGGCGCAGTGCTCGGATCGCCTCGGAACCGCTCGACGCGGTGGTGACTGCAAAGCCGCGCCTGGTCAACCGTTTGGCGAGCACGTCCAGGTATCCGATCTCGTCGTCGACGAGGAGGAGTCGGTCGGCCGCGGTCGCGTCGGTCACGGCTGGAGCCTCAATCGCCCCGGCGCAGCGAGATGAGCGAAGCCCGGGCCTCGAGGATCTTGCTCTCGTGGTCGCGCTTCTTGTTTGCCGCCTCGGTCAGCTTGGCCATCAGCACGTCGAGGTCGCACGGCTTCATCAGATAGTCGAAGGCGCCGAGCTTCATGCCCTCGATGGCCGACTCGACCGTGGCGTGGCCGGTGAGCATGATGACCTCGACCAGCGGGTGCTCCTTCTTGATCGCGGTCAAGGTCTCGAGACCGTCCATGACCGGCATCTTGACGTCGAGGATCACGACGTCGGTCCGGGTCGCGCCGCCCTCGGCGAGGACGTCCAGAGCCTCCCGGCCGCTGTGGGCGGAGGTGACCTTGACGCCCCGCTTGACGAGGCGCTTGACGAGGGTTTCGACGAACTGGACTTCATCATCGACGACGAGCACAGATGGTTCGATCATGGTCCCTCTCTCTCGTTCTCCGGCTCGGCCGGTGGTTGGCGATCGGGACGCTCCCTGGGAAAGGCCACCGTGAACGTCGTGCCCTTTTCGACCTCGCTCTCCACCGTGATCGTGCCGCCGGCCTTATCGACGATGCCGTAGCAGATCGACAGGCCGAGGCCGGTGCCCTGGCCGACCGGTTTGGTCGTGAAGAAGGGGTCGAAGATCCGCGCGAGATTGGCCTCGGGGATGCCCTTTCCGGTGTCGCTGACCTGGAGGATGACCCGGTCGTCGGCGCTGCGGGTGGTCACCTTGACCGAGCCCCCCGGCTGTTCGATGGCGTCGACCGCGTTGTTCACAAGGTTGAGCAGGACCTGTTGGATCTCGGTCGGCGACGCCTGGATGGTAGGCACTTCGGGCTCGAGCTCGGTGACGATCTGAACGTTGGCGTACCGCGTCTTCTGCGAGGTCAGGCCGATCACCTCCTCGACGATCTCGTTGAGCTCGACCTGTCGCACCGTGGGGTCGGTCTTGCGGGCGAAGCTGAGCAGCTTGTAGGTGATCTCCTTGCAGCGGTCGCCCTGGGTGCAGATCTGGCCGACGGCGCGACGGATCTCGGCAAGATTGTCATCGGACGCCGGCTCGTCGTCGTGCAGCAGGTCGTCGATCCAGCCCGCTTCCTGGACCATGATCGCGACCGGGTTGTTGATCTCGTGGGCGATGCCGGCAGCGAGCTCGCCGATCGACGCCAGGCGACCGGTTTCGATGACCTGGTGGGTCATCACGGTGCGTTCGTGGTCGACCTCGGCGATTCGGACCGCGAGCCGCTCGGACAGCAGCGCCGCCACGGTCAGCGCGATGATTGACACCAGCACCAGAGCGAGAACCGCCGGCCCGGTCATTTTGCGGACCTCGCCCATGGCGTCGGCGGTCTCCTGCTGGAAGCAGAGCAGCCAGCGGCCCTGCTTGAGCGGCGCGAAGGTGAAGATCGACGGCCGGCCGAGCAGGTCCTCGCCGTCGACGATGAAGACCCGGTCCGACCGAACACCGCCGTCGAGCACATCGACGTACGGTGGCCGGTTGAGCGCGACCTCGAAGTGGGGATCGGTCTGGAACTCGCTTTCGCGGTTGATGATGAAGGCAAACCCGGTGGCGCCGATGCGGATCGACTCGACCAGCGCGTTGAACGACTCGAAGTCGATGGTCGACTTGACCAGGTAGAGCTCGCCGCCGAAGCTGCGCTGGGTCGTGATGATGAAGTGCGGCGTGCCGCGCAGCCCGGCGAAGACGTCGCTGATGAAGCTCTCGCGGGTCGTGGCGTCGGCGAACCACTCGGCCGACGAGTAGTCGACGAGCTCGAGATTGAACGGACCGGCGTAGGCGACCTGGAGGCCGGCCGAGTTGACCAGCCCGAGGTCGACGAAGGCGCCGTGGTACTCCTCGCGGAGCAGGTTGAGCTTCTGGCGCAGGAAGGCCGGATCGGAAAGCTCGTCGATCGAGTTCTCGCGCGCCACCACCCGAACGTCGCTGAGCCGATCCTGGATGAACCCGTCGACCATCAGGCTGTGTCGCTCGATCATGCCGGTCAGCTCGGAGTCGACCTTGTTCCGGTAGACCTTGTGAAACTGGCGGAGGTTGAACGCACCGGTGACGACGAGCGGGACGAGCACGATGAGTGCCAGTCCGACCACCGAGGCCCGAACCCGCACGCCCCCGTAGGTCGAGCGCTCGGTTCGGTCGATCGAGCTCATGATGCCATCGGTCTCCTTTCTCCGCTGGGACAGGCAGCAAGCGCCGTGCCAGCTCCTCGGAGGTGGTACCGGTGCATCCGACCGCCGGATATGAAAAGTATTTTTACAGGACCGTTCGATTTCTTTACAAGCGGCGGTCAGCGCAGGCCGGAACGACGCAGCTTGGCCGCCAGGGTCGGCCGCGACACCCCGAGCAGGCGGGCGGCCCGGGACTGGTTGCCGCCGGTGTGGCGCAGCACCTCGTCGAGGACCAGCCGGGTGACCCTGGAGGTCACTGCGTCGAGAAGGTCGGTCCGGTCGTCGGCGAGAGCCCTGCGCACGCCGGTGACGAGCGCCTCGTCCATGGCCTCGAAGGGATCCGAGAACGACTGCTGAGGGCCGCTGAGCTGACGTTCGACCATCGACCGGTCGACCCTCTGGCCGCGGCTGAAGATCAGGCACTGCTCCATCAGATTGGCGAGCTCACGAATGTTGCCCGGCCAGTCGTGGGCGCCGAGCGCCGGGTAGGCGTCGTCGTCAAGGCCGGGGTTGCGGACCCCGAGCTCGAGGGCAAAGCGCTCGAGGAAGTAGTCACACAGAACGGGCACGTCGCCGAGCCGCTCGGACAACGACGGCAGGACGATCGGCACCACGTTGAGCCGGTAGTAGAGATCGCCGCGAAAGCGCTTCTCGGCGATCGCGGTCTCGAGGTCGCGGTTGGTTGCTGCGAGAATTCGGACATCGACGGCGATCGGCTCGCGGCCGCCGATGCGCTCGATCTTGCGGTCCTCGAGCAGCCGCAGCAGCTTGGCCTGGATCGGCAACGGAACGTCGCCGATCTCGTCGAGGAACAGAGTCCCGCCGTCGGCCTGTTCGACCTTGCCGATGCGTCGCTGGTGAGCGCCGGTGAAGGCGCCGCGCTCGAAGCCGAAGAGCTCGCTCTCGAGCAGGGTCTCGGGAATCGCGACGCAGTTGACCACCACGAACGGCCCGTCGACCCGGGCCGAGTGCTGGTACAGAGCACGGGCGACCAGCTCCTTGCCGGTACCCGACGCGCCGCGGATGAGCACGGTGGCGTCGGTGGGCGCGACCCGCCCGATGGCCTTGGAGATCTCCTGAATCGGCTTCGAGCGGCCGATGATCGCGTCGCCCCGGCCCGCGGCCGTGCGTGGGCTGATCGCCACCGGCGACCGCATGAGCCGCCCGGCCTCGAGGCCCTGGGCGATGACGTCGAGCAGGTCGTCGTCGGCCACCGGTTCGAGGATACAGTCGAAGGCGCCGGCCTTGATCACCTGGATGGTCTCGTCGGTGCCGCCCTCCGACGACAGCACCACCACGGGCATTTTCGACGCCACGGAGCGCAGGGCGGCGACTGCGTCCGGTCCCGGCGTGTGTTTCAACGGCAGACAGAGCAAAACCAGGTTCGGGAGACTCCATCCGAGCTCCTGGAGCGCCCGGTCGATGGAGGCGGCGAGGGTGACCTGGAGATCCCCGTGGTCGAGGAGCAGCTTCTCGAGCCGGTTGAGTTCACGGAGCTCTGTATGGACGACAAGGACCCGGTTCACGGCACGAGCATAGCGCGGAACGGCTCAGCTGCCGGCGCCGGCCGCGCTCCCGGTCACGGGACCGGCACCGTCACCTGCATGCCCATGAGCGGCCAGATGAAGACCACGAACAGGGTCACCACCACCATCAGCAGCAGGCTTGCCGGGATCCCCGCCCTGAAGAACTCGCCCGAGGTGAACTGCTTGGACTCGTACGCGATGGCGTTGGGCGCGGCGCCGACCAACAGCAGGAAGGGCATTCCGGCGACGACCAGAGCGCCGAACAGGATGACCTCGCCGGCGACCCCGAGATAGGGCGCGATCTTGAGCGCCACCGGCAGACAGATGGCGATCGACGCGACGTTCATGATCAGGTTGGTCATGATCATCACGAAGAAGATGACGCCGACGATGAAGACCGTCGCCGGCGCCGCCTGGAGCAGGCTCACCGCGTTGATCGCCATCCAGTCGGCGGCCCCGGTCTGGACCAGGCAGTAGCCGAGGCTCATGGCGCCGCCGAAGAGCAGGATGATGTTCCACGGCACATCCTCGAGGTCCGAGATGTCGAGGATTTTGAGAACGAAGAAGAGCACCGTGGCGAGCATGATGATTCCCGACTTGTCGACCGCCTTGAGGGCGGGGATGAAGGAGCGCAGGCTCATGGTCGCGACCGCCACGACGACGATGATCGCCGCGGTCATCTCCCTGCCGGTGATGGGTCCGAGCCGGGCATAGAGGTCACGGGCCCGCTCGCGCAGTCCGGGGATGGTGGCGCGCTCGGGCTTGTAGTAGAGCATGAAGAAGCCCCACAGCAGAAAGACCATGACCCAGCCGATCGGGAACATGTACCAGCTGAGCTGGAAGAAGGTGATGTCGATGCCGGTGATCTCCTTGTAGAAGCCGAGGGCAACGGCGCCGCGGGCGGCGCCGAGCAGGGTCACGATGGAGCCGGCGCCGGCGACGAAGGCCATGCCCATAAACAGACCCTTGCCGAAGTTGGTCGGCTGGTCGCCCTCGTCGTAGAGCCGGTAGATGGCGACCAGCAGCGGGAAGATCGTGGCCGCGACCGCGGTGTGGGCCATGACGTGGGTCAGCACCGCGGTCATCACGAAGCAGCCCAGGTAGATCATCGACGTCTTCTCGCCGACCACGGCGAGCATCTTGTAGGCCAGGCGCTTGGTAAGCCCGGTCTTGGTGAAGACCATGCCGATGACGATGGAGCCGAAGATGAACCACACCGAGGGGTGGAAGAACTCCTTCATGGCCAGCTCGGGGCCGCCGATCGGGTCGATCTCGCCGACGAAGAACTTGTCGGGCCGGATCAGGAACAGGGCCTGGGTGACCGCGATGGTGATGCTGGTGACGCCGATCGGCACGACCTCGAAGACCCACCACACGGCGGCGAGCAGAAACAGCGCCAGGGCCGCCTTGCCCTGGGCGGTGAGCTCGAAGGACTCGCCCATGGGGTCGACGGCGGCCGGCCACGGCGGCGACAGGTAGACGCCGAAAAAGAGGGCGACCCCGAGCAGCAGGAAGGCGAGCCGCTTGACATCGAGCGTGCTGCGCTTTCTGTACTCCCCGAGCTCGACCTCGGAACCCCGGTCGGCAAATCTGGGCTCAGCCATCGGCGCCGCCTTTCGGGTTTTCGCCGCTGTGCTCGATGACGAACTGGGACACGATGTCGAAGATGTTGGTCATCAGGACAACTCCGACCACCTTGTTCTGATCGAGAACCGGGACCAGATCGACTCCGTGGTACAGCATGGTCGAGACCACGGTCGACAGCGAGTCGTCGATCTTGACAGACCCGCGAATCGGCACCATCACCGCTTCGATGGACTCGCGGGCTGCGTCGATCGCCGCCGTCGAAAAAAACGACGTCCACCTGATGAAGAGTTCGCTCGGAAGCTGGCCGCCGAACGGCACCAGGCCCCTGATCGCGGCCCGTGCCTCGCGGTCCTCCGCCATGTGGGGGATGAGGCCCTTGAGCAGGTCCCGGCGGCTGACGACGCCGACCAGCCGTTCCTTCTGGTCGTGGATCAGCACGTACCTCGGGGGCACGAAGTGGTCGTCCTCGAGCTTCACCGCCGAGGCGCCGATGGCCACAATGGCCTCGCGGATCGTGCAGTCGACGTGGCAGTGGGGGTAGCGATCGATGCCGAGCATGACGTCGGCCGCGGTGGTGTCGCGCGACGACAGCGTCGACTCGGGATGGAGGACGACGTGGGCTGCCTCCGCCATGTCGTGGTCGGTGGAAACCGTCCGGACGCCGGGAATTCGGCCGACGAACTCGGCCACCTTGTCGCGATTCGCCTCGAAGGACCGGCTGCCCTTGAGGTGGGCCTCGCCGCCCTTGACTCTGACCTTCGTGATGTCCGGCGTGAATGGCGAGTTGAAGAACAGCTCCGCCTGGATCTTCTTTTCGAGGGTGAAGTCCTGAAACTCCCGAAGCGAGGTGTCGTCGGCGTCCGTTCGCCAGCCGCGCATGATCTCGGCGATCAGGCCGGCCGCGGTCTCCAGCCGAACCTGCTCGAGATTGACCACGAGATCGTACAGGTCAGGATCGTTGACGTCGGAGTCGAAAATCTGGCGGCCCCAGAGCAGCCGATGCTCGTCGCAGGACCGGATGTGTCGCGCCGCCTCGTCCTTTGTCAGACCCATCCGCTCCATGGCGTTGTCGATCCGCAGCGACGTCGGCGCGACGATCCGGACCTTGAATGCGTGCCGCAGGTTGCGGAACAGAAACTGCCCTGCGAGCCCGTGGTAGATGCCGTTTCCGTCGGCCAACAGGTCGGCGATGGTCGCCAGGGTCGCGAGCAGGTATCGGGTCTTGCGGTGGGTGAAGCGCTCGTAGAAGGTGGCCGGCAGATACAGACCGCGGTGGAGCTCGTCCTCGGACATCCGATACCGTCGTGCGGCTTCGGTCGAGACCTCGTCCTGGGGCAGTACTTTCCAGCCGAGCTGCTCGCTGATGAGCTCGGCGAGCTCGGTGCCGCCGCTGCAGACGCCTCGGGAAATGGTGATGATGGGCATGGTACGACTCTCCGATGTCGCGGGTGTTCAGTCGGGTCGGTCCGACCTGGTCTGTGTCACCTGAGGTGTCGGTTCACGGCCGGCCGTTCGGTGGTCGCGGTCGCAGGGACCCTGTCCGTCCGGGCCGAGGCGCCGTTTGGGGGTCGCGTCTTCTCGCCGGGTCGGGCCGGGGTTCGCCATGATCCGCTCACTGTAGTGATTTGAGAAAAATTTCTCAAGGGTCGCCGAAGCCGGGTTTTCCGGCCTCGGCGACCCTGTCGGGTGGGGGGCGGGTCCAGGCTCGGGCCGATCGCGCCCTTCGAGCCTGCACCGAGGTGACCCTCGAGAAAAGCGGACAAGTTGCCGGGACAGCTCCTGCCGTGGGTCTCTTCGGCGCAATCTCCTGCCGGGATTCGCGACTCGATTCGGAATCAGCGCGGCAAATCCAACAGGAGGGGCGCTCAGTACCGGTCCAGGTACCGTTCGAGCTCCCAGCTGTGAATCTCCTTGATGTACTCAGACCACTCGGTGCGCTTGTTGAAAAGGAAGTGATTGAAAATGTGGTCGCCTAGGGCGTTGCGGAGGAGGGTGTCTTTCTCGAGAAAGTCCAGGGCCTCGTCGAGGCTCGACGGAAGCTGGTGGATCTTGAGGCGCTTTTTCTCCCGGGCGGACATGTCGAAGATGTTGCGGTTGACCGGCTCGCCGCAGTCGAGGCCGCGCTCGATGCCGTCGAGGCCGGCGGCGAGCATGGCGGCGAAGGCGAGGTAGGGGTTGCACGACGGATCGGGCATCCGGACCTCGCAGCGAGTGCCGACGCCGCGCCTCGCCGGCACGCGGATCATCGGCGATCGGTTCTTCTCGGACCAGGCAACGTTGACCGGGGCCTCGTAGCCCGGCACCAGTCGCTTGTACGAGTTAACCAGCGGGTTGGTCAGTGCGACGAGCGCCCGGGCGTGGTCGAGCAACCCGCCGATATAGGCCCGACCGACCTCGGACAGCTCCCAGTTGCCGGCCGCGTCGTAGAACGCGTTGCGACCGTCGACGGTGAACAGCGACTGGTGGACGTGCATGCCGGAGCCGTTGACCCCGGCCAGGGGCTTGGGCATGAAGGTCGCGTGCAGTCGGTGCATCAGCGCGACCTTCTTGACCACGAACCGGAACGTGATGACGGCATCGGCGGTGGCCAGCGCCTCGCCGTACTTGAAGTCGATCTCGTGCTGACCGGGTGCGACCTCGTGGTGGGCCGCCTCGACCTCGAGACCCATGGCCTCGAGTACCAGCGTGATGTCGCGCCGCGCCTCCTCGCCGAGATCGCGCGGGCTCAGGTCGAAGTAGCCGCCCGAGTCGTGGGTCGTGGGCATCGCGGCGCCGTTGTCGTCGGTCTGGAACAAGAAGAACTCGGCCTCCGGCCCGGCCATCATGGTGTAGCCCATGTCGCGGGCCCTGGCGACGACCCGCTTGAGCGCGCCCCGCGGGCAGCCGGCAAACGGCGAGCCGTCGGGATTGGCGATATCGCACACCAGCCGGCCGACCTTGCTCTGGTTCGCCTCCCAGGGGAAGACCTGGAAGGTCTCCATGTCAGGCACCAGCAGCATGTCCGATTCCTCGATCCGGGTGAAGCCTTCGATCGACGATCCGTCGAACATGATCTGGCCGTCGAGCGCCTTCTCGAACTGGCTCTCCGGAACCTCGACGTTCTTGATGATGCCGTCGATGTCGGTGAACTGGAGCCGCATGAAGTGGACCCTTTCGTCCTTCACGCGGGACAGGATCTCGCTGCTCGAAACTGACACGATGCAACCTCCTTACGTGTCGATTCGCAGATTTTCGGCCCGGTTTGAGAAGAAGTCAAGACAAATCTTGCCGAATTGTCGCATTTTTTGGTGCATACGGACTCCGATACGGAAACGGAAACGGATACGGACTCCGATACGGAAACGGAAACGGATACGGACTCGGATACGGAATCGGATACGGAATCGGATACGGACTCGGATACGGACTCGGGATCGGAAGCGGGTATCCTCGAGGCGGGAGGCGAGCATGACCGACACACCGACCCGCGAGGAAGCCTGGGCCCTGCTCACCGAGTTCACCGACAACCCGAGTCTGGTCAAGCACGCGCTGGCGGTGGAGGCCGCGATGCGGGCCTACGCCCGCCGCTTCGGTGACGACGAGGAGGCCTGGGGAACCATGGGTCTCATCCACGACTTCGACTATCAGCAGAACCCGACCGAGGAGACCCACCTCCACGTCGGCACCGAGATCCTGCGCGAGCGCGGGTGGCCGGAGGCCTGGATCCGCACCGTCGCCTCCCACGCCGATTACATGGGCATCGAGCGCGACACCCTGGCCGCCAAGACCCTGTTCGCGGTCGACGAGCTCGCCGGTTTCCTGACCGCCTGCGCCCTGGTCCGCCCCGACAAGGCGATCGCGGAGGTCCGCGTCAAGTCGGTCAAGAAGAAGCTCAAGGACAACGCATTCGCCCGCGGCGTCAGCCGCGACGACGTCCGGCGCGGCGCCGAGGAGCTCGGCGTCGAGCTCGGCGAGCACATCGAGTTCGTCCGCGACGCCATGGCCGTGATCGCCGACGAGCTGGAGCTCCCGCCGGGCTCATGGCCGAGAGCTATGAGCCATGAGCCATGAGCTGTTCGCTCCAGCGCAGTCCTTGACTCTTGGTTCAGCTGACCCCACCATTTCGTAGCTAACAGCTAACAGCTAACAGCTAACAGCTAACAGCTAACAGCTAACAGCTAACAGCTACACGTCGGCTCGAGGAGTTCGAGGCCGTGCATGTAGGGCCGGAGCGCCTCGGGGATGACCACCGAGCCGTCGGATCGCTGGTAGTTCTCGAGCACCGCGACCATGGTGCGGCCGATGGCCAACCCGGAGCCGTTGAGCGTGTGAAGGAGTCGCGCTTTGCCGCCGTCGGCCGGTCGGTAGCGCAATCGGGCGCGCCGCGCCTGGAAGTCGGTGAAGCTCGAGCACGACGAGATCTCACGGTAGGCGTTCTGACCGGGCAGCCAGACCTCCAGGTCGACGGTGCGCGCCGCCGAGAAGCCGAGATCACCGGTGCACAGGGCGACCGTACGGTACGGCAGTCCGAGGCCCTGAAGCACCGCCTCTGCGTGGCCGATGAGGGCCGAAAGCGCGTCCTCCGCGTCCTCCGGCCGGGTCAGCTGAACCAGCTCGACCTTGTGGAACTGGTGCAGCCGGATCAACCCGCGGACGTCCTTGCCGTAGGAGCCGGCCTCGGCACGGAAGCAGGGGGTGAAGGCGCAGTACCGGATCGGCAGCAGGTCGTCGTCGAGAACCTCGCCACGGTGCAGATTGGTGAGCTGGACCTCGGCGGTCGGCGACAGATACAGACTTCCGCCTTCGATCGCGAACAGATCATCGGCGAACTTCGGGAGCTGGCCGGTGCCCTCCAGGGAGGCCGGGTTGACGAGCGCCGGCGGCAGGATCTCGGTGTAGCCGTGCTCGCGGGTGTGGAGATCGAGCATGTAGGACGCCAGAGCCCGCTCCATTGCGGCCCCCGCGCCGGTCAGCACCGCGAAGCGGGCGCCGGCGATGGTCGCGGCGCGCTCGAAGTCGATAATTCCGAGCGCCGGGCCGAGGTCCCAGTGTGCCAGCGGTTCGAAGTCGAGCGCGGTCGGTTCGCCCCACTGCCCGAGCTGACGGTTGGCGGACTCGTCCGCTCCCTCCGGGACGTCGGCCGCCGGCAGGTTCGGAAAGGCGAGCTCGAGTGCGCCGAGCTCCTCCTCGAGCGTCCGCGTACGTCCCTCCAGTGCGGCGATTTCGCCTCCGACGGCCGCCATCTCGGCCTTTTTCCCGTCGGCCTCGTCGCGGTTTCCTGCGCGGTACAGCGCGCCGATCTCCTTCGATCCGGCATTGCGGAGGGCCTTGAGCTCTTCGACGCGAACCAACAGCGACCGCCACTCGGCGTCGACCTCGAGGAGCCGGTCGAGGGGGGCGTCGGTCCGCCGCAGCTCGAGCATCCGACGAACTCGGTCGGGGTCGCTGCGAAACAGATCTCGGGACAGCATTCAGCCTCCGGGGGCGGATCTTACCTCAACCGACGACGAGCGGTTCTGCCGGATGAGATGTTCCACGGTCTTGATGCGCTGGTGGGTGTGAAAAACGGTCGAGTGCGTTCGCAACCGTCCAGGGCGCAGAGGAATGGTGCAGATCGCCAGTGAGAATCGTTGATCTCGGGTTCAACTCGAGGCGAGCGCCGTCAGGCGCCGGTTGTTCCCTTCGGCACGTAGATCTGGGTGCCCCGTCGGGTTCGGGCGATCTGATCGACCAGCGCGTCGAAGTCGACCTGATTGTTGACGAAGTCGATGTCGTCGGTGTTGATGACGAGCAGCGGTGTCTGCCGATAGTGAAAGAAGTAGTACGAGTACGCGTCGCTCAGACGCTCCAGGTACTCGACGTCGAGGTCGGACTCGAAGTCTCGGGCTCGGCGTCGGATGCGCTCGAGCAGGACAGGCACCGACGCCTGCATGTAGATCACCAGATCCGGGCTCGGGACCTCCTGCTCGAGCACCGGGTAGAGCTTCTCGTAGATCCGCAGATCGGTGTCGTCCAGGTTGAGGTAGGCGAAGATCCGGTCCTTGGGAAAGCTGTAGTCGGCCAGCACGAGACGCTGGAAGAGATTCATCTGCGCAATCTCTCGCTGCTGCTGGAAGCGCGACAGGAGAAAGTAGATCTGAACCTGGAACGCGGCGCCGGGGCGGCCCTGGTAGAACGCCGGCAAGAAGGGGTTGGCGATGTCCTCGAGGACCATCACGCCCTCGAAGCGGTCGGCCAGAAGCTGGACCAGCGAGGTCTTGCCGACCCCGATCGGCCCCTCGACGGCAATGTGACGAAACGGCAGCTTGCGGGTGCTCATGTGCTCGACGAATCTTAGTACAGCCGCTCGAGTCGGTGCCACCGAAACGGCCGCTGGGGTCGACGATTTCCCCGACAGCCGCACCGGCCGGGTCAGCCCCCGGCCGGGGGCGTGGAGACAAAGCTGTCACTGACAAGAAATTCTGCAGTCGATCAGGCTTGAGTTTTTCAGCCTTTTGACAAGATTGCTTGTCACTACCCCGATCACGCCACAATCACGCATCATTGAATAAAGTCAATATTTTCAATTAGATCGAATTGATTCTCGAAAATGGCACGGATCTCGCCTTGACAGTCGACATCAACCCGCGGGAGGTGATCGATGGAAGAGACCTGAGGACCCCTGAACGACCCATCGCCCCGATTGTCAACCGGAACAAGGAGGTTTTCATGTTGCACAAACGCGTCGTCATTTTCTTCGTGGTCGCTGCTGTCGCGGTGACGTCGGTCAGCGCCGGCCAAGCGGCCGTGACCGGTGTCGTCAACGTCAACAGCGCCAGTGCCGAACAGCTCCAGCTGCTGCCCCGGATCGGGCCCGCGCTGGCCGAGCGGATCATCGAGTTCCGCGAGACCAACGGACCGTTCGCCTCGGTCGCCGAACTGGTGGCCGTCAAGGGCATCGGTGAGAGCTCGCTCGAGCGGCTCGAGCCCTACGTCACGACCGATGGAGCGACCACTCTGACCGACAAGGTGAAGCTCCCGAGAGCATCCGCCGAAGGCGCTTCGGCGAACCGCTGATTCGAAAACAACCAACACAGCGTGGACGGGATGCGGCCCTTCGGGGCCGCTCTTTTCGAGATCCGAGCTTTGATCGTCGAGTCACGCCCGCCACGCAGGGGAGGCCTCATGCCGGACAACCATCGCCCCACCGAATGTCAAAAAACCCAGGCCGGCTCCTCGTTCACCGAGCTCGTGGCCGCCGTCGCGGTGAGCGCAGCGCTGATGGTGATCGGCGTGCCGTTGCTCGACGACGCGCGCCGCGCCGCGGCCTTGAGCCGGGCGACCGCCCAGGTCCACGGCCTGCTCGTCCGCAGTCGCGCCGTTGCGGTCCTCCGGTCACGGTCGTGCGCCGTGGTCTTCGACCGACGCCCGGATGGCGGCTGGCGCTGCTACGTCGCCGAGGACGGCGATGGCGACGGCGTCAGGCGGACCGACATCCGCAGCGGTCGCGACCCGATCGTCGACAGCGAGGTCATCCTCGAGGCGGGCGGCGCGGGACCGGGCATCCTGACCGACGTGCCGGTGCCCGATCCTGCAGGAAACGGCAACCTCGGAGGTGACCTTGGCGACCCGATCCGTGCCGGTCGCGGCAACATGATCACCTTCAGCTCGCGCGGCACGGCGACGCCGAGCTCGGTCTACCTGTGCGACTTCAAGCGGCGCATGGTGGTGCTGCGCGTCTACGGCGGGACCGGCCGGATCAACCGGCTGTCCTGGCGCCGAGGCCTCGACCAGTGGCAGTAGGGGCGCGCGGCGGCGGCGATCAAAAGGCAGCCGTTCGCCGAAGCTCAGGCCCCGATGCAGCTTGAAAAACGCCGACCAGGGTGTCCGCGGGATCGACCGACACCTCGCCGAGCACCACGGAGCGCAGCACCCGGGCGCCGCGTCCGATCCGTGCGCCCTCGGCCACGACCGACGCCCTGACGACCGCGTCAGCGGCGATTCGGGCCCGTCTGCCGATCAGCGCGGACTCGACTGACGCGGAGGGGTGGATCTCGGCGGTCGGGTGGATCACCGTTCGCTCGGCGAGCTGGTCGAGCACGATCTCGAGGTAGTCGGCCGGGGTGCCGACCTCGCGCCAGTGTCCGGACACCACGACCCCACCCAACCGTCCGGCCGCGAGCGCCGGGCGCCACAGCCGTTCGGGCACGCCGCCGGGCCCGCGTCGGAGCTGGTCCACCGCAGTCCTGGACACCAGCATGGCGCCCGGATAGAGCAGCGGGATCTCGTTTCTGGCCGGGCGGCCCGGCGGTGCGATGCGCTTGACCCGTCCGTCGTCGGCGAGGCAGACGCGCGACCAGCGCTCGGGGTCGAGGTGAGGCAGCAACGCCAGCGTCACCATGTCGTCGGATTGGGCCATGCGCTTCGCGACGGGCTCGAGCTCGAGGTTGAGCACACCGTCGCCGTTGACGACCAGCACCGGGCCCTGGTCGCCGAGCAGCTCACGGTCGCGGGCGAGAGCCAGGCCGCCGGCGGTGCCCATGAGCTCGGGCTCGCGCGACACCGCCACCCGAACCGGCAGGTCGATCGCCTCGACTGTCGCGGCCAGAACATCGGCCAGATGCCAGCTGTTGAACACCACTCGGCCGGCTCCGGAGGCTGCTGCGAGCCGCAGGGGCGAGGCGACCACCGGTTCGGCGACCAGCGGCAGGGCGGGCTTGGGCAGTACGTCGGACAGCGGCCGCATGCGCTCCCCGCGTCCAGCGGCGAGCACGATCGAGGCTGCCGGTTTCATTCGAAGATCATGTCCCGACCAAGCTCGGGCCGGGTTCGACGGTAGTTCTGCCAGAGCTCGATGTACGACTCGGGCACCGCCGTCTCGAGATCCAGCCCGAGCCGGCGGGCGGTTTCCCCGAGCTCTTCGGGCGCCCCCTCCAGCTCGACGAAATCGCCGATGGGCGTGTGGTCGAGATCGACCTCGACCGCCCCGAGTTGCCAGCGCTCCCGTCGTTTCGCGTAGCGCACCGACGGCTCAAAACCGAGTGCGCCGAGCAGCTCGAGGAGCCGTGCGCCGGGCGGCACCTCGACCTCGATCTCGTGCCGCCGCTTGACCGCGCCGTCCATGGTTGCCGGGCCCTTGTAGGTGAGGACAGCGCGTTCGGCGACCCGTCGAAGACGAAGCACGCGGCCAGAGGCGGTGAGCTCGCCCTGTGCTGTGTCGAACAGCACGTTGGTTTCGGTGGCCGATGCGCAGAGCCGCCGGCCTCCGGCGCGTCTCAACCGGCTCTCGACCGCCACCAGGTCGGTCACCGGGATCTTGATCTCGCACTCGTCCATGACCAGAGCATAGCCGGGCGGACGCCGCTCTTCCAAGTGGCCGCCCGCATCGCGCTCATTCGGGGGTCGGGGTGTGTACCATGGCGCCATGGACCATGTCGTTTTCGGGACTGCCGGTCACATCGATCACGGCAAGACCACCCTGGTCAAGGCGTTGACCGGCACCGACTGCGACCGCCTCCCCGAGGAGCGCGAGCGGGGCATCACCATCGACCTCGGCTTCGCCCAGCTGGTGACTGAGGATTTTCGGATCCACTTCGTCGACGTTCCCGGTCACGAGCGCCTGGTCCACACCATGATCGCCGGGGCATCGGGGATCGACCTGGCGCTGCTCGTGGTAGCGGCCGACGAGGGCATCATGCCTCAGACCCGCGAGCACCTCGACGTGATCCGCTTGATGGGGGTTCCGGGCGGCGCCGTCGCCCTGACCAAGATCGACGCAGTGGACCCTGATCTCGCCGAGCTCGCGGTCGAGGAGATCCGCGAGGTCCTCGCGGCCACCCCGTTCGCCGACGCGCCGGTGGTGCCGGTGTCGGCGGTCTCGGGCGAAGGTCTCGACGAGCTCCGAGCGGTTCTCGTCGAGCAGGCCCGCGGCGCTCGGCCGCGCCAGATGGACGACCGTCCGTTCCGGCAGGCCGTCGACCGGGTGTTCTCGCTCACCGGAGCCGGCACCGTGGTAACGGGGACCTCGTTGTGGGGACGGCTCGAGAGCGGCGCCGAGATCAGCCTGATGCCCCGGCGCCTCAACGCGAGAGTGCGCCGGCTCCATGTCCATGGCGAGGAGCGAAAGACGGTCGAGGCCGGCGAGCGGGTCGCCATCAACCTGGCCGGGCTGAGTCGCGACCGGATCGACCGCGGCGACCAGATCATGATGGTCGGGGACTGGCGGCCGACTCGCCTCGCGACGGTCGAGCTGGAGCTTCTCGCGTCGGCGCCGCGGGCTCTCGCCGAGGGCGATGAGCTCGAGCTCCACGCCTTCGCCGCTCGCGTCGCCGCCCGGGTCGAGCGGCTGTCCGGGACGACGCTCAATCCGGGAGAACGCGCCGTCGCCCAGCTCGGCCTGCGCGACGAGATGATGCTGTTTCCGGGCGACCGGGTGGTTCTCAGGCGGCCGGCGCCTGTCAACACCTTTGCCGGTGGAGTGGTGCGCGACGCTCATCTTCCGCGCTGGCGTCGACGACACAGCGCGGCGCTTCAGGCCCTGCCGCCGGTCGCGAGAGGGAGCTGGCCGGAGCTGCTGGGCTGGTGGATCGACCGGGCTGGACTGGTCGGGACGACCGCCCACGATCTCGCGGTCCGGCTCGGGGTGCTCGACGACGCGGTGCAGGCGCCGCTCGGACGAATCCTCGACGGCGGTTCGACGACCGCGCTGCCGACCCAACCGGCGACCTTGGTCGCCACCGCCCGGCTCGATGCCCTGGCTGCTGCCGCCGGGCGCGAGCTGCGCCGGCGCTTTGAAGGGGTCGAGGTGTCGGCCGGAGTGCCGACCCGCGACTTCACGGCGGCCCTGTTGCCGCGACCGGCTCGCGAGCTGTCGGGCGTCTACCTCGAGGAGCTTCGTCAGCGGGGTGTGCTCGAACTGGCCGGGGGCCGGGTGGTGCCGCCGGGCAGCGACCGCCATATGTCGGCCCTCGGCGAGGAGCTCGCGCGCCGGGTCGAGGCGCTGTATCGCGAGGCCGGCTTCGATGCTCCGGGACCGGCCGAAGCCGCCGCACGGCTCGATGCCCGGCCGGCGACCGTCGACGGAATCTGCGGCTTTCTGGTCCAGCGTCGGCGGCTGGTTCGGCTCGACGGCAAGTTTCTGATCCACCGCGCGGTGCTCGACGAGGTTGCCGCCGGGGTCCGCCGGTGGGAGCGCGACGGCTTCGCGGTCGGCGACTTCAAGGAGCGTTTCGGTTTGACGCGCAAGCTGGCGATTCCGGTCCTCGAGTGGCTCGACTCGGAACGGGTGACGGTGCGCGCCGGCAACCAGCGGAAGATCCTCCGACGGGGCGGTCCGAGCACATGACGCGGTCGCCGCTCAGCGGTCGACGCCGGGCGGCGAGAAGCTGCGGTCGCGGACCACGCGGACACCGGTGGAGTCGAGCCCAGACAGCTTGATCCGGGCACGGGCCGAGTACAGCAGCCATGCCTCGTGCGGCTCGCCGCCCCGCTGGGCCGGATCCAGGCGCCATGTCGCAAGATAGGCGGAGAGCCAGCTGTTGAGACCGCTGTCGAGGTTGAGCGGGACGAAGCGGTCGCAGCGACCGGCAGACGTGATGTGAATCAGCGCCCGGATTGGGACGTCGGCGTCCTGGCTGGACGACTTGACCTGCAGACGGCGCGGTGTCGCCTGCTTGGTCAGGAGCGATTGACGCTCGTACGGCGCCCGGAGCAGCAGCCCGGACGGCGCCACCTGGAGGGAGTCAATGGGCGTTGGCGGCAGTTCCGGATCGGGCAGCTCGAAGTTCGGGGCGCCGATCGCTGACTCCTTGATCCGGCCGGCGATGTCGAACGCGATGACGACCCAGGAGGCGACCTCGCGGTCGCCGATTCGAGCCGAGTCGAAGCGCGAGCCGGTGATCTCGTCGAGAACCGCGCCCGTGAGACCGGGGAACGGCAGCTCCAGGGGGACGCCTCCGAGGCACTCGCCTTTGGCGTTGACGTAGGCGGCGACGAGAGTCGTGCCGCCGACGTCGAGCTTGCGGGGTGCGGTGGAGGCGCGCAGGGTCGGCAACTGGTCGACCGCGATGGCGAACGGGTTCACCGAGGAAAGCTCGACGACTGGAACGGGAAGGTCGACGGCGACGTCAATGCGCTGCTGCCAGGCCCGTGGGGTTCCCTGCTGGGCCACGGCCGGCATGGTCGGCACGACGAGAACAGCAGCCATCAAAAGTGCGGGCTTCACGGCGGAATCCTACCATGCCGGCGTCGGTGCCGTCGCTCGACGCAGGGGATCGCTGACCGGTCCGCTCTGGTGGTTCGCGGCGAGACCTCATGAGTACTTCGGGATGGGAGCCTGCAGCGCAGAGATCGCGGTTCGGCTTCAAGGTGTCATTCGAGTCCGATTTCCGCCTCGGCGACGGTAACCATCGGCACCGAGCCGATCTGCCGACTCGACCCCGGCGCCCTCCTGGTGGCGCCGGTCGGCCGGTTGTGACAAAAGGAGCCCATCATGGAACCCAGGCGACCTGCGGCACTCGCCGTGATCCTCCTAAGTGCTGCTCCCTTCCGGGCCTGACACGGTTCGGAGGGCGGCGATGCACAGGGCCCGGGCTCCATGATGGGCTCCTGGCAACCAGTGGCGGAGAGGACGGGATTCGAACCCGCGGTGGAGTTACCCCCACACACGCTTTCCAAGCGTGCTCCTTCAGCCTCTCGGACACCTCTCCGCGAACGTCAATTGTCTGGCGGAGAGGAAGGGATTCGAACCCTTGGACCTCGTGAAAGGTCAACGGTTTTCGAGACCGCCCCGTTCGACCACTCCGGCACCTCTCCGCACGGGGAACGGTATTCTACGTCGTTCGCCGTCGTTTGGCAAAGAAGGTGCGGAGCAGCTCCCGACTGACGGCGGCCTCGAGCCCACCGCGGTGGGCCAGTGGTGCGCCGAGACGCGGTTCGTCGGCGAGGTCGACTCTCGAACCGCAGGCGCCAGCTGCCGGATCGTCCGCGCCCCAGACGACGAGCTCGAGTCGGGCCTCGCGACAGCTGGTGACGCACATGGCGCAGGGCTCGAGCGTGACGTAGAGGGTGCAGCCGACCAGGCGGAAGTCGCCGGCGGACTTGGCGGCGCCGCGAATTGCCAGGACCTCGGCGTGGGCGGTCGGGTCGGCGAGCTCGCGCCGTCGGTTGCCGGCGCGCGCGATGACTTCTCCCGCGTGCACCACGACGGCGCCGACCGGCACCTCGTCGCGGTCGTACGCCGCTTCGGCCTCGTCCAGGGCGAGCCTCATGAAGCGCCGGTCGTCATCGTCCCAAACCCAGTCGGGAAGCACGGACGTGAGCATAGCACCCACGGTGCTCAGAGCCGCTGAGTATCGAGAGGACTTCCTGGTATGACCTGCCGAGACGTCGCCCGGACCGTTCATGACGGTTCGTGGCGAACGGTGGGTGGCGCACTCATGACGGTGTTCCCGCACGAGGAGGGAGCGAAAGCGACCTCGCGGTGCGTCGAGCGACCGTTCCGAGAAAACACCGCCTCCAGACCTCCTGACATCAGGGGAGACATACCAAACTCTCCGGCAAGACTCATGCCCGCGCGGGAACCGCTGGGGGGACACGATGGTCATCCCCGGAGCCCAAAAAATGTCTCATCCAAGCGTAACACCTGCGCGGACCTAAGTGTTGTGGAATTCGTGTTTACGTAAACCATGTCAGGAGATCTGGCCTCACGCCGCGTATCGCGACGTGCAGCAGATCACTCATGAACAGTGCGGGCTCGCCACGAGGACGATGATGAGAATTCTTGACGACGGTCGATTCGGCCACCAGATGCTCGGCGTCCCGCTCCATCCGCCCGCGACTCATGGCCATGTGCTTCGAGGCGGTGGCGGTGACCGGTTACTTGATCTCGACGCTGTCCCCGATGTAGACCGATGACCAGCCGTTGGTCAGGATCCCCGTCGAGTAATGGTCCTCGACGGTCAGCAGGCCGAGCTCGGCGAGCACCAGCCGGGGCATCCCTGCGACCGGGTTATCCCGGAAGATGGTTGCGAACTGGCCCGGGTAGACGCCGTCGGCCGATCCGAGATCGACGAACACCAGCCAGCCGGTACCGATCTCGATCTGGTCGTCGCGGGTGTAGATGATGCTGCCGATGGGCTTGCCGTTGGGCACGTCGCAGCGGTCCGACGGATCGGGCGCGATCACCAGCGGAACCGGGATCGGCCGGAACGGCTCGAGCACGTTGCCGACGTGGATTGGGTCACAGGCGTAGGTGATCTCGGCGATCGCCGTTGTCTCCTGGGCGCACAGCACCTTGAGCTGGCCGATTCGGCTGAACACGGTGCCGAGCTCAGAGTTCGTGTGAACGTGCTGCAGGCCTCGAAGTCGTTCGAGAACGAAGAACCGGTCGCCGGCCGCGACGCCCTGCTCGACGCCGCCGTCGATGTAGACCACGTCGCCCTCGGAGAACGAGTCCTGGGTTGTGATGCGTTCGGCCGAGGAGATGGTGAACGGGTAGACCGACTCGTCCGGGACCAGATCGGCAAAGCAGTAGACATCCGCCGAGCTGCCCAGGGGGTACGGCTCGCCGACGTCGACGGGCGTCTCCTCGACATCGGCCGGTGGCAGGTACTCCGAAACCACGCTGTCGCTCGGCGTCACGTCCGCGACCTCTGTCGGCGGCGCCTGGACCGCGACGTCGATGGCGATCGGGTCACCGGGGTAGATCCAGTGGGAGTCCTTGATGTAGGGATTCCGTTCCCAGATCTGGGGCCACAGGTAGGGGTCGCCGAGATAGGCTGCCGCGAGATCCCACAGCGTGTCGCCCGGCACGACCCGGTGGACCGTGGTTCCGTCCGGAAACTCGGTCGGCGGATCGTATGGCGTCCAGTGGCCGTCGACGAACTTGAGCGGCTGCGGCGGCGGCGCGACGGCCTGGCTGAAGGCGAGAGTCGGCACCACGAGCGCGACGAGACACAGCAGGGTTTTCACTTTCATGCGCACTCTCCCAGCGCCAGAAAACACACTATGAGAGTAACCGAACGCCCAATCCGCGTCAATCTTCGATCTTCTTTGTTCGTTCTTCGACCAACTTTTTGTACCGGGCTTCGGCCTCGTCCAGCTTGGATTGGGCGAGGGAAATCCGCTCGTTCACCTGCTCGATTTTGGAGTAATCCGGGTAGTTTTCGAGAATATATTCGAGCCGCCACTTGGCGCCAACCCACCGCTTATTCCGAAAGTAATACGCCGCGACAAGCCACTCGTGTTCGGCGAGCAACTCCTCGAGCCCGCCCATGCGCGCCTCGGCCTCCGACGCGTACGGCGAGTTCGGGTACAGGTTGACCAGCTGCCGGTACGCCCCCAGGGCCTCGTGGATCGGGCTCAAGTCGCGGTCAGGTTGGAGCTTGCGATCGCTGTAGGTGTGGCCGACCATGAGCAGGGCGTAGTCCCGGTCAGGATCGTTGGGATACCGGTTGGCGAAGTCGCGGTAGCGAAGTCGGGCTTCTGTGAGATTCGTCACATCGTTTTTCGACGCATAGGTGTCCGCGACGCGAAGTGCCGCCTTGTGACCCAGCGGGTCGTTGGGGAAAGAGTCGTAGACGAAGGCGAAGAGCTTGCGTGCTTCCGGGTATTTCTTCTTCTCGTAGAGCGCTTCGGCACGCTCGAAAATCGTCGCCTTGTCGAGATTCGAAAGCTCCTCCAGGAGCTGCTCGTCCTTGCTCGCTTTCGACGAGCAGGAGACCACGAACAAGGCGGCGGTCAAGGCCACCATGATTGCAACCATGCGCTTCATGATCGAACTCCTTGGCGGGCCGCGTCGCGAAGCGACGCCATGGCCTGCCCGCGATTGTCTCTGCCGAACACCGCGGAGCCTGCGATCAGGGTGGTCGCACCGGCCGCCGCCAGCGGCCCGGCCGTCTCCGGGTCGACTCCGCCGTCCACCGAGATGTCCACCGCTCGATCAGCCGCGCGTCGCTGCAGACGACGGATCTTGTCCAGACTCGAGGGGATGAAGCTCTGGCCGCCGAAGCCGGGGTTGACCGACATGACGAGGACGAAGTCGAAGGCGTCGAAGGCGTCGTCGAGCAGGGCCAGGGATGATGCGGGGTTGACCACCACGCCCGCCTCCATGCCGCGCTGGCGGATCGTCGCCAGGGTGCGGTGGAGGTGAGTGCAAGCCTCGACGTGGACCGCGATGCGACGGACGCCGGCGTCGCCGAGCGGCGCGATCAGGCGATCCGGATCCGTGACCATGAGATGGGCGTCGAGCGGCGCCGTGGCGACCCGTGCGATCGCCGCGACGACCGGCGGTCCGAAGGTGAGGTTCGGCACGAAATGACCATCCATCAGATCGAGGTGGAGCAGGTCGGCGCCGCCGGCCTCGACGTCGGCGATCTCCTCCGCCAATCGAGCGAAGTCCGCGGACAGCAGCGACGGCGCCAGGCGAATGGTCATCGGCTCACCCACAGCGAGATGATATCGGATCGGGACACCGGCGACCCGGCGGCCGGATACTGCCGGAGAACGAGCCCGGACCGCAGTCCCGGATAGTCGACCTCATGAACCTGGCCCAGACGCAGCCCGCGCTCGGCGCAGAACCGTCGGCTGCCTTCGGCGTCGTGCGACAGCAGCGACGGCATGACCCACACCGCGTCGTGCGGGCTCGAGTTGACGAGCAGGTCGACCCGGCTTCCCGGCGCGACCTCCGACGCGATCGGCGGTGCGGTGGCGATCACCTGATCCGGGCCGGCGTGGCCGTCGACCGCGCTGCGGGCGCCGACCGCGAGACCGATGCCCTCGAGCCTGCGCAGCGCACTCTGGAGCGATTCGCCGTACAGCTCTGGGATGGCGACCCGCTCGCTGCCCAGGCTCAGACGAACGACGACTCGGGCGCCGGACTTGACCTGGTACCCCGGATGCGGCCGCTGGAAGGCGATGGTGCCGGCCGGCACCGAGGTCGAGAACACCCCCGGCTCCTCGACCTCGAGTTGGATGCCGAGATCGTGGACCAGATTGCGAGCGTCGTCGACGGCCGCTCCGGTCAGATCGGGGACCGCCATCGCTCCGTGGTGAACCGTGGTCACCAGCGCAAACCAGAAGGCCACCGCCGCGACGATCAGGAAGACCAGCAGAGCCAGAACTCGAGCGACCATCAGCCGGAACTGTACCACGCGCGTCGGTTGACTCTGCCGGTCCTCAACCGCCGAAGAAGAAGTTGTAGACGCTGTTCGGCAGCACCTTGACGATGTCGTTGAAGACCACGACGACCATGAGCAGGATCAGCGCGTAAAAGCCGACCTCGAGAATCCGCTCCTTGATCTTGAACGACAGGTCGCGCCGAATCGTAGACTCGAACGCGATGATCGTCAGATGTCCGCCGTCGAGGACCGGGATCGGCAGCAGGTTGAAGATCCCGAGCTGGAGCGAGATCAGACCCATGAACCAGATCAGGGAGTTGAGCCCGCTTCTGGCCGCTTCGCCCGAGATCTGGGCGATGCCGATCGGACCGGAGACCTGCTTGATGGAGGTCTTCCGGGTGAGCAAAAGGCCGAGGATGCGGAAGGTCTCGCCGGTCATCCGCCGACATTCGACCGCCGCGGTCGAGAAAGCTCCGATCGGCCCGAGGCGCTCGAGCTGGGTCGGCGGAATGAGCGGGACGCCGATCTTGCCCGCTCCGTCGTCGCCGCGGGGGGTGACCCGGATCGAGAGCTCGGTCGCGCCGCGCTGGACGTCGAGGACGATCTCCTCGTTGGCGTGCGGTGAAATCAGCCGAATGAGGTCGTAGAACTGGTTCACCGGTTCGCCGTTGACCGCGATCACCCGGTCTCCGGCTTCCAGCCCGGCGGAACGGGCCGCGCTGCCGGCGGGCACCTGGACCAGAATCGGCTCGACCGGCGGTTGGATCCCGGAGTACCCGAAGCCGTAGCGCGTCACCGACTTGGGTACCATCGTCACGCTGTGTCTCCGGCCGTCGCGCTCGACGTCGAGAGTGACCTCGTGGCCGGCGGCGGTGACGATGGTGGTCTCCAGCTCCTGCCATTCGGCGACCGCGTTACCGCCGACCGAGACGATCCGGTCGCCGACCTCGAGGTCGACCTCGGCCGCCGGCGATCCCGGATCGATCCAACCGATCACCGGCGGTTGGCCGCGGAACGCCGGAGTTTCGATGCCGATCATGTAGGCGACGCCGATGAAGAACACCGCTGCGACGAGATTGGTGACCGGCCCGGCGAGCAGTATCAGGGCCCGCTTCCAGCGCGGCAGCAGCTCCGCCGGCCGGCTGTTTGAGCCGACGACGTCGGACTCGTCGGGTCCGAGGCCCGGAATCCGGACGTAGCCGCCGAGAGGGACCAGCGAGATTCGGTAGTCGGTGCCGCCTCGCTCGAATCCCCAGATCCGCCGACCGAAACCGACCGAGAAAACTTCGACCGGTGCACCGAGCAGGCGCGCCACGGAAAAATGGCCGGCCTCGTGGATCACCACGAGGACGCCGATGACGACGATGAATGCGACGATGCTGAGCAACATCACCTCCCCGCAACCCACCCCACAAGGTCGTTATTTCCCAGGACCTCGACGGTCCGACGCCGCGCTTCGGCGTCGACCGCGAACACCTCGGCCACCGAGGCCGGCGGCCGGCCGGCTCCGCGCCATCCCCCGAGCACGGCGTCGACCGTGGCGGCGATGTCGGTGAAACCGCAGCGCCGGCCGAGAAACGCATCGACAGCAACCTCGTTGGCGGCGTTGAGCACGGTGGGCAGCTCGCCGCCGGCTCTCAACGCCGCACGGGCGAGCCCGAGAGCGGGGAAACGGTCGGTGTCCGGCGGGCAGAAGTCGAGCTGCCCGAGGGCCGCCGGGTCGAGGGCCGCAACGGTTCGGCCGAGGGCGCCGTCCGGCGCGACGGCGGCGGCGATGGGCAGCCGCATGTCGCGCCCTGCCAGGTGGGCGAGCACGGCGCCGTCGGCCATGACCACCATTGCGTGGACCACGCTTTGCGGGTGGATCACGACCTCGATGGTGTCCTCCGGAACGCCGAACAGATGGTGAGCCTCGATGATCTCGAGGCCCTTGTTCATCATGGTTGCCGAGTCGACGGAGATCTTCGCTCCCATGCTCCAGGTCGGATGCTCGAGCGCCTGCTCGACCGTGGCGCCTGCCATCCGTTCGAGACTCCAATTGAGGAACGGCCCGCCCGAGGCGGTGAGCACCAGCCGGGCAACGGCGTCGCCCGGCCGGTCACCCAGCAGTGTCTCGAGGGCGCTGTGCTCGCTGTCGACGGGCCGCAGCCGGCCGTTGGCGCGGCGGACCTCTGCCATCACGAGGTCGCCGGCCGCCACCAGCACCTCCTTGGTCGCGAGTGCGACGGTCTTGCCGGCGGCGACGGCGGCGACGGTCGGGACCAGACCTGCCGTGCCGACCACGGCGACGACCACGGTCGAGACGGCATCGTGGGCGGCGGCCCGCTCGAGGCCTGCGGGGCCCGTCGTCACGTCGAGGTCGGGAAACGCCGCCCGCAACTCGGCGGCGTCGAGCTTTGACGCCACCGCGACCAGCGCCGGTCGGTGGTCGGCGATCTGCCGGCGGAGGAGGTCGGAATCACGCCTCGCAGCCAAGGTGACGACCTGCAGCTGGGCCGGGTGGGCCCGCGCCAGGTCGAGAGTGGTCCTGCCGACCGAGCCGGTCGAGCCGAGGACGGCGAGGCCCCTCACGTCACGAGCCCGACCGCCAGCAGATAGCCGAGCACGGGCGGCGCGGCGTAGAGCAGGCTGTCGGTGCGATCGAGGGCGCCGCCGTGGCCGGGGATCAGCGACGACGAGTCCTTGACCCGAGTGTCGCGCTTGACGAGCGACTCGACCAGGTCTCCGACCGGCGCGGCGACGGCGAGGATGACGCCCAGCACGGCCATGTCGGCCCACCCGAACGGCAGGGCGAAGACCGGCTTCGATGCCGCTGCGGCGGCCAGCGATGCGACCACGCCACCGACCAGGCCTTCCCAGGTTTTGTTCGGGCTGACTCGAGGCGACATCCGGCGCCGGCCGAAATGGGACCCGATGTAATAGGCGCCGGAATCTCCGATCCAGATCGTGACCAGGAAGAAAAACAGCAGTCGGGCGCCCAGGGTGCCGTCGGGCAGCACCCGAAGCCAGCCGAGACAGGCGCCGCAGAAACCGACGTAGAGCACCGCCATGATGCCGACGGCGGCGGCCGACAGCCCGCCCTCGGGGGCGGTTGGGTGAGCGAGCTGAAGCGTCGGCAGGGCGAGCACCGTGACCACAGCCGCCACCGCCATGCCGACGGCGCCGTACCACCAGGCGGCGCTCAGCAGGCCGGCGAGGAGCACGATCGGCACCCAGCGGCCCACCGGCACTCCCGAGCCGCGCGCCATGGCGAGCATCTCGTCGGCCGCCTTGACCACGATCGCGCCGAGCAGAATCAGGAAGACGGCCGGAGGCAACCACCAGATGGCGACGGCGACGATCGGGATCGCGATGACCGCGACCGCTTCACGCGCGCCCACGACCGTCCTCGGTCGGCGTGAACACACCCGCCGGCTGCGGCAGACCACCGAACCGCCGCTCCCGCCGCTGATAGGCGAGCAGCGCCGTGAGCAGCTCCTGGCGGTCGAAATCGGGCCACAAAACCGGTGAGAAGTAGATCTCGGAGTAGGCGACCTGCCAGAGCATGAAGTTGGAGATCCTCTGCTCTCCCGAGGTTCGAATCAGGAGATCGGGATCGGGTTGTCCGGAGGTCGTCAGGTGGTGTTCGATCCAGGCCTCGTCCAGATCGTCCGGGCGCAGCCGACCGTCGGCGGCCTCGGCGACCGCCCTGCGCACGGCGTCGGTGAGCTCCTGGCGACCGGAGTAGTTGAGCGCGATCTGGATCAGCGGACCGGCGCACGCTGCGGTGGCGTCGACCGCACGCTCGAGTTCTCGCCGCACCGAGTCGTCAAGCTGGTCGATGCGGCCGATCGGCCGGAACCGGAGGTCGTGTTTCAAGAAGGTGTCGAGCTCGCGCTTGATGTACTCCTTGAGCAGACCCATCAGGGTCAGCACCTCGTGCCGCGGCCGCTTCCAGTTCTCGGTCGAAAAAGCGTACAGGGTGACGACGTCGATGCCGAGCCGGGCGGAGGTCTCGACGGTCTCCCGCACCGCCCGGATTCCGGCGCGGTGGCCCTCGACCCTGGGCAGTTTTCGTGCCGTGGCCCAGCGTCCGTTGCCGTCCATGATGATGGCCACATGGCCGGGCAGTCGGCTGGGCTCGATCTGCTCGAGCACGGCACGGGCGGCGGTGCCCGGAGCGGCGATTTCATCGAGCGGCAACATCTCGTCGACTCCGAAGGACGGGCAGTCTACCACAGCGATCCGAGGCCGCCGGAGGGCTCCGAATCGCCGGGCGGGACGAGCTTCTCGGCGCGTCGGTAGTAGACCCGTTCAAGGGTGAGACCACGGGCCGGGGCGGTCGACAGGGGCGCTCCGGGATGGGGCGACCGCAGCAGCTCGGCGAGTTCGGCCGGGGTCATCGTGCCGCTGCCCACGGCGAGCAGGGCGCCGACCATCCGCCGGACCTGGTAGCGGAGGAACCCGTCGCCCCAAAAGTGGAGGTCGAGGCCGTTGGGGCGCCAGTGCCAGTCGAGCCGGAACACCGTGCGGACGGCGCCGCGGCGGGCGGCCTCGGGAGGCGTGAACGACCCCCAGTCGCGTTGCCCCGGGAGCATCCGGCACGCCCGCTCGAAGCTCGCCCGATGTCGGGGCGGACGAACGAAGGCGGCGCGGAGGTCGCGCCAGGGCAGCGCAGCCGGCGGCCAGCGCAGCCGGTAGGCGTAGTGCTTTCCGACCGCGCTCGCCCGGGCGTGGAAGTCGGCGGCGACCGCGGTTGCAGAACGAACCCGGAGGTCGGCGGCGAGGCGTCGGTTGAGCAGCTTCGGCAGCGCTGCGATCGGGACTCGTTCGGGCAGGTCGACGTGGGCGACCTGCCCGGCGGCGTGAACGCCGGCGTCGGTACGTCCTGCGCCGATCACCGGCGCCCGACCGCCGCCGGTCAGGCTCTCGACGGCCCGCTCGAGCTCGCCCTGGACCGTCCGCTCCGAGGCCTGCCGCTGCCAGCCCGAAAACGAGCCGCCCAGGTACGCGACGGTGAGCTTGGTTCGCGGCGCCATCGGCGGTATCCTCGCATGAGTCGGAGGTCGGGACCAGACATGGGGATGTGCATCTCGCTGATGGCAGCGGCGGCGGTCGGCGCCACGAGTCTGGTGTCGCCGGAGGTTGCCCACTTTCCGGGCAGCTTCTTCGAGTCTCGCGCCAAGGCCTCCCTCCAGCGGCGGGCCATGGAGAGCTGGCCGGGGCCGGCTCAGCTGGTCGACGCCTGGCAGGCGGGCACGCTCGAGCGGCAGGAGAGGATGGCGGTGCTGCTCGGGGCCTCGGCGTTCCACGACCCGGTTCTGTTGCCCCTGTACCGCGATGCCGTCGAGTCGGACGATGAACGGTTGCGGATGGCCGCCACCTACGGCTATCGCGATCTGCTCGGCGATGCCGTGCCGCGGGTCGCCGGCGGCGTCGACGCGGCCGCCGGACGGGCACTGATCGGCGAGATGGAGGCGGTGGCCGCGACCCTGCGCGAGCGACCGTTGGTGGAGCTCTGGCTGCAGGCCGCGCTCGCCAACGAGGGCGCCTCGATGCCGGGGTGGCGCGGAGTGGTGCTGCAGCGGCCGGTCGGGGTGTGTCTGCGCGCTCTCGAGCGCATCGTGGTCGTCGACGATCTGGGCCTGCTGGCGACCGCATACCGTGGCAGCGCCGCCACCGACCTCCGGTTCGGTCTGGTCCAGCTCCTCGAGTCGGTCACTCTGCAGCGGTTCTTTGTCAAACCGAAGGATCCGAGCCGGGGTTGGGGGATGAAGCACGTCAACGAGGCCTTCGAGTTTGCCGATGTCTTTCTGGCCCAGTGGATCGACGCGCGCTGCACGGTCGACCCGCGGCAGTTGCTCAAGAGCTCGATCGCCGCCATGGGGCTGCCCGGCGTCGACCCCGACTCCCCGGCTGCGTACTTCGTCTGGCAGCAGATCCTGGTCAGCGGGCCGGCGACCTGGCGGATGACCGCCGCGCGGCGGCTGTACGAGCACGGTGGGAGGTGGCAGCCGCTGCCGGCCTCCCGCGCCGACTCTCCGGCCGGCGTGCAGGCGCGTCAGGAGCTCGTCGGCTGGTACCGCCTGAGGCCGCAGCACGTCCTCGACCGTCGTTCGGGCCGATCCGACGCGAACGACTGATCTGAGGGCCACCCGAAGTACAATGGCAGCGATGCTCGAGCTGGTCTACGACGATGCCGACGGCGCCCATCGGGTTCCGGTCCTCGAAAGCCTGACCTTCGGGCGTTCGAGCGACAACGACGTCGTGCTCCGAGATTTCTCGGTGTCGCGATACCACGCCCGCATCGACGTCGAGGACGGCGTGGCGCGGATCACCGATCTGGAGTCGACCAACGGCGTCAAGATCAACGAGACCATGGTGACCTCGGGGCCGCTGGCGGCCGGCGACCGGCTGACCATCGGCAGCTTCACGCTGCTGGTCGAAGACTCGGCGGATCATGCGTCGGGGCTTTCGTCGGCGACCTATCTTCGGCCCCTGTCGGAGTTCAACCAGGACTACGGTCTCGAGGGCCGGCCGGCGGCCTCGTCGGCCGATGTCACCGGACGGGAGCGGGTCTTCGAGGTTCTCGCCCAGGTTGGCAAGACGCTCATCGAGGTCGGCGAGCTCGAGCCGGTGCTCAAGCAGGTGATGGACGGCGTGTTCGAGCATCTGCTGGTGGACCGGGGCTTCATCGTTCTGTTCGACAATCACGGAGACCCGCAGCTGGAGAGCTTCCGGACCCGGGAGTCAGACGGGGTGACGCCCGAGGTTCCGATCTCGCGGACCATCCTCGACTTGGTGACCCGGCAAAAGGTCGCGATCCTGACCCACGACGCTCAGGCCGACCAGCGCTTCGAGGCCGGGCAGAGCATCCGGATCCACCAGATCCGGTCCGCCATGTGCGCGCCGCTGTGGCTGCGCGAGCGGGTGATCGGCGTGATCTACGTCGACTCGCCGCTTCACGTCGGGTCATTCTCGGCGACCGATCTCGATCTTCTCACCGCGCTCGCCAACTACGCGGCGGTCGGGATCGAACGGGCCCGGCTCAACGAGCGGATCGCCTCCGAGCGCGCCGCCCGGGACCGTCTCGAGCGCTACCATTCGCCGGCGGTGATCGAGGCCGTGCTCGGCGATGCCGGTCGAGAGGGTCCGTCGGTGACTCTGAGCGAGACCTCGATCATGTTTGCCGACATTGTCGGCTTCACGGCGCGCTGTGAGGCCCTGCCGCCGACCGACGTTGCCTCCTTTCTCAACCAGTTCTTCTCCCTCGCGGCGGACGCCATCTTCGAGTTCGGCGGCACCCTGGACAAGTTCATCGGCGACGCGGTGATGGCCTTTTTCGGCGCCCCGCTGCCCCAGGACGACCACGCTGAGCGCGCGGTGCGGGCCGCGCTCGCGCTCACCGGGGCGCTCGACGCCTGGAACCGGGACCGAGTCGCCGAGGGACTCGACGCCATCGAAATTCGGGTCGCCATCCACTCCGGCCCGGTGGTGGTCGGCGACATCGGTTCGGCGAGCCGCGTCGACTACACGGTGCTCGGCAATACGGTCAACATCGCCGCCCGGCTCGAGGAGTTCGTCGCGAGGCCGGGGAGCATCGTCGTCGGCGAGACCACCCACGACGCGGTCAAGCATCTGTTCGCATCGGAGTACCTCGGCGACGTTCAGCTCAAGGGCCTGAGCCGCAAGATCGGCGCGTTCAGGATCTGCAGCGGCAGTCCCCCCGGCGGCCGCGACCGGTCGTGATGCGACTCGACGAGCTTGTCTTCGTGACCTCCAACCAGGGCAAGCTGCGCGAGGCGGAGGCGGTGCTCGGTGTCGGCTTGCGCCACCAAGACGTTGATCTGTCCGAGATCCAGTCCCTTGACCTGCGCCGGGTCGTCGAGGCCAAGGCGGAGGCGGCGGTGAGCGTCATCGGCGGCCCGGTTCTGGTCGAGGACACGGGCCTCGAGCTGCTCGGCCTCGGCGGTTTTCCCGGACCGCTGATCCGCTGGTTGCTGGCGTCGGTGGGTCTCGACGGGCTGTGTCGGCTCGGCCGCGCCTTCGCCGATCAGCGGGCCGTCGCGCGGTGTCTGGTTTGCGCAGCCGACGGACATGCCACGGTCATCGGCGAGGGCGTGGTCGAGGGGTCGATCGCCGATGCGCCCCGGGGCCTCGGCGGTTTCGGCTGGGATTGCGTGTTCATTCCGTCGGATGGCGGCGGCCGCACCTACGGCGAGATGACCGTCGGCGAGAAGAACGCCATCTCACACCGTCGCAAGGCCTTCCTCGCGCTTCGCGACACCCTGCACGGCTGACCGAACGGCGCGCCGGGATCACTGTCGATCGCACCGCAGGAGGATGTCCCGCCACGCGTGTTCGACCACCGCATCCAGATGATCGGCGGGCCCGGAGGTGTCGATCACGATGTCCGCCAGCTCCCGCTTGCGGTCAAGCGGCGCCTGGGCGGCGATCAAGGCACGGGCCCGGGCCCTCGGCACGCCGCGGCCGATGGCCCGCTCGAGCTGCTGCTCGGGCGCGCACCAGGCCACGGCGAGCAGGTCGTACCGGCGCCAGGATCCGGTCTCGACCAGGAGCGCCGCCTCGACGATCGCCACTGATCGCGGCCCCAGGGTCGCCAGCCACTCGTCGACGCCGCTGCGCACCAGGGGATGGACGGCGCCTTCGAGCCGGGCGCGTCGGTCGGCGTCAGCCAGCACGAGCGCCGCCAGGGCGTCGCGGTCGACGCCGCCGCGCTCGTCGAGGACCGCGTCGCCGAACAGGAAGGCGACGTCGAGCGCGCCCGCGCCGCCCGGCCGGTACAGCTCGTGGACATAGGCGTCGCAGTCGAACACCTCGGCGCCGAGCCTTTCCAGCCGTTCGGCCACGGTCGTCTTGCCCGACGCGAGACCGCCGGTGAGCCCGACCGTGCAGACCACGGTGGTCACCGGCCGCCGCCCCTCCGGCGGCGCGCGGCGCGGGCCGTGTTGGCCATCAGCATGGCGATGGTGAGCGGTCCGACGCCCCCGGGAACCGGTGTGATCCGGCCCGCCACCGGCGCCACCCGGCTGGTGTCGACGTCGCCGCACAGCACGGCGCCGCGTCGCTCGAAGGCGGCGAGCTTCTTGGCGTTGCCGGGGTACAGGTGCTCGACCATCTGCCGGTCGGTGACCCGGTGCATCCCGACGTCGATGACGATGGCGCCGTCGCCGACGTGCTCGGCGCCGATCAGGCTGCGCTGGCCGGCGGCCACGACGAGGATCTCCGCCTGTCGGGTCACCTCGGCGAGGTCGCGGGTCCGCGAGTGGCACAGGGTGACCGTGGCGTGGGCGTGGAGCAGCAGCATTGCCATCGGCTTGCCGACGATGTCCGACCGGCCGACCACCACCGCGCGCCGCCCCGAGATCTCGATCGACTCGCGACGGAGCAGCTCCATGATGCCCGCCGGCGTGCACGGCGCCAGGCCCGGTCGGTTCTGCTGCAGCCGGCCGACGTTGACCGGGTGGAAGCCGTCGACGTCCTTGTCCGGGTCGACGCGATCCAGGATCGCGGTGCTGTCGATGCCGTCGGGCAGCGGCAGCTGAATGAGGATGCCGTCGACGTCAGGGTCGTCGTTGAGCGCGTCGATCAGGGCCTCGACCGCCGCCGAAGGACTGTCGGCCGGCAGCTCGTGGGTGGTGGACCGCATGCCGAGCTCGACCGAGGTCTTGGCCTTGGACCGGACGTAGATCTTCGACGCCTCGTGGTCGCCGACCAGCACCACGTCGAGGCGTGGAGTGATGCCTGCAGTGGCCAGCGCCGCGACCTGGTCAGCGACCTCGGCGCGGATCGCCTCGGCGATTCGGGTTCCGTCGAGCAGCTTGTCATCGTCGATCACGGATCGTTCCTCCGATCGTCGGCTCGTGTTGCCTCATAGAGCGTACACACTCCGCCGGTCATCGCGACCGCCGACACGTGGTCGAGACCGAGCCGACCGAGGATCGCGCACAACTCGTCGGCGTCGACGAACGCGCCGACCGAGGTCGGAAGGTAGCTGTACGCCTCGGGATCGCCCGAGATCCATCGGCCGACCCGAGGCGGCACGGTTCGGACCCACCAGCCGAGCAGCGGCGCGAGGACGCCCCCAGGATGCGAGAACTCGAGCACGAGCAGCAGACCGCCCGGTCTCAGAACCCTGACCAGTTCGGAGAGACCGCGCTCGAGGTTCTCGAAGTTCCTGACTCCGAACGCGACCGTCACCGCATCGACAGCGGCATCGCCGAGAGGAAGCTGCAGGGCGTCGGCTGCGGCCAGCCGGAGAGCGCTCTCGGCGCCGGCCGCCTTGCTGCGGGCCCGCGACAGCATGGGCACGCTGAAGTCGACTCCGAGCAGGGACGGGCCGGCGTCGAGGGCGAGCGCGACGTCGCCGGTTCCGGTGCACACGTCGAGCACCCGCGCGGGCCGTGCCGCAGCGAGCCTGTCGGCGAGCCGTCGTCGCCACGACACGTCCTGGCCGAGCGACAGCACGCGGTTGAGCAGGTCGTAGCGGTGGGCGATGCGGCCGAACATCCGCCGGATCTCGGATGACCGTTTGTCGAGCAGCTCCTCGCGCACGGCGCAGAGGCTACCACGGCAGCGGCACCGGCGTGACGATTCGAAGGCGCAGCGGGCTCAGGATTCGGCCTTCTCCAGCCACTCGGTCTGGTAGTCGGTGGAGTGTGGGACGACGCAGAGGAACGTTGCGGGCTCGCCGGAGCGGTTCTCGTACCAGTGGGCGACGCCGGGGGGAATGAAGATGCAGTCCCCCTGCCTGACCTCGACCTCGCGCGCGTCGAGCCCGATGACCATGGCGCCCGTCAGCATGAGCTGCTCGTGCTCGATGTTGTCGTGACGGTGCCGTGGGATCCGACCGCCCGGCGCGAGGGTGAACTGCCGGGTGATGAAGTTCAGCGCGCCGTCGGTCGGCCCGATGAGGACCTGGATCCGGGCGCCGCGCGAACGATCGACGGGGCTCGCGTCGACCGCGCTCGTGCTTCGAATGACCGGTGAGCGATGTCTCGTCATCTGAGCTGCTCCTCGTTGCCGCCTCGGGGCCGGCTTTCAGATTCCGTTTGTGTCCCGGATCCGCGTTCGGCGCGGCGTCCCCATGTTCTGTTGCTTCAGTCGGCGCATTGTACCGCAGCGAGGGGCGACGATGGTAGGATCAGGCCGCATGCTCGAGCGTCTCGTGGTTCGTGGACTCGGCATTATCGACGCCGTCGAGGTCGAGATCGCTCCGGGCTTCGTGGTCCTTACCGGCGAGACCGGAGCGGGCAAATCGCTGCTGGTGACCTCCCTGGAGCTGGTCGCCGGCCGGCGCGCCTCGACCGAGCTGGTCCGGACCGGCGACGACAGCCTCCGCGTCGAGGGCTGGTTCCGGCTCCCCGCAGGCTCGCCGGTCGCCGACGTCCTCGACGAGGTCGGCGCACACGGCCTCGACCCGCTGGTCATCCGGCGCGAGCTGCCGGTCAACGGCCGCGGCCGGTGCTGGGTCAACGACGTGTCGGTCACCGCGGCCACCCTGCAGCGGATCGCTCCCTCTCTGCTCTCCATCCACGGTCAGCACGAGCAGCACGGCCTCTCTGATCCCGGGGTCCAGCGCCGCCTGGTCGACGCTGCCGGCGGGCTCGAGCCCCGGATCGCCGAGGTCCGGCAGCGCCACGCCGAGTGGCGGGCCGCGGCCGGCCGCCTGGCCGAGCTCGAGGCAGCGCGCGCCGGTCGGCGAGACCGGCTCGACGCCATTGCCTTTCAGCTCGCCGAAATCGACGCTGTGGATCCTGCGCCGGAGGAGCACGAGCAGCTGCTCGGCCGACGCCAGGTGTTGCGCAATGCGACCCGCCTCGGCGAGCTCGCGGCGGCGGTGCTGTCGAGCCTGGCCGAGGATGACGGTGCGGTGATCGACCGGTTGGCCCGGGCCGAGCGCGACGTCGACGAGATGGTGGCCCACGGCCTCCCGCTGGCCGATGCCAACGCCGGTCTCGGCGAGGCCCGAATTCACATCGAGGAGCTGGTTCGCGAAGTCCAGATTTTGACCTCGGACATCGACGGTGATCCCGGCGAGCTCGATGCCGTGGAGAGCCGACTCCACCGACTTGACCGGCTCATGCTCAAGTACGGCGAGCCGCTGGGCAGCGTGCTCGACCACCGGTCGGCCTTGGTCGACGAACGATCGCGGCTCGAGGCGGTGGAGGACGAGCTCGGCGCCGCGTCGGGAGCCGCGGCGGCGGCGCTGGCGCACTTCGACCGCGCGGCGGGACGGCTCGACGCCGCTCGCAGCGAAGCCGGTGAGACGCTGACCCGGGCGGTGGAGCAGGTGCTGGCGCGGCTCAACATGGCCGGCACGCGGCTGCACTTCGCCTGGCGGCCCCGACCGGACGACGACAGCCCGCTGGTCCGCGACAGTGTCGCGGTCGCCTTCGACGCCGACGGCGTCGAAGAGTGCGAGCTGTTGATTGCCGCCAACCCGGGCGAGGAGTCGCGGCCGATGGCACGGATCGCCTCGGGGGGCGAGCTGTCCCGGGTCCATCTGGCGCTGCGGACGGTGCTGCGGGCCGCCGGGCCGGCGGGCGCCATGACGTTGCTCTTCGACGAGGTCGACTCCGGACTCGGCGGCGCCACCGCAGCGGCCCTGGCCGGGCTGCTGGCCGATCTCGCGGTGAGCGACCAGGTGCTGGCGGTCACCCACCTGCCCCAGGTTGCCGGCGCCGCCACCAGCCACCTTCGAGTCGACAAGATCGAAGCCGACGGTCGCGCCGTGACGCGGGTGGTGGCGCTCGACCCCGACGAGCGCGAGCTCGAGCTGGCGCGGATGCTCGCCGGCGACCGGGTCGGCGAGTCGGCCCGAGCACACGCCCGCGAGCTGTTGAGGTCTTCGTGAAGCGATTGCGCTTCGTCGAGCGCGAGGAGCTGTCGGCGGCGGTCGCTGCGGCGGCCGAAATCGTCACCGCCGGCGGCGTCGTGCTGCTGCCGACCGAGAGCTACTACGGCCTCGGCGTCGATCCCCGCCGGGCCGATGCGGTGGCGCGGGTTTTCGCCGCCAAGGGCCGGCCGGGCGATCGCGCGCTGCCGGTGGTGTGCTCCGACTGGCAGCAGATCGAGGCGCTGGTCCGAATCCCCGACCGGCACCGGGTGCGCCTGGGTCGGATCTGGCCCGCGGCGTTGACCGTGGCGGCGGCCTGCCGAGACATTGTGCCGGCCGCCGCGGGATCGACGCTGGCGGTCCGGATACCCGGCCACGCCATGCTCCGGGCACTGCTGTACCGGATCGGTCCGTTGACCGCGACGTCGGCCAATCGCCACGGCTCGCCGCCCTGCGCGACGGTCGAGGACGCGCTGGCGTCGTTGGTCGAAGAGCCCGACCTGGTGCTCGCCGCCGGGCAGCTGCCCGGCGGCGAGGTGAGCACGATGGTCGATCTGAGCGGCAGCGAACCGGTCGTGCTGCGCCGCGGACCGGTCGCCTGGAACCAGCTCTTCGACCCCGTCACCGAGACCGTCCGAGATCTCTGACGACGGTTCGGCGGGCGCCGCCGGGGGGTGTGGAAAAGGCTGTGGAAAATCGTGTGGAAAACTGGTTAAGCTCATGTAAATGCAGACACTTCTGAGTTGTCGTGAAATCCCAGCCGCATTCTCCTAAGTTATTTCTTTTCAGATATTTAATTCTATCTTGTTGAGAAATCGACTGTTGCCCTGGCGCAGCTCGGCCGTCGGATCCACAAGCTGCACGTTTTGCGGGGGTTGCGCGGCTTTTCGACCGAGCTGTCGTTGCCGCTGTCAACCCGCCTGTGGTAGCGTTCCCTCCCCGTGGTCGAAGGGTCTGAAGGCGGGTACGGTAGGGAGCAGTCCAGACGTGGTCATCGAGGCTTTTTCCGGGGTCCGACCGACGATCGGCGCCGGCGTGTTCATCGCTCCGACCGCGGTGGTCGTCGGCGACGTCGTGCTCGGCGACGACGTCTCGCTGTGGTTTCACGTGGTGGTGCGCGGCGACATCCACCGGGTCCGTATCGGCGCCAGGTCCAACCTCCAGGACGGCGTCATCGTCCACGTCGAGCGCGGTCTGTATGCGACCGAGCTCGCTGACGGGGTCAGTGTCGGTCACGGCGCGGTGCTGCACGGTTGCACCATCGGCGCCCGCAGCCTGATCGGGATGGGGGCGCTGGTGCTCAACGACGCGACCATCGGCGAGGGATCGCTGGTGGCCGCCGGCGCCGTCGTCCGCGAGGGCTTTCGTGCGCCGCCCCGCAGCCTCCTCGCCGGGGTGCCCGCGGTTGTCAAGCGCCCGTTGACCGACGCCGAGTACGACCGGGCGCGTCGGACCGCCACCAACTACGTCGGCTACAAGAACAGCTACCTCGAACAGGGGCTCGGACAGCTGGTGACCTCGGTTGCTGGAAGGGACCAATGATGATCCAGAGGGTGAAGGGCACCCGCGACATTCTGCCGCCGGACAGCTCGTTGTGGAGTGCGGTCGAGGCGATTGCCGACCGGGTCTTTGCGGGCTTCGGCTACACAGAAATCCGACTGCCCGTCATCGAGCCCACCGAGCTGTTCGTCCGCACCGTCGGCCAGGGCACCGACATCGTGTCCAAGGAGATGTACACCTTCGCCGACCGCAAGGGGCGATCGCTCACACTGCGTCCGGAAGGGACCGCCGGGGTTGCTCGGGCGTTCATCGAGAACGGTCTCGGTCAGCGGCCGCAGCCGCTCCGCGTGAGCTACCGCGGTCCGATGTTTCGCTACGAGCGGATGCAGCGCGGCCGCTATCGACAGTTCTCCCAGATCGGGCTCGAGCTGCTCGGCGCCGGCAGCCCGACCGCCGACGTCGAGATCATCCTGGCCCTCCACACGTTTCTTTCAGAGCTCGGTTTCGACGACCTCGCCATCGTGCTCAACAACCTCGGCGACCCGGAGGATCGGGAGCGCTTCGTCGCCGAGCTCAAGCAGGAGCTGATCTCCCACCGGGACGAGCTGTGCGCCGACTGCCAGCGTCGGTGGCGGGAGAACCCGCTGCGCATCCTCGACTGCAAGATCCCGCGCTGCCGCGAGCTGATCGCCGACACCACACCGGTCGCCGACGTCGCCTGCGCTGACGCGCGGGCGCACGTCGACGCGGTCGAGGCCGGGCTCGCGGCGCTCGGCATCGAGGTCCGGCGGGCACCACGGCTGGTCCGCGGGCTCGACTACTACCTGAGGACGGTCTTCGAGGTGATCTCGCCCGAGCTCGGCGAGGACACGGTGATCTGCGGCGGCGGCCGCTACGATCGGCTGATCGCCGATCTCGGCGGCGCCGCAGTCCCCGGCGTCGGTTTCGCCATCGGCACTGACCGGCTGGTCGAGGTCCTGCCAGACGGCTTTTGTCGGCGAGTGCTCGAGCGACCCACGGCGGCCGTGCTGCCGGTCGGCGACGCGGCGGCCGCGCCGGCGTTGGCGCTGGCTCGCCAGCTCGTGCTGGCCGGCATCCCGGTCCACGCCGAGGTCACGGGTCGGTCGCTCAAGGCCTCGCTCAAGTGGGCGTCGAAGATCAAGGCGGCGGCGGCGGTGATCGTCGGTTCAACAGAGCTCGCCCGTGGTGTCGCGGTGGTCCGGGATCTGGAGCGCGGCGACCAGGCCGAGGTCGCGATGGCCGAAGTGCCGCGGCATCTCGCCGATCTTCTCGGCCAGGACGACAGCCGACGGTGAAAGGGAGATCGAGATGACGACTGCCTGGCAACGACCGTGGTGTGCGTCGCTGACCGCCGAGCGCATCGGCGACGAGGTCGAGCTGGTCGGCTGGGTGCGACGCCGGCGCGACCTCGGAGGTTTGGTCTTCGCCGACCTGCGCGACCGCAGCGGTCTCGTGCAGCTGGTCTTCGAGGACGACCTGATCGCCGACGGCGAGCGGCTGTCGGGCGAGGACGTCATTCGGGTAGTCGGGGTGGTGCGGGCGCGCGCCGAAGGCCAGGCCAACCCCGAGCTCGCGAGCGGTGAGATCGAGGTCAGGGTCACCGGGCTCGAGCTGCTCACCGAGGCCGAGACTCCACCCTTCGTGGTCGAGGACGAGGTCAACGCCTCCGAGGAGCTCCGCCTGGTGCACCGCTCCCTCGACCTCCGGCGGCCGGCCATGACCGCCAATCTGGTGCTCCGCCATCGGGTCGTCGCCGCGACCCGTCGCTACTTCGACGACATGGATTTCATCGAGGTCGAGACCCCCATCCTGACCCGCTCGACGCCGGAGGGCGCGCGCGACTTCCTGGTCCCGTCCCGGCTTCACCGGGGCAGCTTCTACGCCCTGCCGCAGTCGCCGCAGCTGTTCAAGCAACTGCTCCAGGTCGCCGGCATCGGCCGCTATATCCAGATCGCGCGCTGTTTCCGCGATGAGGACCTGCGCGCCGACCGTCAGCCCGAGTTCAGCCAGATCGACGTCGAGGCGTCCTTCGTCACCGAAGAGGACGTCTTTGCGCTCGTCGAGGGCCTGTTCGCCCGGATCTTCCCCGTCGTCGGCATCGAACCGCCGGCGCGCTACCTGCGCCTGGCCTACGCCGAGGCCATGGAGCGCTTCGGTTCGGACCGGCCCGACACCCGTTTCGGGCTCGAGCTGGTCGAGCTCGGTCCGCGTGCCGACGGCTGCGGCTTCCGGGTGCTCGAGACCGCGGCGGCCGAGGGCCGGGTCAAGGGCCTCGTGCTGCCCGGCGGCGCCGAGCTGTCCCGCACGCAGCTCGACAGGCTGGCCGACGTTGTGAAGCCCTTCGGTGTGCCCGGGGTGCTGTGGTTCAAGCGGACCGCCGACGGGGTCGCGTCGCCGGCCAAGAAGGCCCTGGGCGACGACGGCGTCGAGCGCTTCCTGGCCGGCGCGGGAGCCGGCGACGGCGACCTGCTGCTCGTCGTCGGAGGCCCGGAGAGAACCGTGCTTGCGGCCCTCGGAGCGCTCCGGCTCCACCTCGCGATCGAGCACGAGCTGATCGACGAGGGCCGGCACGATTTTCTCTGGATCACCGACTTTCCGCTGCTCGAGTGGGACGACGACGAACAGCGATTCTTCGCCATGCACCACCCCTTCACCTCGCCGCGGCCCGAGGATGTCGAACTGCTCGACGAAGATCCGGCAGCGGTTCGAGCCCGGGCCTATGATGTCGTGATGGACGGGGTCGAGCTCGGAGGCGGGTCGATCCGGATCAACGATCCGGCGCTTCAGCGCCGGATGTTCGCCGTCCTCGGCATCGACGGGGCCGAAGCGCAGGAGCGGTTCGGATTTCTGCTCGAGGCGTTCCGTTACGGGGTGCCCCCCCACGGCGGCATTGCCATCGGGCTCGACCGCCTCATCATGCTGATGGCGGGCCGCGACTCGATCCGCGACGTCATCGCCTTCCCCAAGACGACCTCGGCGTCGTGTCTGCTGACCGGAGCGCCATCGGCGGTCGACGAACGCCAGCTCGCCGAGCTGGGTCTGAAGAGCAGATAGCCGCGGCGGCGGCCGAGACCGACGGCGGCGTCAGCCGTCAGCGGCCGCGCGCAGCGTTCGGGGCCGAGCGCCGACGGGCGTCGGATCCGGAGCCGTTCACTCGTCGTCCTCGCCGGCCTCGAGATATTCGTCCGCCAGGGCGAGCTCGCCCGCCTCGACCCGGGCGAGCAGGTCCCGGGCGTCGGCCTCGTCCTCAGGCGCAACCATGATGTCGACCGCGCCGAGGCCGTCGAGGACGAAGGCGTGGGTCTTTCTCAACGCCTCGCCGCGGACCACCGTGGCGATGCCGTGGGCCTCGAGGAAGCCGCGGACCTGTTGCTCCTCGACCTCGCCCTGGACTTTTGTGACGATCACCGGTTCAGCTCGCATCGCGCCCTCCTGCGATGCCATTCTAGCCCGCACGATTCATGAGTGATCTGCTGCACGCCCCGGTGCGAGGCGCGTGGACCGGTGACGAAGAACCGGTCCGCACCGGCGAACCCCGCTGCCTCCTCCCGATGCTCCGAGAATCCCGAAAACGACCGTGAGGTCGAGGTCGGAATTCTCGGAGTCCGACAGGACATTGACAGCCACCTTGTCGATTGCTACGATCCCGTTCCCTCTGGGAATCCAGAGCTTGCTCTTTTGAAAAGAAGGACGAAGGCGGGTTTGAAGCGTCCCCACGGGGCCACCCGTCAGTAGCCTGATAGGCGCGTAGCTCAGCTGGTTAGAGTGCTACCTTGACACGGTAGAGGTCAGCGGTTCGAGTCCGCTCGCGCCTACCAT